>NZ_JFOM01000016.1:0-109884 GCF_001860525.1 Paenibacillus sp. LC231 | reverse complement strand
TTTGTTTTACAACAAGGAACGTTTCCAAAACAAACTGGGCGACCTCTCCCCGATTGAGTTTCGGGAGAAAGTCGCCGCTTAATAAAATTTCTCTTTTTTTATTGTCTACTTGACGGGGCTATGACCATTTATAATGAGAATCGATTTTTTTATTTATGAGGTATATTATGAGCGAATATACAAAGAAATGGACACAGAGCGGGAGGGTGTTTGATTCTTGAACAAAAATGACCCGAAAAGATCACTTATTCCAAAGTGCCTCATGCGGGTCATTGACTCATACTTATGGATTTATTCACCTTGAAAAACCGAGCTCGGATATTTCACTTCCGGATAGTCCTCAGTGGGACCGGCCAGAAGCTTACTCTCGATTCCGCGTAAATGCTGGTTGAAAAACTCCAAAAGATAGCGATTGACGATTTCTGCGCCCCTTGCTCCATTCATGCTTCCGGTCATGCCAGTCAGTCCGATAAGCGGAGAGTACAACTGGAGATCAGTGAAGTTATAATGCCCGGCTCCTTCAATATAAACGGTCCTTCCATACCCTTGCTGCGATAAACGGTCCATCAGCTTCAGTTCCGTTTCCCGATTCGCCAGAATGGTGTCAAATTGTTCTCGCGTTAATCGGAGCCCCTTGAGCTCAGCATCCGTGGCCGGTGTTTTGCGGTACTTCGCCTGCTGCTCGTTCACATTCATAAAATCTTCGGATTCCATGAACATAAACGGTTTCTTCATGTCGTCCCGATCCTTCGTGATGAACAACGTGCCATCCATATTCACGCCGGCCTTGATTCGCGGGTTGGAATAAACGGCTTCAAAAGCTGCTGCCCCACCGAAGGAATGACCCAACATGCCGATGTTGTCTATATCCAGCATTCCTTCGAATTTGCTGGTAATGGCGCCTGAATGCAGCTTCTCTAACTGATTCACAATAAATGCTGTATCCTTGTTCCACACATCTAAAATGGCGCGGCTGTCTTCAAATAATCGCTCTTGAGACTGCTCCGTAAGGAATCCGGTCTTGCGCCCGTCCGGAAATGCAGTCATAACGGTACTGTAAGTATGATCGACTGCGAATACGATATAGCCGTGGCTGGCAAGATGTTCAGCCTGCGAGGTATGCAAAATTCTGCCGACCCCCATGCCGTGTGACAGCAGCACCACTGGATACGGATTGTCCGCGGGATGCAAATCGGCATGGATAGATGTATTGGCCTTGCTGTATTTCCAGTAGTCGAGGGTGGGAGCGGGAAGGCCCAGATATCCGGAATAAGCTTGCATATAGGCATGGAAGAGCCTTCTATCCTTAGGGAACACCGAATTTTTCTCTGCGCTCCGTCCAGATTCCGCAGCAGGGTACCATACCTGAACGACCAGCTCTCGCTTGTCGCCCTTCTGCTCGGTAAACGATTCTTCCCGGTCGTCATCGATAAAATGGAACGTTTCTGTTCCCACACTGAACTCGCCTAAAGGCTTGGGTAAATGAAAGACCGGCAGCAATACCGATAAGGCAACCGATACGCCCAGCAAAACAATGGATAGAGCCAATATCGTGTAACGCAGCAGTTTTCCGACTTTTCTGCGTCTAAATAAGACGAAGGCGAGGAGCAAAGCGGCGACGATATAGGCCGGAATCATCTGCCACCTATAGCCCTCAAACAGCAGTTGCACGGCTAACAGTGAGCCACAAGCGACGCCGGCTATAGCCTCTGTCGTCCGGTTGATTGTGTTACGGAACAGTAAGACCATCAGCACCAAAACGCTGGATGCCACCAACACCATTTCCAATACTCGCATACGTTCTCGTTCTCTCCCTTGTTGCTCCAATTTCCTATTATCGTAACGGATCAAGGTTAAAACGAGCGGACGGTTCTGGTTAAAAATGGTTTAAATTTGGGTCACGTGTTTTACAGCCACCCTTTATCTTCGGCGATCGCCACGGCCTGCTGCCGGGAATCAGCCTCCAGCTTCTGTATGGCGGAGGAGAGGTAGTTGCGAACGGTGCCTCTCGTCAGAAACAGGGCTTTACTGATGTCGCCGGTGGTCATGCCTTCCTTGGTTAAGCGAAGCATTTCAATTTCCCGTTCGCTGAGCGGATTCTCCTCCTTCATGAAGAGCGCGGCCGCCAGATCGGTACTCACAACCCGCTCGCCCTTCATGACCCGCCGAATGGCTTCGATCAAGAAATCGATCGGCTCATCTTTTAACAGATATCCCTCTACCTGAGCATCCATTGCTTTTTGCAAATAGCCCGGGCGCGCAAAGGTCGTAACGATCATGATTTTGCAGGGCAGACCTGCTTGACGTATGGAATCGGCCAATTCCAGACCGCTGATATGGGGCATCTCGATGTCGAGCAGGCACACATCCGGCTGATGCTGCCGGATCGCGTCCCAGGCTCGCTGCCCGTCCGGCACCTCGGCAACGACCTCGATGTCATCTTCGAAATGAAGCAATGAGGCGAATGCTCCGCGAAGCATTTTCTGATCTTCCGCAATAACGATTCGAATCATGAAGCGTCCTCCTTTTCATGCCGGCGAAGCGGGAGATTCAAGGATACCCTGGTGCCTCCCTCAGGCGATGGGGCGATGGCGAAAGAGCCGCCCAGCGTCTTCATCCGCTCCATGATCGACGGGATGCCGTTTCCGTCGCGGTTCCCCGCCAGCCCCACGCCGTCATCCGCGATATGGATTCCGAAGGCATGGTCCTTCGTTTCCAGTCTGATCGTGCACCGCTTGGCACGGCTATGCTTGATAATATTGGTCATGGCTTCCCGGACGCAGAGCGCAAGCATCGTTTCCTCCACGCTGGATAACAGCGGGAGCTTCTCCGGATTCTCGATGCTCAGCGAAATTCCTGCTGTATGCAGCAGTTTGGCCGAATGCTCCAGCTCGCTTGCCAGCGAGATGAACTTCATATCGGATACCAGCTCCCTCACTTGCTTCAGGGCCGTTCGGCTGGTATCGAGTATCTCGCTTAGCTCTCGCTTGGCTTGGGCAGCATCCTTATCCACCCATTTCGTTGCCAGCTCGCTCTTCATTTTGATCATCATGAGGGTCTGCCCCAAGGTATCGTGGAGATCCCTGGCGATTCGCTGCCGCTCCTCCTGCTGGATATACTTTGCGATCTGCTCGTTGGCTTCATCCAGCTCCCCCTGCAGGCTTTTTGCTTTCTCCTTGATGTAGATGACGATAGGGTATACCGTCTGGATGATCATGAACGGAAGGTAAATGGCGTTGGACGTTTCAAGCAACGGTTCCTGACGGATAACAAACACGAGCAGGTACGATAGAGCAATGGCCCCGCTGCCGATGGCGATGTGCCCCTTCGACTTGGACCGGCCCAGCAAGTCGGCAAAAATAATCCCGAACATCAGGGTGCTCGGCCCCGTATATACCCCGAGTACGCCAATGGCGAACAGGCCTGTCAGCACGGCAGCCAGCAGCCAGCCGCCCCTGCGCCATAGCGCGACATAGAACGAAACAAGGAACAGCAGGAGCAGCAAGAGGCTGCCCCACAATCCCAGTGCCGTATCCGAACGAAACACCCGGTAGCATAAGAATACGGTAAGTATGATATCAATGAGCAAATAACTTTTAATCTGATCCCTCGGATACAGCTTATAGAACATATCTAGCCCCCAATCCGGCTATCTTGATTCGAAGAAACCTACCGCCTGTTTACGGACGGTTTCCATGGGTCCCAGCTTGAAGCCGCGAAGCCACAAGGATGCCATGCCCAGCTGAAACACGGAGATTACCAGCCAGACGGCGATAATGGCGGCCGAATTCAGCTTGCCGGCAAGGCCCAAGCCCCAGCCGTAGAATACGGCGGATGCCATGAGATTTTGGAGCACGTAGCAGCTCAGCGACATTTTCCCGGCATTCTCCAGAAGGCGCCACAGCCATTCCAACTTCGTATATTGTATCATTCTCGCCAAAATTGCTATATACCCCATGGACATCAGCGGGGCGAATAAATAGCGCACCGGCAGATCGAAAGCGCCGCCAGGCACAAAAATAAGCAGGTTGAGCGGTACGCCTACATATATTCCCAGCCTAAATAGCCTTTTCCGCAGCCTTTTGCCGTTCTCGTCCGGGGAGAATACGCCTGAGCGCATGAAGCGAATCCCGAGCAGGAACAGAAACACGTTGGTCGGTATCACGAGGATGGCTTCCATTCGCAGCTGAAGGAAGTTCGCCAGCCGATATTGGACTTGCTCCATCCAGGTGCCATCCTGATAAAGGGCAACAACATCGTCAAAGCTGCCCAACGATACGCTTGCGCCGCTAGCCAGCATAAGTCCCGCGAGGGCCAGAATCGCAATAGCGAAGACGCTGCCGATTACGTTCATCGTACGCGCGATGATCCGGTCGCCGCCCTTTACGATGAAGGCTGCAATGATGGCGGTTACTCCATAACTCATTAAGATGTCATACTCCATGACCAATATAAAATGCAGCAGGCCTTCGAGGACCAGGAACAGGACGGCCCACAAATAAACGCCAGGCCACGGTTTTCCCTTGCGCTTGGCCTGCCGATACTTCATTTCCAGACCGACGCCGAACATGATGGTCAGCAGTCCGAGCAGTTTCCCGTTCACCAGGAATAAAACAATCATGCGAAGTAAGTCATTCGCTCCCCACCAACCGGAATGATCAAAGGTAGTAATGTACCTGAGGTCCCCCGCATGCGCGAAAATCCAAATATTCGTCCCGAGCGTTCCCAGGATCGCGAAGCCCCGCAAAATGTCCAGCAGGCGGATTCTGTCCTTTCGTTGTTCCATCTCCCATTCCTTCTTTCTTCTAAGTTCTCTTGTCACTATTGTAGGAACGATCCGACCGGCGCAACATTCACACCTGTAAAGAGATCCGTATGACACGTGTCATAAATGTTGGGAAAGCGAACGGTGGTTATTTTCCAAAGTCGTAATACTTTCGCCCTGTTGGCCGACTATCGGGTATGGGATGATGGGTTCATCAAAGATTTTGAGGTCATGGACTTTGAAACTTTGGCCTTCAGGCTATTGCGATCCTTCCTTCTATTTCAATTGGCGAACCTAGGGTCGCAGCTTTCCTGAAGGAGTTTTATTCAAGAGAGGAGGCGTCCAGGCTATCATATTCCTTCCTTCTACTATTCCTTTAATGACATTAGGGATATGGCTCTCCTGGACTCTTTTATGATGATGAATACCATTTATTTGCGAAGAGCGAACAAATTGATTGTAAATGAAGGCCAAGGGCCGGGGCGGCTATCGAAAGCTTATTTGGCGACGGCTATAAAAAACATCGAACATCTTGGATTTGCGTTCTCATATCCACTATTACACGCGATTCGTACCTTATCCGAGGAACAGTTTGAAGCATTTTACCAACCACTGATTGCCGATTTAAGGCTGCTGGTAGGTGCGCATGTGAAATATGAGCCGATGTATCCTGCTTTTCCGATGCAGGTGATGGAGGAGGATGACGCGGAGCTCTATCTGAATGCCATCTATCATTACCTTACTTGGGATCTGCCTGAGTATGAGCTTGAGGAGAGACTTCCGCTGCAGGACGAAGTCAGACTGAAAGTCATTGAACTGGGGAGCAAAACGGATTTTTATGCCATGATACGTCAGCTTATCCAGGCTAAAGGCTCCATCTCCCAAACAGATAAAGAGGATATTGAGGCCGTTATCAAGTTAGCAGATGCGGATGAACTGGATGCCATTCTCCCTCCCGAGATTCCGTTCAAGGAGAATGCGGGATTCGTGGCAGCCTCATTAATGAAGCATGACAAGGGGGGTATCGAGGTGATCGGGCGTTATTTCAAAACCGCAACCGATGTCCTTCGTCTGGCGGTGGCGTGGTCAGACGGAGATGTCAGTCTGGCGGAAGCCACGCGGTTTCGCAAATTTAAGCGGCGTGAAAGACGGCTGTTGCTCGGATTGCTGGAACGCTGCCATCCGATAACGGAGGATATGCTCAGATTTAAGGACCGCTGGATTCGTTTGGGCGAAATTCTGCATCCATCCGAATATAAGCATCGGTATATACGCTGCGAGGAAGCTTTTGATATTTTACGCAATCATAAGCCCTTTACCACGTATAACGGGAGTGTGGAGCTTGCATTTCAGTACAACCAGGTCTGGAATTTGATTGATCTGTTGATGCAGCGTCCGGGGGAATTTGCCCGCAGATTGGATCAGTTATTGCGATCCACCGAACATACGGAGTATGTTGTACTGGCCTTTGGCGAAGTCGCGAGTCAAGTATCGACGCCTGTATTGCTGCAAGTGAAGAACCATTTTGCCCGCCGCCGTGAGCCTCAAGAGCTGCGCGTCTTTTTTCCAAAAGGAAATGTGGCCAAAGCCTTTGCCGTGCCCCATACGCTCCCGGAGATTGATGAAGCGGCATGCCGGGACATCGTGCAGGTATGCGAGCAGGCGTTGATCCAGCGGTTTGCCGCACTGCCGCCCTTAGGAAAGGCCTATGTCGACGAGCGCTTGAAGGACTATCATGTGCCGTTCTCCCAGAGATCGGCAAGCAAAGCCCTGCATACGTTGGTTCGGGGAAGCCGCGTGCCGATGACGGAAGGGGATACCATCCGTTTCTTCAGCTGGTGGAAGGAGGGACGGGTTGACGGGGAGCCTACGGGCCGCGTGGATATTGACCTGTCCGCCGTCATGTATGATCACGACTGGCAGTATGTCGAGCATATCTCTTATACGAATCTGCGGTCATCCAATTACAAGGCTGTCCACAGCGGAGACATCGTGTCGGCCCCTCAAGGAGCATGCGAATTCATTGATTTGCATATTCCATCCATCGTCCAGTACGGCGGACGTTATATTGTGGCGACTCTTCATTCGTTTACGAATCAACCGTACTGCAACCTGCCGGAGTGCTTCGTGGGCTGGATGATGCGCAAGAAACCCGGTTCCGGTGAAATATTCGAGCCATCGACGGTGGCCAATAAAATCGATGTCGCAGCAGATACGCAGATCGCTATTCCTGTTATTTTGGATTTGGCGGAACGTACGGTTATCTGGACCGATCTGTCCCTGACGAGACATCCACATTACTACAACAATGTAGAAGGGAATCAGAAGGGGATGGTCTTGATGGGGAAAGCCATGACAACCTTACGGAAAGCTGACCTGTATGATCTTTTCATGCTGCATGCGAAGGCAAGAGGAGAGTGGGTAGATACAGCGGATCAGGCGGAAACGATCTTTTCGGTGGAAAATGGGGTTACTCCATTCGATATTGAGCAGATTATGGCGGAGTATGTGGTGTAAAAGTGGATGCAAATGGAGGTCATGATGAATGAGGAGCAGCTTACGCTGCTCCTTTTGGGGCCTGGAGCGTGAAGTAACATAGAAGGGAAGCATAGTTTCGGCTTTGAGGGGTTTACTTCCCTAAAAGACGACCATCATCATTCCATTTTCCATACATTTTATTTATACGAGTATGTTCGATGAATTTATCCAATCGTGTATGATACAGACTTGCGTCGCTTTGCACGGACTGGATGTTGTCGATCCTGACTCTAACATATAGCTCTGGCAGGGCTTTGAAGTTGTGGTATAGCACTTCGTCCTGCTGCAACTCCATCCATATAGATTCCTGAATTACAAAAGCTTCGGTCCTCATATCGGGCAGTACTTTCTTTCCTGCTTCAGTCATTAATCCTAATCGCTCTAACCGTCGGACGCGCTCTTTATTGAGCTCTGACCAGTTGCTGTTTTTCTTCCTGGGCGAGAAACGTTGTGCTGTATACGTGGCATCCATTTTTTTGCGTGTGCTGTCAATCCAGCCAAAACATAAGGCTTCCTCAACCAAATCCAAATAATTTACGGAAGGGTCCGTAATGATCGACCAACAATAATCTTCAGCACGGTGATGATCACTTAACCACTTCCGCCAATCCTGCCGAGTCTGCACGTGTACCGTCTTATCGATTTCCATGTTTTTGGGTCACCCCTGGCTTCGTGAATTCAGCATCTCTAGATAGTGAGCATTGTACATAATGCCGAGCACGTTGCCGAATGGATCTGTAACAGATGCCGTGATAAAACCTTCCCCCCGATGCACGAGCGGCTCGTACTCTTTAGCACCCATGGATTTCAATTGGCTCAGGGTGGCCTCTATATCATCGACATGCCAGTACATGATCGCTCCGCCGGGGCCGGACGTTGGTTGTGCAGGGGCAAAACGGCGATCAATGAGACCCAGCTCGTGCTGGTAGTCTCCAACTCGAAATTCGGCATAGGCCAGTTGACCATCGGGTCCCAAACGTTCGAAATAAGGCGTTATACCCAGCAGATCCGAATACCAAGCCTTTGCCGCTTCCATATCGTCCGACCAGTAACTGATGGTTGCAAATCCTCGCAATGTTGGGTGTGTGCTCATTATTATTTTCCTCCTATAACCCGCTATGGTTGGTGTTATAGCTATTATGAGCTGCGATGACTGACGGCGTTATGTCAGTGTTCTTATTAAGTTTTTATTTATTCCCTTGGCGCACTTTTAACAGCTTGCCTTTTACCGTCGTGTTTTTCATCATTTCAAGCACAAGAGGTCCCTTGCCATTCAGAATCTCAACATCCGTCACAAAATCGTGGATCGTAATAATCCCAATATCGTCGGCGGTTACCCCTTCAAGCTTGGCAATTGTTCCGACAAAGTCTACGGCTCTAAGCTTCTTTTTCTTGCCGCCATTGAAGTTAAGCTTCATAATTTGTTTGTTTAATTGCTCACGCTTATCCTTTTTCAGTTCGGGTTGGATTCTTAGTTTGTGCCCGAAAGCTTCTCGCCGGTGATCGACTTCTTCTTTGGAGGGAGCTTTCACTACGGGTATGGGAAACCCAATATACTCTTCAATGTCGGCTAATCTTCTATCGTCCCTTGGTGTGACGAAAGTAATCGCTTTACCCGTTTTGCCTGCTCGCCCCGTACGTCCCGTGCGATGAACATAGCTTTCCTTCTCAAGCGGGATATCGTAATTAATCACATGAGTGATATTCGTGATATCGATACCTCTCGCGGCTACATCCGTCGCTATCAAGTAACGGAATTGCCCTCTTCTGAACGCATTCATGACCTCGAAACGCTCTTCCTGCTCCATTCCACCGTGAATACGATCACATGGGTAGCCAAGATCAGCCAATGATCTGAATAGATTATCCACATGCTCTTGCGTACGGCAGAACACGATACAGCTCTCCGGACTCTCAACAATGAGCAGATCTTGAAGAAGGGCGAGCTTCCTCGTCTCCATCACCTGAATGAGCTCGTGTTCTATCGTGGCAGTTGTTATACCGCTGGCTTGAATCTCAATGTGGGCAGGATGGTTCATATATTTGTGGGCCAAATTGGCCACATCCTCAGGAAACGTGGCGGAGAATAACATGGTGACCCTGTCACGAGGCAGCCGTTGAATAATAGACTGAACCTGCTCAATAAAGCCCATATTCAGCATCTCATCCGCTTCGTCAATGACGAGATAAGCAATCCGCTCCAGTGAGAGCGATCCGCGTTCCATATGGTCCAGCACACGTCCCGGCGTACCCACAACCATGTGCGTTCTTTGCTTTAACTCGGCTTTTTGTATGTGAAAAGGATGTTTCCCAAAAAGAGGAGTTGCTTTGATTCGCTTAAAACGCCCAATATTCGTGATATCTTCGTTGACCTGTAACGCCAGTTCGCGGGTTGGTGTCAGGATTAATGCCTGCGGCTTATTCTCATTCCAATCCACTAGCTCGCAGAGCGGGATCCCATAAGCAGCTGTTTTGCCGCTACCTGTTTGCGATTTGACCACCAGGTCCCTTTTCTCAAGCGCAACCGGAATGACTTCCTGTTGTACCTCCGTCGGTGTCTCATAGCCCAAGCTATTTAGCGCTTTCACAATCGATTCGCTTAATTGATAATCCGTAAAGTGTTTCTTACTCATCTTCAACCTCTTCTACGCTATATTCGAATACCTATATACAGGCTCTCACCGTACATCTACAGTATGCTCATTTATTATACTGTGAATCTGGTTTTGATATTGAAATTTATACATTCGAACCAGGAGGGATCGTAAAGCAGGTCCCAAAAGAGCATAGTCTTGTCCAAGGGCATAGTATGCACCGCTAGCTTCACTATGCTGGAGAGTGACATGCCGGAATGGTATAATCTCAGAAAGATGATTAGAGTGGGAGGCGTGAAACGATGAGTGAGGAGCTAATAGAGCAGTTGGAAGAGTGGCATGAAGAGGATGAATTTGAAGAAATCGTAGATGCGATTACGGAGATTCCTGCGGAAGATCGCGATTATGCGCTGATCAGTCACTTGGGCAGAGCGTTGAATAATCTTGAACGTTATGAAGAGGCGGTTGAGCAATTCCTATCCATTCAAGAAGAGGGCAAGGATGATCCCTTATGGCATTACCGCATAGGCCTTGCTTATTACTATTTGGAGCGGTATGAGGATGCTCGCAAAGCATTTGAAGTGGCTGATCACCTGGATCCCGGCGATGAGGATACGCTGGAGTTTCTGGAGTGGATTCGGAACAAAACCGCTCCGAAACCTGCTAAAGAACCCACTGAAGTGTCTTATACGGACCCTGATGTGTTGAATTTCTGGGATGATGGCGCGCTTGAGGCAGACCAATACGTCTCGGCTCCGCCTACGGATGAATTGATTGAATCCGTGGAGGAAGCATTAGTCTTCAAGCTTCCCGCCTCTTATATTCAAGCAATGAAATTACATAATGGCGGGATTCCCCGCAAACGGAAATTTCCTATCGGAGATGGAGCGCAGGATTATATTGAAATTACAGGTATTTTGGGCATTGGACGAGAGAAGAAGAAATCATTGTGCGGAAGCTTGGGCAGCCGCTATATGATCGAGCATGGCGGATACCCTGAGATTGGCGTGGTCATTTGCGATTGTCCTTCCCAATCCGAGGTCGTGATGCTGGACTACCGTTCATCCGGAAATGACGGGGAGCCCGAGGTTATCCATGTGGGCAAAAACAATGATTACAAGATTACCCGTCTTGCTACGAACTTTGAGGCATTTATTGGCGGACTGGAAAAATAACATAAGCATAAAATGAATAAAGCATTTCCTGAGTGGGAGATGCTTTTTTCTTTGTATATGTAAAGATAGGGGTTATATTAGTTCTCCCGATGATCCATGTATTGTTAGAATCTTTGGATGATGATGCAATATTTTTCGTATCCTAAAATATTCCAACCTATGCTAAAATGAATACAAAAAAGAAGGTTAGGGAGGCATTTAATTGATAGGGCGCAGTGGAAATCCGACACTAAACGAGGAAACATTTGAGAAGAGTGGGTATTACAACGGCCAGGAAACGATGACGATTGGCGGAACGGTGAACAAATCGTTCATGCTGCTCGCGCTGCTGATCGGGGCAGCCGTCATTTCGTGGGTTATGTATTTTAACGGGTATGATGTATTCCCGTTCATGATCGGGGGAGCCATAGGCGGCTTTGTTCTGGCGCTGATCATCAGCTTTGTGCCGAAGGCAGCCCCTTACTTGGCGCCCATCTATGCGATTGTGGAGGGATTTTTCCTCGGGGCATTATCCGCTCATTACGAAAATCTGTATTACGGAATCACATTGCAAGCGGCTTTACTGACGATGTGCATATTCCTCGGGATGCTGCTCGCTTATAAAACAGGTCTGATCCGGGCAACCGCAGGCTTCAAAAAGGGGATCATTGCAGCAACCATCGGCGTTGCACTTGTATACCTGTTTAGCTTCGTTCTGGGCATGTTCGGTGTGGCGGTGCCTTACCTGCACGACAGCACCCCGATCGGCATCGGAATATCGGTTGTCATCATCATCATTGCTGCGCTGAATTTCATACTCGATTTTAACTTTATCGAAGAGGGAGCACAGCAAGGTGCACCCAAATATATGGAGTGGTACGGCTCTTTCGGTTTGTTGGTTACGCTCGTATGGCTATATATCGAAATTATCCGGTTGCTGGCGAAGCTGGCGAATCGGGATTAATATCTGGATGGGTACGATTCGCTGTCGAGGCATTCTCGACAGCGATTTTTTTTAAGATATCAGAAAGTATATGGCCTTTGAACCAGCAGAATAATAAATTTCCTTCAGTAAACCCTACAAAGAGCGACTTGTGTTTAAATAATAAGTAGATACTGTCACATCAACCTGCTTGAAGAAGGAGATCCCATGACCCATAAGAAAGCCATGATCGATATAGGATGGAATTTTGACAACAGTTATGCCGAGCTGCCTGAGTCCTTTTTTACCAAACAAGATCCCACGCCTGTGCGCTCACCGGAGCTGATTATCCTTAATGAGACGTTGGCGGCATCCCTGGGTTTAAACGCCGAGGGGCTGAAGAGCCCAGAGGGTGCAGCGATCCTCGGGGGTAACGAGATACCCGAGGGGGCATCGCCGCTCGCACAGGCTTATGCCGGGCACCAATTCGGTTATTTTACGATGCTGGGCGACGGTCGTGCGATCCTGTTGGGTGAACAAATCACGCCGCAGGATGAGCGTATGGATATTCAGCTTAAAGGCTCGGGCCGGACCCCGTACTCCCGTGGAGGAGATGGTCGGGCGGCTCTGGGTCCGATGCTGCGCGAATATATTATCAGCGAGGCCATGCATGCGCTGGGGATACCGACTACCCGCAGCCTCGCGGTGGTGTCCACCGGCCAGCCTGTCACTCGTGAGAGGGAGCTGCCGGGTGCGATTCTGACCCGTGTGGCCTCGAGTCATGTGAGAGTGGGGACTTTTCAATACGTAAGGGGAGCGGGTACAACCGAGGATCTGCGGATTCTGGCAGACTACACCCTGCAGCGGCATTACCCGGAGGCTGACCATGGTGACGGCGCCAACCGTTATCTGGTCTTGCTTCAGGAGGTCATCAAGCGTCAGGCCGCTCTAATCGCCAAGTGGCAGCTCGTTGGTTTTATCCATGGGGTGATGAATACCGATAATATGACCCTCAGCGGCGAAACGATTGATTATGGCCCTTGTGCCTTCATGGATACCTTTGACCCGAATACGGTATTCAGCTCCATCGATTCACAAGGCCGCTATGCCTATGTGAACCAGCCGTATATTGCGGCATGGAATCTCGCAAGATTGGCCGAATCCCTGCTGCCACTGCTGCATGAAGATGAGGAACAGGCCGTCAAGCTGGCCGAGGGTGCGATCGGGACCTTTACCGATCTGTATCACGAGCTGTGGCTTGCAGGCATGAGAGCCAAACTGGGGATCTTCCATGAAGAGGAGGACGACGAATCCCTGATCGAAGATCTCCTCAAGATGATGAAAAATCACCAGGCGGATTATACCAATACCTTTCGTGCGTTAACGTTTGACAAGCTGGAGGATACGCCTCTAAACGGCACATCCGAATTGGCTTCCTGGTATGAGCGCTGGCAGGCGAGAATTGGCAGCCAGCAGGAATCGAAGGAACAATCCCATCAATTAATGCGCAGCAGCAATCCTGCGGTCATTCCCCGGAACCATCGGGTGGAGGAAGCGCTGGAAGCAGCGGAGCAGGAGGGGGACTACAGCGTGATGGAGCAGCTGCTCCATGCGCTGTCCGATCCATATGCGCATTCCCCGGAACAAGCGGAGTATGCTATCGTGCCTGAGCTGTCGCGTCCTTACCGAACCTTCTGCGGCACGTAAGGATAGCGGAACGTTCCCATAGTGAGCATGAATCGGGTGCTATCAAAAAAGCCCTTGGACTGGTGTCCAAGGGCTATTCATCGGATGACTATTTTATTCGAGACATTATTCAACATCATAGCAGAGCCGAAAGAAACAGTCTATTTTTTTGCCCGGAAATGCCATAGAGTAGGGAAGCCGGCAAAACCAAATGAAATGGAGCGTGGTCTCATGAGTTGGACTTGTCACCTCGATGAAACAGATGTACAGGAGTATGTCGGAAAGGTTTTGGGTACCGGTTATGTTGTGGCGGATGTCACGAGGATGCATGGCGGGGCGCAAAAGGTCGTCTATAAGATCCAGTGTCAAAATGGATTCTCATGCGTGTTGTATGTGTGGGACTTGACGAAGAATTATTTTCAGGAAGAAATAGCGAACGAAAGTGTGCATGAACGATCCTTTGGCGGCCATTCGTTCGAAATCAATAACAGATGGTTAAAGGAGCATGGTATTTCTACGCCTGCTCTATATGATCTGCACACGGAACGGGAGCGATACCCGTTTGACTATGCATTAGTCGAATATATGGAGGGACAGAAGGCGGAAGCCTACTTTCAGCATCCGGATCAACGGGTTCGGGATGAGGTCTTTGAACGGGTGGGCACCATGGTCGCACGCATGCATGCAAACCACAGACAAAACTATGGAAAGCCCGATCAAAGCGGGAATCAACGGGAGCGATGCCATCTTGTACAGCTGGAAAATGCCAAGGAACAGCTGTCCTATATCGTGCTGCATAACGAGAGTATCCGGAAGAATCACGACAGGCTGCTCGCTGTGTTGCATGAACTGGAATCCAGGATAGATTCACGCAAGCGATATGGCTTTATCCACGGCGAGTTGGGACCCGACCATGTCCTGGTCACAGACCGTTTAGAGCCCTATCTCATTGATATTGAAGGTGCGCAATTCTTCGACATCGAGCATGAACATACATTTCTTGAGCTGCGATTCGGGAAGCATTATCGGTATTTCCAACAAAACGGGCTTGATCCGAATCGGATGCTATTTTACCGTCTGCATCACTATATCTCATTAACCTCGGGCGGCTTGAAGCTGCTTCACCGTGGATTTCCGGATCAGGTCTTTGCTTCGAATTTGGCTGATTATCATGCGCGCAACACCCTACGATTCATGGAGGAATGGCAGCTCGATAACTAGTCTTCATGAGAAAAGGCTGAAAACATCACGAATTCTCCGCTGCATAGGTTCTAAGATTTGGCTGCAAACTCCTGCTTATAGATTAGCTCGATCGTGCTAAGCAGCGCTGCACCTTGGCTTGAGAATTTCAAAGGCGTTATCTTGCCCTTGTTGAGAAAGACGCCCGTCGATTGTCGGGAACGGCCTAGCGCTGCTTCATACAGACGTGAAGCTCCTTCACTGGGATGGGAGAAGAACAGGTTACGGATCGGGATCATGAATTTTGGCATCCCGGCGTTTTTGGTCATAGTTGTTTTATTCCCTCCCGGACAAACGCTTCGGATCGTAATGCCATCTGCCTGCATGGAAGGGGCGATCTCCTGAGTCCACAACGATAAGGCTAATTTACTCGCCGCATAAGGCCCAATCAGCTTCTTGAACCCGACAGGGGACGCCAAGGTACTTTGATCGAACTCTTTGAGATACAACAACGCATTCGAAGACGTATTGATTACCGTCTTGAAGCTGCCCTTCCCAAGAAGCTCCTTCAGCTCCATCAAGATGATATAAGGGACGATAGAGTTTACTTCAAAATGCATCTCGCGCCCTTGTTGGGAGTAGGATAATTCGCCGAAGGAGACTCCTGCGTTATTGAACAGCAAGTCAATATGACCCTCGTGTTTCTTGATCTGATCCAGCGAGGCTTGGAGATCCTTGAAATCCGATAAATCAGCCTTGTACGTTATGAGCTGGCGCAATCGCAGTGCATCTTGAATCTGTGCATCGTCCGTTGGAAAGGCAGAACGGATCAAGGCGATGACTTGCCAGCCTTCGGATAACAATCGCTTGGTTAGCTCCAAGCCAATGCCGGAGCTTGCGCCCGAGATCAAGGCGACTCGATTATTTCTTTTATGTGTCATGTGTCATTCTCCTATACTTAAGATTCTTCACTGGTCGCCCTATCGGGTTTTAACAGGGACTGATTATGGATCAACTTGTCATCGATGAACCGCAGAATGCGCTGCAGGTCCGAAATTTGATCGGTAATTTTCTGACGGTAATTCTGGAGCATAGCGTTCAGCTCCGGAACGGATTGAATATTTTCCTTAAAGGGAAGATGCACATAGGCTTTCATATCCTCCAGTGACATTCCTGTCTTCTTTAGGCATGTGATGAGTTCCATAATTTCGGCATCCACTATGTGATATACACGATGGCCATTATCTTTCCTTGCGGGAGGAGGAAGGAGACCGATCTTCTCGTAATAGCGAATGGCATCCTCAGTCAAACCGGTTCGTTTAGATACTTGTTTGATGGAAAATGTGTCTCCCATGTTGGCACCTCTTTCTGCAGCAGCGCTTGGTTTGCCCTATTATCGTACAACTTGGTGTTAACACCAAGTCAATATCGATTTTTATTCACAGATCATTTACGTCTATGTGCCCTTTGATGAACTGGATCATAAAGTATTGCCGGATCAATCTTTTGGAAACACTTATATAAACACTAAAGAGTAGCTGCTTCTAGAAAGGGAGAATGAAATGCAAGCCTATGTAATGCCTGTTTTCATTGCTTTATCCATTTGTTTTGTATTAGCTTCCTTTCTGACGCTCCCTTGGGCCGTTTATCAGTATCGTAAACATGGGTATTTTAGCTTTTGGAGAACATTACTTATCTTAAGTTTTATCTTCTATGGATTAAGTGCTTTCTTCTTAGTGATTTTCCCACTCCCCAGCGCCCGGAATAATTGTGCTTCAATGGATCCCGGCACGATTTTTACTCAATATCATCCTTTTCAATTTATACGGGATATTCAACGCGAAAGCGGATTTCATTGGACGGCCCCTTCGAGTTATATCCATGTGTTAACAACGCGGGCCTTTTATCAAATGTTTTTTAATGTTTTGCTTTTGTTTCCATTAGGTGTTTTTCTGAGATATTTTTTTAGGGGGAAAGCGAAATGGTTTCATGCTGCTCTTATTGGCTTTGGTGTTTCGTTTTTCTTTGAAATAACCCAACGAACCGCTTTGTTTGGCTTTTATGAATGCCCCTATCGTATATTTGATGTAGATGATTTGTTAACGAATACGGTTGGGACTGTACTTGGCTTTATACTCGCCCCCATGTTTTTGGTGTTAATACCATCGCGGGAAACCCTTAGTGAGCAAAGCCACTTCTTTCACAATCAGAGAAAAGCAACCTTTGGTGCCCAGCTCATGGAGGTTCTTCTAAATATTATGATTGCCA
This sequence comes from Paenibacillus sp. LC231, assembly GCF_001860525.1. Classification (NCBI taxonomy): domain Bacteria; kingdom Bacillati; phylum Bacillota; class Bacilli; order Caryophanales; family Paenibacillaceae; genus Paenibacillus; species Paenibacillus sp. LC231. The sequence goes on along the minus strand of NZ_JFOM01000016.1, from coordinate 92,778 downwards.
GAGTGATAACCGGCTTTATATTCGGGTTGCTGAAGAGTCCAGGATTACTTGTTGACGAGATCATCTTTGCCATTGTTTTCTTTGTGTTGATGGTCGTTATCCCTGTGATTTGGAAAGGAAATACGGTGGGTTCTAAGATCGTTCGCATGAGATTACTTCCGGAAAAGGGGAATTGGATAGGAAGTTTGAGTCGACGTTACGCCATTGTCTATTTGCCTTTATTGTGTTCAGCCTTATCGGAGATATTTTCTAATCATATGGGTGAAGATCTTCTAGCCAACCTTTTTGCAATTGGGGTGGTTTTCCTTACAGGTCTGTTATGGTTCTTTATCTTCTCCCATATCGTGATTAGATGGATCAAAAGGGACAAAGTTCTTTACTTTAATCGATACAGTCACATAGAGCCTGTTAGAATCACAGGTGAAAAGTGATCAATGTAAAAATAGGATACGAATTCATGTGGAACTAAGAATAAGTCGATTGCGTTATTAAATCGAGACGATTCCGGTTTCTATAGGAAGTGGCATGGTGAATACGGAACGGATGGGAGCTGAGGGTTATGAATTTTGATATCAAGGAAGCCGTTGAGATTCTGGAGCGAACCCCCGTCACCTTGGAGCACATGTTATCCGGTTTATCGGATGGATGGCTTAGGAGCCATGAAGGGGAAGGCACCTGGAATGCCATGGAAGTGATTGAGCACCTAATCGAAGGTGAGCGGACCAATTGGATACCGCGGCTGGAGTTTATGCTGCAGGAAGGCGAGGGCAAGCCGTTTCCGCCCTTTGACCGTTACGCTCACTTAAACGAACCTGGCGGGGGATCTATCGATCAAAAGCTGCATGCATTTAAGGTTATCCGTGCTCAAAACCTGGCTAAACTAAAGGATCTAATGGAATCCGAGCCTAATCTCGAACGGACCGGCCTGCACCCGGCATTCGGTGTGGTGAAGTTGAGAGAGCTGCTGTCGACGTGGGTGGTGCACGATTTAACGCACACGTCTCAAATCGTTCGGGTGTTGGCTGAGCGTTACCGGAATGACGTGGGGCCTTGGATCGAGTATTTGGGAATCCTAAAGAGACGATAAAATGGTTAGCAGGCAAGCTCTTTAAACGGCCGCACTAGGCACTCACGAGAGTCTGACAGATTCAAAAAGCCGATGATCTGCATTCGACTGCGATGATCATCGGCTTTTTTGTGGTAGGGGCGTGGTGACGCCAGGCATATACCCCAGTAAAGATGCTGTCAAGGATAGCTTAGAAAAGGTATTGAATGTTACCGCTTGTCGTCTTGCTGTCTCTCATTCAAATGCTCCGTCAGATACTTCACGATGCCATCCTCCGCGTCCTGGGAGTACTGCCAGACCATCGCCCCTCCGAGATTCTTACTCTGGATGTACGCCACCTTCTCCTTTAAGGCTTCTTGATCCTCGTAACTGATGAAGGTGTTGCCGTCATAGAGGTAGGCGGCCTTCGCTTTGTTGTCGTAATAACGCATGAAGCCGTTTTTGTTCAGGTAGGCCTTCTCGATCTGCTTATAATTGAGGTTCACCTTGTCGATGTCGATGGGCGTACCGGGAGCGAAGAGTCCGTCTTTGGCACCCTTGGCCACCTTCACGTTTTTCCAGCCGTACGAATAAGCAGGGACGCCAAGCAGCAGCTTCTGACTGTCGATATCATGGTCCAGGTACATCGAGATAATGCCATCAATGGAGTGCTTGGATTTCCCCTGGCTGTCCACATACAGATTGGAGTTAAAGCCAGTGGTGTCGGACCACTTGCCTGTCAGGTCGTAGGTCATGACGTTGATGTAATCCACGTATTTCTCCACTTTTTTGACCTCGACGTTTTGGAAATACCAGTCCTGGGTTCCGGAGGCAAACGTCAGCAGATATTTCTTGTTCTTGTGAGGCAGCCTGTACAGCTTCTCGCGCAGCTCCTTCATCAGACTGGTGAAATTCTTCGTATCCTCCGGGCGCGCTTTCTGCGTATTCCAGGCATGGAACGCCGGATACTCCCAGTCGATATCCACGCCGTCCAGATCCAGCTCCTTGACCAGGTTGATGATGCTCTCGGTGAAAAGGTACCGGTTGCCTTCCAGCGAAGCGTCGGAAAATCCATCCGCACCATAGCCACCTACGGCCAGCACCATTTGGGTCTTCGGATTCGCCGCTTTCAACTGCTTGATGTTTTCTTTGATCTGGTTGTTGGTCGTGCTGTCTTCATGGAAGTAGAGGTCCGTTCCATTGATCTTCGCAAAAGCGATAAACGCGATATCCACGCCTTTCTCCGATAGCTTGATGTTTCGGTAATCCTGCCAGGCCTCCACGTAGACTGCCGTGATTTTCCGGTCCTCTGCCGCGGAGATCTTATAGAAATAGAGACCCATGCCCGCAAGCAGCACCACAATGAATATTTTCGTATATATCGTTATTCGCATCGTCCTTTAACCCCGCCCGCCGAATAGAATGTAGGTTGCCGTCTTGCTTAGGTTCAGCACCTTGACGGTGATGTAGCTGATGGCGAAGATGATGGAGATATTCACGATCAGACTGAGGGAGGCTTCCAAAAACGTGGCCTCAACCTCGGTTCGGCCGGATAACATCATCTCGACCAGCAGGTGAATCAGATAGATGCTGAAGCTCGCCCGGGAGACCGAGCTGATCAATTTCTGGATTTTATGGTTCACTTGATCGCTGATTCGTGCCTCCTTTTCCTTAAAGAAGATAAACAGTCCGACAGCCATGAAGAACGTGGTGATCGAATAGTTGCCGTAGAACATTTCATCCAGAACACCGCTGCGCAGCGAGACAAAATAGGTGGCTACCGGCGTGATAAAAAACGAGATGATGCCCAGATTGTATAGGATGTTTTTGGCTTTGAGCGGCAGCTCGAAATGAAAGAGATAGTACCCCAGTATAAAATAGCCGAGGAAGCCCATAAAGAACGGGATGTTCATGATCGGGATGTTGATGTATTGATCCGTTGCACGAAATACGGTATCCGAGATGAAGCGATAGGCGATACTGACGATGAACCAGAGGAGCAGATAATACCGGAGATCCTTCTCGCTGCAGGATTTGATAAATTTGCTCATCAGCGGCACCGTCATGTATATGGCAATAATGGCGTACAGGAACCACAGATGCACATAATTCCGGTCGGTCAGCAGCCGATACCCGAAGTCAACAACGAACTCATAGGCATTCAGCTTGCTTCGCATCAGATAGTATTGATTGTACAAGCCATAGATGAGCGACCAGGTCAGAAGGGGAATGAGCAGCGGTACGACGCGCTTTGTATAAAACTCCCTGTAGGATGTAATCTTCGTGCGCAGGATCATCGCTCCGCTGATCATGAAGAAAACCGGTACAGCGAAGCGGGATATGGAGTTGAAGCCGTTGCTGATCCACCAGGAGGAGGAATTGAAATCATTCGTGCTGGTCAGCACCTCCGCCGTGTAGTGCAGGATAATGACGGCAACAATGGATAGAATTCGTAGGATATCGACATAGATAATTCTTTTATTGGGAACCATGCTGTTTCAGGCAGCCTCCTTCACCATAAGTTAATTCGATCCTGCGGCGATGTTCTGGCTGATGGCGGCCACGCCTTTGCGCTCCACGAAGCCCCAGCCTTCATCATTGTCAAAATATTTGAATGTCCCCGCAATGTTAATGTACAGCAGCAAATTTCGGTAGGTTAACAGCTCCGCTTGGCTGAACAAGAACATCTTCATATAATCGGAAAATGTATACGTACTGCCATATTTACGGCATAAGTACAGGGCGATCATGATCTGTGCCGCATTCAGCAGCACGCTCATCAGCAGGAAGATGATGGCATGCAGGAGGTTTCCGCCAACGATCAGGGTCTGCCCCAGATAAAAAATAGTAGTAAACGCGGAGAGTGTCCCCAGCAAAAATCCGTCAATCGCAAAGAACAGGCTCACGCTGACGCTGAATTTCCGGGACAGTCTGGACCAATAGATGAGGATGCAGTCAATAAAGGCCTTTTGCCAACGAATGCGCTGCTTATAGAAGTTGGGTAGATTCTCCGGACATTCGGTGTAGCACACCGCTTCGGGGGCGTAGACGAGTTTTTTCTTCAGGCTATTGGCCTTAATGTACTCGTGGATTTTCAGCGTAATGTCGATATCCTCCCCGACCGTGCTGCGGAAGCCGTCAACATGAATGAGAACGTCTTTATAGAAAGCGCCAAACGCGCCTGAAATCACAACGATGGAATTAAAATACGATTGCGTGAGTTTGCGAACGTAGAAGCCGTGCGTATAATTGATGATCTGGCTCTTGATGAGCCCTCTTCCGCGAAACTTCTCAACGATGGCCCCGTTCTTGTCCCGCACGGCGCCCTGTACAATTTTGACGGTACCGCCCAGCGCAATGATGTCGTTATCGTGAAAATATTGATTCACATACTTGAGCGAGTCGGCTTCCAGCATGCTGTCCGCATCCAGTGTGATGACGATATCGGAGGCGGCATGATCGATTCCAGCATTTAGCGAATCCGCTTTTCCGCCATTCACCTTATCGATAACATAAATATGGCGGTATCGATTGGAGCGATAGAATCCTTTTATCGGCTTGTAGTTCAGCTTGCTGTCGGCCGATCTGGTACTCGGCTCCAGATCCAGGAGCTCGTCTAGGGCGGATAAGGTTCCGTCCTTGGAGCCGTCGTTGATGATCATGATCTCATAGTTGCTGTAGCGCAAGCCCGCCATGGCATCGATGCAATTTCGAATCGTCAGCTCCTCGTTGTATGCGGGGACGAGCACAGAGATTGATTTTTCGGCGAGATCGGGATTTAGCTTCTTCACCTTGCTGCACAGCAGCGGGATGAAGGTATACAGGGTTTGAAACACGAGAAATACGCCGGCTAATCCATAAAAAAAGTACTGCAAACTTCTCACTCCTCTCTTCTCTGTCTCTCTTTGTGATGAAGACCAATATGGTGCGCCTACTCTATTGGACTCGGATTAGGTATGCGCTTTTTCTATAACAAGCCATGTCAAGGGGGAAAATCCAGGTAATAAGGGATAATATCATCCAATTAAAACCTTTCATTCCATATAAACCCATATAACACTCTATGTAATAAACTATCGTAATGGACTCCTAAATGTAAAACCGCTCTATAGAGCAAGAAAACGAATACATAGATGCTTTTCGAGAGCAGTCTCTGTTTTGGTTCGACTTTCTATATTTTAGGCGGCTAAAGCGACTTGGCATGGGATGCCCATGGATTCTGGAAGATTTCGTGCAACTTCTAAGCCATCCATTAAAACCATCTAGAGCAGGTTCATAGTATGTTTCTCCTTAATTCATCCTTCAAATATTTATAAAGCTTTCGAACCGCCATGTGTTGAGGATCCGATTCTTTACACAACATCCCGAAATTCATATGTATCAGACTCCCGCCGGGGATCCTGGCAATTGTCCCCGTCGCTTCCGGTTCCACCATAATTTTCGGAACAAGGGCAATTCCCAACCCGTTCTCTACATAAAACTTCAACGCCGTCATACTCCCGATCTCCATGGTTTCAAGCACTACGTTCCCCGTTTCCTGTAGAACCATTTCCAGCTTTCTGCGATATGGACAAATCGCTGATGTAATGAGCAGGCGATACCCTTGAAAGTCATCTGGCATAATCACCGCTTTTTGCGCAAGTGGATGGTTTTCGGGCATCAATGCCACAAACTCTTCTTCGAACAGAGGCTCGTAAAATAACCCCGAACGCAGCTCAGGTGCCGTACAAAGCGCAAAGTCGATTTCTCCTTTTTGAACCCGTTCACTAAGGGTTGAAGTGTTCGAGATATCTACGGAAATACGGATGTTGGGATGCATGGACATAAACTTTCCAAGGATCGCTGGTAAACGGTAGCTGGCTGTTGGTTCGGTTACACCCAACCGTATATGTCCTGATTCACCTGATTTCAGATCCGATAGGCTGGTCTGCAGGTGCTCTATACTTTTTATGATTTGTAAGCTCTGGTCGTAAAAAAGCCTACCGGCTTCCGTCAGACTGATTTCTTTACCACGTTGTATTAGCTGGGTGCCCAGTTCAGATTCAAGCTTTTGAATTTGCATTGTGACTGTTGATTGAGCATAGTTCATTTCTTGCGCAGCTCGGATAAAGCTTCCGTATTTCACGATCAATTGAAATGTTTTTAATGCTTTAAGGTCCATATCCAAGATCCTCCAGCGTTCAATATAATTGAATTGTTTATTCAAATAATTCAATTATACAAATTTCAGGGTGGGAATTACAATGAAACTATCATTAGATACTGGAGGAGTGAGCTTCATGGAACTTAAAAATAAAGTGGCGCTGGTTACGGGCGGTGGTACGGGGATTGGCAGAGCAACCAGTTTCGAGTTGGCAAAACGGGGGGCAACCGTGATCGTAAACTATTCAAGCTCCCGTTCCGATGCGGATGAAGCTGCTCAATGGATAAACAGCTATGGAGGTCGGGCTATAGCCATACAAGCTGACGTTTCCAAAGACGAGCAAGTACGCTCTATGATCCAGACTGTCGTTCAGCATTTTGGCACGGTCGATTTGCTTGTGAATAATGCCAGCATCACCAAGCATATTCCGATGGACGATCTGGAGGCAGCAGCGGAGGAGGTATGGGACGAGTTATTCGATGTGAATGTGAAGGGTATGTTTTACTGTGCGCGGGCTGTGGCCCCTTTCATGAAAAAGAAACTTAATGGAGCTATTGTTAATATTGGCAGTATAGCCGGACAAACAGGATTAGGTTCCTCGCTTCCATATGCCGTATCCAAAGCAGCCGTTCACGGCCTTACGAAATCGTTGGCACGGGCTCTTGCTCCTGACATAAGGGTGAATTGTATCGTGCCCGGTGCCGTGGCGACAAGATGGTGGGCAGGAAGGGAACAAGAAATGAGTCGTCTCGCTCCCCATCTTCCTTTACAGCGCATATCAACACCCAAGGATATTGCCGCTATGATTTGCACAGCCTTGGAGCAGGAAGCGATGACCGGTCAAGTCATCACCGTGGATAGCGGACAGACCATGTAACTATGTACCCTACCCCAAGGGAAAACGGGTCTGAGTGTGTAATATTTTTCGTCCACGACCCAAAATGCATTGTAAAAAGCCATAACCAAGTTGAGCCTAGCTCGCATGGTTATGGCTTCTAAAGGTTGCATCGCCCCGTTCTGTACCTGAGGGGTTGTCTGGCACTTCTACATAAAGTCGTAAAAGTAACGGATGAAATGAAAAAAGATTGGTGAGGTATAGGTCAGGCTGTCGACCCGGCTCAGATAGCTTTTCTTCAAGGCATCGAACCGTCCGTCATCCCCGATTAACAAATCGCGCTTCAGCACAGAAACCGTCAAGCTGCCGAAGAAGCCGGCGAGGCTGATCAGCATGCCGGACAGAAGGCCAAACGTCGGGCTGAGCGGCGTCAGATAGGGATAGATGAGATAGGAGCTTGCGGTGGTTACGATAAATGCGCAGGCAAAGCCTTCCCAAGTCAGATTCGGGTTCGAGGTGGGCACGATTCTTCGTTTGCCAAAATAGAGGGAGGCGATCGTGTGCACCACATCGTTCAGCTGCGTTAAGACGACTAGAAACAGCACCAGCCCTGCTCCATACTGAGGCGTGGCAAATTGGAAATAGGCCAGGTGGCTGAGACCGAAAACCATGAGCATCAGACCCCATTGGGTGGAGCTGACGCTGCGCATAAAGCCGACGGTGCCTTTGTTAATCAACCGCGGAAGCGGCAGCACCAGGAATACATAAATCGGAATAAACACGATAAACATCCCGTACCATTCGATGTAGATCCAATAGAATTGGACCGGTATGGTTAAATATGCCCATAGAAACAAACGACGATCGGCTTTTCGTGTTTTGATCATCGAGAAATATTCTTTGAGCGTAAAGAAGGTTAACACCATAAGGGATAGCAGGGAAACCACGGGATTCAGAAGCGTGGCCAAGCAGAAGATGACCAGCATGCCCCACCAGGTTTTGATGCGAAATCCGACTTCCGTATAGTCGATATTCGGCTGCGTCTTGCTCATCACATAATAGAGCAGCTGGATGACCGATAAGACGGAGAATATTAGAATTAAGGTTAAAAGCGAGCTGTCCATATGCCTATCATCACCAACTTATCACGGGTATCATTCTTGTTCTACTAAAGGAATCATATGTTATTATGAAGGAATAATTCAATACGGATAAGGGGAAATTTCGTAAATGGTAGAGGATCAATCGGTCTTTATATTGCTTACCAATACCGGAACGCTCTTTACGAAAGTCATTCAGGGCTACACGAGGGCGCCTTACAACCATGCTTCGATCTCCTTTAATCGGGAGCTGTCGGAGTTATATAGCTTCGGGAGAAAGAATCCGAACAATCCTCTGAACGGCGGGTTCGTGAAGGAGGATTTGAAGACGGGAACGTTCAGTAAATATCCCAACACGACGTGCGTCATCTATGAGCTTCAGGTATCGGAACGCGACATCGCGAAGATGAAGCGGGTCCTGCAGGCTTTTATCCGAAAGGACAAAAAGTATTTTTATAATATATTGGGCGTCCTGGGCATCGCCCTAAAGGAACCGATCGAATTCAGCAACTCCTACTTCTGTTCGCAATTCGTGGCGGAGATTCTGCAGCGGTCCGGAGTCAGGTTATGGGATAAGCTGCCGGCCTTGGTGACGCCGGACGATTTTCGCCAAAGCGAGCGCCTGCAACTGATCTATGAAGGGAAACTGAGCGAGTATGAGCCTTAGATACAATCCCGGATAACCCCGGTTGCCTGCTCAGGCGAATGCGGGGTTATCTGTATTGCAAGTGTTTCGCACGAGAGTTTCGCCGATCTGGTTAGGCGTTAGGTAACAAAAGCTGGCTAATAAGCAAGTGTTGATATAAAATGGAGTTGAAAATGAAATTAGGTTTCATCTAATGAAACCGTGATCGTCGTTGTCTGGATTTCGCTTATATCTTGGATGGGAGCGTGGTTTAGGATGAACAGCAAGGAACGGTTTTCGAATCGCGTCGATTCGTATACGAAGTATCGCCCGAGTTATCCGCAAGAGGTCATGGATTATTTGTATGATACGGTAGGATTGGACGGTGAGATTGCCGATATGGGCGCCGGGACGGGGATTTTCTCGAAGCTGCTGCTGAAGCGGGGAAGTCGCGTGACCGCTGTGGAGCCGAATCAGGCGATGCGGGAAGCTGCCGAGTCGGACCTTGAAGGCGAGCCCGGCTTTCGAATGGTTTCGGGTTCAGCCGAAGTGACGGGACTGCCTGATCAATCGGTGGATCATATCGTGAGCGCCCAGGCCTTTCATTGGTTTGACCGTGATGCCGCCCAATCGGAGTTCCGGCGGATCCTCAGACCGGGCGGAAAGGTTGCCCTGATATGGAATTCCAGGCTCACGCAGGGAACGCCGTTCCTGGAGGCGTATGAGCAGCTGCTCCTTACCTATGGCACCGATTATCAGGAAGTGGATCAGAAGAATATTTCGCGCGAAACGCTGGCTGCTTTTTTTCGGGCAGGGGACATGAGGGAGGCGAAGTTCTTCAATCGACAGACGTTTGATTATGAGGGATTGTGCGGCCGCTTGCACTCGTCATCTTACGCTCCGCTGCCGGGACATCCGAACTACGATCCAATGATGAACGAACTGCGCACGATATTTGAACGGAATGAGCAGGCTGGCTGCGTGTTTTTTGATTATGAGACGAAGGTGTACTGGGGAGAGGTGTGAGCTGTCCTTCTTGCTCGGTTTCGCTGTTTGCAGAATAATAGAGCACCGGCATTAATATGGAACGGGAGGTACAGCAGCATGAACAAGACAGACCGGATGCTGGCTATCGTGCTTGAGCTGCAGCAGCGAAAGGTTGTTCGGGCTGAAGATCTGGCATCCATATTCGAGACGAGTGTCCGGACCATCTACCGGGATATTCAGGCCCTTAGCGAATCGGGCGTACCCGTGATGGGAGCTCCCGGGCAAGGATACTCATTAATGGAGGGGTATTTTCTTCCACCTGTCATGTTCACGGTGGAAGAGGCTGTGACCCTGCTCATTGGAACGGATTTCGTCGAACAACGCTTTGACCCGGAATATGGTCTGAAGGCTCGGACTTCGAGTAAGAAGATAGAGTCCATTCTGCCGGAGCCTGTCCGCGCAGATGCTTCGCGGGTTCGGAAGACCATGCGGCTGCTCTCACCCGGCAACAGGGTAAGTTTAGAGGAAGAGAAGGATTATGTTGAAATCGTTCGCCGAGCCATCCTGCAGGAGCGTAAGGTCGAATTCAAATATGTGAAAAAAATGCCCGATTCTAACGGCAACAGGAAGAGTTTTCGCTCGGCAGCTCCTTATGGTCTAGCGTTTCTCCAAGGCGCATGGACACTAATCGCATGGTGTGACCTGCGGCAGGGAATCCGCCATTTTAGGCTATCCCGCATGAAGGAATTGAAGGTCCTTGAGGAGCGTTTTGAGATGCCGCCGAATTTTGACTTGGAAGACTATCGACCTCCGGATGACCGTAACCTGCGGGTGCGGGTTCTGGCAAATCCCGATATTGCGGATCGAGTTAAGGAATCCGGCAACTATTACATGGAGACATTAGAAGAATGCGAGGACGGATTGCTTGTGAGCTTCCGCGTTCGCCGGCTGGAGGAGATCCTGCAGTGGGTGCTCGGCTGGGGATCGAATGTCGTCGTCCTTGAGCCGGAATCCTTCCGTGACCGGATCCGCGATGAAGCGGAAAAGATGTTAAAACGCTACTGACATGACGTTGTCAGTAGCGTTTTTGTATATTCGGTACAAAGACGATTTAAGGGAGTGGTTGATATGAATACAACGGAAGCATTGCAGCGGTTTGAAGAGACGGTGCAGGTCTATCTGCAGGAACTGGATGGCTTCAGCATGGAGGAATTAAAGTACAGACAGGCAGAGGACGAGTGGTCGATCGGGCAAATGTATCAGCACTTGATTCAATCCGCGTTATCCATGCATCTGCGAAATATTGAGTTATGTTTAAACCCGATTGAGGATGCAGCAGTCTCTTCAGCGGGAAAAACGGAACAAGGTATGGCGATATTCGAACAGGGCAGTTTCCCGCCGATCCGTATTCAGGTTCCGCCGTCTCCTCAATATACGCCGGAGCAGCCTGCAACCAAAGAGCAGTTGATGCAAGGTCTGGATACCGTCATCCAACGAATGAGACAAACCGAGCCGATGCTTGGAGAGGCACTCCTGCATACCGTCCCCCATCCGAGGTTTGGAGGATTGCATGCACAAGAGTGGTTTTTGCTTATCGAAATGCACTATCGGCATCATCTCCGGCAGCTGCACCGATTGAAACAGACTTTAGAGCAGCAGCGTGGATGATGGGATATCAGGACGTGGTTACACGATTAGGAGAGCGAACCCGTTATTGGATTGGAGTAGTATCCGAATCGCATGTGAAATTGGGGGTGGAAGGGGGATTTGCCCAGCTATGTCACGGTAAATCGGCTCCGCTGCGGCGTATGCGCAAAGGAGATTGGCTGATCTATTATTCTCCGCGCACCGAGATGAAGTCTGGGGAGGCGCTTCAAGCATTCACCGCAGTCGGCCAGGTTGTGAATGATCAAGTCTATGAGTATCCAATGACGGCATCATTCGTCCCTTACCGCCGGGATATCCGGTATGTTCCAGGTCAGCAAGTGAAAATAGCCTGCCTATTGGACCAGCTTAGCTTTACGCGAGGGAATCGAAATTGGGGGTATGCCTTTCGTTATGGGCATTTCGAGATCAAACGAGAGGATTTTCTGATGATTGCGGATGCAATGTTGGGCGGCTCGGACATGATACAAAAAAGAACGATAAAATCGCTTTGACCCTTCTTCATCGTGCCTATTTTTGAACAACTCGGTTTGAAAACGGCTCGCCCCGGGTACTGGTACTACGAGTGCATCAATGAGTAGAAAGGAGCGGATGACCGTGGAGGTACATGTCAGATCATTTTTCGTGAAAGACGATGGAGAGGTTCCCAATAATCCCGATCTGCCGGTCATTGTGTACAATGGAGTATTCGCGGATGACCCGAGCGGCTTGGAGGCTGCCTTTAACCGGCATCATTGGAGCGGGAGCTGGGCAGGCGGCGTATACGATTACCATCATTATCACAGCAACACGCACGAAGTCCTGGGTGTGCGGTCCGGAAGCGCGACCGTCCTGGTGGGCGGTGATGCGGGAGAACGGCTGGAGCTTGCCACAGGCGATGTGATTGTCTTGCCGGCAGGCACTGCACATATGAAACTCACCAGCACCCCTGATTTTGAAGTGATTGGTGCTTATCCCGAAGGGAATACCCCGAATATGAGGGAGCGGAACCCAACGGATCGGGCGCAGGCGATCAACGAAATCCGAAGCGTGCCTGTTCCGGATATGGATCCTGTCTTTGGAGAGGAAGGGCCACTGCTGCATAAATGGGTGAAATAAAAGAATGAATCGCCATATAGGGAAAAGAGGAAGAGGCTTGCACACGTCTGTTTGCAGACAGCATGTGTAGCCTCTTTTTATGGTGCAGATTACAGAAAGTCTTATACGGCTGCTTTCTAATTCGGAGCGACTACCGAAGAAGAAGGGTAACCGACAATACAAGCATGAGCAGAGCATTCAGGGCCATGAAGGGTTTATGCCTGGCTCGAATGAGATGGGCATGAATGGCTCCCACCATTAGAACCGCAAATAGAGAAGCAGCGTAGATCTTGTTCTCTGGAATCCAGAATGCTGATATCATAAAGACAATCCCCGCTGACTCCAGACCGGCAACAACGAACATCCCCCAGAGGGGGTATCTGTATTCACTCCAGTGCTGCACCATCGAGCGGGTGCGGAGAAATTTGAACGACGCGGAAAGTGCAAACATACCAATCAATACACATTGAAATAAAATTACCCAAAGTGGTTCCATGTGATTCTCACTCCTTTGTTTTCTCTGGCGGCTCATCCTGTCGAGGATTAGTTTACACGCTACAAAACATTGGAGTATGTAGTCCAGGATACATAGCGAAAGGGCGAAACATGGCATGGAGATGATTAAATATCTGTCACGACTGGATCTGTTTCATGGACTTAGCGAAGAAGAGCTGCTGCAATTGAACCATGTGACGCCACTTGAAATCCGTAACAAAGGAACCGTGGTGGCCTCTCCTCATATGGAGCCGAAGGTACTGTACATCGTAAAATCCGGAAAGGTGCGGCTCTATAAGCTGACGGCAGGAGGGAAGGAGCTGACGCTAGATATTTTGGGCGCGGGGCATCTGTTTGGGGAAATGACATCCTTTCATACGGGAGCTGCCATGTTTGCCGTCACGATGGAAGACTCCGTCATTTGTGAAATCGAGAGCCGTCAATTCCGAAGGTTGATCAGCGAACAGCCGGATCTGGCATTCAAGTACATTGAACTCGTAACTGGCAGGCTCAAAGAGATGGAAGAACTGCTGGAGTATATGGCTTACGGGAGCGTGCGACAACGTCTGCTATTCTTGCTGCAGAAGCTGGCGGCCAAATTCTCACCAGATTCAAAGGCTGCAGGGGAATGGGCCCCGCTAGAGATCGAGCTTAACCATCAGGAGCTGGCAACCATGACAGGCAGCATACGAGAAACCGTAACGCCGATACTCAATCAGCTGGTATCTGAAGGCGTATTGCGTAAAGAAGGGGCTCGCAAACCTTACTCGATACATAGGAGTCGTTTGGAGGCTGCGTTGGCGGTGTGCAAATAACTAACTTGCTGATGGCCAACCCTTTTTGGAAATTGTAATGGCAACCGTGCCCATGCTATCGTAAAGGTTAGAAGGTCAAGTTGCAGGTCTTCTCATTATTGCTAGCGGAGGTGCAGTTTATGAAAGCGTTGTTTATTGGAGGAACCGGAACGATCAGCTCGGCGATTACGAAGCAGCTGCTGGAACAGGGATGCGAGTTATACCTGCTCAACCGAGGGAACCGAAACGACACATTGCCCGAGGGCGCACATATTTTGCAGGCCGACATTCATGACGAAGACCAAGTGGCGAAACTTATTGAGCCTCTCGATTTTGATATTGTGGCCGACTTTATAGCATTCGAACCGGCCCATCTGGAGAGAGATTATCGTCTATTCAACGGAAAAACCAAGCAGTTTATATTCATCAGCTCCGCTTCCGCCTATCAGACGCCACTATCCGATTATCGCATTACGGAAGGCACGCCTTTATCCAATCCATACTGGGCCTATTCCAGAAATAAAATCGCTTGCGAAGACTTTCTGATGAAGAAGTATCGGGAGCATGGCTTCCCGGTAACCATCGTAAGGCCTAGCCATACGTATGATGAGCGGTCCATTCCACTCGGCGTGCACGGCAGCCAAGGAAGCTGGCAGGTCGTGAAGCGGATGCTGGAGAATAAACCGGTCATTATTCACGGGGATGGGACGTCTCTGTGGACGTTGACGCACAACAGCGATTTTGCAAAAGGATTCATCGGTCTGATGGGCAACATTCATGCCATCGGGGAGTCGGTGCATATTACCTCCGACGAGTCGCTTACCTGGAATCAGATCTACCAAATTATTGCGGATGCCCTGGGCGTACAGCTGAATGCGGTGCACGTTTCTTCGGAATTCTTGGATGCAACCAGCACGCAGGACTTTAGAGGTTCTTTGTTGGGGGACAAAGCGAATACGGTTGTGTTTGATAACGCCAAGCTCAAGCGGCTTGTCCCTGAATTCGTGGCAACCACCCGGGCGGATCAAGGAATCAGGCAAACGGTGAACTATATCCTATCCCATCCAGAGCATCAACGGGAAGATGAAGAGTTTGATGTGTGGTGTGACAAGGTTGTTTCAGCGTTGGAGAAGGCGAAGTCGATCATAACAGGGTAGGATGGGGTTGCCTCAAATAGGAGTCTCCCGCAATACGTGAAGGAAGCAGGTGCCGCGTGGATATTATACTGTTTGCGGTCATCTATTCCCTGAGTTTGATCATTTAGGTGATCGTGGCGGGAACTTTACCAGAGTATTCCAGATATTCACCTATATCATTTTAATCTTTACGGGGGTGTACATGCTCATCGAGAGTCTGTAAAGAGATCAAAGATTGGAGCGACAACGGATTATTTCACGGTTGGTTCTAGCAGCGTCTCCGCAAGCAGAGGAAACAGGTTATCAAAAGCATGCGTATTCCCCTCAAACACATACCCTCCCGGATAAGCGGGATCTTGGCCTCGGAATTCGGATCATTCGATCATGCAGCTCCCGGGCCCAAGGGAGGTCATTCGTTTTTGACGCCAGGATAATAGCCAGTCCGTAGACGGCAGGTGACTCATATGCCGCGTCAGGCTTTCTTGTCTTCCGGTTGTAGCACCCTGCCAGCTGCTGATTCTTCTGGAAATCTCCCTAGTAGGCGATGAAAACGATGCCGATTAGAGCAAGAATGGCCTTCTTGCGGGAAATCCGGGTTGTCATAGGCTCACCTCGAACATACTATTCTACGCTTGCGTTCCTAAAGCCTTTAAGAAGACCGAACGAATAAATGTAGCTTCTGAGGCCCATCGTTCGTGTTTATCCATAAAAATGCCGTACCCGATGTTTGCAGAACAACGGATACGGCATTCTCTTAAAGGATAGGTTCGCTATTGCAAACCGACGATCGTGAGTCCCTGATCCTGCAGGTGCTTAATAATCTTCGGCAAGGCGTCCACAACCGCCTGCGATTCATGCAGGAGGATGATGGAGCCGGACGCTTCGATGTGCTGGACATACTCGAGGATTTTATCCTCGTCGCGGGTCAGCCAATCCTCGGGATCCCGGTTCCAGAGCACCATCTTACTGCCTTGCTGTTGGCTTAACGCCTCGGTCCGATCGTCAAAGGCACCGTAGGGCGGACGGAAGAGTATCAGCTTCTCGTCGGTAATATGCTCGATGAGGTCGGACACGCGGGTCAACTCTGCCTGCTGCTGTTCATAGGTAAGGCTTGTCAGCTGGCTATGAGTCATGGAATGGCTGCCGACAGAGTATCCGTTCGCATGGATGGACCTGACATAGTCGGGATGTTTTTTTACATTGGTGCCAACAAAGAAGAACGTTCCGCCAACCTCGTGTTTTTTTAAGACATTCATAATATCGATAGAGTGCTTGGATGGCCCATCATCAAATGTAAGGGCTACATATCCTTTGGGAAGGCTAAACGAGATGAACTCCTCCAGCTCCAGCTGTGGAATGGAAGCAGAGGGTTTGTTATCCTTCGGTCTGCTCTCCGCTGTTTCCTCCTTTGAGGCTGTCACGGGTTTCGCGATGATGGCGCTCCGGTTCTCGGCAAGCAATTGGATAACGGTCTCTGCTTCCGCAGTGGCCGTTACTGCAGAATAAGGCTTAATGTCACCGGGATACGAGTAATTAAATGAACTTAATAATACAACAAAAATCAAGCTCATCATGATGGCGCTTACCAGCTTAAGCGGAAGATGGCGCCGTTTCCTTGCGAAACGATTGGTTTTCAGGTCCCCTTCGGCGGCTGGTATCTCTTCGGGCTGATCCGCTTCGGATCGATGCGTGGAGAGGAAAGGCAGCGTATGCAAGTCATCTGCATGCCGGATCTGCTTGATTGACTCTAATTCGCTCCTGAACGGAACGGAGCAGGCAAATGAAAACCGTTCACTATGTTCACGATATGTACGCGTAATGGAACCTATGTATTGCTGTTTGTTTGCATCCCATGCGGTATGTAAGGATATTCGGTGTTTATGAACCCCGTCGAACTCCGTCACGGCTGCTATATTCGTTATGGTCTCGTTATCGGTTAACCATAATGGCTCCGCCGATTCTATTAGGGATAGCTTGATTCGTAGACCGAATGTTTCGGTATCCCTCTCGATCGCCAGCAGCTCTATGATTCTGCCATAGGATTCTGACATGATGGCCCCCCTTTCTCTAGCTGTTCATGCGGGTAAGATTATTCCGATGGTGTATTGGAAGCCGTGGTTTTCGGTGAGAAGGAGAAGGACATCTTCTCGGTAAAATCATTGATGGTCTGCATCAGCTTGGCTTTATCATCGAGGATGTTCTGGTATTGCTCCGCGTACTTCTGGTTGGCAATTTCCAGCTCCCGGACCTTCTCTTCAAGCGAGTTGATCTTGAGCATGCTCTGATATTGGGTGTTGTTAGACTCCTCATAGAGCTTGTTGTACTTGGCGGTCTCGGTTTCGAGCTGATTGGAGAGCTTCTCATACGCCAGGTTCGACGTTAACTGGTATTCCTTGTAATCCTCCAGCAGCTGATCGTAGGCCATCTGTTTGTTCGTCAGCACGTTCTCGAGTTCGCGGATTTCCTTGTTCTTCTCCTGAACCAGCTGATCTCTCTTGATCTGCTCATGCTTATACCGGTTGATCGTCTCGTTCGCGGTAAAGAGCTGATCCTCCAGGCCTCTATTCTTATAGGTCAGCAGCTGCCGTTCCTTCAGCATGTTCTCGATCGAAACAATGACATCGAGGCCGATCTTGTCCTGATTATCCTTGGAGAATAGATGTTTGTTTCCTTCTGCAGCGGGCAGTTCAGGCTCCGCGGAATAAGCCGCCTCTTCTTCTGCCGTTACAGCAATATCCTCTTGTTCGGTACTGTTCTTCTCGGGCTGGTTCTGGTTCGAGCGGGCACTCTTAAACCACGCCATTCCTTTTTTCTCTGTTTCCCTGGCCAAAATATCAACTCCTATATATTCAATGATTCTAGTATGAAATTAGGCTAAAAGACCCCTATTAATAGTAATCGGTAAAAACGTCCCAAAAACTTTGCCCTACACCCCGTGAAAATAAAAAAAGCCCCGCAGCGGGGCGGAGGGGCTTTCCCTTCGATTATTCATTCTTCTTGATGGTCAGCTCCGGGGCGATAACGTCGACCCGATTCGTCCAAATGCCGCCGCTGTAGCCTTCCGGCAGTCGCTCCAAATCCGACAAGGAGTCGAACCCTTCCGACCAGCCGCCATCCCCGGCGACGAGGATGACCCGTGTATTGATGCTGTCCATCCGGTTCAGGAATTTATCCGGCCATCCCCACAAGTAACGGGCGTATTTCTCCGGGATATGCAGCTGGGTGTTGCGGCAGACCGATGGGAGGTAGCCGCTCCAGCCGGCTCCGGCGTAGGATGCGAGACAGCTCTTCAGCGTGCCCATCGACATGACGCGTAGGGATGGGAGCTGTGATTTTAATGCTCGGATCGGTTCGTCATCCCCATATACGGTCAGCTGGCTGAGACGCTTCATCGGCAGTCCGGACAGATACTCTGCCAGGAGTTTCCCCTCTTCGGGGTCGGTGCTTTTGATATGGATCAGGAATGAACCGTCAGGAAATGCCTCCAATACCTCGTCTAACGACGGAATCAGCCCGACTCCCTTTCCCCGAAAAGGATATGTCGCTCCCTGATCGGCGGTGTAACCATACCCGATGTCTATGTTTTTTAGCTGCTCCATGGTATAATCCTTGACCGAGCCCTCCACGTTGGTGCGGCATTCCAGGGTCCAGTCGTGGAACACGGCGAACTGTCCGTCCTTGGTTGGCTTGATATCCAGCTCGACGATATCGGCGCCTGCTTCGAAAGCGGCTTTCATGGACGGGATGGTGTTCTCCAGGTAAGCATGCTCCGGCACATAGATGCGGGAGGCAGTGCAAGTGTCAGCTTGAATGCCTTCCATCGAGAAGGTTTGGCCAAGACCCCGATGCGCCAGCAGCAGCGGCTCGGCGTCACGGTCTTTGGTGAACAGGGATGTATTATTAACGAACAGAAATACAAACAACACGAGAAAAAACAGTATGATTTTCTTCCATCTTTTTAGTTTTCGCATGATCCAATCCCCCAAAATCGTATACAATATGCAGTAGTAGATTTATATTTATCTCTATCTAAGTTCTCTATATTAAATCCTTCTTCCATAAATCTTAGTGATTTTGGGCGCATACTCAATAGCTGGATCATAACAATTGCATAATAGTGAACTGATAAACACAATGAGCAGCATATAAGAACGGGAGGGAGCATGATGGACAAATCCTCCTTTTTGATGGTGGAGCGGGGGAATCCCTACGAGCGTGGGGACGTTATAGCTTTGACCAAACCCATAACGGTGCTTGGCCGCAAGGGCCAGCATTTTGATCCGGATATCGCGTTTGATAATATCTTTGTGTCCCGGCGGCATGCAGCGCTGCTGTATCGAAACGGGAAGTTCAGCATTAAGGATCTGAACAGCAAGCATGGTACCTTCGTCAATCAGGAACGGTTGGCTCCCCATGATGAAATTCCCCTCCAGCATGGAGATACCATTGTACTCGCTGGAGATCTGATCGTGTTGTCCTTCTCCATCCTCAGCATGGATGAGACGATGGACATTACACCGCTCATTAAACAGCTGGCTGCAGTCGAGGCTTCAGGCGGGCTTAGGTTGAATCCGTTCAAGCAGGAGCTGGTATACGGCGAGGATGTGTATGCTTTTTCGGAAAAAGAGTACAAATGCATGGAGCTGCTGATCAACCACAAAGGACAGTTTGTATCCAAGGATCAGCTCAAGGCCTACGTTTGGCCCGAGCGAAGCTACGGGACGGATGATGTGCCCGATGTGAGCTCGGAGGAGCTGAATGCGCTGATTTATCGGGTCCGTAAGAAGACGAGAGACGTTCTGGACATTGAGAGCATCCGGGGAAAAGGTTATATTTTGCAGACGCAAGCCGATGGCTAAACGTGATTGTGAGAACTCAAATGAAACAAAGACAAGCTCTTCCTCATGGGCAGGAAGGGCTTGCTTCATTTTGCATTGGATTTTATAGAGCGGATGAGAGGGGATTGGCCATCGTTATCGAAGTTGTAAAGCGTGGAAGTTTCGAATCGACAATCGGAAAGGGATGAACAGGGGAGCATGAATAATGAGCATGGACAGCATAACAGCATTGCGGTCAACCAGCTAGGCTATCGCAGCCAGGATGCCAAGGTTGCCGTCATTGCGGGTCAGGGTGGACGGTTTCATATCGTCCATGCGTTGAATGGCGAGGTCGTTTGGCAGGGCCATACATCACCCGCCATCGAGGATGTGGCCAGCGGGCAGACGGTAAGCCGGGGGGATTTCACCGCATGGGCAGTGCCCGGCACGTATCGGATCGAGACGGAGCATGGGCAAGCGTCGATGCCTTTCGTTATAGCTGACGAGGTGTATGAGGATGCGCACCGCGCATTGTTGAAAGCGTTTTATTATTTCCGCTGCGGGACGAAACTGGATGAGCTGCATGCCGGACCCTGGCAACACGGAGCCTGTCATCTTACGCCCGCCATCGTCCATGGAGACGAATCGCGGCTGGTGGATGCCTGGGGAGGATGGCATGATGCCGGCGACTATGGCAAGTATGTCGTTCCCGGTGCCAAAGCGGTAGTCGACCTGCTGCTGGCTTTCGAGTTTTACCCGGAGGCGTTCGCGCAGAAGCTGCCACTGCCGGAAAGCGACGGTCGCATGCCGGATGTGCTTCATGAATGCCGGTATGAGCTGGAATGGATGCTGCGCATGCAGGAGGAATCGGGAGGTGTGTTCCATAAACTCACGACCTTGCGGTTTCCGGCGGGAGACGTTATGCCGGAGGACGATACGGCTCCGCTGTACCTGTCGCCGATCTCCGCAACGGCAACCGGTTGTTTTGCCGGAGTCATGGCGATGTCATCGCGAATCTATTCCCTCTATGACGAAGCCTTCGCCGCAAGCTGTTTGCAGGCAGCAGAACGTGCTTGGGCATGGCTGGAGGCGCATCCCGGCATGCCGGGATTCCGCAATCCGCCAGATATCGCTACAGGTGAATACGGTGACGGCCAGGATGCGGATGAACGGTACTGGGCCGCTGCAGAGTTATACCGCGCAACGGGTGAGGCGCGGTACCATGAGGCTTTTCACGCATTAGCCAGGCAGGACTCATTCGGGAAATACGAATTGGGTTGGGCGGACATGGGCGGCTATGGAACCTTCGCCTACCTGATGTCGGAGCGGGAAGAGGAGCCCGCGCTGGCACGGGAACTGCTGGCGGGTCTGCTTCAGCGTGCGGATGAGCTTACCGCTGTCAGTGATCGGGACGGTTATGGGATCTCGCTGCTGCCGGATCAATATATTTGGGGCAGCAATATGGTGGTATTGAATCATGCGATGCTCCTGCTGGTGGCGGGAAGACTGTCTGGCTCTGAAGACTATGAGCGTCATGTGCACGAGCATATCCACTATGTGTTCGGGGCT
The DNA here is from genome assembly GCF_001860525.1 of Paenibacillus sp. LC231. NCBI lineage: Bacteria > Bacillati > Bacillota > Bacilli > Caryophanales > Paenibacillaceae > Paenibacillus > Paenibacillus sp. LC231. The sequence continues at coordinate 71,490 of NZ_JFOM01000016.1, read as the reverse complement.
AACGTTATGGGGATGAGTTATGTGACCGGGTTTGGGGATAAGCCAATCCTGCACCCGCATCATCGTCCTTCCGAAGGTGATGGCGTGGAGGAGCCGGTTCCGGGCCTCGTCTCCGGCGGACCGAACAAGGGGCTCCACGATGATTATGCGCGTGAGCACTTGGCCGGCAAGGCGCCCGCAGCATCTTTTGCCGATGTGATGGAGAGCTATTCTACCAACGAGGTGGCCATCTATTGGAACTCGCCGGCTGTGTTCGTGCTATCACATTTTGTATAGAAGAATAAGGGTTGCGAAGCAAAAGAAGCGCCGAGAGAGATACTCGACGTTTCTTTTTTTGTATCGCCCGTTCATGGCTAGCGCCTTGATCGCCCCTTCACCAGCGGATGCAGCATCGTGGCAACAATGCCTGAGATGATGCCAACCACCGTACCTGTCACAACGCTGCTGATGAAGGCGAAGGCTCTGGTCAGAAAGCTGCCCGCTGCTGCGGGTAGATCCGCCAGATTCCCGCCCAGAACCGGCGGCGTTTCGAATGTCATATTCCACAAGAGCTGATGGGTAATGCCCAAGAGCAATCCATAGACGGTGCCGATGGCCATTAAGGGAACAAAAGGATGTTTAACGCTATGCCGCTTACCAAGTACATAAAGAATCCAGACGATCGGGGGGATAAAGACAAGCAGCCGATTGATGAACCCGTGGGGATCGACCCATTGCAAATCGTGGGCAATGACACGGGGCACACCGAGCAAAGCCAACAGCATGATAGTGAACATCGATAGTTCGATGTGGTTTCTTGCTTGTGTGTTCATTTGGTGGGAAAACCTCCATCGTTTAAGTTCGGATTCACGATGTTATCCGTTATGAGGTTCAGTATACCGAAGGATTGTTGTGAACTTATGACGGAGATGTTCGTGACCCGTGAAATTACGACGCTTCGGCTTGAAAGTTTGGGAATATTGAGGATCAATGGACAGGCTTCCCCTACGAATGAAACCGCGGTGCGGCGGTATTTTCATAAAAACGACATGATCCTTTTAAAAGTTGTCAACAATATTCTTGACGAAACCCGCTTTACCTTTCGTTGAGCCTTTTGCCGGGCTGACTTAACATAGAGATGTCAGATGAAAGCGACACAACTACATTCCGTTTTATTTTCAAATATGACTAGGAGGTCTATACGATGTCCAACGAGACAAATACAAACGCTTCCAAAGGCATTCGCTTAAGGGTACAGCAGCTCGGCCGTCTCCTTAGCGGTATGGTGATGCCGAATATCGGTGCGTTTATTGCTTGGGGTCTAATTACAGCTCTGTTCATCCCGACCGGCTGGTTCCCGAATGAGAATCTGGGAGCGCTGGTTGACCCGATGATCAAGTACCTGCTCCCGCTCTTGATCGGTTACACGGGCGGGCAGATGATCCATGGCAAACGCGGTGCGGTGATCGGTGCGGTTACCACGGTCGGCGTTATCGTCGGGGCGGAGATTCCGATGTTCCTCGGCGCGATGATAGTCGGTCCGCTGGCCGCATGGGTATTAAAGCAGTTCGACAAGCTGATTGAAGGCAAAATCAAATCCGGCTTCGAAATGCTGGTGAATAACTTCTCGCTCGGGATCATTGGCGGCGCGCTGACATTGGTCGCATACACCGGAATCGGGCCGCTTGTACAAGGGATTACCCAAGCGTTGTCAGCCGGTGTTGACGTACTGGTCAATGCGAACCTGCTGCCGCTGGTCAACATTATCGTTGAGCCTGCGAAAGTATTGTTCCTTAACAATGCGATCAACCACGGGATCTTCAGTCCGATCGCCACAGAGGAGTCGGCGCGGATCGGTCAATCGGTCCTGTATATGCTGGAATCCAATCCGGGTCCGGGACTGGGCATTCTTCTCGCCTATTGGTTCTTCGGACGCGGCTCTGCCAAGTCTTCCGCACCGGGGGCGGTTGTCATTCACTTCCTGGGCGGTATTCATGAGATCTACTTCCCGTATATTCTGATGAAGCCGGTTCTGATCTTGGCTGCCATCGCGGGTGGCGTTGCCGGAACATTCACCTTCCAGATTCTTGGAGCCGGTTTGGTGGGCCCAGCGTCGCCGGGCAGCATCATTGCTTACTTCGCCATGGCGCCTAAAGGCGGCTTGATAGCGGTCCTTGCCGGTGTTCTTGTTGCAACGATTGTCTCCTTTGCTGTAGCGGCATTACTGCTCAAAACAGGCAAAAAGACCGACGAAGAGCCGAATCTGGAAGAAGCATCCGCCAAGATGAGAGAAATGAAAACCGGCGGCATGAACGACCAAGTCGCTCCTGCTTCGGCGGCTGTAGCTAATCTGGACAAAGAGAATGTGAACAAAATCGTGTTTGCTTGCGATGCCGGCATGGGCTCCAGTGCGATGGGCGCTTCGGTATTGAGAAAGAAATTGCAGCAGGCGGGCGTCGATATTACGGTTGTGAACTCGGCGGTAAGTGAAATACCGGATGACGCGGATATCGTCATTACCCAGAAGACACTCACCGAGCGGGCCATCGCGAAGAATCCGAATGCGGAGCATATCTCCATCGACAACTTCTTGAAGAGTCCGAGATATGATGAGCTGGTGGAACGACTCAAAGACTAACATAAGCCTAAAACCATATGACACGCTGGCGTAGCAACGCCGGCGTTGTCTTTCATTTCATGAAGAAGGGGGCCATGCGTCTGGGACACATCACTGCCCGCCAACGACAAATCCTTCTGCTTCTGATGAGCAGGAACGAGGGCATGACGGCTGCAGAAATAGCCGCTGAGGTCGGGGTCAGCGTCAGGACGGTTCACCGGGAAATGGAGGAGATTGAGAAGGAACTGCAGGGCACGGGCGTTCTGCTTCATAAAAAGTCGGGAACGGGCATCCGGCTGGAAGAGGAGACGCCTGAGGATATGGCTCAGCTGCGGAAGCGCCTGCTTACAGGGAAGCCGGCCGATTATTCCATGGAGGAGCGCAAAATCCTCATGCTATGCGCCCTGCTTGAGGCAAATGAGCCCGTCAAACTGTTTGCTTTGGCCCATAGCTTAAAGGTCACCGTGCCAACGATCAGTAATGACCTGGATGAGCTGGAGCCATGGATGAAGCGGTTTAACCTTACCCTAATTCGCCGCAGAGGCTATGGTATCGAGATTGAAGGCTCGGAAGGCGTAAGGCGGTCGGCGATTTGTCGGCTTGTCGAGGAATATTTGGATTACTCCGATCTTGTCGGGGATGGATATCGTGATCATAACGAGCCGGTGACTGCACGTCTGCTCTCCATGATTGATAAACCGGTGCTGCTGGATGTAGAGAAATGTTTATGGGATATGAACTGGGATTGGACGGAGGGGCTTAGCGAAGGTGCATATACCGCGATGCTCATAGCGTTATCGGTTTCCGTAAACAGGATCAAGCAGGGCCGGAGCATAGAGTCGACGGATATTACGGCATATGGTAAATCCTCCTCGTCGGTGGAGGAGGCACAGGATTTTACGGGTCGTCTAGGCCAAGTCTTGAAGATAGATATTCACGATCCTGAAATGAAATATATTGCTCATTTGTTCGAATCAGCGAAGGACATGTCCGAGATCAGCGAACTGGCTCACACGGATGTAGAGATGGTGGAAATCGCCCAGCGTCTTATCGAACGGGTTCAGGGGCGCACCGGCATTCCGTTCCAGGAGGACCGCACGCTGCGGGCCGGTCTGGTGGAGCACATCGGGGCTGCCATGAAACGGATTCGGGAAGGGACCCGGATCCGGAATCCCTTGCTGAGCCCGATTCGGAAGGATTATGAGGAGCTGTTCGGAATCGTCCGTCGTTCGGTCGATGACATGAAGCTGGACATGATCGTCCCGGATGAAGAAATCGGGTTTCTGGTTATGCATTTCGGTGCTTCCAGCGAACGGCTGAACCAGCTGGGACATCATCTGAAGGCCATCCTGGTATGTTCCAGCGGTCTTAGCTCCTCAAGGCTTCTCGGAACCCGGCTGAATAAGGAGATGCCGCAGATTGAGGTGCTCGGCAACGTCTCGTGGTATGAAGCGGCCCGGATACCGAAGGAGCAATATGACCTTATTATTTCGACTATTGATCTTCCGCTGCCGAAGGATCGGTATGTGAGATTAAGTCCGCTGCTCACGGCGGATGATAAAGAGGCGCTGCTGCAATTTATTCAGAGCACATCCCTGAAACCGGCCGCGGGCATGGCTGCCAGTAAGGGCATCGAGGAAGAGCGTAAGGTTGCATCATTCGAGCGTCTGCGCATGCAGGCAGCCCTGATGAACGAGATTGTATCGCTACTGGATGGCTTTCATGTGTACCACCTGGATAATCGGCAGGATGATTTGCAGGGCACCTTGAGCGAAGCTTTGACTAAGGTGGTTGAGCGCGGGGCTGTTCGTGATGCGGAGAAGGTGAAGGAGCGTTTGCTTGAGCGCGAACGGATGGGCACCCAGCTCATTCCGGATACGACGCTGGCCTTGTTCCATACGCGCAGCCGCCATATTACCTGGCCGACGCTAACCTTGTTCCGGCTGACGCATCGAGCGCCGCTGGAGGACGGGGCGGAGGCGGGTGTCATACTGCTGATGCTGGCACCGAAGCAGCTTCCGAAGGAGAGCTTGGAGGTGCTCAGTGAAATTAGCGCCATGCTGCTTCACTCCGAGCTGATTGAGCTGATGGAGCGGGGCAGCGAGGAAGAAATCCGATCCTATTTAGCGGAAGAGCTTCAGCATTTTTTCAATCACAGACCATAGAAAGAAGGAGACCAACATGAGTAACATACTGTCCAAAGATAAAGTCGTACTGAACGCAAAGGCTGATAGCAAGAGTGAAGCTATCCGCATGGCGGGGAATCTGCTTGTGCAGGCAGGCCATGTATCCGAAGATTATGTAGATAAAATGCTGGAACGCGAAGAGATAGCCTCCACTTATATGGGCGGAGGACTCGCGATTCCCCACGGCACCAAAGAGGCTAAAGGCATGGTAATCTCGACGGGATTGTCCATCGTCCGTTTCCCGGAAGGCGTAGATTTCGGAGGAGATGAGCCGGCGTTTATTGTCATTGGTATCGCGGCTGCCGGTGGTGACCACATGGAGATTCTGACGAATGTGGCCATGATCTTCACGGACGACGAGAGCATTGAGAAGGTGATGAACGCTTCCAGCGAAGAGGAGATTCTGGCCATCTTCGAAGGAGGAATGGGCGCATGAAAGCAGTCCATTTCGGAGCAGGGAACATCGGTCGCGGTTTCATAGGGCTCTTGCTGTCACAAGCCGGTTACGAGGTTTGTTTTATCGATGTGAACGAAGAGTTGGTGTCGGAGCTGAAAGCGCGCGGGGAGTATCCCGTAACCTTGGCCAGCGAAGGACAGGAGACCACGATCGTTAAAGGCATCACGGCACTTAATAGCGCCTCGGAGCCGGAAGCTGCTGCACGTGCAGTAGCGGAAGCGGATCTCGTGACAACAGCGGTAGGCGTGAACATACTGAAGTTCATCGCCGGTACCATTGCCGAGGGGCTGAAGCTCCGACTGCAAGCGGAGTCGGCTGCACCCCTTCATATTATTGCATGCGAGAATGCCATCGGCGGCAGCACGCAGCTGAAAGAGCACGTCTACGGGAAGCTTGATGACGAGACGAAGCAGAAGGCTGATCAGCGGGTTGCTTTTCCGGATGCGGCCGTAGACCGGATTGTGCCGCTGCAGCAGCATGAGGACCGTCTGAAGGTCGTGGTGGAGCCGTTCTATGAGTGGGCGGTGGACCGCTCGCAGATGTTTAAGGACTATATCCCTGTGGAGGGCATTCACTATGTGGATCGCCTGGAGCCGTATATTGAACGCAAGCTGTTTACGGTGAATACAGGACATTGCTCGGCTGCTTATGTAGGCTTTCTTAAGGGCTACGAGACCATTCAGGACGCGATGAAGGACGAAGCGGTAGCGAGTCATGTCCGTGCGGTGCTGGAGGAGACGGGAGCTGCGCTCGTGCATAAACACGGCTTCAATCCTTCCGAGCATGGAACGTATATCGATACCATCCTGGAGCGGTTCCGCAATCCGGCGCTGACCGACGAGGTGTCCCGCGTCGGCCGCTCCCCGATCCGGAAGCTGTCCCCGGGCGACCGCCTGGTGTCGCCAGCCATGCTGGCTTTCGAAAGCGGGCTTGCGTACAAGAGCTTGGCGAAATCCATGGCAGCGGCTCTGATGTTCGATGTTCCGGAAGATCCGGAGAGTGTGGAGCTGCAAGCATCCGTCCGGGATATCGGTGCAAGTGACACGGCTTCCCAATATACCGGCATTGCCGGTGAGCATCCGATCATGGGCGAGCTGATGGAGCAGTATGATGCGTTGAAGGCTGATATCGAAGCGGGTTCGTAAAGTATTGGCGGTGAATATCATAACAGGCGGATGCATGCGCCGATAGGCTACAGCATTCCATCTACCTTGCATAGCCCCTGGTTCTCCTTACGGAGAAATCAGGGGCTATTATGGTTCTCTTGAGGGTATACAACGATCCTGATTTGTTCAAAATAATCCATCATATATAACTGTCCAAGTGAGTTCAATTCGGGTAGCGGCCCGCTACTGGTTTTAACTACCAATTATTCCATCCATCGATTTTCAGAAAGTTTTCGCTTATTTTCGAAATAAAGAGTACACTAGAAGTAAGAAATTAAAAAGTGGATGTGATGAACATGGCAGAAGAACTGATCTTGACCCAGGAGGGCTATGATAAACTCCAGGAAGAACTTGATGACCTCAAGTATGTAAAACGCAAAGAGTTAGCGGAACGGATCAAGCTCGCGATCAGCTATGGTGACTTGAAGGAGAACAGCGAGTACCATTCGGCCAAGAACGACCAGGCGTTTATGGAAACGCGCATCATCATCCTGGAAAAAACACTCAACAACGCCCGGATTGTCGACGCCAATCAAGTGAGCTCGAAAACGGTGAATGTTGGTTCGAATGTCGTTCTGAACGACATCGAGTTTGCGGAGAAGCTTGAATATCAGGTCGTAGGACCGGCAGAAGCCGACGTATTGAACAATAAAGTCTCCTATGAAAGTCCACTTGGTAAAGCGCTAATGGGCAAAGCAGTAGGCGATCAGGTGAACGTGGATGCGCCGATGGGTATCGTTAAGTACGAGCTGCTGGAGATCAAAGCTCTGTAATCGCAGAAGAATCAACGAATATATAAATAAAAGGCGTAACCGGGTGCAATGGCCGGTTACGCCTTTTCAACATGGTTCGTGCTTCGTGTGGTAACGAGCGTTTTGTAGCTATGGGGACAGATTAAGCATTAACCGCTATGGTCTTGCGCTCATACATATAACAAGCTGCTCCCAGAATGAAGGCAAGTCCCACCAAACCAGCCCCCACCCAAGGCAGGGCCGTTAAGCTTAGATGGGTAATGACCAACCCTCCGATAAAGGCCCCTGCTGCATTACCGAGATTGCCCGCAGAGTGGGTTGCCGTAGAGGCGAGAGCGGGAGCGGACTGGGCCAGACTCATGACACGCACCTGCATTCCCGGCATAACGGCGAAAGAGGCAGCTCCCCACAACACGATGGTCAGCACGGCGGTGACCGGGTTATGGATCGTCACGGTGAGGATGGTCAGAATGACGGCTGTCGCAAAGTAAACACCCAGAATGGAGGGCAGCAGCTTCCAGTCGGCCAGCCTGCCGCCCACGATATTACCGACGGTTACGCCGATACCGAACAGGATCAGAATCCAGGTGACGCTCGGTTCGGCAAAGCCGGTGATCTCAATCAGCAGCGGCGCGATATAAGTGAAGACGGCGAACAGGCCGGCGTTGCCAAGCGCCCCGATGAGAAGGAAGAGAAGGAGTTGTGGTCTGATAAGGGCTGTAATTTGCTGCGCGATGCTTGACGCTTGTTCCTGCCGTAGCTTCGGAATGAAGATCAGGATGCCGATCAATGCCAATACCCCCATAACGGCAATTGCGGCGAATGAAGCGCGCCAGCCCATCGTCTGGCCGATGAAGGTGCCGATCGGAACCCCGATGATATTGGCTATCGTTAATCCGGCCATCATGATGGATACCGCCCCGGCACGCTTGTCCGGCCGCACGAGGTTCGAAGCAATGACGGCTCCCACACCGAAGAAAGTACCGTGCGTCAGCGCGGTCAGCATTCGGGCACCCATAAGAACGGCATAGCTCGGAGCAAAGACCGAAATGCCGTTACCCAGTATAAATAGGCCCATGAGCAGCAGGAGCAGTTTTTTTTGCGGTATTTGGTGGGTTAGAACCGTTAGAATAGGGGCTCCTACGGCTACCCCAAGGGCGTACATTGTAATCAGCTGCCCGGCCGATGCAATGCTGACATTCAGGTCATCTGCAACATTCGGGAGTATTCCCATGATGACAAATTCCGTCATGCCAATGGCAAAAGCGCCAACGGTTAAAGACAGTATAGAGATGGGAAAGGGCTCTTTGGCGCCTTTTTTCCCAGTGGCGTGCTGCGATAGTTCCATGGTGTTCAAGTCAACCTTTCTGCTGAGTTTGTTAATGGTATAATCCCAATCTCCATTATCGGTTTTAAAGAGGGACTGTTACATATTATTTAATGTTGTCGGAGGATAATCAAGAACTTTATTTTTTGGGGAAAATGGATACCCTGAAGAGGAAGCCTCTGTTAAGGGAAGCTTGTCCATGATGTAAGAGCTCGAGAGCGCCGCAGGGGCACTCTCTTGATGAGCGGGTGGATCACCGGGGCCATTGATCGTACCTGCTGACTTCAGCCCTTGATGATGATAAGGGTTAGTAACAGGTAAACGACTCGATCCTTCTTAAATCAAACCCCGAGAAGACCCATCTTCTTCCCGTCCATCGGAAACCGGCGACCGAGGTGCGGCCGACAAAGGTCGGAAAAAACCAGAAGCCAGGCCCAAATCTCGGCCATATATAGGTGATGCGAAACAAACATCCTGTGATCGCTCCCGGGTCAACGGCAAAGGTACTGGCCAAAGGTTGTTGGGGGATCGTGGTTGGAGGCGGGGATAAGGGCCCTTGCTGTGGTCCCTGAGGTCCTTGCGGCGGCATAAATGCCATATTGGGTTCACTCCTTAATCGGGTTATATGGGTTTAGGTATACAGCAGCGTAATGACAAGCAATTCGAAGAGAACTAGGGGGAGAATGACATTATTATAGTAACCGGGGCCGAAGCCGCGCTGGTTTTCGTACCCGGACAGACTCAAGTACAGAATCCCCTTCTCGCAATGCATGATCGTCCCTTCAAAAACATCACCGTCGAGCGTTTCGACACGAACCAGCTGATTCGCATGCTGCCCGCATAGATGGTGAATATGATCGCGAACCGATTTGATGTTGTGCGTCATGTTGGGTTCAGCTTGATATAAGGTTTGTTCCTGGTGTCCGGAATGTTGAATGCTCATATAAAAAAGACCCCCATCGTTAGTAGTCATACCTAGTTTCCATCCTATGCGGATGCCTAGTGAAGGGTGATTTTGAATTTCCCGCATGGGCAAATAAGCAGATTAGTGATACGATTTAGATCAATATATGATTGAGGAAGTGAGCGTTAGTCGTGATCAATATAACCATTCCCAAGGTGGACGTTACCATTACCAAGCAGGCTGCTCCGGAGTTGAGCCACATTTACGGATTTACAGATTTTCACCTGATTCCAAGAGATCGGGGCGGGATCTTCATGTTCTACAACAGCAAGGAGGAGCTCCTGTTTGTTGGCAAAGCTAGAAAGCTCAGACCGCGAATCAAGAAGCATTTCGAAGATAGCGTCTCTCCGATCAAGGAGCATCGGGATGAGGTTACAAGAATCGAGGTCTGCGTCATTGAAGACGCCGTTCATCGAGAGATCTATGAGACCTATATCATTAATGAATTCAAGGCCAAATATAATGTAGACAAGGTGTTCTTTAAGTAAGGAATACGAAAGATAAATGACAAGAAGCAATAGACCTGGTCGAGTAAAAGACCCGCGTTTATTGCTTTTTTTTGTGTTGTGAAAAAAATCAAAAAATAACTTAAATATTCCTTTACAGGAATATTCCTTTCGTGGTATATTGTTATCAGGAAATACGGCACACCATTAAATCAGCAAAAAAAGAGGTGATGATGGTGACGTGGACAGAGAGAACTGACAATCACCGTACACGCTATAGCAGCGGGTCTGTACCCGTCATCACTATAAGATGGAACTGAACACATTTAACGCTTTAGCCGAACCGAACCGTTTTCGTATTGTGAATCTCCTGTTGAAGGGTTCTTTAACGGTAGGAGAAATCGCTGAACGTCTTGACATTCGGCAGCCACAAGCCTCCAAGCATCTGAAGGTGCTGCTGGAAGCCGGTTTGGTAGAGGTAAGGGCGGAGGCGAACCGGCGGAGCTACAAGCTGCGGTCGGAGCCGTTTCAGGAATTGGACCGTTGGCTTGATAATTACCGGAGTATATGGAACGAACGGTTTGACAACTTGGATGACTACTTGGAGAAGCTGCAATCGGAGATGAAGAAACGGGATTAAACACCATCTAATTCGAGGAGGAATATATAATGACAAATAAAATGATTACACGGGTAGAAGGTCAAGTGATCGTACTGGAGCGCGTATTTAATGCACCAAGAGAGCTGGTATTCAAGGTGCTCACCGATGGAGAGCATCTGAAGCAGTGGTGGGGACCTCGCGGATGGGAAGTTACCGTATCCGACATGGATTTCCGTCCTGGCGGCCAATGGCATTACTGCATGAAGTGTTTGGATCAGAATCAAGGGGATTTCTACGGCATGGAATCCTGGGGCAAATCGGTTTACCAGGAAATTGATGAGCCCGAGAAAATCGTCTACATCGACTATTTCTCGGATGCGGAAGGTAATATTGCGGAGGGGATGCCCGCAACCACGGTGACGATGACGTTTGAGGAATTGGATGGCAAGACCAAGCTGGTCAATCGAGGGGTATATGAATCAGCGGAAGCTCTCCAATCCGTAATAGATATGGGAATGGAAGAAGGCATTACCCAAACCTGGGATCGCCTGGAGGAATACTTGGCATCGAAACAATAAACCAATTTCAAATGTATCGCTAAAAGGGTAGAATGAATGGCCGGAATCCGCGTGGATCCCGGCCATTGTTGTATTTTTTATGTGTGGAATCCGCTGAATTCCAGTTATCAGTTAACTTGTAACTTGAAAAACCCGAGCTAAAAGTTCAATATAAAGATAATTGAATGATAGATAACGATGTTGACTGCCCGATGGCATGAAACAACGATAACCTTTTTTGCCACGGTTCTGCCTCGCGGCAAAGCATAATAGGAGGAAATTATGATGGAAATTGGGGTTAGCTCGTTCGTAGAGACTTGGCCGGATGTGAAGACAGGCGAAGTGATAAGCCACGCGCAGCGGCTGCGCGAGGTTGTTGAGGAAATCGTCCTGGCTGATCAGGTGGGATTGGATGTGTATGGGGTAGGTGAGCATCATCGTAAGGATTATGCGGCATCATCGCCTGCGGTTGTGCTCGCCGCGGCTGCGTCCCAGACGAAGTGGATTCGGCTGACGAGTGCGGTTACGGTGCTGTCCTCCGCTGATCCGGTGCGGGTGTTTCAGGATTTTGCCACCTTGGATGCCATCTCGAACGGACGTGCCGAGATTATGGCGGGGAGAGGTTCATTCATCGAATCATTCCCGTTATTTGGCTACGATCTGAGCCATTATGATGAGCTGTTCGAGGAGAAGCTGGAGCTGCTGCTCAAAATCCGCGAGTCGGAAAAAGTAACCTGGCAGGGCGGGCATCGCCCTGCGATTCATAACTTAGGCGTCTATCCGCGCCCGGTTCAGAATCCGCTGCCGGTATGGATTGGCAGCGGAGGCAATTCGGAATCGGTTGTGCGCGCTGGCCTGCTCGGTCTGCCGCTGGTACTGGCGATTATCGGCGGAAGTCCCCTGCAGTTCGCGCCGCTGGTTAAGCTGTATAAAGAGGCGGCCGCTCACGCGGGACATGATGTATCAAAGCTGCCGATCGGCTCGCATTCCCATGGATTTATTGCGGAAGATACGGAGATGGCAGCGGACAAGTTCTTCCCATCCACCCAAGCCAGCATGAATGTATTGGGACGGGAGCGGGGCTGGGGATTCTATGACCGCGCAAGATTCGATGCGGCTCGAAGCTTCGAAGGTGCGCTCTATGTCGGAGACCCGGAGACGGTCGCCCAAAAAATTATTCATCTGCGCAAGCATGTGGGCATTACCCGCTTCATGCTTCACGTGCCCGTGGGAACGATGCCTCATGACGAAGTCATGAGAGCCATTGAACTGCTCGGAACCGAAGTCGCCCCTCGGGTGCGCAAGGAAATCGACCGCTGGGAAGCCGCGGGTGAACCTGCGGAGTAAGCTAGCAGCGCTTTTATTCATATGGAATGGAATTACACACGCAACTTTTTTCGGCCCGCATCGTTTATGACGTAAACGGACAAGGCGGTGTACACCTTGCGGGTTGCTAGATATTTTGTGCTGTGGTTCGTCTTTATATTTCTGTTTACCGGTGCGATCGTAGGCATGGAGTATATCGAAGGGTATAAGATTGCAACGACGGAATATTACGGCCTTCGTAATTTGGGTTTCGTGTTGGTGATCATCCCGATCTTACTGTCATCGCTCGTATATCCGGTGATCGTGCTCCCGTTATCGTGGCTAATCGGCAGCATGCGATGGGTTAGAGATTCACTTCTCCTGTATGCTCTGCTGTATGCCGTGATGTGGGCTGGGGTAGGGGGGCGTCTGTTCTACGAATGCTATGATGCTCGATTCATACAGGAATATGAACTCCATGTCAGTACCGCCGTTATTCTGTTCGGTACGGTCGGCTTGGTCTATGCTGGGATCGAGTGGAGATTATTGCGTAGATCCGTTACGACGGTTTAAAGGTCAAGAGACCGCTTCAGGGCCCAGATGGCTGCCCTGGCGGTCTCTTGTTTTCATTCTCATCACTCTTAAACTGTAACTCGACGGACTCGCTTGCCGGAGGCAGCTCCATGCCTTGTTCCCAGATCAGAATTCGGTCATCGGCCGTTCCCAGATAAAGGGCCCTGATCTGAACACCATTGCCAAAGCTCTTCTCATAGGCATTCCGCTCTTCAAGATCATGGGAATAGTACATGTTGGATAGCCCCATACCCGCGAACCTCTTGGATTTGATGATGGGGCGCTTGGGTGTTACATAGAAGTTTCCTTCCGCATCCGTGTCGTAGCTAGCCTGATTGACGTTGAAACCGTCGGTCATCTTCACATGATAGACAATGCGCCCATCCTTCAGCTGGCTAATATCGGATACTTGCATAACACGGGTAGGCACGTTGGTTATGTTCCATTTGAACAGGCCAGCATACACCAGGAACAGTAGTCCAACGGCTAGACAAGTGAGCAACAAACCTTTGGTAAACGCGATCCACTTGGTGCGCGACCATTGGGCGGCAACTTGCCGCAATCCGGCTCCCTCATCATGGTTTTGATCAATCGTTTGGGCTGGCAGCGGCATAGGGGAGCTCATATGGCTTAGCACCTCCCGGCAATCCGGGCAATCGGCTAGATGCTCTTCTACCAAGGCCTTGGTGTCTGCGCTGCACACATGATCATAGTACAAGGGCAGCAAATCCTGAATAATATCACATGAAACTCGGTTCACGGTCGATTCTCCTCCTTGTACAGGCTTTGAATTTTTTGCTTGGCTCGAAAGAAGGTGACTCTTGCCCAGCTCTCGGTTTTTTCGAACAGCTGGCTGATTTCGCCAAAAGACAACTCTCCGAACACCCGCAGCGTGAATACCTCTTTATACGGCTCGTCCATCAAGTGCAGAATCTGGTGGATTCGGAAAGCCTCTGCTTTATCGACGGTTTGCCATTCGATCTCCAGACCGCTGCTGTGCTCGACCTGCGAGGCCGGCTCATACCGCTTTTGTTTATCAAGATAGGAGAAGTATGTATGTTTAGCGATTTGGCAGAGCCAAACGCTTAGTTTGCACGTACCTTGAAACGAATCGATATGCTTCAGCGCTTTGAAAAACGTCTCCTGTGCGAGTTCTTCCGCAACATGCTCATCTCTGCTAAGCGACAGCAGGAACCGATACACGTCTTGAAAGTGCTGATGATAGATCTGGTGCAAATCCGTCACATATTCACCTCCTTGCCTATATGACCGGGTCAGGGCCGATTCGTTACAAGAACTTGAGAAAAAAGTTTCGGCCGGGCGATCTACTCATAGCGGATCCCATTCGATGCCGTCTCCATCGCGTTCCAGTCCAGAATGCGGATGGTCTGTCCGTTTCGCTCCAGAAACCCTTTTTGTGTAAAAGCATGCATGACCCGGTTCAAATGTCGGTGCGTGGTACCAAGCAAGCTGGCGATCTCCCTGATATGGTCGGTCTTCAGCTCCATTCCGAAGGAAGGGCTGGATCCCGGCGACATGGTGGACATAAGATAGCTGGCAAACCGGTTCTCGACCGATGCCAATAGATTGACGCGGGAAGCGGTCGTGCACGTCTGGAGTTTGTAGCTCAGGTGATCCAGCAAGGTGGATGTAAAGCGGGCGTTTGTCATTTCATGCAGCTTAATATAGTCAAAGGGCAGCCCGATAAAGAGGCATTCGTTAACGGCTTCAATCTGTGACTGGACCGGAACGCCTCGAATCAATTCAATATCCCCGATGATGGAAAAAGGATGGCCAAAGCGCAGAAGAAGCGATTTGCCGGTTTCGATGCTGGAGGTCACCTTAATCTTCCCTTGCACGAGGAACAGAAGGGAATTCATGGCGAAGCCTTCATACAGAATGATCTCGCCGGGCTCGTATTGCTGCAATGTAAAAGGCACAGGCCTGCTCAGGTCCAGCATGTTCTCGAATTGAAATTGTTCCAGCTTGGCTTTCAGCAATGGTGCGTCATGAAGTAGTTTCATGGGTCTTGGGGTTGCTCCTTTCTCTCCTGGACAAATGTCCTTCTCATTATACGATCAACTGCTATGATAAGAGCAATGAGAAGATACAGGAGGGCAAGGGCATGAAATTTGTATTCGATCTGGACGGAACGATCTGTTTTAAAGGGCAGCCGGTTTCGGACGAGTTGTTGAAGGCATTGGAGGAGCTGGTGGCGCAAGGGCATGAGGTTATTTTTGCTTCCGCCCGGCCGATTCGCGACTTGCTTCCCGTCCTTCATGAGCGCGTTCATCACTACCCGATGATCGGAGGAAACGGTTCGATGGTGGCGGCAGGGGGAAAGCGGGTCTCCACGACGGGCTTTGACAGCGAGGTGCTTCCGAGCCTTCTTCATCTGTTAACAACGTATAACGTGAGCTATTTGATCGATGGAGAATGGGACTATGCCTATACGGGTCCTGCAGATCATCCGATTCTGCTGAATTTAGACCCGCACAAGCTGGCCAAGAACGTGGCGCTCCAGGAGCTGAATTCGGTTGTGAAAATATTGATGCTGACCTCGGACCATATGGCGGAAGTCGAGGAGAGGCTGAGACAACTGGATGTCGTTGTTCACGTGCATGGAGGGGAAAATGTGCTGGATATCAGCCCTAAGGGGATACATAAATGGAGCGGGCTTCAGCAGCTGGGTGTGAAGGAGGGCGAGTATGTTGCCTTCGGCAACGATGCCAACGATATTACGATGTTCCAGCATGCGCTGCACGCGGTAATGATCGGTGATCATCCGCTGCTGGCACCGCATTCCTCGGAACACCTTCCGCTGGATCGCGATATCGAGCATGCGATTGCGGAACGGCTGCAGGCGCTCGGGCGTCAATATGCTGCGACAAGTGTGTAGGTCCTGTAAGCTCCTTCGGGAAATAGGATTGGCCTATTTTTTGTTAAATGCTTGACAGAGCATAGCCGAGTGGAATATGATGGGTTCAATAAATGACAGTAAGTACTGACATTCCTAAGGGAAGAGGGAGAGCCTTCATGGAGCATAGTGACAACCTGAGCACGGATGATAAGCTGCTGCTGGCCGCGATCGACCTCATCTCTCGGAAGGGCTACAACGGGGTAACCACGCTGGAAATCGCTACGGCTGCTGGCTTAAGTGAGAAAACCTTGTTTCGTAAATTCGGGAGCAAGCAGAACCTCTTGGAAACAGCCTTTGAGCGCTATCATTATGGTGAAGAAATGACAAAGCTGTTTGAAGAGAAGCTGATAGGAGATTTAAGCGAAGACTTGCTTCTTATCAGCCGGACGTACCATGAGCTGATGATTCGGAATCGGAAGCTGATCACGATCAGCATGAAGGAGAACGATAACTTACCGGGCCTGCGGGAGATCACCAGTAAACATCCCAAGCAATACATGGATGTATTGACGAAGTATTTTACCGTGATGACCGAGAAGGGCAAAGTGATCGCAGGCGATCCGGAGGTGCGGGCCATTTCGTTCATGATGATGAACTTCGGGGCGTTTATGAATGAGCTGGACTCGGAGGAACTCTTCTCTTCGGTGACGCTTGATGCCTTTATCGAGGAAAGCGTGCGGATTTTTGCTAGGGCATTAACCCCCTAGTATTTTTTTCAAACAGAATGACAGTAAGTACTGACGGTCATAACTGCTGTGTACCGAATTTACAAAAGAAGCCAATGAGAGGTGGTTCAGGAGATGGAAACACAGAGATTAATGCGCGTTGTGATGTTCACCTTATGTCTGTCCGCTATGAGCGGCTTGATGTTTAACTTCGTGCTGCCGGACATGCGGGAGGAATTCGGCCTGACGACGGCTCAAGTCAGCTGGGTCAGTTCTTCATATTCCTTGATCTACGGCGTCGGAACAGTCCTCTATGGGAAGCTCACGGAACGGATTCAACTTCGAAATCTGATTACGATCGGACTGCTCCTGTTCGCGGTCGGATCGCTCGTCGGCCTGTTCTCGCAGGTGTTCTGGATGGTGCTGGTCAGCAGATGTCTGCAGGCCGTCGGAGCCGCGGCGATTCCGGCAACAGCGATGTTAATTCCGATACGCTACATTGCACCCGAGCGAAGGGGATCGGCTATGGCCACGGCATTCGTGGGATTGTCCATCGGCAGTGCGCTCGGTCCCATCGTGTCTTCACTTGTAGCCAGTATTGCGGATTGGCGCTGGTTATTCTGTATTCCGCTGCTGATCTTAATCACGATTCCTTTATATCGAAAATACTTGAAGGAAGAAGAACTTCAGTCCTCCGGCCAATTCGATTGGTTGGGAGGCGGACTGTTAGCGGCTGCAGTCACCTTTCTCCTGCTCGGCGTCACGAACGGATCCTGGTGGCAGCCTCTTCTTGGGCTGTTGGCTATGGGGCTGCTTATCATACGTATTCGTACGGCCTCCGTACCGTTTGTAGATCCGGGATTATTCCGGAACAAAAGCTATACCCTCCGATTAATCGTGATGTTTATCGTTAGCGGCATCGGGTTCTCTCTGCATTTTCTAAGTCCGTTGTTGTTGTCGGAGGTACAGGGGCTCTCGCCAGGGTGGGTTGGTTTTGTCATGGTACCGGCCGCAATCGCGTCGGCCTTGCTGGGTAAAGCAGGCGGAAGGCTTGCGGATGGGAGGGGGAATACGTATCTCTTCCTTGTGGCTGTCGGATTATTGCTGGCATGCTTTGCGCTGTTATCTACTTTCATTGGCATATCGCCTGTTCTGATCGCGATCTTTTTGATTCTCGGACATGTGGGGCAGACGTTTGTCATGATTGCGTTATCCAATTCCGTTTCCCTTAGCCTGCACAAGGAACAAGCGGGAGTCGGAATGGGACTGATGCAGATGCTGAATTTTATATCGGCGGGCATGGCCTCGGGTGTGTACGGCAAGATGCTGGATATCCAGTCCGGCATCCACTGGAATCCGGTCCACTTCTATACGGAGGGGAACCTCTATAGCAATATCTACCTAGCTTTGGCTGTGCTGCTGATAGCCATCATGCTGTTCTATTATGTTCAGTTCGGTCAAAGAGAGTCCAAGGGGATTGTGTTGGAAAGCCCAAATTAAGCATTTCATGCAACATCATCATACATTATGGAGGAGATTTATATGACAACAACCTTATTTATCAAAGCCAATAACCGCCAAGGGTCTGTAACGGGAAGACTATATGACGCGTTTCTGGAGAGCTATCGGGTGGCCCAACCGAAGGATACCGTAATTGAAGTGGATCTGTATAAGGAGCAGATTCCTTATCTGGATGAAGTGATGATTAACGGAAATTTTAAGTCTGCTATGGGCATGGAACTCACACCGGAAGAAAAGGCTATGAGTGATATAGTCACCCAACATCTGGAGCAGTTCATAGCCGCAGACAAGGTGGTGTTTGCGTTCCCGCTATGGAACCTGACCGTCCCGGCTGTATTGCATTCGTACCTGGACTACATGCACCATCCGCGCAAAACCTTCCAGTACACGGAGCAAGGATTGGTGGGGCTCTTATCCGACAAAAAGGCGGCCTTATTGAATGCCAGAGGCGGCGTATATGCGGAAGGAGACACGTCGGAGATGGCGGTGAGCTTCGTTAAGAATCACCTGAACGTATTCGGCATTACGAATGTGACAACCCTTGTGATTGAAGGGCATAATCAATTCCGCGACCGGAGTGAGGAGATCATTGAGCAGGGATTGCGGCAAGCTGCAGAGGCAGCTCAAGGATTTTGATATAGGGTGTTGCAGAAGGAGAGCCCAGCCAACCATCGGCTGGGCTTTTTTTATTTGTATGGATGGTGGTGTGCAGAAGGATAATCCGTCACCTTCGAGAATATCAAGTGGCATAGATGTGAGGGGAAACGGGAAGGTGTTGATAGTGGGATGTCGACATACGAGTACTATAAAGAGATTATCGCGGAGATTCCAGGCCGTTCGGAGGAAAGACTGCTTTTGGGGCAGGCTTTTTTTGAATAGTGATGAACCCATATACATGGCGGACTAAATATGTTGAGAAAGGAAATCCTAAGTAGAAAACGAAAAAGGTGAACTCGCATGAAGTCACGATTCTTCTTCTGCCTGCTGCTCGCAGGCGGGCTCCTTCTATCAGCCCCTGGAAGCTCAGCGTATGCAGGACCGGAAGGAAAGCCTAGAGAGCAGCAGCTCGAGAAGGCCTTGCTGCAGCAGTTATACCCGGTTATCCGATCGTCCCTTCAGGACATATATAGGGAGACGTATCCTGCTTTTGGCTGCGAACGAATTGTATCAATCAATGAGCGGACGACGATGGCGAAGGATAACCAACAGGCCCGTCCGGTTGACGCGATGCATGGGGCAAGCTATTTTGAGATTACGGTGGGCCTGTGCAAGGAAAGCGGGGAGAAGATCGAGCTGCGTTTCAAGAATGATACGCCAACAGCGCAGTATTATTTGGACTTGTTCCATGTGAGGTAGACGCCTTTTGCTGACAGGCTAGTCGAGAAAGAATGATTTTAATCATTTTCTGCGAATCACAGGACTTCATCCTATAGTAAAATTAGTCATGATTTGTGATGCTGCTTATTACAAGACTCATGAAGGAGTGAATGACCCATGGCGCATGCAAATGATGTTCTAATGAATCAGCTGTTAGCGAATGCAAATGATCCCAGCTGGCATATCCCGTTCCAGCAATCCGTGGAGCATCTGACCGAGGATGAAGCGTTCTGGACACCTGCCAACGATAGTCACAGCATTGTCGAGATCATACAGCATCTGCTGTATTGGAATGAAACGTGGCAGACGCGGTACCGCGATTCGCGGGTCGACGCCGTTCCTTCTATTGGAGACAACCATAAAAGCTTTATCATTCCGGATAACGCAACCTTTGCCGAGCTAAGAGACCGATTGCTGCAGGTCCTATTGCGTTGGCAGGACCTGCTGTCAGCGACCAAGCTGGAGCAGGAAGTGAATGGATTCCCGGTACCGGCCAAGTGGTGGGAGATTGTGAGCAATGCTGCTACGCATAATGCCTATCATATCGGTCAGATTGCGTATATCCGCAAGCTGCAGAAGAGCTGTACCCCCTTAGAATGGTAACCGGTGGTTTTTATCACCCCTTAGAGTGTTCCATGGTTGAAATCTCGTACAGCTTCGTTGCTCTCAGGTTGCTAATGACATCTCCCTGCACACGCAAAATGCATGGATGGTACCCGAATTTTCCCTGGGCCCACCCATGCACCTCGTTTATAACGCTTCTTTAATTACCCGTTTATAGAACATGACCGATAACAACCCGAATATGGAATACAGTGCCGTATACAGCAGCATAACCATGACCATGGGCAGCCAGAGCTCGGTTCCGAAGAAGAACCAGCCGGATTTAACGGCGAAGTAACTGTGGGACAACCCGACAACCAGCGGAATGCCGAAGTTGAACAGCTGCTTGATCTGAATCCCCTTCAGCAGGTTTCCTTGCGTGAAGCCCAGCTTCCGGAGAATGGTATAATTCGGCTTCTCCTCTTCACCTTCATCCATCTGCTTAAAGTACAGGATACATCCTGAAGTAATCAGGAAGGTAAGTCCCAGGAATCCTACGATGAACATCATCAAGCCCATGTTGCTCTTCTGGTTGAAGGCCATTTCCGTCTGAGATAGGTTCCCTGTTCCCTCGCTAATGTCGAGTCTCTTAAAGATTTGATTGGCCTGATCCACAGCGTTTGGATCCACAATATCGATGCCGTGATAGACATTGGACTTCTTCTGGATCTTCGGATCCAGGTCTTGAACCAGCTTATCAAATACGGTCTGGTCCACAATCGCCGTCGGCAGTCCGCCGCTTGCATAATAATAGGATACGTAGGCTTCCTTGTCCAAGCCGATCAGCTTCTGCTTAAGGCTGTGTTTAGGGCTTATGAGCTCAATTTCCCCTGTGGTCTGAATCGCCATAAATTGCTGGATTGCGTCACTGTATCCCGTGAACAGCGTCTCCCCGGGGGAAACATCCTTGCCTTCGACGCTGGCATCACTGATTACCGGGATGATCATGGAACTGGAATCGACTTGCCCGGAGACTTCCAGGCTGGCCCCAATAATGTCGGATAAGTCCGCATTCACCTGAATTACGTCCCGTAAGGTCTTCGTAAATTCGATATCCTCATCCGTAAGTGCCTGGATGAAGGCGGCATAATCCTTCTGATCCGCTACCGCAAAATGGTTGGGCACGCTCTGCTCGGCCGATTTCTCCGCAGAATAATATGAGATATAGCTGAGTGACAATAGTCCGATTGCAAGCGCGGATACGGTCGTAATGATGGTCAGCAGCAGCGCATTCGATTTCATGCGGAACATGATGGAGGAGAGGGACAGCACATCGTTCAGGGACAAGTAACCGCCCTTGCTCTTCCGGATTGCATTGAATAGAAAGCTGACCGACCCTTTATAGAACAGATAAGTCCCGATGATAACCGATCCCAAGATCAGGATCATGGCCATGAACAGCTCGTTCATGGTGGTGAAATCTCCGCTGAACAGCTTGGTTGATACATAATAACCGAGAAGGATGAGTCCGATGCCGAGCAGTCCGAATAACATTTCGGCGAAGGACATTTTCTTAATTTGGTTCTCGGTTGTGGATACGGCTCGGAAGAGGGACAGAATGCTCTGTCTTTTGATGAATGTATAATTCATGATCATGATTAGCACATAAATGACGGCAAACACAATCACGGTCTGGATCATCGCCTCGGTGGAGAAGGATAAAGCCGCTTCGGTATCTACGCCAGTCACCTTGAACAGAATCATCAGGATTAAGCGCGAAGCCGCGAAGCCGGCAAAAATACCGATGACCATGGAGCCGAAATACAGGATCAGGTTCTCTGCGCTTAGGATCCGGAATATCTTGGCTTTGGTCAATCCGATGAGCTGAAACAGCCCGATCTCTTTGCTGCGCCGTTTAATGAAAATCGTGTTGGCATACAGCAGGAATATCGCTACGATTGCCACGAGCAGCACGGAGGCAGCGCCAAGCGCTGCCGCTCCCTTCACAGAGCCTTTCGCTTCATCCATCGCCGGATCATATTGCAGCGTCACAAACGCGAAGTACAGACCCACGCTGAAGATGAGCGCAAATACATACAGATAATAATTCTTGATATTCTTCTTCAAATTCCGGTAGATCAGATAATTAATGTTCATTCTGAACACCGCCTAGCACGCCCTGTGTTTTGATGATGTCATTGAAGAAGGCCTGCCGGGACTGCTCACCCTTGTTCAGCTGGGTATAGATCTGTCCATCCTTAATGAAGACGACCCGGGTGCAATAGCTGGCGGCCACGGGATCATGGGTAACCATGATGATCGTGGAATCGATCTTCTGATTTAATTCGCTTAGCTTGTTCAACAGATCGGAAGCGGACTTCGAGTCCAGCGCGCCCGTCGGCTCATCGGCAAAAATAATGCTGGGATCATGGATAAATGCGCGAGCCGCGGAGGTTCGCTGCTTCTGTCCCCCGGAGATTTGGTTCGGATATTTATCCTTGAGTTCGTAGATGCCAAGCTCGGTTGCTATGCGTTGGAATTTCTGATCCGCTTCTTTCTTCGAGACTTTCTTAATGGAGAGCGGCAGCAGCACGTTTTCCTTGACGGTTAATGTATCCAGCAGGTTGTACTCCTGAAAAATAAAACCCAGATGGTGCTTCCGGAACTCCGCCAGCTCCTTCTCCTTCAGGCCCGTAAACTCTTTACCCTCGATCTTGATGCTGCCGAGGCTCACTTTATCGATCGAGGAGAGCACGTTCAGCAGCGTGGTTTTACCTGAGCCCGATGCGCCCATGATGCTGACGAACTCGCCTTTATCCACGCGGATATCGATACCCTTCAGCACTTCCTGTTTATTGAATTTGTTGCCGTAGCTTTTATGAATTTGGTTTGCTTCAAGAATTGCCAATTTCACTCACTCCTTCGTTATCTGTCCTTATCATAAAGGAGTCGCAGCGCCTTTTCCTTCGATTCGCCGAACAAAGTGCAAAAGCATGTGACATTGTTGTCACATGCCGGTCATGCTAACAAAATCATTCCGTCTCGGAAAGATCAAGGTAAAGGTGGTGCCGATGCCGAGCCTTGATTCCACCTGAATGCGAATCAGCAGGGCATCGGCTACTTTTTGCGTCAAATAGAGTCCCATGCCGGTTGCGGCACTGTCCTGATGTGAGGTGGTCGAGGTGAAGCCTTTGTCGAAAATACGAGGCATGTCCTTCGGATCAATGCCGCGTCCGGCATCCTGAATGGTAAGTCTGACATGGTCATCCGTGAGATCGCTCTCGATGATGATGTCCGAAGCGTTGCTGTATTTGACTGCGTTGGTCAGCAGCTGGCGGATGATAAAGCCCAGCCACTTGGCATCGCTGAGCACTTCCGTTACCTCAAGGGAAACGTCAAATCCGATGCCTTTCTGCATGCACCAGGACTTGAGTGCTCGTATTTCCTGGAAGATGATCGGCTCAAGCGCGAATTCCTCGATCAGCAGATCATTCCGGATAAAGGGGATGCGCTTCTGGTGCAGCTGCTGGTCAAGCAGCAGGTGGATGCGAAGCCACTCATACTGGAGTTGAGCCTTTAACGTCTCATCTTCCATGCGCTCGATCATCAATTGCATCGTGGTGAGCGGGGTTTTCACTTCGTGAATCCAGGATAACAAATCGTCCTTCTCCCCTTGTATCTCCATTAGCCGCATGGAGGATTCCTTTTTGAAGCGCTCCGTTTGAAGGGAGAGGATGTCCATGGCAATCGCCTCAAAGGGGTGCTCCGGCTCGCTGATGGCAGCTAAATCGTAGGTGTCATCCCAAGCCTGGAGGCTTTTGTAGAACTTGGTTTCCCGGTTGTACCTCACGAACAGAAACACCAGGAAGAACAGCATCGACAGAAACACGATATAAAGGATAGGCAAGAACGGGATCTGGGAGTCCACGGCGGCTATGAACAGAAACAGCAGCTGCAGAAACACGAAGAACAGAATCCAGCTTAGTCGTTCCCGGATGTAGGCGATCATCATGCATGGGCCTCTTCCGTGGCGATATAACCTTGTCCCACCTTGGTTTCGATGTAGGGATCAAGTCCGAGGGGCTCCAGCTTCTTGCGCAGCCGGTTGACGTTGACCGTTAACGTATTATCGCTGACAAAATGCTCGTTGTCCCATAAACTCTTGATCAGATCCTCACGGCTGACGATTTGATTCTTTCGCTCCATGAGGATTTTCAGAATGAACATCTCATTCTTTGTTAGTTCAGCGGTGCCCTGAGGGCTGCTAATCGTATTTTTACCGAATTCGACGGTGGCCCCGCGCCAAGTTCTCAGCTCGGTCCGTTCGGTATTGTAATTGTATACCCGGCGCAGAGTGGCCTGGATTTTGGCAATCAGGACATCAAAGTGGAACGGCTTCTGAATGAAATCGTCGGCTCCAAGCTGCATGGACATCACCATGTCGGTCGGATGATCGCGGGAAGACAGGAAGATAATCGGCACGTTCGAGTGGGAGCGAATCATTCGGCACCAATGGAACCCGTCAAACTTCGGCAATTGGATGTCGATAATGACCAGATCGGGCTGAACCGCTGTAAATTCCTGAAGTACGGCGCTGAAATCCCGTACGCCATAAACGTTATACGACCAGTGCGACAAGCGCTCCTGCACTTCGTGGAATAGGGTCACATCGTCTTCGATTAACATAATTTTAAACAAGAGATTCACCACGCTTTATAAGGTTATTCAAAGCCCCTTTGCAAACCTTCCCGGTGCTAATAAAGCTGACTATTGAACTTGCAAATGACGACAGCATTTCATTCCCAGTGTATAGCAAAATGTCGATATGTGCTATCTGTGGGACCCATCCGCGTGTGCGTATATGACGAGGCTTAAATACCTATTTACAAACATTTCCTACCTTCCCATAATAGAAATGAGCCTATGACCTGGGAGGGGACAAATATCGTTATGTATAAGAAGTTCAAATGGTTGACTGTACTCATTGCAGCTGTGCTGGTTGTTATGACAGGATGTCAGGCCGTCGGGGGACTGGATATCAACAAGGCGTTGCTTACCAGTCTCGATGTTAAATCCAGCGAATCCAAGGCAAGTATTCGATTCGAGGTGGTGCCATCGGACAAGGCCCTATCGACTGAAGATAAAGAAGCGATTGATCTCATTAATTCGTTATCTCTGAATATGGACCATGCCATCGTGCAGGATAGCAAAACGGTGTCCATTCAGGGCAGTATCCAATATTCGGACAAGAAGATTCCGCTTCATGTGTCCATGGATTCCAAAGGAATGGCGATTCAATTAGAAGGCGCCAAGCAGCCGTTCTATTTATCGATGGATACAACCGTTCCCGGATTGCCTGATACCAGTCAATACGAACAGGCGATTCAAGATGTCGTGAAGAAGGCTGCAGGACTTGTGCTGAAGCATTTTCCAAATCCATCAACAATTGCGGTGAAGTCCGCTCAGGAGAAGGTGAACGGGGAAAGCCTGAACCTGACGCATCTCCACATGGAGCTGACCGGTGAAGAGATCTTGAACATGGTTAAGCCTTTCGCTGAAAGTCTGCTTAAGGATGAAGCCGGCTTGAAGCAAGTGATCGGCGATGCGTATGATGCCATTTATCCGATGATAACCAGCATCGGCGAGGCCTACGGCGAAGACGTAGAACTCCTGCCACAGGAATCCAAGGAGGAGGTCGTCGCGTCGCTCTACGAGATCGTGCATGGCGCACTGATCGAATTCACGGAGAACTATGATGAACAGAAGGAACGGCTATTGGAGGAGCTTCCGGGATCCGAAACCGTCTTCGGCAAGGATACGATCCTCAAGCTAGACTATTACTTCGATGAGCAGCTGAATACGCGCAAGAATGCGCTGGAGCTGACCGTCGCGCTTCCGGCTTCCGAGGACCTGCCATTGAAAGCATTCAAGGTGTATTCCGAAGGTGAAGTCTGGAATATCGGCGGCGCAGTGAAGGCCAATCAGGTGGACACGTCCAAAGGCGTGCTGGACGTGCTGAATGATTCGGTGACACCGGGTCAAGTGCTGCGGAACTTTGAGAAGGATTCCCTCATCTATAACGTGTTGAAGGATGATCTGAAGATCACACACAAAACGATGTTTCTTAGTCCCGTAAGCGATGATTATGGATATGGTGTAATCAAGAAGAACAACCAGAGCTTCGTTCCGCTTCGTTACTTGACAGACCAGTTGGACGCCGAAGTGAAGTGGACCAAAGGCTCCAAGAAAATTACGGTCATTAATGATCTGACAGGAGAAGAAATCGTATTGACCGTGGGCTCCAAAACAGCCAGCGTCGGCGGTAAAAACGTGGTGCTGCAGGAAGCTCCATTCGTTCATACCAACGGATCTACCTTCGTTCCGCTCCGGTTTATGGCAGAAGCGCTCGGTGCGACGCTTCACCTGGAGGGTGATGGATGGATTTCGATTAAACGTGATTAGCGCTGATTGTTATGGATAACGGGCTGGCCTGGGTATGCCTGTTATGAAACGTATACAAGTTAAAGTATAGCGGGGCTGTTTCCTATCATCTTGGAATGGTGGGAAACAGCCTTTTTGTCATTCCTTCCTTCATCGTATGAACTGTACCGGTACAGTTGCAGTTATTTCAAATCGTAATGGGGTTCTCCCTGCCGTAAGATAAGTAGCAAATGCATCAACCTTCTGGTTGTCCTGCAAAAGAGAAGATGAAGGAGAACACATATTATGAATATACCGCATACAAGCCGTGCCTATGCCGCCGCGTTAGGATATACGGCCATCATTGGTTTTTCGTTTATGTTTGTAAAGCTGGCGCTGATCCATGCTAACCCGCTGGACACGCTGGCACACCGATTCACCATTTCGTTCATTGCCGCATCGCTCGCGCTACTCATAGCCCGTAGAAAGGTCCCGCTGGATCTGAAAAGGCTGCTGACCATCGTGCCGCTGGCGATATTCTATCCGTTCCTGTTCTTTACGCTGCAAACCTTCGGATTGGTCTACACCTCTTCGGCCGAGGCCGGAATCATTCACGCTACGGTACCGATCTTTACGATGCTCTTGGCATCGCTGCTATTAAAGGAACGCTCCAGCTGGGCACAGAAGCTGTTTACCGTGTTGTCGGTGACAGGGATCATCTCTATCTTCGTGTTGAAGGGGGTTTCCTTCGAGGCCTCGAGTACACTCGGGATTGTGCTAATTCTGCTGTCGGCGCTATCCAACGCCATTTACAGCGTGATGGCCCGCAAGCTGACGCAGAAGCAGCCGGTACTGGATATAACGTTCATCATGTCGATGATCGGATTCGTGCTGTTTAACCTGATGTCGGCCGCTCAACATGCTGCGCAGGGGACGCTTGTACATTATTTTGACCCGTTCATGCATCCGTCCTTCGTATGGGCCGTTTTGTATCTTGGCATTCTGTCCTCTCTCGGGACATCGCTACTGTCGAATTATTCCTTATCCAAGATGGAGGCATCCCGCATGGGCATCTTTAACAATCTGGCTACCGTGGTCACGATTTTCGGAGGTGTCGCCTTTTTGAATGAGGAGCTGGCTTATTATCATGTCATCGGCGCAGCACTCGTCATTATCGGGGTGATCGGGACCAGCCTTGCCGGGAGATCTAAGAGCGCTAGTCGTAAAGCGCTTGGGCGGAATGAATCCAAACCTGCTTAACCCGGTTTGTTGTAGAGAACGACTCTCGTTAGCTCCTAAAAATTAGGCTTGAGATATTAGGTAGTACCTAATAAAATAAGGTGTGAGCTAATATTTTTCATGGAACGGGAGGGGGACCCTTTGCTCGAATGGATGCTACGTAATGTGATGGCGGAGAGAGGGATATGGTCGGGAGCGGCTTTGGCGCGGCTCATGAAAGAGAAGGCGAATTACAGCTTATCAGCTGCTTCCATTAGTGCCTTGCTGACGAACCAGCCCAGACAGATGAAGGCAGAGACGTTAGATGCCCTTTGCACAACTTTAGAGTGTACTCCAGGTGACTTATGGGTGCATACACCTCCTTCTAGAACTAAGGGGGCTTAAGTGAATGACGGTTAAAGCTATTGTGCCATTCGGTGATCCGATCTTACGAAAGATCGCCCGGCCAGTCGATTCCGTAAACGCCAGAGCATTGAAGATTCTGGATGATATGGCGGAGACGCTGTATGACAGTGAAGGGCGCGCTGGTCTTGCCGCACCCCAAATCGGTATATTACGAAGGCTTATTGTCATGGACTGCGGAGAAGGGTTGATCGAGCTGATTAATCCGGAAATCGTAGAGATGGACGGGGAACAGATGGGCCCCGAAGCTTGTCTGTCTTATCCGGGGTATTACGGATATGTGAAGAGGGCCAATAAGGTTAAAGTAAAGACATTGAATCGTCAAGGCCAGACGGTGATTCTGGAAGGCGAAGATTATCTGGCCAGATGTATGCAGCACGAGATTGATCACCTGAACGGCATATTGTTTGTGGACCATGTTCGGGATGGATGGTTGTATCACGAGGAGACGCATCAACGCATCGAGCTGTTTCCTGTCATTGGATTATCCAATACTGGCGTATAACGGACATGAGGAGACTCTTATAAGGAAAGAAATAGAACGGCCGGATGTTCTTATGTCCGACCGTTTTTTTAATATCATTCACGACCAAAATAAGATATTGCATTTAGAAGGTTGACGGCACAGAATTCTCATGATACTATTATCTTAAATTAAAGATGTTTTAAATCAAAATAATAATTTTTGAAGGTCGGGCAAACACTTTCTAAATAGAAGAGACGGAGGAATTTAACCATGAACGGATTAAAAGGAATTCACCACGTAACAGCCATTACGAGCAGTGCCGAGAAGAACTACGAGTTTTTCACCTATGTGCTCGGCATGCGACTTGTGAAGAAAACCGTTAATCAGGACGATATTCAGACATACCACCTGTTTTTTGCGGATGACAAGGGCAGTGCCGGGACCGATATGACCTTCTTCGATTTTCCGGGTATCCCGCAGGGCAGACACGGTACAGACGAGATTTACAAAACCTCGTTCCGTGTTCCTAACGATGCGGCGCTCGAATATTGGGTCAAGCGATTTGACCGGCTGGATGTAAAGCATCAAGGCATTCAAGAGCTGTTTGGCAAAAAAACACTCGCTTTTGTTGATTTTGACGATCAGCAGTATCAGCTCATCTCCGATGAGAACAACGAGGGCGTGGCTTCAGGAACTCCTTGGCAGAAGGGACCGATTCCGCTGGAGCATGCGATTACAGGACTTGGTCCGGTGTTTGTACGGGTGTCCAACTTCGATTATTTCAAGGAAATGATGGAGAAAGTGCTCGAATTCAAGGAGATCGGCAAGGAAGGCTCGCTTCATCTGTTTGAGGTTGGTGAAGGCGGCAATGGCGCCCAGGTGGTTGTTGAATACAACGCCGTGCTTCCAAGAGCTCAGCAGGGCTTCGGCACTGTACACCACGCGGCTTTCCGTGTCGAGGACCGCTCGGTGCTGGAACATTGGATCAAGCGTCTTGACGACTTCCAATTCCATACGTCGGGCTTTGTAGACCGCTATTTCTTCCAGTCCTTGTATGCGCGAGTTGCACCACAAATTCTGTTTGAGTTTGCAACCGACGGTCCAGGCTTCATGGGTGATGAGCCATATGAAACACTGGGCGAGAAATTGTCCCTGCCTCCATTCCTGGAGCCAAAGCGCGAACAGATTGAGAGTATGGTTCGTCCAATCGATACCGTGCGCAGCACGAAGGAATTCGTTAAGGAATAATGCAATGAATCTGAAGAAGCAATTCGGCTGTTTAGGACACAGCTGGATTGCTTTTTTCGTTCCGTAGTAAAGGTGTGTGACAGGCAGGGCACGACATATTCTGGATTATTGTACCTTCCTTTCTTTATCCGCATAAACTGAAGTACCGCGATAACCTAAGGGTTATCGACTTTTAGGCAGGGGCAGGTATCGTATAATCCCATGATCAATATGATGGATGCCACCGAGGAAGATACAGCGTTTTTATATGAGCTGTACCGCAGCACACGCCTTAGAGAAGTTTCCTCCTGGGGATGGGGAGACCAGGAAATGGAGGTGTTTCTGCGCATGCAGTTTGATCTCCAGCAGCGCTCCTATGCACTGCAGTTCCCTCAAGCATCGCACCTGATTCTTATGAATAACCAGCTACAGGCTGGGCGAGTCATTGTACATGAGACACCTGCCGAAATTCGCCTGGTCGACATCTCGATTTTGCCTGAATTCGGGAATCAAGGTATAGGAACGGCAGCCCTGGTTCATTTACAGGATATGACCAGGACAGACTCTAAGCCCATCCGTCTCCATGTTATCCGCTCAAATCCTGCTATAACATTCTATGAACGCATAGGATTCCGGATAAGAGGGGGAGATGATGTTTATGTACACATGGAGTGGAGCGCTTCGACAGAGAGGACAGGAGGTAACATATAATGGCAGATCCGTTCTTAGGTGAAATTCGCTTATTCGCTTTTAATTTTGCTCCCGATGGGTGGGCGTTTTGTGACGGGCAGTTATTGCCGATTGCTCAGAATACAGCCTTGTTTTCTCTGCTGGGGACAACATACGGGGGGAACGGCACGACCCATTTTGCGCTCCCGGATTTAAGGGGGAGAGTTGCTGTTCATCGAGGCACCGACTTCCCGATAGGAGAGAATGGTGGAGAGGAGTTCCATACCCTAACGGACGCGGAGCTTCCCAGCCATACGCATCAAGCAATGGGAAGCGCCAATCCAGCTAATAGTGTGTTACCTGTGGATCGAACATGGGCGCTCTCTGACAGCTTGACGTATCACGAAGTTACTAATTCATTCATGAGCCCGGGCGCTATTGCTGCTACTGGAGGAAATCAACCGCATAATAACATGCAGCCTTATCTTGTTTTAAATTACTGCATTGCTATAGAAGGGATATTCCCTCCGATTCCATGAAGAACATCCACAAGTAAAATAGGCCGCTTGTTAGTCACCTGACCACCTCTTGTCTGGTCTTGAGTGCATACACTGTGTTGAACGACGGAGGGAGGTAGTGGTCATTTGTTAAGATGTAAAGTTAAACCTGTTTATTCAAGAGGTGTACCCTTACCAAGGGAATATAGTCATAACCGTAATCATTTAAAGAAACGATATTTTCAGTGCAAGAAATCCAAGGTAAGGGGAATCCGGCAACGTGGTCTCCGGGGATTTCGGGGAAGGCCAGGAGCGGTCGGGCCGATTGGTCCCGTAGGGCCTGTTGGCCCTCAGGGTCCTCAAGGTCCTCAAGGGATTCAGGGTATATCGGAAACAGCGGTAGGTTTGATTGGCCCGTCAGGACCACAAGGGCCGCTTGGGCCGCAGGGGATAGATGGTTCGCTTGCTGTTTATGGGGATGGCTCAGCGGGTGAATTGCTCATAAACAGCGGCCAGGTTGTGGATTTAAGTGTTCCAGGCTCTCTTGCAGCATTGCCTTCTGGAACAAATCTGCAGTTCTCCAGAGTGGAAATTGCGGGGACACTTATCATTCCAAGCGGCATCACGATCCAATCATCGGGGGATCTCATGATAAGTGGTGTAGTTACGGTTCTTCCCGGTGCGGCAGACTCTGGCAATGGCTCACCAAACGAGGGAATATCCGCTGCTGCTGCAGGACCATATAACGGCGGAATTGGACTCGGTTCACTGCAAGCAGCACAGATCATTCCTACAGCAGCTGGTGGTGGGGCTGGAAGCCGAACTTTGTTAGGCAGTGGCGGAGAAGGCGGAGGTAGTTTGATTTTGGCTGCCCAGGGCCAAGTCGTAATTGCCAATGGGGCTCTGATTACTGCTAACGGAAATCATGGAGTAAACCCACTCTCTGCGGGTAGCGGTATAGTCGGTAGCGGGGGCGGTGCTGGGGGCTTTATATTGATTGCTGCTAAGAATAGCATAACCATTGCTGGAATTATTGCGGCGGCTGGAGGGAACGGGGCTATCGGTTGGGATGGTAATGGCGGAGATGGCGAAGGTGGCGGCGGAGGCGGAAGTGGTGGTGTTATCCACCTTATATCAACCGTTTCTCCTACAGTTACGGGTACACTACAGCTGAACGGTGGTATAGGCGGAGTGAATGCAATGGGCGTAACAGGCATTGTTACCGTTGGCGGTGGGGGTGGGGCCAACGGTGGAAACGGTGGTAACGGGGGAGGAACTCCTGTTGCCGGACAACCTGCGGTTGATCCGCAGCCAGGCCAAGTTGGCCAAGTGCTTGTGACCATAACACCTGAGCCAGAAAATTGGTTTGTAGCTAGATAGCATAACATGGCTGGTGATCCCTTGATGAATTACCAGCCCGGTTACTAAGGTAATTGTATAATTACCTTCATTCCATAACATCCGAACCAAACGGATGGTCCACAATGTACAACCAGCTTCCATCAGGCTGCTGTCTCACGATCTCGGAGGTATAACCTTGCAGCACAAGAGGTTGGCCATCCGGGTCCACGGTATGCAAGATGAAATGGGCACGCAGCATAGCGATATTTTCAAAGGGGATGCAGTATAGATTGGTGGAGACCATCTTGCCTTGAAGCAGCAGCAGTTCCTCCAGCGTATGGCGGAAGGAATGAATTCCGATCTCCAAGCTTCCATTGCTGTGGACATGAATACTGTTCGGTTCATACAACGCCAGCACTTGATCGATGTCCCCTGAGTTATACGCATCAGCAAATGCGGCATTCATCTCCTCCGGCTTCCAGACTTGGCTTGCGGGAATGGATGGTTTCATTGAATCTCCTCTTTCTGTATGATGATAGCAATAGCCTATCTGAAAATAAAAGCTGTGGTAAGTACGCAGAATTTTATGACATAGTCATCTATTTATGACCAATGACTTAAAGGGGGTTCAGCAATACATATGCCATATCAGGATGAGCGGAATGGGTGCCCGGCTGAAGTAGGCTTGCACATGATTAGTGGAAAGTGGAAGCCTCGAGTACTGTATGAACTGTTTCAGGAAACGCTGCGATTTGGTGAGCTGCATCGGAGAATACCGGAAGTATCAAGGCATGTGCTTACCGTTCAATTGCGGGAGTTAGAGGAGAACGGCATCGTGAAACGGACGGTGTATCAAGAGGTACCCCCCAAGGGGGAATACTCCATAACGGAGTTCGGTATCCATTTCAAAGCAGTGCTCGAGCAAATGGTCATTCTGGGACAACAGTATATCAATACGAAACAGGTTCCTAACGAATAGCACTTCAAGTTGGCCTTGATCTGAAGAATACCCCCTTGCTGCACACATTTACCGATTAAGTACATCAATTCTGGTTTAAATACAGATACTGTATAGGAATGGATGACTTAATAGCCTGAGGTGGAGCATATGAAAGGGAGTTTATTGAAGAACATCGTGTTTACGGTTTCGGCCGTTATCATTGCCATTCTTGCTATTCTAGGGGCTGCTATGCCTGGAGCATTCGGTGAAGTGGCAGGGTATTTGTACAGATTTACGACGAATACGTTCGGCTGGTTCTATCTGCTCTCGATCTTTGTGATTATTATCTTTTTGATCTGGGTGGCAGCCAGTAAATACGGAACGATTCGCCTTGGCGGAGATAAGGAGAAGCCCGAGTATCCGTTCTTCACCTGGATCGGAATGCTGTTCTCTGCGGGGTTTGGTGTAGGGCTGGTATTTTGGGGCGTGGCTGAACCCATGAGCCATTTTTTTAAGACGCCGTTCGGAGGCGTCGAAGCACAAGGTGTGGACGCGGCGCGTGTGGCTATGGGCTATTCTTTTTTTCATTGGGGGATTAGTCAGTGGTCCGTGTTTGCCCTTGTCGGACTTGTGATCGCGTTTCTTCAGTACCGTAAGCATAAGGATGGGCTGGTGTCGACCGCGCTGGAGCCTGTCACCGGCTCGAAGCCCGCAGTGAAGAATACGATTGATATCCTTGCGGTGATTGCAACGGTCATGGGCATCGCGACTTCCATTGGACTTGGCGTTCTGCAGATGAGCGGTGGTTTGAACACGATTATGGGAGTGAACAATGGTGTCGGGTTGCAGTTAATGATGCTGGGGCTTATTTTTGTCGCTTATATGATCTCATCCACAACGGGATTGGATAAAGGGATTAAATACTTAAGCAACCTGAACCTCGCGTTGGCGCTCATTTTTTTATTGTTTGTGTTTGTTAGTGGTCCCACTGTTTTCATCTTGGAGACCTTTACATTGGCGCTGGGCGATTACATTACGAATTTCGTATCGTACAGTCTGAGGCTTCAACCTTACGCTGAAGGCACGTGGGTACGAGAATGGACGATCTTTTACTGGGCCTGGGCGATTGCTTGGTCTCCGTATGTGGGAGCTTTCGTGGCGAGGGTGTCCAAGGGAAGAACGATTCGTGAATTCATTGTGGGGGTGATGGTTGTGCCGCCAGTCATTGCCTGTCTATGGATCGCGGTATTCGGCGGGACGGCGATCTGGTATGATCTGCACGAGAGCACCGGGATTGCTGCAGCCGTTAATGCTGATGTTACATCTGCTCTGTTTCAGCTCTTTAACCAATTACCCTTCTCCATGGTCATGAATGTGCTGGCGATTTTACTTATTCTGACGTTCCTGGTAACATCAGCGGACTCAGCAACCTACATTTTATCCAGCATGACCACCTATGGCAGCCTGAACCCTCCGCACATTGCAAAAATCGTGTGGGGCACGCTTATGGCAGCGATAGCAGGTGTACTGCTGTATGCGGGCGGGCTGGAAGCCTTACAGACGGCTTCATTGATTGCGGCATTGCCGTTTACGGTGCTGCTGCTGTTGTTGGTCATTGCCGTGGTGAAGCTGCTTAGCCGAGAGCCGATTCCGATTCGGAAGGCTGATCTGAAACGGTTCCGGCGTCTGGAAGAGGCGGCCAACCGGGGGAAGAAGTAAAGGGCAAACGCTTAGTGGAACTAGGTTGTTTACTCCCTGCGCGATAAAGAGGGCATCCATGCGGTGCCCTCTTTATTTTGTGAGGAGATAAGCTCGGAAAAGGCGGCAACCATAGCCGAACCAGTCAAAAAAGCCCCAATTACACCTGAAAGAGTGCAATAGGGGCTTAGGCATTCAGTTAAAAAGAGATTAACGGTTATTTTTTCTTCAGCAGCAAATATACAAAATACGGCGCGCCGATGATGGCGACCATAATGCCTGCGGCGATGCCGTCGGGATCCACGAGGTTGCGTCCGATCGTGTCCGCGAGCAGCAGCAGCCAGCCCCCGATCAATACGGCAATCGGAATGTACATCTGATTCCGCGGGCCGACCAGCGCTTTGGCAATGTGTGGGCCCATGAGTCCGATGAATGTAATCCCGCCCGTAACGGATACCGCGGATGCTGCAAGCGCTACGGCAGCCAGAAGCAGGACGATGCGCTCCTTCTCAATGGATACGCCGACGCCGATGCCCACGGGATCGCTTAATCCCAGCAGATTCATGCGCTGCGCTTTGTACAGGGTGAACGGAATCAGGATGATCAGCCAGGGCAGCAGCGCCGCAATGAAAGGCCAATCGGTTCCCCATATCCCGCCCGCCAGCCACTTGGCAATAAAATCGGCCTTGGTCCGCTCGGCAGACGACGTGAGCACAATCATGAAACCCGAGAGCGCCATGGAGAACCCGACACCGGTAAGCACCAATTTAACGGGCTGCAGGCCTTCGCCTTTTCGGAAAGAGAACAGGTAGATGCCCACGGCTGTCAGCACAGCTCCGATAAATGCCGCCAAAGGCAGCATGTAAATAAAGGAGCCGGCTTCGATCGGGAAGAACAGGAAAAATACGGCTACGCCGACCCCGGCCCCCGAGTTAATGCCGATAATACCGGGATCCGCGAGATCATTTCGGGTAATGCTCTGCAGAATAGCACCCGATAAGGCAAGCGCCATTCCGGCCAGCAAAGTAATAAGCATGCGCGGCAGGCGCACATCGAAGATAATGAATTTCTCCTTGAAGCTGCCTTGGCCCAGCAGGGTTGGAATAATTCGGTCATAGCTAACGGACGAATAACCGAGACCCAGACCAACGAGGACAGTAACCACTGTAAGGATCAACAAGACCAGAAATGTAATGCGTTGTTTTCTTATTAACGATGGATGAATCATGACAGTCCCCGCCCTCCTTTGCGTACGATAAACAGGAAGAAGGGCAATCCCATGATGGCGATCAGAGCAGCTACGGGTGTTTCGTAAGGAGCATGCAGCGTTCGTCCAACCGTGTCGGCAAACAGCATGAAGATGGCTCCGACGAGGGCGGACATCGGAATGACATGGCGGTAGTCGGTTCCGACGATCCCGCGGACAATATGGGGAATCATCAGGCCGAGGAAGGCCAGATTTCCCACCAAGGCCACAGAGGTTCCAGCCAGGAGGACAATCACGACAAACAGGATGCCTTTGATAGCAGCAATGTTCTGTCCCAAACCGACGGCGACTTCTTCACTTAGGCTAAGGATGGTCAATTGTCTTGATAACACGATGGCAATTATAATTCCAATGAGAATAAACGGAAATATCGTCTGCAACTGTCCCCATGATGTGCCGATCACACCGCCTGCCGTCCACATGGACACATCCTTGGATATTTTAAAATAAATGCCGATTCCTTCAGCGATGGCGTACAGGAATGCAGATACGGCTGAGCCAGCCAGCACCATCTGCAAGGGAGAGAAGCCGCCTTTTCGCATGGCTCCGATGCCGAAGACCATCACGGCGCCGATCGCCGCTCCGATGAAGCAGGCCACCATAATGCCAAAATAATTGGCAGCCGGCATGAAAGCCAGCGTGAAGGCAAGCGCTGCATTCGCCCCGCTGGTAAGGCCGAGCAGGCCGGGATCCGCCAGCGGATTGCGGGTAATGCCCTGCATGATGGCGCCGGAGACCGCGAGCGCGGCACCGACCAGAATAGCTGCAACCTCACGGGGCAGGCGGATTTCGCGAAGGAGGGATAATTTCTCGCCCTCCATCGAGGTAGTTAGGGCAAACCATACATCCTTGATGCTGGTTTCAGCTGCACCGAACACCATCGCAACAACAAACATGCCTATAAATACGATGATGCCTGCAATCAATTTGATGGAAATAGGAATGGATCGTTTCGTAGGCATTGTCATGGAATCATCTTCTCATCTTAAAGTTGGAATATACAATCGAAATAAGTCTGAGCAAAGGCAGCCTATATGCTAGTTGCCCAAAAAGTGTTCCGTAATGAACTCCAGCTGGTACTCCAGCGTGGTGGCATCATTAAAATAAATCCGGTTTCCGTCTGCTTCGTATACGCGGCCATTCTTCACCGCCGGGATTTGCTTATACGTCTCGGTTTGCTGGAAGGACGTATCGGCATCGGCAAATTTGCTCAGAATAACATAGTCGCCGGCATACTCCGGCAGCACTTCCGCGGAAAGGGCATAGTAACCGTCCTTGAGTGCCATTTCTTTCACTTTCTCCGGCATGTTCAGCTTCATTTCCTGATACAGGATTTCAGTGCCGCGGCCCCAGTTATCGCCGTATACATAAAGCTGTTTATCAAAGCTCTCGATAACGGATACGGTGGCGTCTTCTCCAATTTTGGCACGGATGTCCTCACCGGCTTTTTGCGCCCGTTGCTTGAAATCATCGATCCAGTCCTGGGCTTCTTTTTCTTTGTTCACAAGCTTGCCGATTTCAAGATGCTGCGTCAAATAATCGACTTTTCCGTAGGTGAAGGTCACGGTTGGGGCAATCTCTTTCAGCTTATCCACGTTCTTGATAGTGGACAGGCCGATGATGAGGTCGGGGTCCAACTCGATGATTTTCTCCAGGCTTTCATCCGTGACTTCTTCGGCATCCTTGATTTTGTCAGCAAATGCGGGGTTGGCCTTGGACCAGGAATCAACGCCCACCATGTTGACGCCGAGTGCAAGCAGGTCGCCTACATAGGAAGACAGCACAATCACGCGCTGCGGTTTGGCAGGCACTTCGACGGGTCCGTTCTCGGACTCATATGTAATGGTCCCGGATGGAGTTTCGCTTTGTTCCGTTTTAGGTGATTCGGCCGTTCCTGTATTATTGCTGTTTGTCTCCGCAGGCTTGCTGCTGCAAGCGCTAAGAATGAGCAGCAGCGCTATAAACGGGATGAGTAGTTTCTTCGTAGTTGTCGTTTTGCTCCGTTTTGAGTACATCCTCTTTTTCCCCTTTTAATAGATTGTATGTGATACAGATCGGTTTCGCCGTGCGCGGATCGCGGCCGATCTCGGCGTCGATATGGAATACTTTCTTTAATACGTCGTGTGAAATGACGGCTTCCGGATCACCGGCCTGAATGATATCTCCATCCTTCATCGCGATAATGTAATCAGCGAATCTGGCGGCTTGGTTTAAATCATGCAGAACCATAACAATGGTACGCTCCTGCTCGATGTTAAGTCTCTCCAGCAGTTCCAGGATCTCAAGCTGATGCGCCATGTCCAGATACGTTGTCGGTTCGTCAAGGAAGATCATTTCGGTCTCCTGAGCAAGTGCCATCGCAATCCACACCCGCTGTCTTTGTCCCCCCGATAGAGCATCCACCGAGCGATATTTGTAATCCTGGGTCCCGGTAACCTCCAGCGCCCAGTCAATCACTTCCATATCCTGCTTGGTCAAGCGGCCAAAACCGCGTTGATGAGGATATCGGCCATAGGAGACAAGCTCGCCAACCGTCAATCCGCCCGGTCCTTCCGGAGTTTGGGGGAGAATGGCCAGCTTTTTCGCCAGCAGCTTGGTGTTCATCTTGGCGATTTCTTCTCCATCGAGAATGGCAGCACCGGACTGGTAAGGAATAATGCGGGTAACAGCCTTCAAAAGAGTGGATTTGCCGCAGCCGTTCGGCCCAATGATGGTTGTGATTCTTTTATCGGGAATATCTACGTTAAGACGATTCAATATCAGATTCTCGCCGTAACCGACGCTTATTCGATCTGTACTTAGGCGAATCATCATTTCACCTCCAGAGTAGTTAGATATCAAACGATAATGATTCTCAATTTCATCCATAAATATAATGTGGGGCCGCGTCGTTGTCAATAAATATCTTAATGGAAATTTTAAATAATATTCATGTTTCAGCCGAATAATATCCATATATAGAATTGGAAGAGTGATGCAAACCTAAATATAGGCGAAATTGTGACAATATGAATTTTTTCTAAATGATTGATTGTAAAACGGTGAAAGGCAACGTATACTAATTGATAATGATAATCATTTACGTTACAAGGTGATCACAACAGCCTTTTAATCTATAGACCGGGAGTGAAATGCATGAGTGGGAAAGAGATATTTGATGTAACGGTTATTGGTGGAGGACCAGCAGGATTATATTCTGCTTTTTATAGTGGACTGCGCGGCATGAAAACCAAGATTATAGAATATCAACCCATGCTTGGCGGGAAGGTTCACGTTTATCCGGAAAAAATGATATGGGACGTTGGCGGACTGACACCCGTTCCGGGCGCGAAGCTGATCGAGCAGATGGTTCAGCAAGGTCTGACGTTTAATCCCGAAGTGCTGTTAAACGAGAAGGTTGAATCGATCGCCCGCAATGAGGAAGGGCTGTTCGAATTACATACGGCGAATTCCGGCGTGCATCTGTCCAAAACGGTCATCGTGGCGGTCGGCGGAGGCATCCTGAATCCGCAGAAGCTGGATATTGAAGGAGCCGAGCGGTTTGAGGTGTCGAACCTGAACTACACGGTGAAGTCCCTGCAGCATTTCAAGGGCAAAACGGTGATTGTGTCCGGCGGAGGAAACTCGGCAGTGGATTGGGCGAACGAGCTGGAGCCTGTGGCGAAGAAGGTGTACCTGGCCTATCGCAAAGGCGAATTGTCAGGCCATGAAGCCCAAGTCGATCAGTTGATGAACAGCAAGGCCACTTGCCATCTCAATACATCGATCACGAAGCTTATTGCTTCGGATAATCATGAGGTGATCGAGCGGGTGGAATTGACCAATAATGAGACGGGTGAAGTTTCCTATCTGGCCGTAGACGAAGTGATCATTAACCATGGCTATGAACGGGATATGTCGCTCTTGGAGAACAGCAAGCTCGATATTCATCGGGTGGATGATTACTATATCGCGGGCAACGCAAGCTGCAACTCTTCCATACCGGGGTTGTATGCCGCGGGCGACATCCTGCATTTTGACGGGAAGCTGCACCTGATTGCGGGCGCCTTCCAGGATGCCGCGAACGCGGTGAACAGCGCGAAGCAGTTCATTGAGCCGGATGCCAAAAAGTACGCGATGGTCTCCTCGCATAACGAGGTATTCAAAGAGCGAAACCGCGAATTAGTAAAGCAATTGATCAATTAACGAAGCAGGCAAAGTGCTTATATGCCATTAAGCATAAAAGAGAAGCGAGGGAATTCCCCGCTTCTCTTCTTTTGCATTACCTACTGTTTTGGGATGATCCCTGAAGTAATCAACGGGCCGTAGTTGATCAGCTGGGTCATCATGATCGCCATTTCTCTTGCGGACTTATTCATGCCGGACTCGATCCAGTGTATGACCAGGCCGATATTGGCGGAGGTCATATACGCAATCAGGTAATCGCTCGGAATGATTTGATTCTCTCCTGCGGGCATTCGGAAGGCATGCTTAGCAAACATATGCTCCTTCATGAATTCCCTGAATTGCCGCACGAAGGATATGTCCCCATTCGGGCCGACGACTGCTCGGAAGAAGGAAGCATGACGGATGAGCTCCTCGAATATTTGCTCTGACGCCGGATAAGGCTCGCCCTTTTCCGCATAGTCTCTGGAATCCCTGGGGTCAATATGAACGACGATGTCCTTAATCTTCTGGAGCACCTCTTCTTTGAGCTTATCCAGCATATCCGGCACGTCACGATAGTGCAGATAGAAGGTACCCCGGTTGATATTGGCGCGATTGGCGATATCGGTGACGGTAATCGCGTTTATGTTTTTTTCGTCCATGAGCTCAAATAAGGTTTGCCGCAACAGCTGATTCGTCCGGATTTGCCGGCGATCCGTCTTTTTGGTCAAGGAACTCCCCTCCAGTACAATTTCAAGACATAATCAACAGAAGGCTCGTACACTGATGAGTAATGAACACTCCGCTGAAAGCTGATGATTGAACATATTTATCTCTTCATTATAATTAACGCTGTGATCATTAATCAACAGTTTGTTCATTAATAACGAGGAGTGGTAGATATGGGTTTCTTAAGACAAAAAATGCTATGGATCGGCGCATTGGTTGTGATTCTGGTGCTGTCGATATTCGGCGTGGCCATGCTGGGATCGATCGCGGGAGCGAAGCCGAAGTCCCTGCCCGTTGCACTGGTTGTCTTGGATCAGCCGGCAGAGTTACCGAACGGCGAACCGCTTGCTGTTGGCGATATGATGAAGGGGATGCTGCAGGGCAACTCACAGCTGCCCATTCAGTGGAAGATCGTGAATTCGGAAGCGGAGGCACGGGAAGGGCTTGACAGCCAGAAGTATTATGGAGCCCTTGTCCTGCCCGAGGACTTAAGCGCGAGCATCTTGTCGCTGCAATCGCCTGCTCCGAAGCCGGCTGTAGTACAGGTGCTGGTGAACGAGGGGATGAGCGCGCAGGCATCCACAGCGGTGAAACAGATGCTCGGGCAAGCGATGAAGATGGCGGGAGCGCAGCTCTCTAGCCAGGCATTGACCATGATCAGCACGCAGACGGATATGCTGCCGGTCACAACCGCGCAGGCTTTCCTTACCCCTTTTGAAGTTCAGGAGGAGGTTGTACATCCTGTCGGGATTAATCACGCAAGCGGCAATGCGCCAGGCATGCTGGTGCAGATTTTATGGATTGGCTGCCTGATCATTAGCGTGTTCTTGTTCCAGGCGCTGCAGAAAGCCGTAGCTGATGGCAGCGGCAGGGGAACCACGATTGTGCTGCAAGGCGCTACCGGTTTGCTGCTGGCGGGTCTGGCTTCCGGTTTCCTGGTATGGATGGCATCTTCCTGGTATGGCATGGAGTTTACCAACGGGAGCCGTGTTTGGCTGATGCTGTGGCTGGCAGGTTCCGCTTTTTTCCTCCTTCAGTCGACCCTGCTCAACTGGATGGGAATCCCGGCTATGGGCATCTTGGTGCTCCTGATGTTCTTCTCGATGCCGCTTCTTAATATGGCGCCGGAGTTTCTGCCGCAGGCAACACAGGATTGGCTGTACTCGTGGACGCCGCTCCGCTTCGCTGCTTCGGCTCTCCGGGATGTGATGTATTTTGACGGATACGCTCCATCTTCTTCGCATTCAGCGGTAATGTGGTTCATAGCCGGAGGTTTTCTTGTTCTGCTGCTGGCCTCGACATTCAAGAAAGGGAGACGTTCAGACCCAAGAAAATCGATGGCCGCTTCTTAATTGAATAGGTTGACGCCTAAGCAGTGCGGGGTTCATCCCTGCACTGCTTTTTATAGTTGGCTCAAGCCGACCGGGATCATGCCAGAGTCGCTGCATCGGGGAACGTATCTCCCCTTAATTCAGGTGAATAAAAATACTGTCGTTCTTCAAGATGACAGCCTGTATAATCCTGAATAAGGGAGTGTGAGCGTAAGTTGAAGATTAAAGTGATCATAGCGGACGATAATTCGTTTATCAGGGAAGGTATGAAAATCATTCTGACTACGTTTGATGAGTTCGACGTCGTGGCGACCGTTGAAGACGGCCAGGAAGCGGTGGCCTATTGCGAAGCGCATGAAGTGGATGTGGCGCTGATGGACGTCCGGATGCCGAATCTGAACGGTGTTGAGGCCGCGAAGCAGCTCACGGAGCGTACCAAGACCAAGACGCTGATCTTAACGACCTTCGACGACGATGAATATATTACCGATGCGATCCTGAACGGCGCCAAGGGTTATCTGCTAAAGAATAACGACCCGGAACGGATTCGCGATGCAATCAAAACGGTGTACCACGGCCATCATGTGCTGCAGGACGTCGTGCTGGATAAAATCAAATCCGGGCTCTCTCCCGGAAAGCCTGAAAAGGAAGATAAGGCAGACAAGTTCGACCGGAGTCTATTCACCGAAAGGGAACTGGACATTATGGCGCTCATCGCCAAAGGGCTGGCCAACAAGGAAATTTCGAAGAAGCTGTTTATTTCCGAAGGCACGATTGCCAATCACATCACTTCAGTTCTCAGCAAGACAGGTCTTGAACATCGAACCCAGATTGCGATTTTTTATCTGACGGGGGAAGTGAATAAGTGAGCGAACGCCGAAATTATGCCGAACTGTGGGTCATCGGTTTCAAAAGCATGCTGTTCCTGTATGTGATCAGCCAGTCGTATGCCTCTGATCTTGCGATAACGTCATGGTATATACTGGTCATGCTTCTCTACCTGTCCGTGAATGTATCCGTCTATATTTTCAAGAGTCGCAATACACAGCCATACTT
The DNA here is from genome assembly GCF_001860525.1 of Paenibacillus sp. LC231. Lineage (NCBI taxonomy): Bacteria > Bacillati > Bacillota > Bacilli > Caryophanales > Paenibacillaceae > Paenibacillus > Paenibacillus sp. LC231. Next base: position 28,106 of record NZ_JFOM01000016.1, on the reverse strand, counting down.
CATGGTACTGGCTATTCTTGTTGTCGTGGCGTTCTCATTCTACATTCATCCGCTGTTCTTCATGCTGCTTCCCGCGAATCTGTATGAGCTGTTGTCTTTATATCTTCGCAGGAGCTGGATGATCCTGATTCTCCTGCTGGTTCCAGCGTTTATAGTGCCTTACGAGCTTGGCTTGACCTATTTCTTTATATCCGTTCTATCCTATATTTATCTCAACATGCTGAGGACTTTTATAAGCCGAGTCACATCCTATCAGGAGCAGAACGAGCAGATGCATCGTGAACTGGATCGGTTGACCCAGCGGCTGAGCGAAAATAATGAGTACATCCGGCAGTTTGAATATATGTTCAAGCTGGAAGAGCGAAATCGGCTGTCCCAGGAAATTCATGACAAGATCGGGCATTCCATGACGGGAGCATTGATTCAGATGGAGGCGGCCAAGCGCTTGATGACAACGAATCCGGACAAGTCCGCCGAGCTGCTGCAGAATGCCATATCCATCTCCAAAGAAGGCATTGAGAGCATCAGGCTGGTTTTGAAGAACGTAAAGCCTCCTACGGAGCAGCTCGGCATCAACCGAATGCGTTTATTCCTAGAGGAGTTCTCCACCCAGCACCCGATCAAGACCGTATTAACGCATGAGGGCAATATGGATGTGATTACACCGCTTCAGTGGAAAATCATTCAGGATAACACCCAGGAAGCGTTAACCAATACGATGAAGTATGCGAATGCAACGGCAGTCTCGTTACATATCGAAGTTCTGGGCACCATGATCAAGGCCAAGGTCAGCGACAACGGCAAGGGCATGCAGAAGGTCATCAAGGGTCTTGGGATCATAGGCATGGAGGAGCGCGCCGCGGTCGTGAATGGTACCGTGATCGTGGATGGCTCCGACGGCTTCTCGGTGACCACTTTAATACCTTATAGCTAAAACCGGTAAGTGCATTTGGCGGATTAGAGATATCGGGTCAAAATGACATTCCCCACAAGGGTGAAGATTTGGATCGTCAACAACATGAAGATTCTCATGGATAAGGATGAACTTGTGCACTATCGCAAGGGCATCCTTTTTTCGTACGATAAATGCAGATCAAGTCCACCGGTTGAAGCGTGGATGGAATATGGAGGCGAAAAACGTATGAACGTGCTGGAGATCAAAGGGCTCACGAAGAAGTTTGGGGATTTCATAGCGGTAGACCAGTTGTCGTTGAACATACGGGAAGGCGAGATTTTCGGCTTCCTGGGCGCGAACGGAGCAGGCAAAAGCACAACCATTAATATCATATCGTCGCTCATGCCCATGACCAAGGGAGAGGTCCATGTCCTGGGCAAGAATCTGATGAAGTTTCGAAAGTTCGCGAAGCAGCAGATCGGCATGGTTCCGCAGGAGGTCGCGATATATGAGGATCTGACCGCCTATGAGAATGTTCATTTTTTTGCCGGATTGTATGGATTGAGAGGATCGGAGCTTAGGAGCAGGGCCGAAGAGGCGCTTGCCTTCGTCGGACTTAGTGACAAACATAAGATGTACCCGAAGAGCTTCTCCGGGGGCATGAAGAGGAGACTGAATATCGCTTGCGCGATTGCCCACAGACCGAAGCTGATCATCATGGATGAGCCGACCGTCGGCATCGATCCCCAATCGAGGAACTATATCCTGGACTCGGTCAGGAAGCTGAATGAGATGGGCAGCACGATCCTGTACACGAGCCATTATATGGAGGAAGTGGAGGAGCTCTGCACCCGGATTGCCATTATCGACCACGGCAAGATCATAGCGGAGGGCACGAAGGCACAGCTGAAGTCCATTATTACGGACCAGAAGGATATCGGGATCGAGGTGCAAACGGCCGCCTATCTTGAAGCGAACAAGCTGAAGGAGATCTCAGGCGTCAAATCGGTTGAAGTGAAGGAGAATGTCGTGCACATCAGCTCCGACGCAGGAGTCAATAACCTGAATAAAATCATTCAGCAATTCATGGCGCAAGGCATTGAAATTCGTTCCGTTCAAGCGTCCGAGCCGAATTTGGAAACGGTGTTCCTGACGTTGACCGGCCGGAGCCTTCGGGATTAGCGGACCTAGGAAGAGGGAGGTGGAAGTACATGAACGTACTGAGAATCGCGCTGAAGGAGATGAAGATCGCCCGGGAGCCGCAGATGCTGGTATTCATGCTGGCAACCCCGGTGCTGCTCATTCTGATCCTAGGGACGGCGCTTTCGAATGCTTTTAACGGCAGTACCACGATTGGAGACATTCGGGTGTTATACCATAACGACGGAGCAGAACCCGCGCTTACGGAGCAATGGCAGGTTTTCATGGAGGAGGCGGAGCGTTCATCGGGCATGGTCTTTGAGCAAGTCAAGGAAGGCATGGACGGAGGGCAGGAAGTGACAAACAACCGGTACACCGGTTACGTGGAAATGGACGGCCAAGGTATCCGTTATGATGGAAACAGCCGCAACAGTATGGAGAACGGAATTGTGCAGGGGATGCTGTCCGCATTTACCGACCGGTACCGGCTGTCAACCACAGCAGCGAAGCTCGATCCGGCATATGAGAGCAAGCCGTTTGTTGATGATGGAGGGAGCTATGTGCTGGAGTCTTCCATTCAGGGAGCGAGGCAGCCGGGTTCGCTTGATTATTTTTCGATTGCGGTCACGACGATGATCATCCTGTACAGCGCCTTGACGGCAGGCGGACTCATCGATAGTGAGCGAAAGCGAAACACCGCGCAGCGCCTATTGGCATCACCGGTGACGAAAGCCGAGATTTTTGCCGGAAAAATAACGGGCACGCTCGCAATCAATGCCGTATTTGTCATCATCGTTGTGCTGATCAGCAAATATATGTTCAATGCCTATTGGGGGGAGAACCCCATCATGGTATTCCTGGTTTTGTTCACCGAGATCCTGTTTGCGCTCAGCCTCGGGCTCGGCATCAGCTACGTGCTGAAGGGAAATGCAGCTGGAGCTGTCATCATGGTCATTATTCAACTGGCTGCGTTCTTTGGCGGGGGATATATGCCGGTTGCAAGCACAACGGGATTTATGAGGGAGGCCGCAACGTATTCTCCCCTGCATTGGTCCAATGAAGCTCTGCTGCAAATCATCTATTCAGGCGATGGGACTGCAGCCGTGCATGCGATGATGCTGAATATCGGTTTTTCCATCCTGCTGCTGGCCGTAGCCATGATTTCGATGCGAAGAAGGGAGGGGCTGTAATGTTGAAGGATATGCTCTGGCTCATTCGAAAGACGATATTAACCTCGTTGAAGGATTATAAAAATCTGCTGCTCGTTATCGCGCTTCCCATTGTCGGCATTCTTCTATCCACCTTAATCTATAAGGGCTCCGGAGATACCTCCGTTACCCTTGGCATCGTGAATCACGATATCGAACAGAAAGTCACGCAAGATACGATCGATTTTGTTGCTCAATTGGAGCATACCGAGGCATCGGTCATTAGGGAATCGGAAGCGGATGACTTGGTTGTGTCGGGTGAGCTGGATGCGGTGCTGATCTTCCCCGAGGGGTTTGCGAAAGGCGTAATTCAGGGGACACCCGAGCCGGTCCGGATCGAATCGATTAAGGGCGCTCAGGTTACGGGGTATGTCAAATCGTATCTGAACGCGTACGTCCAGAATATTTCATCCATGGGAGTTATAGCGGGTGGCGATGCCGCCGCGTTTAACGAATTATACAGCGGTTATCGGAGTTCAACGTTTCAATTGTCCACGACTACGGTTGCGGATCAATCGGTCAATCATGATATGACCAACCGGACGATTGGTTACTTGGTTGTGTTCATGTTATTCTCCGCCGTGAATCTATCGGCGTTAACGATCCGGGATCGAGAGAATCGTACGTACTATAGACTCTTATCGTCGCCTATTACGGCCCGCAGCTACGTCTTCTCGAATGCCATCGTGAATATCGTTCTGATGATGATCCAGATTGCGGCCACCTTGTTTGTCATGACCCGGTTCTTTCATATCGAGCCTGGCATTCCGCTCTGGCAGATGTTCCTGATTCTGTCGCTGTTCGCTCTGGTCGCGGTCAGTTTATCACAGGTCATTGTCGCGTTCTCGGACAGCACCATGATGGCGAACGGAATCCAGACGATGGTGATCATGCCGACTTCGCTGCTGGCGGGGTGCGTATTCCCGCTTACCGTGATGCCCGAAGCGATTCAGCGAATCGCCGATTTCCTGCCGCAGTATTGGCTGCTCGATACGTTCGGCAAGCTTCAGCAAGGAAGCTCGTTGACCGACATTATTTTGAATGTGGCGATTCTACTCGCTTTTGCCTTGGCCTTATCGCTGATTGCAACCTACAAGTTTGGGCGGAACCGGGATACACAGAGTTATGTATAAAAAATAAGCAGGGCGCCCCTTGACCTGATTCCTGAAGCAGGATGCAGATATTAAGGGGACGCCCTCTCGGTTCTTTCAGAACGTGACCAATCCCATCGCTTTCTTGGCGGCAAGCAGTGTTGGGCCTGCGGTTTCGGAAGCCCGCTTCGCTCCGTCCATCAAAATGCGATCTAGCTCGGAGGAATTCACGATTTGATGGAACCTCTCCTGGATCGGTTGAAGTTTCTCGATGACCACTTCGGCCAATTCTTTCTTGAACGTGCCGTATCCTTGGCCTTCATACCGTTTCTCGATGACGGAGATGGCTTCCTCGGAGAATACCGAATAAATCTCGATCAGATTGCTGACCGCCGGCTTCTGCTCCCAGTCATGCCGGACCTCGCCGTCTGAGTCGGTAACGGCTTTCGAGAACTTCTTGCGGATATCCTCCGGCGTATCCATCATGTGGACACAGCTGTTTTTGTTCGGATTGCTCTTGCTCATCTTCTTGGACGGATCGTCAAGACCCATGATGCGGGAGCCAATATCCTGAATGATCGGCTCAGGCACCGTAAACGTGCGGCCATACCGGTTGTTGAAGCGTTCAGCCACATCGCGGGTCAGTTCCAGATGCTGCTTCTGGTCGTCCCCGACGGGCACATGCGTTGCCTGATAGAGCAGCACATCGGCAGCCATCAGGACGGGATACGTGAAGAGCGCCGAGCTTACCGTTTCTTGACCTTCGGATTTCTCCTTGAATTGGGTCATCCGTTTTAATTCACCGAAATGCGCCTGCGTCTCCAGCAACCACCCGAGCTCTGCATGCGCGGGGACCTGGGATTGCAGAAAGATCGTCGCTTTATCGGGGTCAATGCCCGACGCAATGTACAGAGCGGCAATGTCCCGCGTGCGCTGGTGCAGCTCCATGGGATCCTGATAGACCGTTATCGCATGCAGATCCGGCACGAAGAAATAGGACTCATACTCATGCTGCAGCTTCACATATTGACGGAGAGCACCTCCATATCCGCCAATATTCAAATCCCCGCTCGGTTTGATGCCTGACAATAATCGTTGCATAAAAAACACCTCCTGTTGTTTGCGAACAACACAAAAACACCTCATCCCTCTATGGGACGAAGTGTAACTCCGCGGTACCACCCGAATTCGACTATACTGTCGCTCTTTAGCATGACGTGGAAATGGGGGAAACACCATTATTATTCCTGCCATATCTCCCAAAGTAACGGTGGAGAGCCGTCAAGGCCTACTGCTCCGGCACAGCCGAAAGGTTCGGGTTGAAGCGAGAAGATCCATTCACTCATTCCGGGGTACCGGGCCTCGCACCATTCGCCGGTTCGCTTGGACCTCAAGAGATAAGCTACTATTTCTTCTCATAGCCGTGTGGTATGTTGTTCTTAAATTCATCTGCGCAGCTCTTTTCGGATGTAAAGAGAGAACAAGATGATTTGGTGAGTATCATCACACAGGTGTTAGGTGAATGTCAAGAGGAATCGGGTGTCTGAACCGTGCCTGGGAGGCGCCGACGAAGGCAATGGGGAATTTTTGATATATCATCCATCCGGTGCAGAATTCCTGAAGAGAGGTAACCTTTTTCGTTCAGATCGGCACTTAAGGGATAGAGACACCGGGAAGGGAGGTTTAGGTGAACGTGTTCCAGTGGATTGAGGAAGCCCGGCGGGGCAGTGCGGAGGCACAGGGAAGCTTGGTTCGACATTTTACCGGCATGGCGCTGGCCGTGGCCTACGATAAATTGCAGGATCCTTATTTGGCGGAAGATGCCGTGCAGGAGGCCTTTACGGAGGCCTTTGCGAATCTGCACAAGCTGCAGGATCCCCGGCGCTTTCCCGGATGGTTCAAAGTGATCGTTGAGCGGCAGTGCTACAGAGATCTGCGCCGCAAGCAATTTCAAACGTTACCGCTGCATGCGATGGAATTGCCGGCTGGCGACCAGCGGAGCTTGGAGTTTGTCGTGGAAAAGAGAGAGATGATCCGCCAGCTGCATGCCACGATCGCGGATTTGCCATCAAGCATGCGGATTGCGGTCCAGCTCTATTATTTTCAAGGCTACAGCCTGCGGGAGATCTCGCAATACTTGGATATATCCCTGGCGGCTTTGAAGAAGCGACTTTTTGATGCCCGGCGGAAGCTGAAGAACACGCTGCACGTAGCCGACTTTGTATCGGTGTTCACCGATCTGTATGAGGGAGGAAAACGTATGCTGCATATCGTTAACGGGGATTCGGTAGGGGATAAGCTGAAGCAAGGAAACATTGGAGGAGATATCCTGGTGTGGAGGGAGCTCTATACGTTTGGCCCGGTCTACACGAAGATGGACGAGCTGGATCATCGGAGAACGAGAGCTCGGTATTTGGAGCAAACGCTCGGGATTCCGGAGAAGGAATATATCGAGACCTGCGAGTTGCAGGAGAGGAAGCTACAGGATTTTCGAAAATATGATGAAATCGTGCTCTGGTTTGAGCATGATCTGTTTGACCAGACCATGCTGGCCTATTTGCTGCGTTGGTTTAAGGAACAGTCACTGGGAAATACGAAGCTGAGTCTGCTGTGCATTGGCGCCTACCCGGGCATCGAGCTTTTTCGCGGGCTGGGGCAGCTTAGCAGGGAGCAGCTCGAGACTTTATCGGGCACATGGCACACGATTGGAGAAGAAGAGCTTAGGCTGGGCAGCATGTTGTGGGAAGGCTATACCTCGGATCGGCCGGAGAAACATCAGCGCATGCTGGAGGTTGATTCCTCGGCACTGCCTTTTGCTAGGGCAGCATTCGAAGCCCATCTGGCGCGGCTGCCCTCTGTGAGCAATGGACTCGGGATCATCGAGCAGACGACGTTGGAGGCTATAGCGGGCGGAATCCATAAGCCGTATGAGTTGTTCCGAAAGGTAGGTGATAAGCTCCATACGCTCGGAATGGGAGATCTGGAGTTCTGGTATTACCTGGCGAAGATGACGGAGGGCCCGGATTCGTTGCTGGTTATCGATGGTACAGCACCGTTTCCCGACTTCAAACGGGCTGTACCCCATTTCCAAGATCGGCTGCTGCAAGTGACGAGCCTGGGGCGTGAGGTATTAGCCGGGAAGACCGACGATGCCTGCTCCGGAACGATCGATAAATGGGTAGGAGGCCTGCATGTGCGGGGCAAGGCTCCGTCATGGCGCTGGGATCCGGAGCGGAAGTCGGTTGTGCGGATAGCTGAATCCGATTAAACAGCAGATACAGGAAAAAAGCGATCTTGAGCAGATTGGCGAATCAGATTAACAGCAGATAGAACATAAGAGCGATCCTTGCCGGCGTTAATGCCAGGCACGGATCGCTTCTTTTTAACATATCAGAAAGTATAAACTTCGGAGGATCTGCTGCCTGATATCGTTACAGATGAGAGCCGCCGGTTGCGTCAATCATTTGTCCCGTGACCCAGCGCCCGTCGTTTGAAGACAGGAAGGCTACGATATCCGCAATATCCGACGGCTGACCGACTCGGCCAAGCGCGGACATCTCTGCGGCATGCTGCTGCCCTTCCGGTGTATGCAACCATGGAGCGTTCACATCCGTATCCACGATGCCAGGGAGAACCGCATTCACCGTGATCCCGCGTGGACCAAGCAGCTTGGCAAGATGCAAGGTGAACGTATTGACGGCTCCCTTGGTGATGTTGTAGGCCATAATATGCGGGTAAGCGATCCGCGTAACGCCGGAGGAAATGTTGACGATGCGCCCGTCATCACGCAGGAGCGGCAGGGCCTGTTGCACCAGGAAGAACGGTGCTTTTACATTTACGGCAAACAGCTCATCGAAGCTTTCCTCGGTCGTCTCTTCAAAGTTCTGGGACGTTCCGATGCCTGCGTTATTCACCAGAATATCGAAACGGTTGTCCCCCGTTACGCGAAGAAGTTCCTCCTTCAGCGAATGAATCAGCCCTTTTGTGCCGTCTACCGATTCCAGTTTGGCACCTAAAGCGATAGCTCGCCCACCCTGATCTTGTATGGTCTGGACAACCTGATCCGCCGCATTCCGGCGGGTTCCGTAAATGGACAATGACCAGAGCCCCTTCTTCCGCTAACCGAAGCGCGATTCCTTTGCCAATGCCTCGGCTTCCGCCTGTAACCAATGCGATTTTGTTTTCCAATCGTTTCATGAAATCCCACTCCTCTTGTTCGATTTAACGCTACTGTACACTCTCCTGTTAAGGGGAGAGTCAAGAGGGTGGTTTAGAATTATTCTAGCGTTTTTCATGAACATAAAGGACATCCGGGGTTACTGCTTCTGCAAGTACGAGTGGAGACGGGGCCGAGGTTCGTTTCCACATCCTATCACGGCAAGGAAAAGTTACTCCGCTTAAGCTTGCAAGGGGATAATTAATTCCGCAGGGCGCTTCTTGCCGTAGATATCTTTATCCGAGGTGAGATAGATCTCGCGGATCGGCTCCGATTCCGCCTGAACGAGGCCTTGGGACGAAATCCATGCCCTGAGCTCGGGTACGACGGGGCAGGTATAGGTGTACGGATCACAACGATGTACAAGAGATGCGGCAGATTTCAGCTGCGGCAGAAAGTCCACGCGAATGCGCCCATTAGCAGGTATGTCCCTGGTTATGGGGACTGCGACTTCGATGTCGGCAATGTCGGCATTCCCGCTGCCGTGGTCATGCCAAAGAATGGTTAGCTGCCTGGCTTCCTCTTCTCCATTAGAGGCAGCGTATTTCGTAATCTCATCCAGCAAGAGACATAACTGGCTGCGGGGAACTTGGTCACGAATGAAAACGGCACGCTGGGAGGGGACTTCCCGGATAATGGGGCCACTTGGATTCCCTGCTTCGGTTCGTTCCAAGCGCGTTATCCTGCTGTTGACCTCATCCAGCTGCAGCTGGAGGCTCCGCATCGCATGCTGAAGCTCCGTCATTTTATCCGCAAGTTTGTACTTTACGGCATCGGTTCCTATATCCTCTTCAAAAAAAGGCTTGAGCTGTTCCAAGGTGAACCCCTGTTCCTTGTAAGCGGCAATTCGCTTTACGGTCAGAAGCTGCTCCTCGGAATAGTAACGGTATCCGCTTTGTTCATCAATATGGGCCGGCTTTAATAGGCCCAGCTCATCATAATATCGCAATGTTTTGATGGAAATGCCGCTGACCTTGGCAAAAGCGCTGATCTTCATCATGCCGGCTGCAACCTCCTTTACGATTCGGTCTCTCGTGGATAACGATATCATATCTCGCGCTCCTGCTTACGTAAAGAACGCAACCTGCCGGATCTGAAGGAAGCACTCGGTCCCAAGACCGAGTCGGTTTTCAGCCCTTGGCGGGAATTCAGCTCGGCCGGATTATCGTACAATGTGTTCAAAGAAGATTCAGCGATCCTTGCTGATCAAGGTGAACGGGGAATGGAAGATATCCGCATTTCATAACTGCCGGATTCAGAAGCCAGGCTGGATCCAGCGGTTGATGATGCGTTCGAAATCAAAATCCAGCTGACACAGGAAGTGGAGGATGTACTTTGAAAAAGGGTACACGGATAGGAAAAGGCAGGAGCGCAGAGGTGTATGAATGGGGAGAGTCTCAGGCATTAAAGCTGTATTATGAAGGGTATCGCCCGGAATGGGTGACATATGAGGCGGAGATGGGCCGCATCGTTGCCGAAGCGGGCGTGCCTGCTCCTGCCGTCTTTGACATGGTGGATATCGAGGGACGAACAGGGCTGGTGTATGAACGGGTTACAGGACCGTCGATGCTGCATCAGGTTCAATCGTCACCGCTTCAGCTATTGAAGTGCGCCCGTGAGATGGCACGGCTCCAGCATGCGATGCATGGCTGCACAACAACCTTGCTGCCGTCGCAAAAAGAAAGGCTGGAGCATGCAATTCTTGATGCAAGCGGCATCCTGCAAGGAAAGGCGCAGGCTATATGCAAGGTACTGGACTCTTTTCCTGAGGGGGAATCCATCTGTCATGGCGACTTCCACCCGGATAATGTGATCGTGGCGGAGAGCGGATGCCGGGCGATCGATTGGAATAACGCCACGATTGGTGACCCATTATGCGACGTCGCCAGAACATCGCTGATGTTTCAATCGCCTTTTCATCCGCTGGAACAGTCAGGCCTTATGATGATTACGCTCCGGATGGCCCGTGTCCTGTGGAATAAAGTATATCTGAATGAATATTGCCGCTTATCCCGTGCGAAGCTGGAGGATATCGACCGCTGGATGCTGCCTGTAGCGGCAGCCAGGCTGAGAGAGGATGTCCCTGGAGAAAGAGAATGGCTGCTGGGTCTAATTGATGATCGGCTGCGTGCATATGCTTGATGGAGATCAGGGCTTCTAAGAACCCATCAGGCTCCCCGAAACGGGGAAAGTCGCCGGACAATCTCAAACTTCTAGTTTCAATACGGAACGGGAAGTATAAGGATAGATAGACGACGAAGCAGAAGGTGGGAATCCCTCATGAGCAAATGGAAGGCAAATAGCAGAGTTAGCCGTTATGCAGGCATCAGTATTTTATTAGGCGGAGCGCTGTTTGTTACAGCTACACTTATGCACCCTCCAGCTACGGATCCCTGGACGGGTCATCATGTCATTTCGATGATTCCGGACATGCTGACCTATTGGCAATGGGATCACAGCCTGATGCTGGCAGCAATATTATTATGGCTTGGAGGACTGTCTCTCGGGGAGATCATGGCCGGTAGACGCCCGGCTGCGATGATGGCTGCCCGCTTGTTCAATGCGGCAATTACGATATGGGTGCTCGTGCTCGCGATGGAATTAACCGTTCTCCCGGTGCTGGCCAAGGAGTGGGGTTCGGTGCAAGACCCGGGGACGGCCGCCTTGGGTGTCGGGTTATTTGCTTTCGGTATTATGGCCGGGGATTTTGCCATGATGCTGACCTGGATCGGAATAAGCCTGCTTAGCATTGCGCTGCTCTCTGAAGAAACTGTGAAACCGGTCATAGCATGGATAGGCATAGCAGCAGGGTTGTGGGGAGCGATTGGCATACCTGCAGCACTGCTGCTTCCGAAACTCAGCGTTATCATCTATCCGATCACCTCAGGCCCGGTGTTTATATGGACACTGATATTTGGCGTTTACATGGTAATGGGGCGAAAAGCAAAAAAAGCAGGAGACCTATAGGGTTCCTGCTTTTTTGCGAATCGGCACGATCGTCCAATAGGTGCCGCATCTCCACAACCATTCTAGGGGTCCGTATTGGAACCAACGCATCCACAGATTGCTGGCTATGATCTGACAGACTACAATCCCAAGGGAAACGAGTGTAGATACGACATAAGTCGTCGGTGTGGTGTTCAGTATGAAGCGCTGAATACCTACCAGAAAGACGGTTTGTCCGATGTAGTTGGTAAGCGCCATCCGGCCGTATGCCTGTAACGGATACAGCATCTTCGCACCTGCGCGGGTACGCCCAAGCATTAAGAGAGAGCTTAGATAAAATACAGATACGATAGGACCCGTTGCCACCCCGATATGTGCCAGAGTTAAGGCTGCCTGCATGGTCGATGACGGCGATTCGCCTTCTATCATGAACAGAAACGGGGGCATCGGCTCGGGAGGTGCTGCCCACCACATGGCCCCGATCGCAATGACGGTTCCGAGCAATGACAGCAGCCACACCATGTGCAGCTTACTCCATCTTACTCCCTTGCTGATCGCTTCGTGTAATCGGTATTGGCCCGCGGCTAGCCCTAACAGGATCAGAAACGGAATGGTAAGCAGCTTGACTCCTATGACGGCCGCAATCGTAAACCCGACCACTCCAATACCTAGATTAACTCTCCTTGGCGCCCAATAGAGGGGAAGCGCTAGCAGGCCGACAATCGCATAATGAAATAATGCCTCCCCCGATTGATACTGCTGATGGATGACGCCGATCAGCACCAGAATGGCTAACCGGCGGATATACAGCCGAAGTCTTGGCTTTCCACCCGTTGTAGCGCTTCGTGATAGAAACATGTAGAATCCTAGTCCGAACAGGAACGTGAAGATTGTATAGAATCGGGCTTCCACAAAAAAGTTAAGCCCGCGCTGCATCCAAAAATCCGCTGAGGTTTTCGGCGTGGCGATGAGCCAAAGCGCCAATACGTTAACAAACGGCAGACCAAGCAGCGCAAAACCCCTGAACTGGTCTAAAAAGTGCAATCGCCCCTTTCCAGTGGCAGGCTGGCGTTTCATCACGGTCTCATTTTTTACAGTAGCCATTAGTTACACCATCATCCTATTCACAGACTTGATATAACGGGCTCTGGCGATCAGGAAATAAATCATTTGAGCGGCCAAGAATGCCGATGAAGCCGCCAATACAGGGCCACTTACATAAGGAGAATCCAGGTATGCAAGAACCGGACCGAGCACGACTAAGGACTGCAGGGCTGCAACCAGAATGGGGATAAAGAACAGCACAGCAATCTGAATCGTCGCGGAGATGTTCATCTCACGGGCGCTGAGTCCGATCTTGGACAGGGAACGGTACATCGTTTGGTCTGTTGAAAGCTCTGTATGCAGTTTAAAGTACAGGAAGCTGGCGGATGAGATCGAGAAGATTAAGGCGACAAACACCCCGATAAAGCTGAATAACGAAAAGCCCTGTTTATTGGTGTAATAGTTCTCCGCTCTGGATTCTATATAACCTTCACTGATTGCACTTCCGTTCCATTCCGACAGCTCAAGGCCGAGCTTGGTTTCAGGATCATCCTTCTGGGGGAGTCCTTGGGAATCGGGAAGAATAAACGGATACGTATGATTCACACTGATTCCATCTGCTTTGTTCCCGCCCCTTAGCTCTTCAAACATGGTGTCCGTAACGACCAGCAATCTGCCGCTATATACCACAGCCGCAATCCGGTCTGTGCGGTTCTCCAAGCTGAAAGAGTAGGGTTGACCGGATAATTCGATATCCGCTTCCGTTAGCTTCCCTTTACTCTTCTTCGCTGCATTCGGGGTTTCTGCCAGTAAGGCTTCATTCTCGCCGAATGTCCCGGCCGGCTTGGTATTCATCAAAGCAGCCAAACGGTCGTATTGGGATTGCGGCATGATGTGTAAGGAGTCCTCTCCATTCGCTGACAAGCGATAATAGATGGTTTCGACCTCCGCCCGTTTATACTCAAGCCCTTCGGTCTGAAGCCGCTTTTCAATCAGGGCCAGCTCATCCTGCACCTTAGTCTCGTCGGCATTGCTATAGTAGGTGTAGCTAAGCGCGTAGGGGTTATCCAAATATACCGATCGAATCGATTGCTGCATGGCCAGCACGAAGCCGGTGCTCATGGAAGCCAGAGCTACGACAACCGTGACCAGAAACAACATGCGGGCATTATCCTTAATCTTGTAACTCATTTCGGAAATCCACAGCAGGTTTGTTCCTTTCCAGGTGGTTCTGCGATTTCGCTGTAGCATGCGGACAATCCACACGGATAGTTGGGAGTAGAAGAAATACGTGCCCATAATTCCGGTTACCGCAGCGATTATCAATCCAGTCGGGTCTAACTCTTTGACACGAAGGACGGTAAAGCCGATGGTAAGGAGCACCACGCCTAAGAGGGCCAGGAACAGATTGGCTTTTGGCTCGGTTTTTGGTTTGCTGGTTCCTTTGAGAAGCTCCAGAACTTGATTCTTTCGGATAAATAACAAGGTAAAGAGCGAAATGACGAGAAACAGCGCAGCGAACGCACCGGCGGTCAGCAGCATCGCTTTGACCGGCCAATAGAACGGCAGCTCGTCCATATCGATGACTTTGGTGCTGATGAGCAGGAACACCTTGGAAAGCAGCATTCCGCTGGCGATGCCCGTTACGATGGCAATGGCGCCAATCAGAATGTTCTCCAGGAAGATCAGCCAATTGATCTGTTTGGCCTCAGCTCCGAGGATGGTCAGAATGCCGAACTCCCGGTTCCGCGACTTCAGAAAGACGCTGATCGAATACAGCACGAATAAGAACGCAAACACGTAGACGATGACCGTGGCGATTGTCATTCCCGTACGCGTCATCGTGCCCATAGGCGAATTCTCAATGGCTGGATGATAGATGAATACCGCATACGTAAAAAAGATCATGACCATGAACGAGCTGCTGAGCAGGTAAGCGAAATATTGACGTGCGTTACGCCGGACGTTGTTAAACGCGAATTGAGGAAAGCTCACTTGTATTCCCTCCCCAGAACGATAGCGTATCGATGATTTTTTGGAAAAAGGCCTGCCGGTTCTCTCCGCGGTGAATTTCGGCGGCCAACTTGCCGTCTTTAATAAAAACGATGCGGTTGCAATAGCTTGCGGCGAGAGGATCATGCGTAACCAGCATTAATGTGGTACGATCCCGCTCGTTAATCTCGGCTAACGACTCCATCACGATCCGTGAGGAGTTGGAATCGAGTGCGCCTGTAGGCTCATCCGCAAGCAGTAACAGCGGCGCGCTGATGATAGCCCTGGCAATCGCGGTGCGCTGTCGTTGACCTCCCGAAATCTCGTACACGCGTTTATTCAGAATTTCGCGGATGCCAAGCCGTGAAGCGGTTTGCTGCAGCAGCGACTCCATGTCCTTGAGCGGACGGCGGTCCAGCGTAAGCGGAAGCACGATATTCTCGGCAACGGTTAACGTATCGAGCAGGTTAAAATCTTGAAACACAAAGCCGAGCTGTCTGCGGCGGAAGTGGGCAAGCTCGCTTTTTTTCATGGTGTAAGGATTTTTGCCCCCGATCTTGACCTCGCCCGAGCTTGGACGATCGATGGTGGATACCATGTTCAGCAGGGTGGTTTTGCCGCTGCCTGAAGGGCCCATGATGCCGACGAATTCTCCTTCTTTGATGGTGAGATGAATATCGGTAAGAGCTTGTGTCGCCACTTTGCCCGCATATACTTTGTTTAATGCTTTTACTTCAAGAATATCCATAATCCAGAAGCTCCTTTCTGTATACCTTATTAGTGTAGCCTAACTCTATCGTATACTGACCTGACCCTGCTATGGATTTAGGTGAAACGAAGCTTACATCTGCCATAAGGTTATGTTCGCATTTTTTGTTCGTATCTTAAGATTATCGGCGTGAGGTTTGGGGTCATCTCCCGATACAAAGAAGACACACCTAAGGTCCAGATGTGTCTTGGTTTTCGGCTCGGCGCAGCGTCAAGGTAACGGTGGTTCCTTCACCGAGCGTGGATTCCAGTTCTACGGAATGATCAAGCTTATTGGCGATTTCACGCACAAGATACAGGCCCATGCCGGTGGATTCATGATATTGCCGACCGCGCTCTCCGGTAAAGTAGGGATGGAACACCCGGTTGATGTCCTCCGGCGCAATGCCGATCCCCTCGTCGCGGATATAGAGTTTGATGTGTTTCCCCGCTGCTTCTGCGGTTAATTGAATCTTCTTGCCGGGGCTGCCGGAGTAGTTCACGGCGTTCGTCAAAATCTGACCCAGCATAAATCGAAACCATTTGGCATCCGTATAGACGGAGATCCGATCATCGATTTGGAACACCGGCGTAATCCCCTTACGAATGAACAGCTTGCGGTTCTCGACCACGGATTCGCTTACCGCAGCACGGAGCCCGATGGCTTCTACAGCAAAATCCTGCTCAAACCGGTCCAGGCGCGCGGTGTACAGCACCATTTCGAGGCCTTTGCGAATACGCTCAAGCTCTTCCCGAATATGCTCGGCGGGTGCCTCTTCGACTTCATCGAGCGTTAGCTGAATAACCGACAGCGGGGTCTTCATCTGATGTACCCAGCGGTTGACGAAAGCCAGATGCTGGTCGGTTTGGCTTTGATGCCGATGCAGCTGTTCGCGGTATAAGCGCTCGTAATGGCCAATCCGCTCGTAGATCGCTTCCGGCAGTGGCGCTTCGCCTAGGGGAGGGCTTAAGAATTCCTTCTCCGAAACCTTCTCGGAAGAAAGCTCTCGATACAACGTGCGATGGGAAAGATACCGGTAAGCAAGATAGAGAAGCAGCACGACACTGCTTAACAGCACACCGTATAGTACGACAGTAAAGGGCCTGCCTTCACCGGTAAGCCAGTACAGCAGGGGGACAAGCAGCATTTGAACGGTAAAAAACAGCATGAGCGGGAGATGCTCCCGCAAGAAAAGTTTCATGGGGTCTCCCTGCCCGTCATGAACCGGTAGCCTGCTCCCCGGACGGTTTCGATAAGATCTCCGGCGCCCAGCTCACGAAGCTTGCGACGAACCCTTGTAATATAAACATTTAACGTATTGTCATCAATGAAGTGCTGATCCTCCCACATCAGGTCCAGCAGCCGCTCGCGGCTGACCACACGGCCCCCTTTTTCCATCAGCATCGTCAGCAGGGCTGCTTCCTTTTGGGTAAGCTCGGCTGATTCGTCTCCATGTGTCACAACGTATCGCTCGGGATAGATGATAAGACCGGCGCTTTCGATGGTATGCTCATCCTCCTGACCGGAGGCATAGGCACCGACCGCACGGCGCAGGTGGCTGCGGATTTTCGCCAGAACAAGCTCCATGTCAAACGGCTTCGTAATATAATCGTCCGCCCCGTTTTCCAAGGCCATAATCTGATCCATGCCGCTGTCTCGCGCCGAGATGAAGATGATCGGGCAGTGCGATTGGGTACGGATTTGCCTACACCAATAGAATCCGTCGAATTTCGGCAGATTGACGTCCAGCAGAACCAGATCCGGCTTCGTATCCGCAAAAATGTCCATCACGCGGCTGAAGTCTTCGGTGATCCGTACGTTAAAATCATATTTGGAAATAGCCGATCTTAATTTATCCGCGATTCGTTCATCGTCTTCCACAATCAGGATGGTATACACGGTTCCAGCTCCTTTGAACTCCTAAACTACATTATGTTCTTACTATACCCGAATTGGAGAGGGCGTTGGAAATCCAGAGATTCATGTTTCTGAACGGAAGGTAACCCATTGTACGATCCCAAATTAACCTTTGCCCAGGCCCATGCATAAGATGTAGTCACATCAAACCTGCTGCCTGGGAAGGGGCGTGATTCATATGGGGATTCATTTAACCGCGATTCACTGGGTGTATCTGGCGTTTATCGTCTTGATCATGACGCTGTTGATCCGGCGGCGCGATACGGCGCTTGTTTGTATTACCGGAATATTTGCGCTTGGCCTTTTGGCAACGGAAACGCTGAGCGGCTCGGTCTCCGGTGTGTTTGATTCATTCATCTATGCGACTAAAGAGCTGATGGGCACCATCATGATTATATCCATCATCGTGGCGATGAGCCGGGTCTTGATCAAGACGGGGATCAACGAGACGATGGTGGCTCCGTTAACCCGTTTTCTGCGTACTCCCGCGATGGCTTACTGGGGCATCGGAATCATTATGATGGTAACGTCCTTTTTCTTCTGGCCGTCACCGGCAGTTGCGTTAATTGGTGCGGTCCTGCTCCCTGTGGCTATTCGTGTCGGTTTGCCGGCCCTCGGTGCAGCGGTGGCAATGAATCTGTTCGGGCACGGCATTGCGTTATCGGGAGACTATATCATCCAGGGTGCGCCCAAATTAACCGCGGATGCGGCTGGATTGCCTGTATCCAGTGTCATGGCTGCCAGTGTGCCGCTCGTGATCGTGATGGGACTTGTAACAACCGTGGCGGCATTCTGGATGATGCGTAGAGATCAGCGGAACGGCAGCTGGAGAGATGGACTGGTAACTATTAAAAGCACGGGAGACACGCTCACCACGCGTACCGAAGAGGATGAGGCTGTTGCGGCCATATCCCCGGCTATGAAAAAATGGTTGGCTATCGTCATTCTGCTGTTGTTCGCAGCAGATGTTGTCGCCATGTTCATCCTAAAGCTGCAGGGCGGCGATGCAACAGCCTTGGTCGGCGGCACAGCCGTCCTGATCCTCAGTGTCATTGCCCTGGTAGCACATCGTAATCGGGGATTGGAGAAGGTCACCTCTTATTTGATCGAGGGATTCATGTTTGGATTCAAGGTGTTCGGTCCCGTCATTCCTATCGCGGCGTTCTTCTATTTGGGGGATGCGGCATTTACCGATTTGTTCGGTAAAGTGCTTCCGGAAGCATCCCATGGTATCGTGAACGACCTGGGGGTTGCCCTCGCGAATGCGGTGCCGCTGAACGGCGCGGTAGGTTCGGTGACGTTGACGATCACCGGTGCCATTACGGGTCTGGACGGTTCGGGTTTCTCCGGTATCTCGTTAGCCGGATCGATCGCGCAGCTGTTTGCTACGGCTATCGGCTCAGGTGCGGCTACCCTGACTGCGCTTGGGCAGGTTGCCGCCATCTGGGTAGGCGGCGGCACGCTCATTCCGTGGGCGTTGATTCCGGCTGCAGCCATCTGCGGAGTCAGCCCATTCGAGCTGGCAAGACGAAATTTGAAGCCGGTGCTGCTGGGTCTGACCGCTACTACAGTCGTAGCGATGTTTCTGGTGTAATCAACAGCGAGAACTTAAAGAGCGCTGACCGTCATTGTCAGCGCTCGTTTAATCTGTTGAGGAACCGAAGTCCGTAATGTTCATGTTGATTTCATACGTAATCGGGACTTGGCTGAAGGTTTCATCCCAATTCTCCTGCACTTTTTTCCACACCTTCGGATGTTTGATGCGGAGCTCAGTGCCAAAACCCCCAACGTCCACATGATAGACATGCTGCATTTTGTTCAGGACCTGTTTGATCTGTTTATGGGCCTCTTCTTCAAACTGCTGCTCCATTTCTGAGATGTATCCACCCGATGAGGGGATCTCCGGAAAGCTCCAATCCTCGATTAATCTACCTTCGGCATTAACCTTGATATGAAATGAAATTTCGTCTCCCTGAATCTTAGGCACGATGGTGCTGTGGGATTTCTTGGGCTCAAAGGTTACGGTATGGCCGGTCTTCGGCGCATACGTCTTCAGCGCGCCCCCCTTCACGTCTGCCGTAATCCAAGACAAGCCTTCCAGATCATATTGGCTTAATTCCCCGATCCATTTCTTGGTCTTGCCTTTGAAAATGGCGGCTCCCGAGAATTTATGCTCGCTTTGAGCGGTAACGACATTTTGTAACAGGAAGCTGTCCCCGGATTGCATGGCGCTGTCAAGCTTAGTGAGTGTCACGGGAGGGATGATTTTGTTGGAACGATAACGGTTATCCACGAGTCCCATCAAGTAGAAAGCAGGGATCTCCCCAGGTTCAGTGGAGCTTAACGCTTCGAGCGCGCTTCGGTGGCTGACCACCACTAGGCAGCTGGGGCGGATATCATTATCGCGGAGAATAAAGTCAAATACCTGTTCCAGGCTGTATCTCCTGGCTAATTCGCTAGAAACCACGATGACCTTCAGATGGTGGCCGATAAGCGGCCGGTCTCTACGTAATGCAAACTGGCGAAAGATTTGAATGATGGAGTCGCCCGTCAGCTGTTCGTTCAGGTAAGCCTTGCTTGGCGATGACGAACCGCCCCCCCCTTGCTTCTCGTTCTTTCCCGCAATTGGGGGTACGATCTGAACCGTTGCCGTCAGTACTTTCTTCTTCGGATAGGTTGCCCCTTGTTTATTGATATCTCGTTCGAATCTGGATTCATTCGCTGTATCGAGTCCCAATCCAACATAGACGCTGACATCCTCAATTTCGTTGCTGCTCCAGCAGCCGGTAGTCAGGAGCAGTAGGATGCTCGCCGCCAATAGTGACGTATATCTTATATACCTGTTCATTTCGGCTTCACACCTTTCTTACGGGCGATGCTGATCAGAAGCAAGAGTAATGGTAAAGCGCCAAATAGATAGATAGAGACATTGCCTACAACATCCCCCAGCTTGAATGTTTCCGATACGTCCTTCGGAATCATCGCGATGAGGAAGATGACAGGAAGCAGGATAAAGAGAAAGGGCCGTATTTTCGTCTTAAGCAGCTGGGACCATCCTAGCGAGGCTGCATAATGCGTTATCGCAAAGGTCGAGAATATTTGCATGATCCAGATGACAAGCAGCAGGGACTCAAAACGCTCGAATATCAGTCCCTGCATTTCAAAACTCCGCATTAAGTCCAGTGTCGGCCATGTTCTTGTCTCAACTCCGTTTATGGACAGCCCGCCAATAACCATAATGACGGTGATTAAATAGATCACCAGGGGCACCGTAATGCCGACGAGCATGGCTTTGGTGCCTTTTTTGGGAGTCTTCATAAACGCCATAGCAACAAACATGATCTCGTAACCGGTAAAAGATAGCAGAGATGGCTTTAACCCTCGAATCACGGGCATAAACCCTGAGCCGAGTACCGGCCTTAAATTTTTGATGTCAAAAATGTTGCTGCTCAACAGGATCGCTATGAGGAAAAAAACCAGCGTAATCGGCAGAATGATCTCGCAGATTCTGGCGATGCTGTTGATCCCCCCGGTGGTCAAATACAGACCGATCCACATAAAGGTCATCACGATGGCCCAAACGGGCGTGCCTTCCAGCAGATATAACCCCGTTACCTCCGCCATAATCCGGATCTCAAAAGCGGCAATAGTAATGAAAAAACCAATAAATAGCAGGCCTAGAACAAAAGCCAGCCATTTCCCAGTGATCTCAGGTACAAATTGAAACCATGTTTTCCCTTGAAATCTTTGGCATAACGCCACAACGATCATTCCTGCCAACAGGATGATCAAACCGGAGATGAGAATCGAGATCCACACATCCGGCGTTTTGGCAGCCTCCACCGTCGTTCTGGGGAGTGTCAGGATACCGGCACCCAGCATGTAGTTAATGATCATGACGGCAGCTTGAGACGTGGTGATCTGGTCATGGGTGCTGTTATTTGCACTGCTCATGGTCATAGCCTCATTTCGTGCTTAGGATGATTAATTTCTGCGGTCAGGGTCGTTCGGTTTTAACATTTGAGGTCGTTTCTTCATCACTTTCAGCGGGAACCGAATGAGGAAGTCCTTCAAGTCATTGATCCCATAAGGCACCATTGGACTTGCATAAGGTACGCCGAAGCTCTTCAGTATGACCAAATGACTGCAGAGAAGAAGGAAGAACATCACGACGCCAAACAGTCCAAGCACTGCCGCAAAGAACATCGCGGAAAACCGAAGAACGCGCAGTGTAATTCCGGCACTGTAGACCGGGATCGTGAAGGAAGAGATGGCGGTTACGGCCACGACAATAACGAGAAACGGACTGACAATACCGGCTTGTACGGCAGCATCACCAATAATCAGACCACCGACGATGCCCATCGCAGGCCCGATGGGTTTCGGGAGCCGGATCCCGGCCTCCCGCAATATTTCAATGGCGATTTCCATGATGAGCGCTTCAATGATCGAGGGAAAGGGCACGCCCTGCCTGGTTTCGATAATGGTCAGCGCCAGCTTGGTCGGAATCAGCCCGGGATGAAACGAAATAAACGAAATGTAGAGAGCTGGTGCTAGCAGCGCCAGTAGGGCCGAGAGAAAACGCAATAAGCGGACAAAGGATCCCGAGATCCATCTCTCGTAGTAATCCTCCGGCGACTGCAGCAGCATGCTGAACGTGACAGGGACGATTAGAGCATACGGCGTGCCGTCAAGCAGGATAGCTACCCGCCCTTCCAGTAAAGACCCGATCACCCTGTCGGGTCTTTCCGTGTTCTGCACTTGCTGAAAAGGACTCATGACGTTTTCCTCAATTAATTGCTCGATATATCCCGATTCAAGAGGGTCGTCGATTTCGAGTTTCTGAATTCGCGTAACGACCTCATCGACTAGCTTCGGGTCGGCAATATCCTTCATATAGGCGATGACCAGATCTTTTTTCACGCGGTTCCCAACTACAAATCTGGTGAGCAGGAGGCTTTCGTTCTTTCCGTGAAGCCGTAGTAATCCTGTATTGTCTGCCAATCTCTCGGTAAACCCGACACGCGGGCCTCGAAGAAGTGCTTCGGATAGAGGTTCCTCCAGATTTCGGCTCTTCCCCTTGGCAGAACCAACCAGGAAGGCGCCTTGCATTCCATCTACCAATAAACCGGTTGTTCCCGCAAGAACAGATTGTACGAGTTCCAGTAATCTATCGGTATGTTTAATTTCGCTTACAGGGAGCATCTGGCTGCTGATATAGGCTTTGATCGTATCGCTTGAACGATTGAACTGTTCCTGCTCCGTTTCTGGAATTCCGACCATCATGAGGGGGCGTATAAGATGGGTGTCCATAAGATCGTTGTCCATCAATCCGTCAACAAAAACGATGACTGCCCGCGTTCCCGTCCCCCGGATCGTAAATTCCCTGAATTCCACGTCCCCATTGTTACCGATTGCTTTACGGACGGATGTTAAATCCGCATCGTAAAGCCCCGTCATGAGAGCCTGTGGCGGAACGCTATCCTCTCTCTCGGGGGGAGAGGGTTTGTTCGGTTTGAGGGCGTAACTCGAATTAATAGATTTCCGAAACCAATTGGTTAACGCCAGCATGAGGAAAGGCACCAGTACGAGTAGTAAAGCTTGAACCCAAATCGTCCACTTCGGAATATAGGATACAATTACTGACCACAATGAAGTCACCCCGCCATTTCTTAGCAATAGATCATAATGTGAATCAAGTGTATTGTTTCCCGAGGTGATCTTGAAAATTCCTGTTATTTCAATATCAGGAAGAATACCCTGCGCCGTTGAACTTATATAACCAATTGCTGAAAAACGGGATAACAAAAAGGGGCATCCCCAGGCCGCTGTCCTGATGGGGATACCCCTTACATATATGAACTAAGCTGTAATCGTTACTTCTTCGATATCGAGAACGGGAGCTCATCAGAGCTGTAAGCACGGTAGCTTGGAGCCAGGCCGAGACGGAAATCGAGGGACTTGCCTGCCAGAATATCCTCATGCGTAATATACAGCTTGGTGTAATCCTGTCCTTCCAATTGAACGCTGGCCACGAAGTTGGACTGCGGATTGTTGTTGTCGGTATGAATCAACATCTGTTTACCGTTTGGCAGCTCAATGCTCACACTGTCGAATAGCGGGATACCGAGCACATATTCATTACTGCCCGGACATACCGGATAGAAGCCCATGGAGCTAAACACATACCATCCGGACATGCTGCCGTTATCCTCGTCCCCCGGGAAACCGTCAAAGCCGCTGTTGAACAGGTTCGACATCAGCTGTTTGAGGACGACCTGGGACGATGCGGGCTGCCCGACATAGTTGAACAGATACGGAATATGGAAGCTTGGCTGATTGGATATCGCCAGCTGGCCATAGTCGATGGCAGCCATCTCACTCATCTCATGAATTTCAAAGCCGTAGCCCCGTACGTCGAAGTCCGGTGCTTTATTGCACAATTCGGTGATTTTATCGAAAAAACGTTCCTTAGAACCATACGCCTCGATCAAGCCTTGGAAATCCTGGAATACGGCAAAGCTGGTCTGCCAGGCGCTTCCCTCGGCATAATCAAGCCCCCAGCTCGTATCGTTGAAATCCGGACGGAATTGGCCGTCCTGATCCTTGGCCCGCATAAACCCGGTTTCTGCATCGAAAATATTTCTGTAGTTGAGCGCGCTTTGTCTGTATTGGTCTGCTACATCCGATCGGCCCAAGACATCGGCCACACGGCTGATGCAGTAGTCGCTGTATGCGTAATCCAGCGTGTGATTCACGCTCTCGTGATAGCTGCTTGGAACATAACCGTACTTGATGTAGTCCAGCGTCCCTTGCCGACCATAACAATTCTGTCCGCTCTGCGTAGTGGCTGCAGTCAGCATGGCTTCCAGCAGTTCCGGCAGCAGGTGCTGAGCCAGTCCCTTGGCCGCCGCATCCGCAATGACGGCGTCAATAAGCGTGCCCGGCATCAGCCCGCGCTCATCCGGGGACAACCATTTTGGCAGGAAGCCGGTTTCGCGGTAGGAATTCAGGAAACCTTCCAGCATTTCCTCATACTCCTTGGGCGCGATGATGGAATAGAGCGGATATACGGTTTTGTAAGTATCCCAGAAGCCGTTATTGGTATAGAGAATGCCCTTCTTGACGGATCGGGCCGTTGTATCGTAATGTACCGGCTCCATGTTGGCATCCAGCTCATAGAACTTCTGCGGGAACAGGAACATGCGGTACAGGCAAGTATAGAAGGTGCGCATATATTCTTCGTTCGAGTGAGTGACCCGGATTTTGTTCAGGTAATGATTCCAGGCTTGTCCAGCCAGTTCCTTCTGCTCATCCAGAGATATGTTCAGCTCACGCTCAAGGTTAAGCTCCGCTTGCTCCAGGCTAATAAACGACGTCGCCAGTTTAACATCCAGCACGTCTCTTTCACAGTCTTTGAAACGAATGACGACATGCTGGTCGACTCCGCCAAAAGCAACCTCCGGGAAGAATTTGCCTTCTTCGTTGTAATAACCTGTTGTTGCGAGATCTATGTCCTTGCTAAAGCTCATGGCTACGTACATACGGAACCCGTCATCGTGACAGCCTGCGAAGTTGCTGACATAGCCAGTCAAATTGCGCTGGGCTGCATCCAGTCGGAACTCGCTTATGTTATTAACATTCAGGACAAAGCCTGCCTGCTGCCCGGAATTGTACTTCATGCGCATTGCCGCACCATAGGTGCTGGGAACCAGCTCCGTGGTGATGTTATAACGCTGCTGCTTCACTCTGAGATAGTGGGGCTTGAATGTCGCTTCTTCAGGCCGGTAGGAGCTTTGACAGGTGAAGACGGACCCTCTGATTTTGTCGTCCGCAACCGGAGTCATCAGGAAGTGGGCGAAATCGCCCATCCATGGACTTGGCTGGTGTGTCAGGCGAATGCCTTGGAAGACGCGGTCATTAGGGTTGAAGAACCAGCTTCCTTCGTTTTTGGTCTGGACGACATAATGGTTCATACCGAAAGGTACACCCGTATAAGGAAGCGCATTCCCGTTGGAATAGGTGTATTGGTTGTTGGTGCCTTGCCTTGTATCGATATAGTTCAGCATGTAAAAGTCTCCTTTGGTTTTTAGAAATAGGCGTGTTACAGCTTCTTCACGGTCTGTCGTTCAATGAGACGAACGGGAACCACGGTATTCTCATGCGGGTGATCCTGGGGATTCTCGATCAGGGTGATAAGGCTTTGTGCAGCCTGATACCCCATCTGTCCGAAATCCTGGGAGATGGTGGTCAGCTTGGGTTCAACGAAGCCTGCGAGATGAATGTTGTCAAAGCCCACGATGGAGAAATCATCCGGTACGGACAGGCCCAGCTCTTTGGCAATCTGAATGATTTCGATCGCGATGAGGTCATTCTCGGCAACAATACCCGTAATTCCTTGCGTCACAACGGCTTGAATAAACTGAATATAGTATTCTCTGCCGTTGTCGTTGTCATGGGTTAAGTACCGGTCGGTCAAGTCATTGACGCTGTAATCGATCAGTTTGTAATCATACAAAGCTTTTAAATAGCCGAAATACCGCTCCCGGATCGAGGAAGAGTTCTCTACCTTCAAGGAGGAGATAAAGGCGATCTTCTTATGATTATTCTCGATCAGATGTTTAGAGGCCTGATATCCGCCGCCGAAGTTGTCGGAGACAACCGAACGGAACGGAATCCCTTCAATGCATTTATCCATCGTCACCAGCGGGTACTGTGCCAGGTGATACTGATACAGAATGCCAAGATCCGAGATGCTGCTTATCGGGTAAAGAATCAGCCCCGAATTGGCGCTTTGAAGCGCGGCCTCCAGCAGCTTCCGCTGTCCGACAATCGTATTGGACTGAATGTTCAAAGTGTAGTCGGTCGTTGCGAGATATTCGTTGATGCCTTTTTCGTAATCACCAAGTCCCGGGTTATGAGCGAATGGCAGAATTAGCAGGATCTCCTTATTCGTCTTGCTCAGGGGCCTTTGAGGGTCCCTGTCTGTGCTCACGAAGCTTCCCTTACCTTGGATCCGGTAGATCAGCTTGGCATTCTCCAGCTCGGTCAGCGCCCTCTTCGAGGTGATCCGGCTGACGTTGTATTCCTTCGAAATCTCGGCTTCGGTCGGAAGCTGATCTCCAGCCTGGAGCTCCCCGGATTCAATCTTGGCCATTAAAGCATTTACGATATGTTGATATAGTGGAATTTGTTCCATAGCGGACCTACTCCCTGAATTTGATATATCATTTTGAGGCGTTTATGTCAAAGTCTAATGATACATTTAATAAAAAGTTACAGTTGTTATGTTTGAATACGCAAAAGGAATATACTGCCCGGGTGCATATAGTTCAAAGATTCTATGTCCATATTATCGTGTCCATGGATATATTTCAAGATTAGACGCTCCCAACACCAATAAATTGGAGAGAATAAATGGGTATATATAATAAACGGATAAAGGTATTAATTGATATATCAAATATTCAGGGCTGGTTATCGCTTTCCTGCGGGCGTTGATTTGACAGTTTGTCACTTGAGTGATAAATTGACTGTGATTAGGGTAGGGAGGTGAATGGAGTCAATGAAACAATTGGGATTTCATCAGGAGAACCGATTAGCTATGCTGTCCTGGATTCGGATCACCCGTTTTCAACAGATCGGCAATCACCTCTCGAATGAGTTCTTACAGCCGTTCTGCATCACGGTTGCCCAATTCGACGTCTTGATCCAGGTCTTCGCGCACCAACCTTTATCACAGCAGGAGCTGGCCGAATATCTTTCCATTAGCGGCGGTGGTGTCTCCCATATGGTAAAGCGGCTGGAGAAGCTGGATCTGATCGTCCGCAAGCAGGACTGGAAGATAAAGTATATCTCGCTAACGGATAAGGGACAGGCCCTGCTGGAAGAAATTATTCCGCTGCTGTCGGATTTCCAAACCTCTATGTTCGACGTTCTGGATGAACAGGAGTTACAGCAGCTTTACAAGACGATGAGGAAGCTTCATCAGCATAATGTACAGAAAAAGTCGGCACACCCGAGCGTTATCGTCGAGGAGGAGTAGCTGAAGGTTGCCTTGGCTGCTTGTTATCGGCTTTACGAAGGGAGCTAAAAAAGACGCAGGGGAGTCCTAAGTGAGAGAGGGATTCCTTTTTTTGTGCGAGATGAGTTCATTTTTTAATGAGAGATCTAAATTTTCATATACATCATAGGAACGTTCGTTCTATAATGAAATCGATGAGTACATGAATCGCACAGGAGGGTGTTGTAGTGAAAAAGAGTGCGCTTTTGGTCATTGATGTACAGAATGAGATGTTTCAAGTGAATGATCCGGTGTTTGAAGGGGATCGATTGCTCCACAATCTCAAGCAGCTGATCGCAAAAGCCAGAAACGGCGGCATTCCTATCCTCTACATACAACATAATGACGAGGGTTTGAGGGCAGGGTCGGAGGCGTGGAAGATTAACCCCGAGATCGCGCCTGCGATGTCGGATACCATCATTCAGAAGACCCGACCGGATTCATTCTATAACACCTCACTTGAAGAGGAACTGAAGCGGCAAGGCATAGAACATGTGATTATTGCAGGTATGCAGAGTGAGTTATGCGTAGACACCACGTGCAGGAGAGCGTCCAGTCTGGGCTATGATGTCACACTGGTATCCGATGCACACAGCACCTGGAACAATTCGGTTTTAACCGCGCAGCAGATCATAGATCATGTGAACGCTACCCTGAGATGGTTTGCGGACGTGAAGACAACAGAAGAGATCCTCGTTACGAAAGAAGCCGGCGTGTAATGAACTGCACCCCAATTGTTAGACACATCTAACAGGTGGAGGTGCAGTTTTTTTATGACTAAATTTACTAAGGATAGCAAATTGGCATTAATTCAAGGGTATGACTCTGATCTTCTATCTCAGACAG
>NZ_JFOM01000015.1:0-776414 GCF_001860525.1 Paenibacillus sp. LC231 | reverse complement strand
TTTGTTTTACAACAAGGAACGTTTCCAAAACAAACTGGGCGACCTCTCCCCGATTGAGTTTCGGGAGAAAGTCGCCGCTTAATAAAATTTCTCTTTTTTTATTGTCTACTTGACGGGGCTATGACCACTGATATCCTCTGTTCTTCTACATATAATTCGAGGACAATCCCTTGGAAAGTAATATGAGAATTCATGTTCCGCATCTATTGCCCACACCACTGCCGGAAAGTCCGGTCGGTTCTGTTTTTCTCGTGGGATGAAGATTTCAATATCAGCCTCTTCGCTAAAATGAAAAAGCATTCATGCACCTCATTTTATATATGTATTTCAGCAATTTCGTATCCTTGAGTCACTTACTAAACGCGTCACAGTTTCACTGACTCAGGTCTTCTGGCAATCCGCCTAGATACATCTCCATAGCATTTGAATAGGTTTCTAGTGTTTGAATAATGACTGGATGGGGCTGTGTGTAATTAATCTCATAATCCTTCTCGCCATATTCTTCCCTAACAGGAAAAGCTAATCTCTCCTTATCTATTGAAAACTGCGCATCTATGCCTTCCTTATTTCCTCTTGCGTCTAAACGTATCCACCTGTCATGCTCCCTCAAATACACTGTATTCAAAGCATGCAAACAGTACCCATCCTCGGGTTTATCGAATAGGGTTAACCTTTGATAACAAATGCCTGAAGGTATACCCATTCCTCGCAGTATTCCTGATAATAAATGAGATTTGGCATAGCATATTCCATGTCTTTTGTTCAATACTTCAGAGGCCTTCCTTGTTACTTCTTCGCTTTTAATATCAAAAGAATGATCAATCTGATCGCGCACAAATTCAAATGCTGCCTGTATTCTTTTAGTTTCAGTTTCTTCTGTAAAAGATAAAATCACTGCTTGTATTTGAGCATCAAAATAATCAATATACTCAGATGCCTGTAAATAGGCTTCCAATGATGATAACTGCTTCATTATTTCTCCCCCTAGTCGTTATAACAGAAATTTCCATCCTAACCTTCTTTCGTATTCACGACGTTCAAGAAGCTCACACTTCGTATCGACAGGTATTCCTTTTTATTACAGATATTTTTTGAATGCTCTACTTGAATTACCGTCATATCCCAACCTGTCGTAAAATACATGAGCCTCAGTCCTTGAACTTCCACTTGTAAGAAATATCTTTAAAAAGTTCTTCTCGGCGCATAAACCTTCGATATATTTCATTAATTCTGAACCATATCCCTTTCCTTGTTGTGCTCTTGAAATAATAACTCTTTCTACAACACCAAACGGCCTGGACCCCACTAATGCGTCCATGCAGAGATGCAAATGAGCAGTTCCCACAATCTTTTGCTCTAGTTCGTAGACGAATAAGAAGCTATTCGGATTATTTTGGACTTCACTTAATCTTTCATTTGACACATATATTTCAGTGCTGTTAGGTAATAACTCCTTATATAATTCCTCAATTTGTTCTGCATCTTTTGGTTCCGCTTCTGGAATCATTGTTTTTCTCCTTTCCTTTCTTAAGCTGATTTCATATAACGTTTCCATGTTCACGACGTCAACCCAACTTTAAGCGAACGTAAGTGAGCCGCCGTGATGGGGTAGATGGTAAGGGGTGTCCACCCACATCGCCTCCTGAACGATCCATGTCTTGAGGCGGACCAAAAGGCGCATATCGTGTTATGTGTGACCAGTAACCTCCATTAAACTCTTCACACATAATATGTTGTAGAAAATCTCCCTGCCAGCGTGAATATTACGTTATCGGAAGTCTACGTCTTCATCGAAATTGCAACACATTCCTTTACTGTTCTTTCAAGAATATCAATGACTTCTTCAAATTCAAGAATTTCCAACTCTTGTTCTTTCGCCTCATCTTTCATTGCAAAATCATTTTCTAAATCTTTTACTAATTCTGGCAGGTATCTATAATCAATCTCTTCTATCTCGATAGACTTGACTTCCAACGGTCTATATTCAATGGAATAATAATCAATCAATTTTCCATTGAGTCTCCAAAAATCTCTATAATACTTTAACTGCGCTTCTTTTTTATCCGGTTGAGGCAACCACTTTATTTTCTTGTAATAAATTTCTTCAACCCATATAACATCAGATATTAAATGATAAAAGTAACCTAGATAAAATGGTTCTCTCATATATCTCAGATATTTCTCATGAAATCCCAAATAATCGGCAAATATTTGTTCTTCATTATTTGTCCTTACGAAATGAGAAATGGTTTTAGGGGTTTTCATATTTTTATTCACATCAGGAGCAATACCACCTAAGAAAAATTGATTATCATCAATCTTTAATTCTTTAGCAAGACGGGCAGTAATACAATAATGCATGATTCTAGATCCCATGTTATTCTCCTTTGCATAGAGTTCTCATAACGTTCTTGTATCTAAAGAATGTCACATTCATAAGCTACTCTCAAAATCATTTCCTTATTACTCTTTACTACAATCAGTTTTTCTTTATGTTTTTCCAGCATTTCATGTATCTTTTTCTTATTATCCGCATCAAATTTGCTATTCCATTTCAACATTTCGATTAACCCTTTTAAGGTTTGTTGGTATTTAGATCTCTCCAGTTTTGTTCTCTGTTTGATAAATCTAGTTATAATTCTAAATGCTCTATTCATTGGTCTAGGTGATAAAAAGATAATTACATCTGCTTCTTCGAAGCTTCGTCCCAACCACTTGTGATATACCCCTTCAATAATCCACTGTTCTTTATTTATAATGTCTTCAAGTATTTTATCTCGGACCTCCGGCGAATTTTTCCCACTCAATCCGACTGCACCATTCCACACAATATCATCTAATTCAAAGAAAGGAATATGTAATCGTTTGGAAATCTCTCTAGCTAAATATGTCTTTCCACTTCCTGTCGATCCAATAATATGGATCTTCTTATGAGTGAACTTCATAATTCCCTCCCTTATACTTAATAGAGTTTCTCTTATCTAAGCCTCCCAGATCTTCCGACCGCAATGCGGTTAGATGGTGCAGGGTTGTCAGCAAGGTTCTTCTAGAAAATCTTCGAGTGGACCAAAGGGCCCGACAGCAGTCCGTAGCGTGAATGCTGTGCTAACTGATGCCGAAGCTTGCTTCGATATAATTAAAAAAAAAACCTTAGACAATATCGTGGGTTTTCAACATGATCATTGGTCGATTTATATCACATCTGAAATACTGCGACCAATTTTCCTAGCTTTAGCTACAATTTAAACCTTTGCTTAATCATACTTGCGACTTCCTCTGGCTTCAAAGCTGCATTGTTTATTTTCATGTAATTTTCTCTTTTGATTTCACCATCAAGAGAGTTCAACCGGTGTTGGACCATTGAATTTAGTAAATTACCTTCAGAGAAATCAATATCTCTTTTTGTAGGTTTATGTTCAAGTCTATTCGGACTTTTATTACGCTCTAGTCTTATGTCAATGTCCGCCTCAAGTTCAACAAAACAAACTACTCCACCTTTTGATTCAAAGATATGACAAACCTCATCTACATACTCCCAATCTGCACGGCTGTCAAATGACCAAAGGAAAGTAAAAATCAATCCGTTTAAGTCACTATTAGCTGCTTCTTCAAATATGGCTTTACGGATTAACCTCACCAACCTCTTTCCAGGTGCAGTACTATAACTGAAAAAAGGGGTAACGAACTCAATACTCATATGGTTATGAAAAAGCTTCAACCCTGTAATTTTTTCAAGTTCCTGACCTACTGTCATTTTACCAACTGCTTGTGGTCCAAAGATTAAAACGAATATCATAGTAAGCAACAACTCCATCCGTTTTACTTTTTAGAATCGTCAATTGAAATAGCCTCACCAATTGTCATTTCCCCAGTTAACGTTCTCGAATGCACGACGTCCGACGAAGTCGGATATGTCCGGCTGCACTACTCCCTTGCTAGTATCATCTGCTGGACCGAGGGCGAATGTACCAATGCTTGAAAATGATGTTAGACGAAGTTAACGCTTCGCTATTCTACTCACGAATGATCTTATGTCCATAAATACGTGTTTAATACGCTATTTATATTGGTTTTCAATTACCCAAATTACTCTTTCCAGGTTCACTTCTTTTTCCAATTGTGTTATCATCATTTACAAAGAAGCCGAGTGCGGGAACACTCGGCTGAACAATTGGCTTGGATGGTTTACTCCCTTCTAAGCGATCAGAATAAAGACCCACCTTCGGCGCTAATCTTGGGGTGGGTTTTTACTTTCTCTTGTTGTTCGAATTGATGTATGTTAATAGTGCAAGGATAAACGATCCAAACAGAAACATGATCGTCAACGCATCTTTAACTTCCATGGCTTCACCTCCTTTCGAAGGGAAACCATGCCCACCCAAGATTCAATTGTCTTTCCCTATTGTACCATCATCTACCAATGACATGAAGAACGATTGTTCGGTTTTTTTACTCAATCTTAAATCCGTTGATTTCATCTATCGTTGTAAGTATTCACGAACCCGAAAGGCTTAAAGGAGCGAATGCGACTATTGTGCGGCATGAATTTCCGATAACTCCATATCCACGAACTTCGTATATCCCCATCGCAATGAGAATCCACCAAGTTGATAGACACTACTGAGCTCACTCCATTTACCGAAACTCTAGATCCCCACCATCACATTCCCGCCACACACTGGAATATATGCCCCGGTAATGAACGACGACAAGTCCGAAGCCAGGAATGCCACGGCATTGGCAATCTCCTGGTCCGTTCCGCGGCGCTTCAATGGAACGGAGGCTTCATAGGAGGCGCTGTGTTCGGTTCCGTTCTCCCGATCACGGTCGCTGATCGTCCAGCCCGGCGCGACCTGGTTGACGGTGATCCCGTGCTCGCCGATCTCTTTGGCGAGCACGCGGTAGACACCGTCCATGCCGCGTTTTCCCGCTACATAAGCCGATTGGCTCGGGAAGTTTTGGATCGAACATTCGGTGTTGATCCCGATGAACCGGCCGCCTTGACGCTCGATCATGGCAGGAACAAAAGCCTTCGCCAGGTAGACGCTTTGCATGACACAGGATTGGAACTGACTCTCGTAATCTTCCGGCGCTTGCTCCAAGACGGATGTCCATTGATAGGATTCAACGGCATTGGCAACAATGATATGGGGCAGCACGCCGAAGTGTGCAAGCACCGCATCCCGCATGGCATTCACGGAAGCTTGATCCGTCACATCGGCTTGCACGGGGAAAGCCCGTCTTCCCATCGACTCTACTTCGCGCTGAAGCTCTTCTGCCTTGGCTTGGCTCCCCCGGTAATGGATAACCACATCCGCGCCGCAGTCCGCCAAGGTTCTGACCATGACACGCCCTAATTGGCCCGCGGCTCCCGTAATTAACGCAATTTTATCCGTTAAATCCATCTTCATTGTTCATTCGCTCCTCTACCGTTTGACTGGTTATTTTCGCCTATCATACCATAATCATCTACCGCCAGACATGACAAAAAAAGACCAGAAACGAACTTCTGGTCCTCTGTCTAAACCTATCATAATCTATCTAATCCACGGATCACGGATCCTCTTCTAAACTTGCCAACCTACACCTTAAGGTTCAAAACCCTTCTGGCTCACAAACAACTGCTCTTCCGGAAACTCCCGGCTAAATCGATCGTAGACCGTTCGATAAGCAGCGGGATCGTACCACTCCTGCTCCCCAAGCTCCTCGTACAGAGCCTGAACAGGCAGTCTCTTCGTACGTTTCCCGCCACTGCCATCCCCCATAAAATAATCGTCGATGCACACGCGATTCACAAGCGGCCGCAGGATCTGTGGGAAAGCCTCCGTACTCGGAAGCACGGGTGCGATTGCTGCCTGGGCAGGAATTCCCGCGTCCCTCAGGAGTGCGAGGGTTTTCAATCTCGCTTGGATCGGCGGGGCTGATGGCGTAAAATGCTTGCGCATCTCCTCGCGGTCCGTCTCGACCGTCATGCTTACCCGCACGCGTTCTCCTAACTGCTGCAGCAGATCTATATCCCTCCGGACCAACGGACTGCGCGTCTGTACGAGCAGAAAATCCGGCGGTTCGCTGACCATCACCTCGAGCAAAGCACGAGTCACTTCTTCCTTGGCCTCAATCGGCTGGTAAGGATCGGTGCTGGAAGACATGAAAATCGTGACAGGTCCCTTGGACTTGGCACGCTTCAGTTCTTTTCGGAGGATAGCAGCAGATTCAACCTTAACGTCAACCCAGCTTCCCCATTCCTGATTGCGGAACATCGATACCGGCATTTGCCGGACATAGCAATAAGAACAAGCGAAGGTGCAGCCCGTATACGGATTCAAGGTATGGCTGTATCCATTCAGGAATCCCGTTCCTTTATTGAGCAGGGTCTTCGGCGTTTTGTAGAGCACTTCTTGTTTCACCTGGGACACCCCATTCCTACACTTTCTTCTATTATACTATTTCTCTCCTCACATCCCATAATGAATGAGTGGACACACGCGCCCCTCTACTTTGCATCATGAAAAATAATCCCGAGGCTGTATCGGGTCCCCGACGTAATCGTACCGAGGCCATGACGGAGCGTGGTCCGGTAATACCCTCGCGTTCCCTGAACGGGACGATGGTTGGTCGGAAAGATTAGCCCCGCTCCTTGCTCCAACGTGATCACATGTCCCCGGCTCTGTGCCCTCGGCCGCTGCTCGATGAGCAGAAACTCTCCTCCCGTGTAATCGACTTCCTTCTCATTCAGAACAAACACCACTTGAAACGGGAAAAATTCATCTCCGTACAAATCCTGATGCAAGCAATTATAGCCGCCTTCTTCATATTTCAAAATCAACGGCGTCGAACGCTCTTGCCCCTGCGCATGGCACATGCCAAGAAATTCATCCAGGCTCACCGGATATCTCTCTTCATGTCCAAGCTGCGTCAACCAGCGGTTAGCGGTCAACGCAAGCTCAGGATAAAAGCCTTCCCGAAGCTGCTGCAGCGATTCTGGCAGCGGTGCTTGATAATACTTGTACTCTCCTAGCCCAAACCGGTGCCTAACCATATTGATCGTGCTGCGAAACCGCTCCTCTTCCGAATAAGTGTTGATAATCTCCGCACACTCGTCAGGCAGCAGCAGCTTTGGAACAACCGCATATCCCTGCTCATCCAAAGCTCCTTGTATCCCCGTCCAATCGAGCCCTGCTATGCGTTGCGGCAATGAATTAGGCATTATTCACCTTCTCCCTCATCCTGGCTCGCTCACCCTCAAGCTCCAGCAGCCGGGTCTTCATGGCCAGCCCCCCGCGATACCCGGTCAATGCACCGCTTTTGCCAATTACCCGATGACAAGGCACGGTTATCAGCAGCGGATTAGCCCCAATAGCCGCTCCTACAGCTCGAACAGCTGCCGGCTTTCCAATCTGGTTGGCGATGTCCGAATACGTGAAGGTTTGTCCATACGGGATCTGGCACAGCGCATTCCATACCGCCATTTGAAACGCGGTCCCCTTACAATCCATAGCCACCTCAAACCGAGCGCGTTTCCCCTGAAAATACTCCACCAACTCGGCAGCATACGGCTGCATGGCTTCATCGTTCTGCACGAGTTCACAGCCAGGGAATTTCGCCTGTACCCAGTTCTCCAGCTCTGTTAAAGGTTTATCCGGTGATCCGACGTAACATAAGCCCTGCTCCGTCGCCGCGATGTATACGTTCCAGTTATCATGACGCAGTTGGGTCCAGTTAATGGTAATCGAATGATGGGATTTCATGATCTTGCACCTCCGCATTTGTATTTTTCAAATATTTCCCGCGATAACTAAGGGGCGTCATCCCCGTCTTCTTCTTAAACAACGTGATAAAATAAGCCGTATTCTCCATGCCCACCTTATGGCCGATATCCGAAATGGCCAAGCTGGAATTTGTCAGGAGCTCCTTGGCCTTGCCGATCCGGTAATCCTGAATGTATTCCATCGGGGTCTGAGCTTTGACGCGCTTAAATATCCGGTGCAGATGGTACGGACTGCCGTGGCTCACATCGGCCAAGACATCAAGCGACAAATGATCCGTATAGTGTTTATCGATATACTCGGTGACAAGTTCAATCCATTCATGGTCCGGTAAACGCTCGCCCGTCGGCTTGCACCTTTTGCATGGCCGGAAGCGCTCGGCTTTCGCTTCATCCGCCGATTGAAACACGCGCACATTTTCAAACTTCGGGGGTCTGGATTTACAGGATGGCCTGCAGAAAATTTTCGTTGTCTGCACTGCATAGAAAAACTTGCCGTCACTATCCTTGTCGTTGTTGATAATGGCCTTCCACTGGGCTTCGGTCGGTTGTATTCGGTTTGCCACGTTTCCTCACCTCCGCTAACATTATAACCACAGGATAATCCTGTTGTACGCTTTTTGGAATAGAAGAGCAAGATAACAAAATTATACGGTCTACGTTTATGGTACAACTAGTATAGAAGAGTTCGAGTGCGAAAGGAAACGATGAAGATGCAGGTGCCAAACCACAACCATGACGATAAGCCATATACAATGGAGAATCATCTCCCCCGGGACAGCTGGGAAGATCATGCCAAAGCCATCAGGCTTTTCGTACCGAAGGAGTTCAGTTTTACGGAGAACCTCAATTATTTGCAAAGATCGCCGAACGAATGTCTTTATCATATCCGGAATGACAGCATCTACCGGGCTATCCCACTTGAGGGTGACATCGCTGTGATTGAAGTCAGCGCGGAGCCTCAGGAGCAAGCAATCCTTGTTCGGTTTTTGGGGAATACGGCCCCCTCCGATCCCTGCAAGCGGGCGGAAGTAGCGGGTTATGTCCGGGACTGGTTCGATCTGAATACCAATCTCGTACCGTTCTATAACATGGCGGAAGCAGATCCATTGCTCAGTCAAGCCGTTCAATCCTTCTATGGACTTCGCAACATGGGCATTCCCGATCTGTTCGAGGCTTTGTGCTGGGGCATCCTGGGGCAGCAGATTAACCTGGCCTATGCCTATACGTTAAAAAGACGTTTCGTTGAAGCCTTCGGCCGCCGCGTGGAGTGTGAAGGAGAGGTTTATTGGATTTTCCCAAGACCTGAGGACATAGCACATCTGCTTGTTGAAGACCTGGACGGGCTTCGTATGACCGTAAAAAAAGGCGAGTATCTTATTGGAGTCGCTCAGCTTATGGTCGAAGGGAAATTGACGAAGGAGCAGCTGCTTGAAGCAGGCAGCTTAAAACAAGCGGAGAAACAATTAGTCAGCATCCGCGGGATCGGACCATGGACGGCCAACTATGTGCTGATGCGCTGTTTGCGAATGCCGGCGGCATTTCCTATCGATGATGTCGGTCTGCACAATGCCATCAAACATCTGCTCGGCTTGGAGGCGAAACCGACGAAGAAGGAAATACTGCAGCTATCGGCAGCATGGGCGAACTGGGAATCCTACGCCACCTTTTATCTGTGGAGATTTCTTTATTAATAGTCCAAACGCAATAAAGAGGAGGTCTCCCACTTCTGCCATGACAGACAGCAGGAAGACCTCCTCTGATTAGCACATCGCTGATTCGAGAATCAACTACTCGATGAAATACAATTTGCCGTCAACCTCGAGTGAGATCGCGGATTGCGACAAATCGTCCTTAAGCTTCTTCGCATAGTCCACCACTTGATTAAGCGAGTCCTTATCAAGCTTCTCGGCAAACGCGTACACAATCGTTACTTTTTCCTTGATCAGGGTTTTGTTATTGTCCACCCATGCCCCTTCGCCCGGAATCGCAGTTGCCCCGCCAAACCAGCCGGACAGCTTCGTAAGCGTTTGGTCGACAAACTTCTGATGAGCTGCATCCGTAATCGGAATGTCACCCTTTACCGTTGAAGGTACGTAAATCTTAACGACATGATCCAAGTGGAACTGATCGTTCAGAGCACTCTGTGTAATGGCGGTTGCCGTTGGATTGCCCTCTGCGCTGAAAGACTGCTGAACCGGTACTACGATAAGTGTTAACAATAATGCCGCTGCGAATGCGATAAGCCAACCTTTTCTCTTCATGCCCATTTCTCCTTTATGTATGGTCTCGTGTCCCGTACAAGCATGGCATTTCTGTTGTCCAGTGCAACCTTACTGCCATCCGCACGATACAGACTAGCACATATTATATACTGGCCTTTTCTTAACAGCTATGGGACATACGGATTATATTATGCGGAATCATGCAAAAAAGCCGATATTCCCGATAAACAAACTACGAGAATTCGACTTTTAATGAATACATCGCTATTTCAGCGTCCCGATCCAGGATAAACTCTCCACTGATCGATGATCCATGCTGCCATTCAAAATAGCTTGAACATCATGCAGCGTATCCTGCAAATGCACTCGCTCGCCCGGTAAACCGGTATAAGCCTCCGCAACGTAAAAAGGCTGCGTCAGATACGCCTCAAGCCGTGCTCCCCGCTCATAAACCTCTGTCTCGGATGCCGGAATGGACTGCAATCCTCGTGCTTGAACCAGTGAACGCAGCTCGCGATAACGGCGCAGCAGCTTCTGGGCCCGCTGTTGGACCGCTAAATGAACCTGATCCAGGTGAACGCCTTCCGATACGGAAGAGGTAGAGTATAACGGGTTCACGGCAGGAAACATATGTCTTGCCGCCAGATCGGCATCGAAATACCACAGCGTCTCCAGCGGGCCGTAAGGCATGTCTTCATCCACAGCCGCACCTTTGAGGTCCACAAGAAACGTCGTGATGTGCTGTATGCCCTCTTGTTGAAAACGTTCCTGAAGATCATAGATTTTGCCGGTCAAGACGTGCTCCCTGTCCGCTGCAAACACAATCTCATGATCGGTATTCGCATTCGCCACAATGGAATAGGTTTCTTCTATAGAATAAGCTACCCGTTCTACGTCATTCAGCATGTCCAGCAGCTCTGGATATTCGCCTTCCGGCTTTAGCAAAATCGTCATATACCCTTCCTTCTTGAAGTGATGAAACAACTCACCAAGCAGCACCAGTTGGCCCAT
The DNA here is from genome assembly GCF_001860525.1 of Paenibacillus sp. LC231. NCBI lineage: Bacteria > Bacillati > Bacillota > Bacilli > Caryophanales > Paenibacillaceae > Paenibacillus > Paenibacillus sp. LC231. The sequence goes on along the minus strand of NZ_JFOM01000015.1, from coordinate 765,413 downwards.
TCCGGGACGGGCGACCAGACCTACGGTACCCCCTTTTGTCAAAGGAGCAAATAGATCAAGCGGTTTGATGCCGGTTTCAATCATCTCCACACTTTCTCCACGCAGAATCAGTTCATCCAGACTGCATTTTGCCAGAGATGCCAATGCGGCAATGGTGCGGACTTCCGCCCGACCAACGGGAATTTTTCCTGTACATAGGTTGGAGACCGTGGCCGGCCGTAATCCCACGGATTTGGCTGCGCTGGTCAAGTTCGGAACTCTTTGTCGTAAAAGTGATACATTCAGCTTCAGATTGTCCAAGTGCGTACACCCTTTTTTAAGTGATTGATTGATGGTTCTTCCTAATCTCTTTTTAGAAAAGAGTCTGCGGGGCGGACAAACACATCCACATCCGGTTCAAAAATATTGTGATCGTGCTCCTCGAACGCCACGATGTTTGCCTGAGGCAGCGCAAGCTTATATTGTTCCACTGCTTCTAATGATAACCCGGGTTGTGGTTTTACGCCACGGATAATAAGGACTGGGCAAGTCAGTCTAGTTAGGTCGTTCCACATTTCTACCTTAGCCGATTCCTGCTGCAGTGCCTGTAAAGCCGATGTTTTCATACGTTCAGACAGCTTCTTTCCTCTCCAAGGGGGCAGCGACGCAAAGAACTCCACCCATCCCGCAGGGAGCCGGGTATGAACCGCAGGATAGTCCCCGATGATCAAACCTTGAATCCGTTCCGGATTCTGAACGGCGTAGCCTAATTGATAGGACACCCCTCGAGAATATCCCATGATTACGAAATGCTCAAGTTCAAGATGACGAATCGCCGCATCGATGTCGCTGATATGGTCTTCGAGCGTATAGCCCGAAGCAGGCGAATCACTTCGGCCCCGGCCGCGAAGCGTAATGATAACAATATGCCTGGGCGACAGCTTTTCCATGATGGCGATATAATCCTCGGCCGACTCGGACAGTCCCGGGATGACGACCAGTGAGGTTTGTTCGTTCCTAAGATCCCGATGTACCTCCGTCACATGAATATGTACCCCTTGGTTATTGACCATAGTCTCGTATAACTGCATGCATTAGACCTCCTTAAAAATTAACATTTATCTATGAAGTGTTACCTCAATGCCCCAAAAGGTAAAAATGCGTGCACGCCCTTACATGTGTTCACGATCTGGGTTACCCTTAGATCGACCGTCAAGGTGGCATAGGCGTACGCCTCCGTTCTTGAAATAGAGTAAAGCTCGGTCATGAGATCAAGCATCCCGCTTAATGCCATCCACATGGCTTCGTCCAGGTCCTCGTGAAACCCCATCGTAAGCCAGCCGGTACTTGTCTTGGCCCTGGGCATCGTGATGGGCATGTCGTCTCGGACATGAAAGGTTAGACTCACCTTCTCCATGGGGCATTCCAGGGCGGGACCGCTAACTTCGCCGTCTCCCTGAGCCGCATGTCCATCCCCTGTTGAGAACAGCCCGCCATCCACCGGGATCGGCAGATACAAGGTGCTGCCGGCCGTTAATTCTTTGCAATCAAGATTTCCTCCACAAGGGCGCGGTGCAAAAGTCGTATGCTGACCTTTTTCATTCGGCGGCATGCCCATGATCCCCATAAACGGCTTCAGGCCGACGCTATACTTGAAATTTCCGAACTGGCTTCTGCCTGTCATGGTCTTGGGATCCAATTCAAAGTCCAGCGTCACTTCCTTGGCATGGGCCATGCCCAGCTTCTCGTTCCAATAGCTCGGATAACCTCCGGCAGAGGTCCATCCCCAAGATCCGGGAACGATCTCGTTGATCTGAATCTCCAACGTAAGCCCAGGTTTAGCCTCTTGAATATGGACGGGACCCAATAACGCATGCCCGAACTGCTCCTCCTGCCGCTCCGGACTGCGCTTCGTAAACTTCATTCTCGCCGCGCCTGGGGCAGCACGCTTCTCCAGTCCCCAACCCGCATCTAAGGTTTGATACATGACAGTATCCCCAGATTGTATGTATAGGGCGGGCTCCAGTTCCCTGCTGAAAAATCCATGAAGCGTATGAATATCCGGTTGTAACATATGAACCTGTGACATCAACTTTCTCCCTTCACAGCCGTAATCAGAGTGGCCATTTCATGTCTCATATTTACTCTGTTACTTTATAAGGTATTTCAAATTACTCTTAGAGTCAATATAAAATTACTCCAAAACGTAATAATAATTACTCCAAAAACAAACCATTGCCCATTTCCGGTTGTACCATGGTTGTTCGTCGAAACACAAAAAACCGTCCACTGCGCAGATTCACTGCGAGGGACGGTTCATCTCCATGTCAGTTAAATTTTATATCAGCTAACGATGAGCGTTCATGGGAATGGTAACGGTTACTATGTGCACGGCCATTCTCACTACACACGATTCTCTCTTCAAATCCTTACACTGGAATCCCGCACGACGATCTGCGGCATCAATTTCACGGCCCGCTCTTCCCTCGGTATTCCCAACATGCGATCCATCAGGATTTGGGCTGCCTTGCGGCCGATTTCCTCCTGCTGCAAGGCAACGGACGTCAGCTTGGGATATACGCGGGAGGCAAGGTCCAGATTATCCATGCCCACAACGGCAACGTCATGGGGAATGCGAAGACCGGCTTCTTCGCAGGCCTTCATGACCCCGATTGCCATTAAATCGTTCGCGGCGACAATGCCCTCCGGATGGTCGGGCCCTTGAAGCCACGCTTTTGCCATCGCATAACCGCCGCTTTCAGTATAATCGGATTCGGCGATAAAACGAGGCAGCAATGGGAGCCCCGCTTGCAGCATCGCATCCCGATACCCGCAGAACCGCTCATGGCCGGTCTGCTCGCTCAGATTGCCGCCCATATAGGCGATGCAACGCAGGCCTTGACGGATCAGATGCTCCGTGCTTTGCTTGATTCCGTCATACGTGTCCACATACACATAATCGAAGCGGTCATTCCCTTCCGGCGAGACATATTTATTCGTGAGCACGACAGGTGCTTGCAGCGCATTGATGGCCCCGATATTCTCTTCACCGAAATGAAAGGACACCATGATCATGCCGTCGGCCACATTTTCCCGCAGGGTTTGGATCGCCTTCATCTCCTCCTGGAGCCTATGCTTGGTGTAAAACAGAATCATCAGGTAATCATGCTCTTCCAGCACCTGATTGATTCCGTTGATCATATCGAAATAAAAAGGGTTGCATATATCGGGCACGGCAAAAATAATTTTGTTGGTTTGTCTCATTTTCAGCATCTTCGCTGCATGATCGGGCGCATAGTTCATTTCCTTCGCAGCCGCCAGAATTTTGCTCTTCGTCTTTGGACTGCAGTAACCTCTTCCCGACAAGGCTCTGGACACCGTAGAAGGGGATACGCCTACCCGTTCAGCAATCGTATAAATCGTATGTTTGTCCATCCTATCCTCCATTAACAACCATGGAAACGCCATATGCTCCCGCAAAAGGGTCCATGGATTCACACTATCACCTTACCGGCAGGTAAGCAATAGCTCCTCTTTATATAACCTCCCGCTCATCATTACCCGGAAGCTCTGGAAATGGCGCATGGGGCTCGGCCTGATACCAGAATGCCGTCGATGCAATATCGCTCTGCTGCGGAAGATACCTCCCTCCGGACCTCCAGCCAAGATCCTGAATGGTCACGCGAAGATCGCTTTGAAAGCGGATTGGATCCATGACATGCCATCGATACATGCCAAAACGCTGCTGACTTCGATACAATCCGTCCGGCTTCAGCACTTGGTGCATCCCCAAATATGGCGTCGAGTAGGTTCGGTAGGTACCAATCGGCTGCTCCCAATTCCAGGCCCCGCCAAAATAATCTTCCGTGCCCGTACCGCATATGGTCGGATAATCCTGATCCCCGTCCATATAGAACTTGATCTCGCCTTCGCCCCACCAGCCGTTATTGTTCACCTGCCAGGCGAGGTAAGTCCCTACATAGTGCCCGTGTCCAGTCACCCCATCCAGAATGGTATAAACTTCTTTATAAGGAACGGGATTCGTTCTCCGCCACTGCGCGTGAAAATATGCCTCATCTTCCGGGATGTCCGTCAGCGTATAATCAATTTGATAGTAAAGGACTGCCTTTTCCGGCGCACGGTTCTCCATCGTCAATCGGGCTTGCTTGCGGAAGGGCATCTGCCAGTAGCTGTTCATGCCGCCGGCCGGATTCACGGCAACCGGAATTGAATTGACATCGCTGCGCTCGCCCCATCCGTTACAGAACAAATCACCGACGGGCACCTCAACCGAAGGTTCCTGCTCATCGTCCCAATACATGCGGATAATCAGATTGCGCCACAGCGTCGGATGGCACGTAAGCCAGATATGTTGAATCGCCCCGGGACCCTGAATGTCACCCATCGTAAACGTTTCGCCCGGTAAAATCTCCACGGAAGGAGAGACCTTCCAGCCCACGCCCAAGTCCCTGGAAGCCGCTGCGCCCGTGCCGTCGGTGGCCATTCCGCCCTTTCCTTTTTCACCGGTAAAATTCTCCGCGCTGATGGATCTCGTCTGCGCATTGGACAGCCGGGATAAATTTCCGAGGTGCATATTAAGTCCATTAAAGTTCATCATCTGTTATCGCTCCTTTTAGTATGTGATATCGTATCCGTACCGCTCTTTCAACGTTTGACCCAGACGGTCCTTAATCCGCAGGTAAGCCTCAGCTGCCGCACCGTTCCCCCAATCGAAGATGGTGAATGTCCCCATGCCTCGCCCCTCCTCATCCACAACACCATCATGACCGTAATTCTCCATCATGAAGCCGTAATCCTTCTCGTTAAAGAAAGGATACGCCCGCTCCCACTGCTCTTTTGTTTTTTCGTTTTCGGGACAATACATCATGACGAACGAGGCCTGCAAAGCGGCTAACCCGCGCTCAATATATTCTTTTTGGTCCAACTCCACGCCATATTGCAGAATCAGCTCAGCAAACAGGCTTTGCCGGGCATCATTCCATTCCCCGTCGCAGTTCATGACGCCGAATCCGCCTACTACGTCGACGTACAGATAGGGCGGCTGCCAGGAAGCCTGCGTCATCAGCATTTCATCCAGCACACGTTGGCCAACGATCATATATCGTTTGTCACCGTTTGTTTTATACATATGGTATAACGCTTCCGCCGTCCAAAACATGGAGAAATTGCACTGCTTGAACATGTTATTCCTAGCTACCTTGTTGCCTGGAAGCTCATCGCGCCCATAACCGCAGCAGGACCAATACGTCTCGAAATCCTCCCACCTGCCGGTCGGCACGATCTCCTGGATAACAACCTTAAGCGCCTGCTCTGCCGCTTCCATGTATTTGGAATCCGGGCGCAATTGGTGCAGCTTAAGCAAAAATGTGACGGAGAGCGACGTTTCCGGGGACTCCCGAAGGATATCCAGCGGCGCTAACGTATCCTGATCCAGCCATGCTGGAAAATATCCCTTCCCGTCCTGGAGGGCCACGAGCGCATCCGCATAGCGCGCGGCATATGCCATCAGCCTTGGATCCGGCTCGAGCTCATCATGCCAGCGAAGCATGAGCAGCGCCGTCCAGCTCATATCCAGCACATGATAAGGTGCTGCAGCGATGGCCCCCCAAGGGTCGACCGGGTTGCGATTGGAATTTCCCCAGTAGGCAAACGCCCAGCTCCCGGACCGATTGACCTGCTGTCCATCTACCATCACCCGCTTCATCTCCGTTGCGATGACGGCGGGAAAGAACCCGCCTCGCTGCGGGGCCGCCAGCGCAAGCTCCTTCATAAGCCTGGCCTTGCGAACCAGCTCCGGATCGTTCTGTTCCATACCGTATCGGTAGATGCCTTGAGCAGAGCGAAGGGAGCTGAACCAGGCCTGATTCCAGATCGATCGACTCTCCCTTTCGTTCGGCACGCCCGGATAATTTGGACTTTGACTCACATCGGCAATAAATACCGGTGCGCCTACGTTCCGTCCGTCCCATTCGAATTCCTGCCAGACCGTGTCTTTCCAATTGCGAAAAGCCCAATCATAAGCATGCCTTACATAGCTGTCTAGGCGGACCTCCTCACGGATCGATTGACCGAATTGGGCATGGCCCCATCGATCCCATAAAAACTGCAGCAACGATCGCCAGGGGTTCAATCCGGCCTGATCATGATCCGCCATTTTCAAATAGAAACCGAACCGTATCGTTCCGGAAGGATATGAAGCGCCATTCACTTTCTCAAACAGCACATGCTCGCTCACCCGAGTTCGGCTCATTCCCAAGACAAGTTGGTTATTAGGGGCATCCAGGTCCATGTACCAACGAGCGTCTGCATCCTTCGTGATCAGATCCAGATCCGGTATGAGCATGAGCGTCTTTGTATCGTCATGAACGATGAGCGCGGGCGAACGAAAGCAATGCTGGTCCATCACATGACGGGAAGTCGGCGTTAAATGAGGCGCCCAGTGAAAATGTGGCAGGAATGCCGGCTCCAAACGCATCTGCCAGTCATCCTGTTGAATCGTCTGCTCCAGCTCGAATGTCAGCACGCAGTGGATCGTCTCTTTATCCAGCTGATGCAGGCTTACCTCCGGCGCCGTTTGCCCGATATCGTCGTAAACCCACTGCTTCACAAAAGAATCCGGTAATCGTTTCATGCATGTCTCCCTTCTTTCCGGTCTCTCGGCCACTTTCGTCAATTCTTAACCACGCTGAAATCGTCAACCTGAATCCACGTATCCGATGTGGCCCACATCCCGGCGTAAATCTCCAGACTATGATACTGGCCCGAGTTGAAGCGAACTGTCTTCAGGGCGTATCCAGGGATGTTCTGAAATGAAATTTCACTTAATACCGGACCATCGCCAAGCTGCCTTACGCCAAAATATCCGTCGTTATTGTTGTCTGAAGTACGGATCCATGCCGATAAAGTGTATTCGGTATCCGGCTCGACAAAAATCTCCTGCTTGATCGCATTCCAACCGCTGCTTGCCCTTGCATATCCGTTGTTTGCCCCGGTGCGTGCAAATCCAAGATTACGGTCTACCCCGGCTGTTCCGTTCGAATACCAAGGCGACGACAGACTTGAAGAGGATTGGGATTCAAATCCGGCATGACCCACGAGATTCAAATCCTTCACCAGGGACATATCGTCAACCTGAAGCCAGGTGTCTCCGTTTGCCCACAATCCCGTATACAATTCCACGACGGAACGGTTCCCGGAATTAAAGGTCACGGTCAGTTCCGTATAATCGCTCAATTGAGCAAAGGAGGTTTCCTTAATAACGGCCCCATCAACTGGCTCCCTAACCCCGAAGTGGCCTTTCGTATTGTTGCTGGACGTACGAACCCAGCCCTTCAAGGTATAGTTGGTATACGGCTGCACAACCACCCGCTGCTTGATCGCGTTCCAGCCGCTGCCGTTGCGTACATATCCATTATTCTCACCGGTTCGGGCATTTCCGAGCTGGCGGTCCAAGCCGCCTTCGCCCGTAACATACCATGGGGCCATGACCGGCGTTTCTCTCTGCGTTTCGAAGCCCGGGTCCGAGATGATATTATCGCCGAGCATGTCAGGGGTCAGCGTAGTTTTCATTAGATGGGTATTGTAATCCGGGTACCAGGTGGACATGATAAAATACAGCTCAGGCCCGTTATTGGACAGCGGATGCATATACGCATTGTACTGACCAAGGCCCGTGAAATCTCCAGGCACCAAAATTTTCTCTCCGCTCCATGGACCGATCGGCGTTGCCGCATCCCGCATGACGATCGCCTGCCGATCTTCGTTCAGATAGGTCATGATATACCGTTTGAAGTGGGTGTTGTAAGCTACGGACATCTCGCCTGCCACACCGATCGCCACCGGCCGGGCTGCAGACTGGGCCGCCGACCAGCCGCTTCCGTCCCAATAACGATAATCCCCGATATTCAGCAGCCCATTCTCCGGTACCCGTGCAAGATATACGTCCCCAAAGCGGCCGTTCGGCGTAGCATACATATACACGAATCCGCTGTCCTTAAGGAACGCTGCCATTTGAAAAGGATTGTTCCAGGTTGACGTGTTGTTATACCAGCGGGCGGAGGGACTCTTGGTCCAGTTCTGTCCGTTGTCATCCGAGTAAGCGATGCCGGAGTAATTCGTATACCATCGGCCGGCTGGGCCCCAGTGGTTGACGGACATGTAATGGATATAATGCCTGTTGCCAACGGTTACGCCTGCCGTCGGGATGACCGTCATTTCATCATTGTTGATTTTTTTGGAGGGAAGAATTTCCTTGGCGTGGCCTGGCTTGCTCTGAATCATTGTTGAGAATGCAAGACCATCCTCCAGATTCGTATCCGATGAAATGGCCAGCACATTGCTTCGGTTCCAGTTGCCTGCCGTATCGTTGGTATCGCCGAAAGCAATGAAATATTCGCCGCCGCCCTTATCCCACACGATGCCTAAATCCGTCCCGCCGACATCGTAGTTCATGTGGGTTTGATTCGGATTCGGCATGGTCTCTCCGGCAGGCGTTGCACCTGTAACCCGGGCGATCATCTTCGTGCCTTCTGGCGTCAGCGCTTCGGCGCTGCCCGCCCAAGTGGAAGCGAATATCATGGAAAAGGCGAGAACACCTGTCGTCATCTTCTTCATAAAATTATAGATACCCTCCTTCACATTATCGCTCTCAAGCGGCCGTGCAATATCTATATTCTCGAGTTCAAGGCTAGGTCAACTCCAGCATCGCGATGCTTCGGGCTGGAAGCGAGAGCAAGCGCCGATCATCTTGCTGCGGATCGCAATCAACGGCCTGCTCTCCCGTAAGCGTGAACAGCCGCCCGCTCACTGCCGTTTTCCCGTAGTCTTCCGGTCGAAGATCTATACGTATCATTTGCTCCGCTTCGGTCACATTCGCAAAGAACAAGCCAACATCGCCTTGCTCATTCTGCCATGCCGCATGGATAACGGAATCGGTCAACAATTCTCCTGCATTGTTATATTCCGGCGTTTCCTTGCCATGGTTATAATGAAACCATTTCATAGAAGTCTGCGGGCTGTCGAAGGAGAGGGGCCGAAGCATGGTCCCATACGACCAGTACGCCTTCGCCGCTCCGGTCCGAAGCCGTGCATACAGCGCCAAATACTCGGCCCGCTCCGTCGAAAAGGCATACTCGCGAGGATCAAACGGGTAGTAATGCTCCGCCGCCGTATTTTCGATTCCGTCCAGCGCCTCCATCGGACTGTATTCGTAATTCAATTCGTATAAACCGCCCCAGATATACGTGCGTGCCACCGTAAAATAGTACAGCTCCCCGATTTCCTCCGCCAGCTTGCCCCAGCCGTCCAATCTCAGCGCGCCGTACTCATGATACACGTATGTGAACATCGGGATCAGGCGGGCATCGCCTGACTTTAACAGCTCCCGGATCGGCCACCCTTCAAGCGGCGCTGCGGGCTGCCCTCCGGCCCGCGCCTGATAGTAGTCGATCAGATCGAGCATCGTCTCATTGATCATCTCGGTGCCCATGGGGATGTAACGTTCCGCGATTTCGTACATGGCCGCCTTCGTATCCGCATAGTTCCACCGGTAGGCCTCCTCGATGATGCTGCCTGCTCCCACCGGATGACCATGGTTTTCATCCATGCAGACCTTTAGAATGTTGTTGGCGGAGATATCATAGTAAATCGCATCGATATCGTCGCTTCGCTGCAGCGCCGCATCCCGTTTCACATGAAAATCATGGGTATACGGATGGGCCGGACAGAGGAACGGGAAGCGGTATGCATCCACGCTTTTTTTCAACTCGGGAAATTTCTGTTCTGCTTCCTTGCCAAGCTCTCCGTCAGCTCCGTCAAAATGATATAAATAATCGAACTCGAACGGGGCGAAGCGATGGCCCAGCTTTCGAATCAGGGCGATGTTCTCCGGGTTGAAGCGGGTCGGGAACCAATCGTCATATCCTCCCGGCACGCCGCTGCCGAACGTCTGCGGCCGATGCGTCCAGTCGGGGCCCAGAATGTGAAACATCGGCGTTCCGATGCTGTCATGATACTTCTGAATCCAGGCCGTGCGGTTCGATCCCGCATTGATTCCGAAGGTCGCTGCTCCCATGTCCTCATGCAGCCATTGACTGCCCTCCTTCGCTGCCCTGCCCGAAAGCTTGCCGCGTGAACACCACTTCTGCCTTACGGCCCAGCTCTTGTATCGGTCAGCAGCTTCGTACCACCCGCTTCCTGACAGAAGCGACACCTGTATCGGGTAATGAGGCCGTATCCCTTTGCCGGGTCGCATATCGCTGCAGCCATGGATCACAGAGCCTTCCAGCATGCCATTCCCGTTCTTGTAGAAATTCAGCCATTTCGGATGGCCTTCGCCGTCCAGCACCGCGAAATACAGCCCGCCCCTGCCCTTGCCGTAATAGGTAAAGAACTGCATCGTCGCCCCCGAGAAGCTTTCGGGGTAAGGCATAAAACGAAACCCGATCCCGTTCGTTTCAAAAACCTTCATCGGATCGTTAACCTCAAATCCGGTCGCGAAGGGATGGGCAATATAATCCTCCTCGCCATCTTCCGTAATCGTGGCCATGTTCGGGACAACCGGATATTCCAGGCTTAGCACCCTGTCTTCCGAGTGGTTATCAACCCCGCATTTGAATTCAATACCGTTCTCTTCCGCCATGAGTGTTACGGACGACGTTACGACCATGCCTTCCTGCGTGTGCCAGCATAATCGAACTTGATTTTGCCCGGATGCCGCACGTTCCCAACTCCATTCAAATTTTTGAAAAGAACTGCTAACCCCCGCGTCTGTCTCAAGTCGAAACGGATCCGCATCGCCACGGCCGGAGTCCGCGATATAATCGATCCCCTTTAAGCGATCGCGAACAGCTTGGATCGTTCCGTTATGCTCGCTGATCTCAACCCGAATGCGTCTGTTCTCAATGATAATCATCCGCCACCTCCACTTTTTCGCATTGAAACGCTATTTCAATCCGGAGATTTTGATTCCTGAAATGATGTGCTTCTGGAAGAAGAGGAACAGGACAATGGTCGGCAAACAGGAAAGCGCCGATCCGGCCATCAGCATGCCCATTTCCGTTGCACGCTCGGAACGGAAGGTGTACAAATACTGCATAATCTGAAACAGCTCCGGGTTGGTAACCGTCATCGTCGGCCATACGAAGGAATTCCAATAGGCCAAATAGGAGCCGATGCCTACAATGACAAAGACCGGGAACGACATGGGAATGAAAATATGGGTAAAGATCTTGATCCTGCCCGCTCCGTCGATCAGTGCCGCCTCTTCCAAGGCCATTGGAATATTCAGATAGAACTGGCGGATGAAGAACATATGACCCGCAGAAGCAATCCCCGGCAATACGAGCACAGCAAGCGTATCGAGCATGCCCATCTCATTCACCACGATAAAAGAGGTCAGCAGGATCGCCATGCCGGGAATGAACATGGTGATGATGACGTAGACCCACAGAAACGTCTTGAACCGAAATTCGAGCCTGGCGAAGACGTATGCCGCCGTAGCGTTGACGGCCAAGCTCAGCGCTGCAAATAATACCGCGCCCCCGAATGTGACGAGCATCGACTGAATGAAGGCCGAATCGCCGAGAATGTCCGTATAATTCTGAACCATCCACTTCTTGGGGAAGAATCGGAACGGCGTGGCAAGCACCTCCGCCTTGTCTTTGAACCCGGCGATGATGACCCACAGCAGCGGGAACAGAGCCATAATTGTCACCAGACCGGTCAAAAGTGTCATCAATGTTTTCTGAACTCCGTTGAACGTTTTCATCAAGTTATCCTCCTGTCTTCCCTAACCGTCGATCGCTTTTTCCGAATTCAATACTCTGAAGATGATGGCCGAGATGCTGCCCAGAACCACGAACAACAGCAGTGATGCCGCGATGGAATTGCCGACCATGACGTCGTTGCGGAAATGGTTCAAGATATACAGGTTCGGCGTTGTGGTCTCGCTTAGCGGTCCGCCGCCCGTCATGACGAGGGACAGCTCGAACTGTGAGATTTGCGCCGTAAATCCGGTTACGAGCAGATACAGAATCACATTGCGCATGAGCGGAATCGTGATGTACCACATGCGGACAAAGGTGCCCGCTCCCTCCAGTTCCGCAGCCTCATAGTAGCTCTTCGGAATATCGTGAAGACCTGCCAGCATGATCAGCGTTGTGAGACCGAAGCCCAGCCATACGGCAGGAGCGGCGATACTGGGCAGCGCCGTAGCCACATCCGCAAGCCAAGCTTTCGGCTCATATCCGAACAGTCCGATGATATAATTGGCTAAGCCGCCGGCATAATCGAAGATAAAAACGAAGATGACCGATGCCACGATCCCGGAAATGATGGTTGGGATGTACACGGAGGTCTTCACGACGCTAGCGAAGCCGGAGCCCAGGTTCTTAATGATGTTGGCGAACAGAAACGAGAGAATCAGCATCGTCGGAACGACCATAAGGGCAAACTTGAGCCCTACCCAGATGGACTGGAGAAAGAGGTCATCCGTCAGCACCATATAGAAATTCTGTAAGCCCACAAAGGTGGAATCCTGGTAGAAGCTCCAATTATAGAAGCTCACTCGCAGGGCATAGAAGAAAGGTATGATGACAAAGATCGTTAGCAGAATGACGATGGGTGCGAGAAGCAAATAAGCCACTCCGTTATCCTGCCGGAAATTTTTCTTAAACATATAGAGTCACCACCATGACCTAAGGATGAGGCAGCCATCCGAAATCGGATATCCGTATTTGAAGGGTTGATCCCCGATGGCCGCCTAAGCGCTAATTTTTCGGATTTGTGCCGGCAAGCTTGTTTTTGGTAATGAAATCGTTAATATCCTTCTCCGCTTTCTCCAGCGCTTTGTCCACTGACGTTCCTTTCATTGCGGACTCAATGGAGGTGGCGAGCGCGAAGCTGATGTCCCATGGATAGATTGGCTCCGCTTGGGAGTAAGGTATGATCTGTTCGGAGACCAGCGAACGCCATGCATCCTTCGATGCATCCGGATCGGACTTCATCGCTTCGTCCACCGATTTGCGCGGGGAGAACTTGGAGAATTGGGACGTCTTGAAAAAGTCGATCATGATGCTCGGATCACCCGCGAGGAGGTATGAGATGAAATCGGCCGATTCCTGCGGATGCTTGGATTTCCCGTCAACTGCCAGCGACCAGCCGCCGAGCGTTGCCGTCGGTTTCGTCAAATCGCCGTCCATCGATGCCATTGGTGCGATCCCCACTTTACCAACCATATCTTTATACGTGTTGCGAAGCTGTCCGATTGCCCAGGAACCGCAAATCTGGATGGCAATCTTGCCCTCACCGAAAGGCTTGATATCTGCATATCCGGCCAGAGCCTGCTTCGGCATGACGCCGGACTGGTAGGCTTTTTGGTAAAAATCCAGGAGCGCCTTGTATCCGTCATTGTTCACATCCGCTTTGGACCAGTCCTCCGTCACCGCAAGATGTCCTGCCGCGTTGTACTGCAGCCCCCAGCTCGACCAGCCCAGATCTGGAGCCGTTTGCGCGATCGATAATCCGAACACGCCTTTCTTGGTCAGCTTCTGAGCCGTCTCCAGAAGCTCCGTCCATGTGGTCGGCGGCTGATTCGGGTCAAGCCCGGCTGCCTCGAACATGTCTTTCCGATAGAACATCACGGCTGACGGTTCAACGAGCTTCGGGTAAGCGTAGTACTGACCGTCGACGGCTACAAAATCCTTCATGTTGTCGTACAAATCATCGAATGCCGCAGAATCCATCAAATCGTTCAGCGCCATAAGCTGACCCGTCTTTGCCGCGTTGGCCACATTGCCGTAGTTGATCGTTCGGATATCCGGCGCTTTCCCCGCGGCTTGCGCTGCCTTCATCTTCTGGTCCCAAGCGTCAGCCGGAACAATCGTCAGCTTCACTTCGACTTCGCTTTGGGATTTGTTGAACTCGCCGACCCATTTTTTGAACCAGGCATCGGTGGTATCCTCGAATTTTTGCGCCCAGAAATCGATCACTATTTTGTCGCCGGCGCCGCCTCCGTTGTTTACGCTTTCATTTTCCGGCGGATTGCTTAAGGCTCCCCCTCCGGGACCGCCGGATCGTCCGCCGCAGCCTGTAATGAACAATACGAGAACCAGAATTGCGGAGAACAGAACACGCCAGGATTTGAAGCTGATGGTTGTTTTCTGCATCATGAACCCTCCTTATAATGGATCAAACTATCTAAATGCGATTCGCATTTAAACCGAACATGAATTGAATCCGTTTTCATTTTTCCAGCGAGGCTTTAAACCAGAAGACGTTGTATGGATCCCATAAAGACAAGGTAAAGTAGATCGTTTGCCTGTCATTCTCGGTATACCGGTCATTCATATACGGACCGTACAGTCCCGGATAATCCTCGGCTCGGACCAAATCCAGAGGCTCGCCCCATGGTCCCCATGGCGTTATGCCTTCACGTATGACAACACCCCTACCTTCCTTCAGATATGTCATCAGCCAGCGTTCCAAATAAGCATTCCATACAACCGAAAGCTCGCCTGCCGTGTCATCCACCACATCTATTGCATCCTTCATATCGGTGCTCCACCGGGGATTGCCGTCAGCATCCACGCCGCTAAAATACTCGTATTTGGACTGCTTCTCGATGTGCTCCTCCCCCACCTTCATAAGCTGAACGCCGCCAAAGCGCCCAGCTGGAATGCACCAGAAATAAATGTTCGAGGCGCCTGTGTCATTCTCCACCTTATAGGGGCTTACCTGAATGAAATTGCCATCCCCCGGCCAACGGAGCTGGTCCTGCAGCTCCCAGGTTTCTCCGTTATCAACCGATTTGGCGACGCTGCTGTAATTGGCTTCCCACTTCCCCGGATCTCCCCAATGTTTGACCGACATGTAGTACAAATACAGAGCATCTCCTGCCGCAATGCCGTGGGTCGGGATTTTCGTCATTTCTTCGTAGTCGATTTTGGCTGAGGGCAGCAGTTCCTTGGCCGTTCCGAATTCATCCGTCACCATGCCTTCAAATGTGATGCCGTCAGCCGCCTCCGCATCCGTTGTATAGGCCATCGTGTTGGAGCGCCAGTAGCTGCCTCCTCCGCCAGTCTGTCCCGGCTCCCTCTCGCCGAACGTATCCCCGAACACGAAGTAAGTTCGTTCCCCGTCGTTCATCATGGAACCGAGGTCGGTCCCGTACACCGCGTAACGATCCGTGTGATTAGGCGATGGCTCGCCGGTCAATTGCGTAATTTGTTCCAGGCCGGTTATGCCTTTTAATAAAAACTCCTTATCTGCTCCATCAAGCTGGGGATTCACCTTGCTGCCGTTCGCGCAGCCGCAAAGCAGCAAGAATAGGCCGGCAAGCAAAGCCGTTTTCACCCTCAAGCTCATCTCCCCTTTCGATTCGATATCCCACCCTTGATATCAAGGGTTAGAATGGCCGAAGATCTGTTTCATGCTGGCAGGGTTAAGCGGCTTGATATCCGGCAGAGGCAATCGTTTATCAACCTTTGGCAGTTCAGGGAAAGGGCGATGCGGTTCTGCCTGGTACCAATACCCTGTTGAGGAAACATCGTCGCTGCGATGATTGTTATGGCCGTGCTCAATCGTGACCTTGATGCTGCTCTCAAACATGATCGGGTCCAGGATATGATAACGGTACGTGGAGATTTTGCCGCTCCAGTTCGGTCCCCCTCCCAAAATAATGCCATGATACGGGGTGCACACCTCCTGCTGCGGACACCATGCCGTGTTGAAATAATCCTCCATGCCCGTTCCGTGCAAGGTCGGAGGCCACGGCTCCCCATCGATGAAAATCATGTCGTCGCCTTCGCCGTACCAATTCCATTCCCGCGTATCGCGCAGGTTGTGGACATTGAAGTTGCAGCCGATGTAATGGCCCTTACCGACCGCGTCCAAAATGACATAGTTGCCGCTGCCGGTCGTATTCTTGCCGCCGAATTCGTAGTAGGCGTTATCCACCCCGTTGTCCGGTATCCCGTCGGTCGGATTTTCCCGGTGCCACTGGGCATGGAATCTCAGCTCCTCCTCAGGCAGCTTATCGTAGGATTCGTAATCCACATAGAAATAAAATTTGATAGGATGCTCTGCCTCGCTCTCAATCGTAATGCGAGCTCCATCCGCATACGGCATACGGAAGAAGCTGTTGAATGCCTTTCCGTCCTCGGGACTCATCATCAATGCCGCTGACGTATAATTTTTGGTGAGCCCGTGCCCCATTCCGAAAAAATCGCCAATCGGCGCTTCTACGCTGGGCTCCGTCTCTTGGTCCCAGTACATGCGGAGAACGATTTTACGCGGCAAATACAATTCCTCCGCAGGGACGTCGCTGGCCATTGTCATCCAGATGTGAGTGATGGCGCCAGCGCCCGGAATACTGCAAATTTCGGTCAGATCGCCTGGGTTGATGGAGAAGTAGTCTTTATTGCCTCCAGAACGGTCGTAGCTGGATTCCCGTTTTCTTTTTCCGGTTCGGGTAAGGCTAAGTGAAGATAATGCTGCATGATTGTTCATGAATGATTCGCTCCTTTATGGGTTACGGATGATGGTTGAACGTACTTCGTAATGCCGTTTCACAAATTGTGACATCGATTGCAGAATTAGTTAATACGGAATGCAGGTCTTTCCAGAACCTGCATTCCCAGTTTATGAGTCCAATGCTACCCGGCGATATTACGTCGTGGCCAGACGTTCATATAGGCGTTTATTTTAGGCGTTAAATCTTTCATTCATTCCGGTAATTTTCCGCTCTTTAATGTCTTCAAGCGTTTCAACACCCCGTTTTCGCCTCTTCCCAAATAATCATGAAGTCCTTTATATTCCTTGTATAATTGATCATATACACGCACGTTGGCCTCAATCGGCTTAAAGGTCTCTTCACGAACACGAGCTATGGCTTCTGCTGCCTCTACGATGCTCCCATAGCCTCCCCGCTCTTTGCCTGCCGCAACGGCGCCGAACATAGCTGCACCAAAGGCAGCCGTCTGGGCGGTATCCGCTACTTTGATTTCCTTGCCGGTAACGTCGGCATAGATTTGCATCAGCAGCCGGTTTCGCTGTGGCAATCCACCGCAAGCATAGAGCTCCTGGACATCAACGCCGCTTTCGGTAAAGGCTTCGATGATCGCTCGCGTTCCGAAGGCGGTTGCCTCCAGAAGCGCCCGGTATATTTCCTCTGGCTTGGTCTGCAGGGTCAATCCAAGGATGACACCGCTCAGATCGGCATCCATCAGTACGGAACGGCTTCCATTCCACCAGTCGAGAGCCAGCAGGCCGGTTTGGCCAGGCTCATATTGCGACGCTCCCCTCTCAAGCCACTCATGTATGCCGAGGCGCTCTTCGGCAGCCTTGCGCCTTACATATTCCGGTACTGCCTCATCCACATACCAGGCAAATATATCGCCAACGGCCGATTGTCCTGCCTCATACCCGTAATAACCGGGGATGATCCCATCCTCGACGACACCGCAAATCCCTTCTCCCGTCACTTCCTTGTCGCTTAATATCAAATGACAAGTAGAGGTTCCCATGGCGAGCACCAGTTTACCCGGGGTTACGACACTGACGGCCGGCACCATGGCATGGGCATCGATGATGGCTACGGCTACCGCGGTGCCTGGCAGAAGCCCGGTTATAGCTGCCATCGAGTCGGTTAATCCGCCAGCTTTTGAACCCAGTGGCTTGATCGGGCCTCGCAGCTTCGCCTCCACAAGGGTCCCGAACCTCGGGTCAAGCGACTGAAGGAACTCCTTGGACGGATATCCATCCCGTTTATGCCAATTGGCTTTATAGCCTGCGGTGCAGCTGCTCCGTGCGAGCTGACCGGTCAATTGCATGACCACCCAATCGGCAGCCTCCATAAACAGTACAGCGTGCTCATACAGCTCGGGAGCTTCATTCAGAATCTGTAAAGACTTCGCAAGCATCCACTCCGAGGACAGCTTCCCTCCGTAGCGTGCAAGAAATTTCTCCCCTCGCCGCTTAGCGGCCTCATTGATCAGGTTCGCTTCATCCTGAGCCGCGTGATGCTTCCACAGCTTTACCCAGCTATGCGGATTGTCCCTCCATTCCTCGAGCATGCACAGCGGAGTCCCCCCGGCATCCAGCGGCATCATCGTGCATGCCGTGAAGTCGATGCCGATCCCGATGACTTGATCCGGAGATACGTTAGCCTCCGAGAGCACGCGCGGGATGGATTGCCGAAGCACCTCTATGTAATCATCTGGATGCTGCAGCGCCCAATCCTGCTCCAGCTTCAAACCCGAGTGGACCAGCACCTCGTCCATGACTCCATGCGTGTATGGCGTCACATGGGTAGCAACTTCTCGACCGGTCGTGATATCAACCAACAGAGCTCTGCCCGATTCCGTACCAAAATCCACGCCAATGGTGTATAACTGCTTCATGTTATCTGCCTCCTATTTGTACAAAGGACCGTAAGCTGCGCATGCCCGGTAATCGGCCGAGACCGGCTCCAGTCCGCCAAAGGCGGTCCAGGCGCTTGGTCGGAATATCCGTTCCTCCGGAACGTTGTGCATGCATACCGGAATGCGGAGCATTGATGCCAAGGTGATCAGTTCCCCGCCGATATGACCATAACTCATGGCGGCATGGTTGGATCCCCAATTGCTCATCACGGTATAAACATCCCTGAACAGGCCATGACCGGTCAGATTCGGCACGAACCAGGTCGTCGGCCATGTAGGATCACTTCGCTGATCCAATATATCGTGTACCGCGTCCGGCAGCTCAACGGTCATCCCCTCGGCTATATGAAGGACAGGTCCAACACCCGCAACCCTATTAATTCTCGCGATCGTAATCGGCATTCCTTCCCGGGTCGTAAAGTCAGTCGAGAAGCCTCCCCCGCGAAAGAAATCAATAGCCGGACACCATTTAACCGCATCGAGGCAGTCCTGAACTTCCTCCTGCGTGATTTCCCAGAACGGCTTCATCGCCGGTCTGCCGTCCTTCGTCTGCCTTCCCGTTCCGTCAAGGGCAGCAGGCCCGGAATTGATCAGGTGGATCACGCCCTGCGCCGCAATTCCCTCAAGCCGATACCCGGTTACACGCTTTACGGCTTCCGGGCTCCAGTATGTACGAACATCCGCAAATACCTGGGCTGCATCCGTGAGAAGATGTCCGAACAGCATCGTAATCCCATTCAGATTGTCGTTCTCCGTTGCGACCATGTAGGGCTCTCTCAGACCATTCCAATCAAAGGAGGAGTTCAGTATAGCCTCCATGAAATCCCCGGTCGGAAAATAATCCGTCCAGGCACGTTGTCCTTGAAAACCTGCAGCCAGCGCATTTCGCCCGAGCGCTTCCTCTCCGTATCCCATTTCCGCCAGCTTCGGATTACCCACCATCAAATCGCGCGCAATCAACGCCATCTTCGCGACGGTCTCCCAGTCCTGCTGCTTCTGCTCATCGGTTCGCTTCAAATGCTCCGGATTGACGTCCGCCCCAGGCTTGCAAT
This sequence comes from Paenibacillus sp. LC231, assembly GCF_001860525.1. NCBI lineage: Bacteria > Bacillati > Bacillota > Bacilli > Caryophanales > Paenibacillaceae > Paenibacillus > Paenibacillus sp. LC231. The sequence goes on along the minus strand of NZ_JFOM01000015.1, from coordinate 745,942 downwards.
TTTCTTTAATCCAGGTAAGCGCCCGCTCATATTCGTCATGATCGTAAATTTCCAGCTCGATTCGTCTTACGAATTCCGTCATATCCACATATTCATTTCGCATCCCAAGATACTTCTGGAAAAAATCCTCGTCGACGATACAGCCCGCGATTCCCATAGATACCGTGCCCATCGACAGATACGAAGTACCCTTCATGGTCGCTACGGCAAGGCCAGCCTTTGCAAATTGTAGAAGTTTCTCCTCAACGTCAGCCGTAATTTCGGTATCGCCGATATCCTGCACATCCCGACCATAGATAGAGAAAGCCGGAAGTCCCTTCTGATTATGCGCGCCAAGAGCTGCTGCCAGATACACGGCACCGGGGCGCTCCGTTCCGTTAAATCCCCAAATGGCTTTCGGCCTTGTCGGATGCGTATCCATCGTTTCCGTTGGATAACACCAGGAGGGAGTCACCGAAATGGTAAGACCGACATTCTCCCTGGAAAATTTCTCCTCCGTACGAGCGGCTTCGGCTACGCCTCCAATGCAGGTGTCAGCCATCACGCATTCTACCGGCAGCCCGTTGCTGTGCCTTAGCCGTTCGGTAAGCAGACGCGCCGTTCGCTTCGCCATATCCATCGTTACGTCCTCCAGCGATTCCCGAATGCCTCCCCTCCGACCATCTACAACAGGTCGAATACCAATCCTCGGCAGCTCCCTCTGCAATCGATTGCAGTTGTGAGTTTGATATTGCATCGTCATCATCCTCTCTGTTTTTAGAGCGGCAGCATATAGAATCAATCCAGCTGTTTCACTTCATTGCTGTAAATCGCTATTTCAGGTTCAGACAGCGGGACCTCATCGCGAATTCGACGCAGAAGAATCTCGCCGGCTTTGATCCCCATGTCATAGGGATGCTGCTCCATATAATAGAGTCCCGATTCCTTGAGTAATGGACCGGCCTCTACTTCACCGAAAGAAGCTACGGCCATATCGGCCGGAATCTTTAGACCGCAACGCACAATCTCAAGCAAAACACCGAGACTCATGCGGTTATTCAGGGATATAACCGCAGTTGGCCTTCTTTCCGCTGCCAGAAAATGCTGTATCGCGCGGATTCCGTCCTCCGTAGAAAAGTCTCCATTATACACCATGGGTTCCTCGTTCAGGCCGTATTCCTTCATCGCTTTCCGGACACCGTCAAGACGTTCCCTGCCCGTGCTGGATCTCGTCGGTCCATTTACTACTCCAATTGCATTATGACCATCCTCAAGCAGCTTCCGGGTCAGGCGGGATGCGCCCTCGGTATTGTCCTCGGCTACCAGATCGAGAGTCAAACCCGCTTCCGGCGAGTCCGGCTTCCGGTCTACGAGAACAATCGGCATTTTGGAATCCGCCAACTGCTTGATCGCTGGATCATTGCCCCCAGATGTCGCCAGTACGACGGCGTCCACGCGCTTTTCCTGCATAAGCTTTAGCAGTCGTCTTTCCTTGTCCGGATTCTCATCCGAGCTGCAGAATATAAGCTGAAAGCCTTCTTTGCCTACAATGTCCTCAATACCTCTGGAGATCCCCATAAAATAAGGGTTGGAAATATCGGGAACGATGACCCCGATCATATAGGTCCGGTCCTGCTTCAGACTGCGGGCGATGGCGCTTGGACGATAATTCAATTGGTTCACCGCCGCCATCACTCGCTCTTTAATTTCATCGCTTACATAATCGCTGTCGTTCAGTACTCTTGAAACGGTTGCCGTGGATACTTCTGCTGCCGCTGCTACTTGTTTAATCGTTGCTTTTGCCAAACATTGTTCACCTCAAAACGTCATGATTCCGCTATGTAATCGATTACGTAAACGATTACAATCACAGATTACAAGAAGGGACATGCTTATGTCAACCCTATTTTTTAAAACTTCAGAAGAGAATTGTACTCGACTTTTTGCATAGCTCTAACTGATCTCATTCTTGGGCGAGTGGATGGCTTATCACGCTATAGAAAAAAGCCCCTTACCTTTACGCAAGGTGGCTTCAGGGGGCTCCGTGTACAGCTGTAATATTTCACGAATCTATCTCCCTCTTGTTAGGAAACCTGATATTTAAATACGTGTTGCTCATCAATATCGACCTTACCCTAGCGATCGTATCCTTTCTAATGGGAGGGTGGTCCACTCTGCTAAGCAAAACCCAGCGCAGACACGCAATGGCTTCAAACAGCTCAAGCTCAACGGCTTCGTAACGGTTCTCGGCACAAAACGCAGCTCGGTAAAAGGACGCTTGCTTCTCGCTTACATATATCCACATTAAGATAATCGACCATGCGATATCATATCGGGGATCGCCCATTTGGACATTCGTCCAATCGATCACGGTCAGTTCGTCTTCATGCTCAAGAATATTGCCAAGGTGATAATCGCCATGGATGATACATTCTTGTTTCATGTTCGCACGCTGAACAAGCTCCATCAATGGATGTTGGATATCCGGGAACTCATCAATTCGAGGATAAAAATAAGAGACGAAGTCATAACTCGGCAGCCTGGAGCCGTTCAGACTATCCAGGGGCAACTTATGTATATCCATTAGCATCTTCGCAAGCTTTACTAGTCTGGACTGATTGACTTTTAGTACGGGCGTGCCGTCGTAACTGGTCAGCATTACTGGATTGCTATACCGGTCTGTCCCCCAGCCCAAGGGCTTCGATACATCTCTTCCATGCGAATACAATGCATTCAATATTTGATACTGGATTAGAACATCGGGCTTGGACGCTTTATTCCAAACCTTCAGTACGTAGTCTGCCGATGGCGTGACGATCTTCGCCACCTCTGCTTCCAGACCGGAATCTAACGGGATGACTTGCATTGCAGGTTCATGTTCCAACAATAGCTCAAGCGTCTGGCTTTTCTCCAACCAAATGATTTCCCGCAAATTACGTACCTCCGTCATGATGCAACGACTCGATCGTTGCGAAAATATGGGAATAAACAGCCTGGACATTGGTCTCATTCATTACACCGTTGTACAAACCGTAACCCCAATGCTCCGCAGCCTTACCGTAATATCCGGTTGCATACATATCCGATGAAAGATCCGGAACCTCATCGTAAGACAATTCTTCGATCGTGAAGGGGACATGAGATTTTTTAGACTCAATATAGAAAAAGGGAACTTCAGCCTTATTATACACTTCTGTATATTTGGGCTCAGAAGCTTCCACCAGATGTTCTTTTGTTATGAATATGGCGTCAAGCTCCGCGGAAAGGTCTAGATCCTCTAGCTGCTGAAACGTAACTTCTTTAAAACCCACATGCCCCTTCTCCCTGACTTGCGGTGTTTCTCCGATCACACCAATGACGAGGCTTCTACCTTCATATAGGGGCGTATCCATCGAATCTCGTTGAGCATTGCCATTGATCAGAATAACCAATACGAGTAATAGGACCACTATCATTCTTCTCTTCATGAAAATCTCCTTCGGCAAATTTCCCTTACTCACCAGCGCATTCCATGTCTCTTATCCCATTAATCACCTTTCCAATAACTCCATATTATGTGTATTTTTAAGCTTCGTAAACACTTATCTCACCTTGAATGCAAATCTCCACATCAAAAAAAACGCGTTTCGCGATTTTTTTGAACTTCCGTTTACTATTTCTCTGCTGAGAAGCTTGCTTTTCCTAATGAAGTCCGATGCATTCTCCTAGATGCTCCCCAATCATGTATCACATTTAGGACCTCTTCAAATTCTCTACCTTGGTCTGTCAATGAATATTCCACGGTAACCGGCATAGTCGGCAATACCTGACGGTTAATGATGCCGTTTTGCTCCAGATGCCTCAGGATCACTGTCAATGATTGCGTGCTGATATTGCCCAAACTCCGACGCAAGCGGTTAAAACGCTGAGGACCATCATGCAGTTCACCAATTACGTGAACTGCGCGTTTCACTGCGACTATTTTTAAAACCTCGCCAATAACCTCCGTACATTCTTCATAATCTTCGCTATGCTCTGAACGATCGCTCAAGTCATCGCCACCCTAACGTAAAGTAAGTTGGTCTATATTAAATGATCTAATCAATAAATATTGCCTACTGTTATTGTTGATTTAGAGTCATTATAATTTGGCACATAGCTGTGATCAAGGTGCAAACTTGAATACTGCATCACGTATCACCTGGAATCGCGCGATTCTCTTTCTGAATGGGGTCACATATCCGGAGATGTGGCTTCGAACAAAAAAATATAACAGGAGGAGACAATACATGTCGACCACCATTACTACCATAAAAGAAATTCGCGCACCCTTATTCGCTATCATCATTGGCATGTTTATGGTCCTGCTTAATATGACAGCCATGAATGTGGCCATTCCTAATCTAATGAATTCCTTTCAAAGCTCATTATCATTTATGCAATGGGCGACCACGGGTTATATTCTTGCTGAAGCGGCCATCATTCCTGTAGCTGGCTGGCTGGCTGACCGTTTTGGCAGCAGGCGCATGTTTATCCTGGCAATCTTCATTTTTACAATCTGCTCGATTCTGTGCGCACTCTCGGTCAACGCAGAGCAATTTATACTATTTCGTGTACTTCAAGGCTTAGGAGGAGGCATAGTCATGCCGATTGGTTATGCCATTGTCTTTCAGATCAGTCCTCCGGACAAGGTAGGGACCGTAATGGGATCGTACTTGGGTGTTCCCATTCTTATTGCACCAGCCATCGGACCCGTGTTTGCCGGGTGGTTGGTGGATAGCGTTAGCTGGCCCTTTTTATTCTGGGTGAATGTACCTGTAGGCTTATTAGGAATCTGGTTTGGACTACGCTATCTTCCTAAACTGAAGAGTCAGACTCAAGCTAAGCTGGATAAACTCGGAATGATTTTTGGTCCAATCGCTTTTGCCGCCCTCGTATATGGCGTGAATCAAGCGGGCGATGTCGGATGGGGCTCCATACAGACCGTTATCGGCCTTGCGGTTGGTGTTGCGGCGCTTCTACTATTCATCCTGATTGAACTTGGCAAGAGCGAGCCGCTCCTTGAGCTGCGAGTGTTCCGCTCCAAGTCTTTTACAAGTGCTATGTTAATTCTATGGATAACTGCTGCCGCATTCTATGGAAACTTCTTTCTGGTTCCCGTTTATCTCCAGCAGGTGAAAGGACTTAATGCTTTTGATACTGGGCTTCTCATGATATCACCTGCCATTGCCAGTATCGTACTCATGCAGATTGGTGGACGTATGTATGATCGGTTTCGTAGTGTAAAGCTGCTTGTTATTATCGGTACTGCACTTCTAGGTCTGGGAGCATTCTTGCTCTTTACGGATTCATTTGGCAGAGGAAAGGGAATCATAATTGTCGCAATGACCTTAGCCGGATCCGGCCATGCATTATATGCTATGTCTTTGAACGCCTTCGTTATGAACGCTGCACCGCAAGGATTAATCAACCGTGTTACATCCCTAAACAATGCCTCACAGCAAGTGGTGGGCTCCTTTGCCGTGGCTGTCTTCTCAACATTGTTGACAACCCGTATTTCGGCTTCTTCTCATTCCGTACCGAAAATCGATGCTTGGGCTGATGCGTTCTCGTCTACATTCCTTGTTGTGATGGCTGTGGCCGCTCTTGGGGTCGTCATGGGATTATTGCTCAGTAAGCCGTCGGAACAAGTGGATAAACCCATCGATCAGCCAACAGCATGATAAGATGAAGGATGGATAAAACAAGAATCCCCCTCAACAGGGGGATTCTTCATTATAACCAATTAAAACATGCTTACTTTCACTTATTTCTTAGCGGCTCTTTTCCGCTCTCCAATCAGAGGGAATTCACCGATCCGAAGCCTGGCGCTTCCGTATGGTACCAATTCCAATTCCGTAATGGGCTGTCCGTCCGTATTCGGATGAAGCGGAGGGTTTCCGGCGTTGTTGCCTTCCATCTTCCAATCCCGAATCAGCTGGCCTTTCACCTTCACCCTGACAGGTGCATCCTTCGCCAGGAACGGCTGGCGGACCATATCCTGCTCAAGCACCTCGAATGACGTATCGGCGACCAAACCGTATTTCCATGGAGATGCAGGGTAAATCTCCCAATCGTGGAACATGTCGCGCTGCCGGATCATCTGCCAGTTCTCTTTCACTGGCAGCACATACACCAGCGGCCCTCTTTCAATGCTGGTAGCGTACATGCTGCGCGTAACAGTCTTCACTTCCATCGGCAAATGAATATCCAATCGGTCGCCGTTCTGCTAGTTCTGTACGATTCGTGCATAACCGGACTGCACCTGGAATGGCAATTCGCGCCCATTCAGAGTAATGACGGGATCGTCGCACCAGGCCGGGATGCGCAGCGATAGAGGAAACGATGCCTCGTATTCCAGCGACAAATGGATTTGAACGCGATCCTTGAACGGATATTCCCCGGTTACCTCGACGACAGCCGGAACACCTTGAAGACCGACCGTCGTTCTCACCGTGCATGGGGCATAGGAAACGGCAACAAGCCCGTCCTCCCGGTCCTTCATCCACAGGTGCGACGTCAGCTTGGGCCAGCCCTGATGCATATTGGCCGTGCAGCATCCGAAGTTCGGCTCCAGGCCGAAGACGTTGGCATCCGGACTGTTGCTCCATGCCCGCGGAGCGACATTGCAGATCATCTGGTTCACTTGCTGATCATACTGATGCGAGGTCCAATCCGGGGAGATGGCGGCGGGCAGCGCATTAAATGCGACCTTCTCCAAAATATCCCCGAAACGTCCATCCCCGAAAATACGCGTCAGCTGCTCCATCGAGAACATATACTCCACGACGGCACATAATTCTACGCCTTGACTCGGATGGGTGCCGGATAACCATTCGTCTCCGGAGAACATGCCATGCGCTTGACCGTGATACGTCATCAGGGAATCGATGCCCCGATGCACGCTGTCCCGCTCCACCGGATTGCCACTCAATTCAAACAATACGCCCGGCGTTTTAATTCCCATCGCTACATTCACGACATGGGTTGTCCAATCCCACTCTTCGACCTTTCGCCAGAACGGAAAATCATGAAAGATATCGCTCCAGTCCGTTGTTTGTGCAGCAACGATATCGGCAAGCTCTAACAGAAAAGGTTGCTTCGTACGTCGATATAACCACACGATGCACAGCAGCATCTCAGCACCCCTGGTTTGCGCCCAGCCCCGCAGCGGCTGTTCCTCGATAACCGAATGGACATAAGTAAAAAACTTCGTCAGAAAAGGAATGATCCGTTCATCGCCCGTTGCTTCTTCATGCTGCATCATCACTTTCAGCATGATCATGTAATGCCACCAGTCCTGCTCCTTGTCGATATCCTGATTGACGGAGGTTATGCGAGCCGGACCGAACATGCCATTCTCCTGCTGGCTCGCAAGCGACCACTCAATCCAGCGATTCGCTTTGGCAATCAAAGTCTCGTCTTCGAGCAAATGAGCTAGCGGAAGCAAACCGTCAACATAATAAGGTCCCCGTTCCCAGCTCTCTCCCTGGCCGCCCAGCCACCCGTTCTCATCCCCTACGTCTTTCCACTGTTCTTCCAAATGTCCGGTAAAACCGCTTGCTTGAATCTCCAACTGACTCTTAAGCCATCCGGACGGTTTAATCGCTCGAAGCGGCAAACTGTTAAACGCAGTCTCATGCAGCATCAACTTCCACACTCCTTGTTTCTGTTTTAGTAGGTGCACTCTGGTAGAAATATACCATCTTACCCGGGCGGTGCCCTATACACAGAAACAACATCTTTTTATCCGATTGCAACATGCTGGCGTATTGAATCCGGACCGGCAAAGCGATTATCATAGAGAAAAGTCCGTTTTGAGGAGGAGGCCTGGTCGCAGATGATCTTCCAGTTCACGGCGCCGCCGTTGCCCCACTATATCATTTGTGGAGAAGATACCTATCAGGTAGGAGACAAACATCCGGATCGCTATAACATTGGGGTCTTTGATCTGATTCTGGTGACAAAAGGGGCGCTTTTCCTGGAGGAGAACGGTGCTGCTTACAGGGTGAGGGCCGGATGCTACTTGATTCTAAGACCGGATGCAGCCCACCGGACATTTGAGCCCTGTCAGGAGGAAACGCACTTTTATTGGCTGCATTTTCAGACGCTAGGGTCTTGGATTGAAACAGAGGAGCTGACCCTTTTTGCCTTATCGCAAACCGATCTGCCTTATGTGCAGATCGAGCGTTTCTCTTTTTATATACCCAAGTACGGAGAGCTGCCGTCGATAGAGCAGGCGAAACTCCTGTTAGAGCAAATGCAGAACCTTCAGCCATCGTCTTCTTCCGCGGCACGCTGGAAACAGCAGCAGCTGCTGCATGAGCTGCTCCTGCTGCTTCAAGCCGAAGAGGACGGGATCCAGCATCAGAATCCTCAGTATGCCATAGCCGAACGAACCGCCAACTATTTAAGACAACATTACAAAGAACCGGTTAGCTATCAGAGATTATCCGATGCCATGCACTTCCATCAGAACTATCTGTCGATCTGCATGAAAAAAACGTTCGGCTGCACGCCCCTGGAATTTCTAACGCGGCATCGGATCGAACAAGCCAAGCGATTATTGATCCACACCAACGATCCGATCGGACGCATTGCCGAAGAATCCGGATTCGGTTCTTTTCCGTATTTCATTCGCTGCTTTATTCGGTATACAGGCTTTAAACCCAAATCCTTTAGGCAGAAATACCGTTCCTAACAAAGCGTTCACAACACCACGATTGCTTAGAATACGCTTCGTACCAAGCCCCCGTCGATTCGAAGCGCTGAACCGTTAATCGCCGAGGATTTGGGACTGCTGAGATACGTAACAAAATCCGCAATCTCTTCCGGTCGAATCAATCGCTGAATGATGGAAGTCGGCCGATTCTCCTTCATAAACCGCTGCTCTGCTTCTTCGATCGAAAGATCCTCATCCGGATACAGCGTATTCAGCATCGTTTCAACGCCTTCCGTAAGCGTGGAGCCAGGCATGACGGTATTCACCGTGACGCGGGTCCCTGTCGTCAGCTCAGCCAAGCTTCTGGAAAGGGACAGCTGCATCGTCTTGGTTGCGCTGTAATGTGCCATCTCCTGGGACGGCATGATCGCCGCTTCACTCGCGATAAATATAATTCGACCTTCATTGCGATTGATCATATTCTTCAAATAGTGCCGGGTTAACCGAACTCCGCTCATGATATTGGTCTCGAAGAATCTGAACCAATCCGCATCAGGGATATCGAAAAATTCGGCAGGCTCAAATATCCCCAAATTATTGATCAGAATATCAACGACTGGAGCAGCTTCCCTGACCTGATGACAACCCTCCTCCGTTCCGAGATCCGCCACGGCAATACGCAGTTCGGCATCAGGATGCACAGCGTGAATATCATGGATCGTCTGTTTTACTTTGTCCTCATGTCTTCCATTTATAATGACGGACGCTCCCTCGGCTGCCAGCGACATGGCAATCGCTTTGCCAATGCCGGACGTCGAACCTGTTACCAATGCGACTTTTCCCTTTAGATCCAAATTCATTAAACATCTCTCCTTCCGTTATGTAGGAATGACTCTCCCCATTCCCGTCGTTACCGCCCGAGGTTCAGGAGAGCCACAATATTCATTAAACTTCTGTCCTTACATAAAAGCAGATTTCTTAGAAATCAAAATTGTCCGGATCCGGTCCCACCCTGTGATTTTGATTCAAGCTATCGATGCGCTGCATATCCTCAGCGGACAATTCAAAATCAAAGATATCCGCATTCTCGGCGATCCGATGTTCTTTGGTCGATTTCGGAATCGTGACAACGCCGTTTTGTAAATCCCAACGAAGAATAATCTGCGCGATCGATTTATGATGCTTCTCTGCAATGTGCTGAAGATCCTCTTGATCCAGCAGCTGTCCTTGCATTAATGGAGACCATGCTTCAAGCTGAATTCTATTCGCCTGGCAGTACGCCTGCAGTTCTTTTTGCGTTAGTCTTGGATGATATTCCACCTGGTTCACCATCGGTTTAATTTCCGTTTCTTTCATTAAATGCTCCAGATGATGGATCTGAAAATTGCTCACGCCAATGGCTTTGACGCGTCCTTCCTTGTACAACGTTTCTAACGCCTTCCACGCATCTATATATTTCCCTTCAACCGGCCAGTGTATAAGGTACAAATCCAAATATTCCAGACCCAGCTTTCGCAGACTTTCATCGTATGCCTTCAATGTCGATTCATAACCGAGATCGGCATTCCATACTTTAGATGTGACAAACAGATCTTCCCGTTTGATTCCGGCAGCTTCCAAGCCCTCGCGAATGCCTTGTCCAACGCCTTCTTCATTGCCGTATATGGCGGCAGTGTCTATGCTCCGATATCCATGCTGGATGGCCGTGCGAACGGCATTCACCAGCTCCGGTCCTTCTTCTACTTTAAATACGCCAAGTCCAAACCAAGGCATGTTAACTCCATTATATAAAGTGGTTGTATCTTGTAAGTGTTGTGCTGTCATGTTGATAAACCTCCGAACATTTTTTTGTTTTTGTTGTAAAAAAGTTAGCCTATACTGCAGTATCCCCGATAATACGCTTAGACATCACCACCCTTCATAAAATGATCATTCAGGCCGCCTGCTTACTCGGCTTCTCCGTTTCCTTCCGTTCCAGCTTCAAGCTCCATCCGGTAAGAGCGACCGCGCCGAGCACCATCAGCGCCCCGATCCATGCCGTATGAATCAGGCCCATGGAATTCGTGATTAAGCCGCCAAGAAATGCGCCGATAGCGATACCGGCATTAAATGCTGCAATGTTCAGCGCGGAAGCCATATTCACAGCCCCCGGTGCAAACCGCTCAGCCAGCATGACGACATAAACCTGTAGTCCCGGCACATTCATGAAAGCCAGAAATCCCATAAGAATAATCGTGATCAGTCCTGCCACTTGAAACGGTGCGGTAAACGTAAGCGTGATCAGCACCAGCGCTTGGGCGATGAACATATAGAAGAGTGCACGAAGCGGGTTGCGATTGGCTGCCTTCCCGCCGATCACATTACCGACTGCAATGGCGATCCCGTATACTAGCAGGATGATGGCCACCGTATTTTCCTTGAAGCCTGTTATATCCTGCAGCAATGGGGATAAATAAGTGAAGACGACGAAGGTCCCCCCATAACCGAGGGCCGTTATCAGGAGCATAAGCAGCAGTCTTCCATTCGTCAGCAATTTAGCCTGGTCACGGAATGAAGTGCGTTCTCCCTTAGGCAGGTCGGAAGGGACCAGGATACTGTTCGCGATCAACGCAACAATACCGACCACGACTATGGCGACAAAAGCAAGTCTCCAGCCCCACTGTTGACCTATAAACGTACCAAGCGGAACGCCGGTAACCGTCGCTACCGTCAGCCCCGTAAACATGATGGAGATCGCGGATGCCCTGCGGTTCTCAGGCACCACGCTTGCGGCAATGATCGAGCCGATCGACATAAATACGCCATGCGAAAAGGCCGAAAACACACGAGCTGCAAGCAGGATACCAATAGAAGATGCGCCCGCTGCCAAGCTGTTACCAATTATAAAAATGATCATAATCCAGAGCAGCAAAGTCTTCCTGGACATCCTTGATGTCAGCGACGTAAGGATCGGCGCACCGAAGGTAACACCAAGCGCATACATCGAGACGGTTAATCCGGCGGTCGTGACGGATATATTCATATCCTCCGCAATCAACGGCAGCAGCCCTACACTGATAAATTCCGTAGTTCCGATGGCGAAGGCACTGACGGCAAGCGCAATAAGAGCCAGCATACTTCTTTTTTTATCGATCATCATGATGTTAATATTTCCCCTTTCCTATTCTCTTGCTTGTATATTGTAAAAATATTGAGTATGGTGTAATCCAGCTGGCAAATGCTATTATGATCTATATCATTTCTTGTGTGAAGAACGTACTTTTTTGTAATGTAGGTACCTGACAGTACCCTAGGTACTTTTTAGTCCCTATGAAGAATAGGAGGATGAATATGCAAACGAAGAAATACAACATCGCCGTCGAAGCGACATTGGAAGTGATCGGGGGCAAATGGAAATGCGTGATCCTCTGCCATCTGACCCATGGCCGTAAAAGAACGAACGAGCTGAAGCGTCTCATGCCGCACATCACCCAAAAAATGTTGACGCAGCAGCTGCGGGAGCTGGAGGACGACGGAGTGATCAATCGGATTATTCATAATCAAGTACCGCCTAAAGTGGAATATGAGCTGAGCGAGTACGGCATGAGTTTGAGCGGAATTCTGGATATGCTCTGCGCATGGGGCGAAAAACATATCACGAAGGTATACGGGGACAAATTCAGCGTGCTTGAGGACAGTATCCTGAATGATAAACTGAAAGTCTCGGACGAGCCCACAGCCACAGATGCACGCTAGACCCGATTTATAAGCACTCCTGATACAACAGCAAGGGCAAGGTCCGTGATCACGGACCTTGCCCTTTTCATATTCTCTCTATGCTATCAAATCATAAGATCAATTCAGGGAATGAAAGAAATGTAATACCCTCCGGCACATTCCATGCGTAAGCGCCGAGACCCGTGGTTATTTCGCGTTCTCTTTCTCTTTTTGACTGACGATCATTTCCGTCACTTCCTCAGCCTGGGCCAGGACAGCAATGGGATCGAACGGCCAGAACCGTTTGGCATCGAGATAAAACACGCGATCCTGTTTGACGGCCTCAATCGAAGTCCACACCTTGTCCTTCTTATCCATCTCGGCACCGTTAGACTCATCAAAGAAGATATAATCGCCTGCGTAATCATTCAGAACTTCCAGGGAAACCTCTTTGTAAGTCACGTTGGCATCAATCAATTCTTTTTGAATCGTTGCCGGAGGCGTTAACTGAAGCTCCTTGTAGATCGCCAATCCTCCTCGATAAATGCCGTCACCGTACAGGTAGAAGGTTTTGCCGAAAGCGCCAAAGATGGAAAAGGTTTCACCCTCTTCAATAACGCCATTCACTTTCGCGCGCAGTCCTTCTATTTTCTTATCAAAATCAGCGAGCCATTCCTTCGCTTCTACTTCTTTGCCAAGAATAGCACCCAATCCCTCTACTTCTTCGTGCACGCTTCGATAGGTTTCATAAGGCAAAATGACCGTCGGCGCGATTTTAGACAGCTTCTCGAAAACTTCCGGATCGGAGTTAGCGCTGATAATCAGGTCGGGGTTCAGTTCCAAAATCTTTTCCGTCGAGTTTTCCCCTGTGCTCTCTATTCCTGCAATCCTGTCCTGGATGTGGACATTCTCAAGATCTTTCGCTGTTGCGCCGACCGGTTTTTCTCCGAGCAGCAATAAGGTAGGTAAATATGCATCGACTACAATTCGCTGTGGATCGGCGGGATACTCGATCGGACCATGAATCGTATCCATCTTTCTAGTCGTAGGAGCTGCGGCTTCAGTCTGGGGCTTGTCCGCGCCTGCAGCTGTTTCGCCTGAAGAACCCGCTTCGTTGGTGGTATTTCCATTCCCGCCACATGCGGAAATCAAGAACGAACATAGGATGAGCATGGAGAGAGTTACCCGAAATTTAGATGTGAACATAGTTTCATCCTCCTCATAAAGTTTAAGCTTGGATCAAGCACCGAATTGAGCCCGATGCAATCGGCTGTATATACCATGAGCTGCGAGCAGATCTTCATGGATACCTTGTTCGGCGATACCTTTGTCTGCAACAACCACAATGCGGTCTGCATTCTTGATCGTTGCTAGTCGGTGTGCAATCACCAGGGTCGTACGTCCCTCCGACAGTTCGGCCAGCGCCTGCTGAATCGCCGCTTCGGTCTCCGCATCCAATGCAGACGTTGCTTCGTCCAGAATAAGAATCGGCGGATTCTTGAGGAACATCCGGGCGATCGACAGGCGCTGTTTCTGTCCGCCGGACAGCTTAACGCCTCTCTCGCCAATTAAGGTGTCCAGCCCATCCGGAAGCGAAGCGACCAGATCCTCAAGCTGGGCACGGCTCACAGCTTTCATAATGTCGCTATCTGCAGCATCCAGTCGGCCATAAGCAATGTTTTCGCGAATACTGCCATCAAACAGGAATACATCCTGCTGCACGATGCCAATATGGGAACGTAGGGATTGCAGCGTCATGTCCCGGATATCGATTCCGTCAATCGTAATCCGGCCAGCAGCTGTATCATAGAAACGCGGCAGCAGAGAGCACAGGGTGGTCTTGCCCGCTCCGGACGGACCCACAAGCGCAACAGTTTCACCAGCTCGAATCGATAAATTAACATCCTGCAGCACTTGATCCTTGTTCTCGTAACCGAAGGATATCCCGTGAAAGGCAATGTCTCCCCGCAAATGGTTAACTGGCTTGGCACCCGGCGAATCCGCAACGTCCGGTTCGCTCTCAAGCAGCTCCAAATACCGCTTAAAACCGGCGATTCCCTTCGGATACATCTCAATCACCGCATTGATCTGTTTAATCGGCCCGAGGAACACGTTGGACAGCATGACAAAAGCGATAAATTCCCCGTTGGTCATCCGCCCTTCGATCACGAACCAAGTACCGCACACCAAAACGAACAGGGAGATGAATTTCATCAGGATAAAGCTGATCGAAGAGTTCCAAGCCATGATGCGGTAAGCTACCAGCTTCGTTAAGCGGAAGCGGTTGTTGTTCTCCGCGAAACGAGCCATTTCATGCTCCTCATTCGAGAAGGCTTGTACCACTCGGATACCGCTGACGTTGTTCTCCACCCGTGCGTTGTAATCGGCAATATCGGAGAACATGCGCTTGAACGCAGCCGACATTTTCCCGCTGAAATACAGCGATAGATAGACCATCAATGGAACAATCACAAACGTCATCACCGCGAGCTCCCAGTTAAGTCCGAGCATGATGCCCAAAGCTCCGGCAAGCGTCATGACGGCGATGAACAGATCTTCCGGACCGTGGTGGGCAATTTCTCCGATATCCATCAAATCGTTTGTCATCCGCGAGACTAGATGTCCCGTCTTGTTGTTGTCAAAAAAACGGAAGGATTGCTTCTGAACCCGATCAAACAGTTTTTTGCGCATATCCGTCTCAATGTTGATGCCGAGTTTATGCCCCCAATAGGTAACAACGTAATGCAAGAAGGAACTGACAACATAAATGCCGAGAAGACCCAGACAAGCGTATAAGATCCACTTCCAGTTGCCGCTTGGCAGCAAGTCGTCAATCACGCGGTTGACGGCAACCGGGAATATCAATTCAAGTAAAGCCGCAAAGATAGCGCAGCAAAAATCCAGGATAAACAGCCCTTTATAAGGCTTGTAATAGGAAAAAAATCGACGCAGCATAAGGACCTCCTTAATCCGATATTCCGCTATAGAAATGAGCAAGTCCTTTCTTTTTAACAATTGCCCCATTTAGATCCGTGACGAACTTATCCTTTTATGCTCTCGATCTGGATAACAGGTACAGGAAATAAGGAGCACCGATCACCGCAACTACGATCCCCGTCGGAATCTCAGATGGTTGGATGATCCAACGTCCAAGGGTATCGGCTGTGATAACCAGCAGTGCACCAACCAGTGCCGTTACCGGCAGCAGCAGCTGATGCTTCGCACCGACAAAGCGTCTGGACAGGTGGGGTGCGATAAGTCCGACAAATCCAATTCCGCCGCTTACCGCCACGCACGAGGCTGCCAAGCCAACCGCCGCTGCCAACAGCTTCAGCTGCTCCTTCGTGACGGAAGCACCGAGTCCGGTCGCCATCGGTTCTCCAAGATTGAGAACGTTCATCACCTGCGCTTTATACATGACGAAGGGCAAAAGCACAAGGATCCATGGGAGCAATGCCAATACAAACTTCCAGCTCGAACCCCAAATGCTGCCCGCCAGCCAAGTGGCAACAAACTGATATTTTTCAGGACTCAAGCGCAGCGTTAGCACAATCATTGCCGCACTAATGCCAGCCGCAACGGCAATCCCTGTTAAGAGCAGCCCCGTCGGCTTAAAGCCCTGATTCTTCTTATAGGCCAGCACACATATTAATGCAGCGGTTAAACTCGCCCCAATCAATGCAAGCACCGGCAATAGATAGACAGGAGCCGCAGTCGTACTTGGAAAAAATGAAATGAACAGCATCACCATCAAGCCTGCACCTGCATTAATCCCCAAGATACCCGGATCCGCCAGCTCATTACGGGATATTCCCTGCATCACACATCCCGATATTGCTAAGCCTGCCCCAATCAGCAGCGAGATGACGATACGCGGCAAGCGGAATTCGAACAGCACCAGCTCCTGCTTATCCGTCCCGCCGCCAAACAGTGTTTTTATGACCTCAAGCGGCGACAAACGAATGACCCCCGTGTTCATACTGATTAGAAATACTAGAACGATCAGGGCAGCCAGCACAGACAGGGTGATGATTTTGCGCTTCTTGACTTTTCGCCCATGCATGGTATTCGTGATGGTCTGCATTACAGCTCCCTCCTTACTTTGCGTGCCAAGTAGAGGAAGAAGGGCACCCCGATCAATGCGATGATCGCGCCCACCGGTGTCTCGTAAGGAGGGTTCACCATTCTTGCAGCTAAGTCGGCAATGACGACCAGCAAGCTCCCAAGAACGGCCGAGCAAGGAATGATGAGGCGGTAATCCACACCGACCAGCTTGCGGGTGACGTGCGGAATCATGAGACCGACAAAGCCTACCGCACCGACAACCGAGACGGCAGCCCCTGCCAGCACCAGCACGATCACCGTTCCGGCCAGCTTGACGAGACCCGTTCGCTGCCCGAGCCCGCGGGCGATCTCATCGCCGAGGCTGAGCATGGTAATAGAGCGTGACAATGCAATAGCTCCCAATATAGCAGCGACGATCCACGGCAGCATAATCTTCAGATGGACCCACTTAATCCCCGCGGTTCCGCCGGCATACCAGAACGCCATATCCTGTCCGACCTGAAAATACAATGCGATGCCTTCACTAAGCGCACTTAACAAAGCACTAAGGGCAGCACCCGCAAGAACGAGACGTACCGGCGTTAGCCCCCCTTTTGCCATGGAACTGACCCCATACACGAGAACCGCACCTAATCCTGCTCCAAGGAATGAGAACAGTATCAGGTACATATAAGGCAGCCCCGGAAAAAAGGAAAAACAGAGGGCAATGGCAAAACCAGCTCCCGCATTTAATCCGAGCAAACCGGAATCAGCGAGCGGATTGCGGGTCATCCCCTGCATGATGGCGCCGGATACGGCAAAGCAGGCGCCCACCATCGCCCCGCCGAGGACTCTCGGCAAGCGCAGTTCCTGTATGATCTGATGCTCCGTCACATCGGGATTAAAGAAGAACACCGCTTCCCATACATTTCGCAGATCAATATCGGCCGCTCCGAGCGATATCGATAAAGCTATGCCAAGCACCAGCGCTGCAACGCCGCCCGTAAGAATCAGGGTCGCAGCCCATGGTCGCCCCTTGAGTGCAACGTGAGTCTTGGAATCTGTAAGACTTGGATTGGACGTGTTTGCTGACATCATTTTCCCCTCAATACTATGATATTGATTCTCATTATCATCTGTAACTATAAAATATAGGTCTTTCCTGCGTCCATGGACATCTTGAATTTCCCACCTGAAAAAAGTCCATGCCCAAGTCAAGCGTTTTTTTCCAAATATAAGCGATACTCTTTGGGCTTAACTAAATGCCTTGCGCCTAACGGATTGTGCCATTGACACAGAAACCTCTATTCCATTACAATTAATGCTAATTGAATGAGGCGATGGAGTTCGCCGTAACCGCTTCGACAGCTAATGACTCCTACCAGAGGTCGCTTTCCTGGTAGGAGTCTGTTTGTGTATTGAAGGGTTAGCGGCGAATATATAGAAACGGGTGAAATTTCATGATTAAAAAATGGTTTAACGCTGCCGAAAAATGGCCATACGCCTTGTTGTCCGGTTACTTCATCAAATGGATGGTTCTGGGAAGTTTTGTAGGATTGATGACGGGCAGCGCCTCCGCCTTCTTTCTTTACAGTCTGGACTATGTTACCTCCCTTCGCATGGAGAATCCTTGGCTGCTGTTCTTTCTTCCCTTGGGAGGGGCCGGGGTCAGCTTCCTATATTACAAGTTTGGCAAGAGCAGCACCAAAGGAAATAATCTCATCCTTGAACAAATCCATGGCGGTACGGAATCCGTTCCATTGCGCATGGCGCCTTTAGTGCTAATCGGGACATTGATCACGCATCTGTTTGGGGGATCTGCAGGGCGTGAGGGCACTGCCGTTCAGATGGGAGGAAGTTTATCGGAGTGGTTCGGTAAGCTTATCCGCGTTACGCCGGCGGATCGAAAAATACTGCTAATCTGCGGAATTAGCGGCGGCTTCGGATCCATCTTCGGCACGCCGCTGGCAGGAACGTTATTTGGACTTGAAGTGCTTGCCATCGGACTGATCTCGCATCAAGCCCTATTACCTGCATTCGTAGCCAGCTTGGTCGGGAATCTGATCGCCACCTCCCTATGGGGCGTCAGCCATCTGCATTATCCGATCGGAGAAATTCCGGCTTTGAGTTTCCTGGTGATCCTAAAGGTGATTTTCGCCTCGATTCTCTTTGGTCTGACAAGCCGGCTGTTCAGTGAGCTAACCCATTCCTTGAAGCAGTGGTACGGTTATTTCTTCCGTAATCCGATGATCAAAAGCGCTGTCGGCGGCATCATCATCATTGCGCTGGTTTATCTGCTTGGGACACGCGAATATTTGGGGCTAGGACTCCCCCTGATTGAAGCCTCCTTCACAGACGAGGTATCACCTCTCGCCTTTCTCGGCAAAATCCTCTTTACCTCGCTGACGCTCGGAGCAGGGTTCCAAGGAGGGGAAGTAACTCCGCTGTTCGCCATCGGGGCAACGCTGGGCAACGCGTTATCCGAATGGATCGGATTATACGCTCCGTTCCTGGCTGCATTAGGATTTATTGCCGTCTTCTGCGGAGCGACGAACACCCCGATTGCTTGCTTTATTATGGGAATCGAACTGTTCGGCGGGGAAGGCGCCGTGTATATGTTGATGGCCTGCGTTATCAGCTACCTGTTCTCCGGGCACTCCGGCATCTATACCTCCCAACAAATCGGCATATCCAAACACCCGCTCCTCTCGTTTCCGCTGGGCACAACGCTTGCGGGTGCGAAGACGTTAAATAAACAGAAGCACAAACAAAAGACGTCCGAGTAATCGGACGTCTTTTGCCTTTACACCGAGCTTTTGCGAATCGAACGGTAACTAAAGAGAGCAAGGATAAGCGTGATCGGAATGAACCACAGCGACAATTCAAAAGCAGTGTTTTTCACAACCCAGTCAATTACATGTCCCCACCAGCCATATTGGGTAATTAGTACGCTGAGCCCCGATAATAGAATGAAATAGGCCGCAAGCATGACAAAGGTTTTAATACCACGATGCCGAAGATAGAAGACACCGATTCCCATCCCGATAAAGGCAAATGAAATCAGTACTATGAAATAGATCATAAATTGTTCTAGCAACGTGCCGTCATTTAAATACGGCAGTTTAAAAAAAGATACCCGATTTCCCCAAGAACCCGTTGACCGTTCAACTTCAGCTAATACCAATAAAATGATTGACGTAAAGATGCTGTACAAAACCAACATAAGAACAGATCCTGCAAAGAAGTCCGTTCTTCGAATACTGAACCCTAGGGCGAATGGAAACAGCTGCAGCACCGAAACCAAAGCCCCGACAAAGACATAGATAAAAATCGTAGCCAAGCCACCGGCGTAGAATGAATCTCCATTAACCATTAGGCTGATAAAATAGTTAGTCAGAAAACTGAATGCTGTGATTGCCCAAGGCAAGTAAATCCAGGATAATTTCTGTTTCGTATAAATACGCAGTACGCCAGGAATTCCGTTCATAGTTGGCCCCCCACCTTTTCACGCTTAGTCAGATATACGATTAACTGCTGAAGGGAGACCGGGGCTGTTTCCAAACCCAATTCTTCCGCCTCTTTTTTTAACTTCGTTGATGCGCTTCCCATTAACGTAACGGACAACATGGAAGCGAAAGACTCCCGATGGATCACTTCCTGCCCCTGGATGAACGATTCGACCATCCCGGAGGGAGCGACGATCGTATAAGCGCGTCCCCGCAAATCATCCGTGGCGTCGTCCAGCAATATTTTCCCGTCATCAATGACAATGATATGCTCCAGCAGTCTGCTAACCTCGTCGATCAAATGCGTGGACAGAATTATCGTACGCGGATGATCGGTGTAATCCTCGATCAATTGATCATAGAACAGCTCTCTGGCCACGGCATCCAGACCCAGATAAGGCTCATCAAAGATCGTAATGGGTGCGCGGCTGGCGAGTCCGACAATGATGCCAACCGACGATAGCATACCGCGGGACAATCTTTTCACGAGTCGCTTCATGGGCAATCGAAATACCTCGATCAGTTCCTTGGCATATTCCGCATCCCAGTTCGGATATACGCTCGCTGCGGTTTCCATCACATCCCTGACCGTGAACAGATCCGGATACTTCTGGCCTTCCTTAATAAAGCATACCTGCTGGATGACCTTTAGATTTTCATAAGGATGCTCACCAAATACGCGGATCTCACCCTGGGTTGCGAATAGTTGCGCTGTGATCATCTGCATGATGGTCGTTTTGCCGGCTCCGTTCCTTCCCAGCAATCCGTAGATCTTGTTGGCTTCTACCTTAAAGCTCACATTATCGACGGCCATAGTATCCTTATATTTCTTACTCAAATTCTTGACTTCAATCACGGTTTGGCTCATCAGTCTTGCTCCCCTCTGCGGATCATTTCCGATAATTGATCTTTGGTAATCCCAAGCTTCGCCGCTTCCTTAACCATGGCGACAACGTACTGCTCATAAAACTCCGTCTTGCGCTTCTCCATCAGCAATTCACGAGCCCCTGAGGCTACAAACATGCCAATCCCCCGTTTCTTGTACAAAATCCCTTGATCCACCAGCAGATTTACGCCTTTAGCAGCCGTTGCCGGATTGATCTGGTAAAAGGCTGCAAACTGATTCGTTGACGGAACCTGTGTCTCCTCAGGCAGTCGTGCTTCGATGATGTCGTCTTCAATTTTGTCGGCAATTTGCATGAATATCGGTCTGCTGTCATCAATCTGAAATGCCATTTACCTCACCAACTTTCGTTTATAACCTTCATTGCATCATTGGTTAGTTACTCATGTAATTAACCATATAAGAGATGAAGCCCCTTGTCAATGGGTTGTCGGAATATATTTACAAAAATTAAACAAACATCAGACTTTTGTCCTAAACAAATAGTCCTTAACTTCCGATAAAGTATAGGCGCAAATCCAGCGTTGCCCACTACAGATAAAGAGAAGAAGGAGCTTGAGAGGAACATGAAAAGAATCATTGCAATCGTTGTACTAGCCATGCTGACGGTAATAACGCCGCTGTATGCCGCATCCGCTGCCAAGAATTTAGCTTATGTGGACAAGAACGGCCAGTCCTATATTTCGGTCGGGGTACTCAAGACCTACGATGGTGTAAAAGTGGCGTATACAGCTGCTGAAAAAAAACTCCATATCACACGCGAAGATACAGCTCTCACCCTATACCTGGGCAGTCGGAATGCCTACGTAAATGGCAAAAGGGTTCAGGCTAAAGCAATCCCGTTCTCCGAAAACGGCTCTACCTATGTACCCCTGCAATTCGTCAGTCAACATCTGGGCTTAAAGCTATCCTGGGGCCATAATAGATCCACCCTGAAAATTACGGACGGGAATGTAGCACACACGCTTCCTGTTCTATCTGGAACATTCATATCCAGCCAAACCAAGCCCGTGACGTCGACTAGGAAAACCTTCAAGGTTGGCTCCCGTTCCTTCAGCGCACAGGTGGTCACCGTTTCACTTCTCCATCCGAAGGTGGAACTGGACGTTGTTCTGGCAGGCAATAAAGCAGGGAAAGTCGAGGATTTGCGCAGTATAGCCAAGCGCAGCAAAGCCGTAGTAGCTATTAACGGCACATTCTTTGATGCCTACACCTCCGGTGCATACAAAGCGCCTTACGGCTATTTGGTCAGCAATGGCAATATTTTGCACAAGGCCTCGGGGGATAATCGAACGATCTTCACCTATGACAGCAACAATCTGGCCGCCATGATTCCAGGACTTGATTTCAAATCCGTATATGATGCCGGACATATGGAAGGAGCCCTTCAAGCTGGCCCGCGTCTGCTGACTAACGGCAAGGTCACCCTGGACGTCAAGAAGGAAGGCTTCAAAGATCCGAAGATTCTAACAGGCGGCGGCGCACGGAGCGCGCTAGGTATCACGAAGGATCATAAACTGATCATGTTAACGACTGGCGGAGCAACCATTCCACAGCTTGCGGACATCATGAAGCAAGCCGGGGCATACCAAGCAATGAACCTGGATGGCGGTGCCTCCAGCGGCTTGTATTATAATGGATCGTACTTAACGACGCCTGGGCGGCAGATTAGTAATGCCATTGTCGTAAAATATAAATAGTTACCTACTCTCCCCTGTTTATCCGGTTCTTCTACCGGCTGATCAGGGGTTTTCTTCATAAGCAGCACTACCTCCGCTTCGAGCTGCATATGCTGATCAAGAAAATGTTTCACCATGAGCACCAATTGTGTAAATATATAGCAAACTGTCTTTTGTGAACGATTCGTAGGCTGGTGGTTCATTCAGCGGGGGGTGGATTCCATTACATCGTCTATCGCGGTCATTCGGACGAAAATCAGGGACATGATCGAGGGG
The DNA here is from genome assembly GCF_001860525.1 of Paenibacillus sp. LC231. Taxonomy (NCBI): domain Bacteria; kingdom Bacillati; phylum Bacillota; class Bacilli; order Caryophanales; family Paenibacillaceae; genus Paenibacillus; species Paenibacillus sp. LC231. The sequence goes on along the minus strand of NZ_JFOM01000015.1, from coordinate 723,178 downwards.
ATATATCGGGTTTGGAGGGAATGGATTAGGAGATACCCTTTCATTGCCAAGGTGTATCACTTGTTTTCCTGGCTTTCCCTACTTGTGCTCGTTATTAGTCTGGTGCTGATCGAAGAATCACGGACCATGCTAGTTCAATATTTGTGGTCTTTCTACGTATTGCTGCAATTTTGGCTGCTCAGCCGAAGCAAAACCGTTGCCTGGAAGCAGGTCAGCTTGTTTGTTCTCTCAGGGGTTCTTTTGGTCATTCCCTTGACCAATGGGACCATGCAGGGACTTCATTTGATTTTTGGAGGACGGACTACCGATACATGGTCATTTGCCGTCATGACCCCGATTGTTGAGGAAATTTATAAGCTATTGCCTCTCGGACTGTATTTGTTTTTTTCAAGAAGAGCCACGACGTTAAGCCTGAGCGATTATGTATTGTTAGGGGCTGCTCCCGGCATTGGCTTTCAATTTATGGAGGAGCTGTCGAGGCGCCTGGTCCAAAGCAATTACGGGGTGTCGTTTCTCGGCGGTAAAACGCTGCATTGGGAGTTCTTTGATTTATTTCCGGGCTACTTCGAGGAAAGTTTTATTCCGACCATGATGAATGTTACGCATCCTGTACATAGTGCCATGATCGCCCTTGGAATCGGCATCGCTTTCCGGTACGCCAAGCGTCTCTCTCGCTGGACCTATGCTTTTCCGGCTGTCCTTCTCCTCTGGGCTATCCTGAATCATGCGGCCTGGAATGGGCAGAATCGGCTTCCGGAGTGGATACTGACTCTTCATGACTGGACCGGTGAAGGCTACCGAACCGAAGGCTTCTTCCTGCTCCTGCTGGTTGCAGGTTTGTTCATCGACTACTTCGATTTGCATCGAATCCGTGACCGTCTCCCGGTTCTGAAGGGTGAGGGCCTTATCAATCCATTAACGGAGTGTTGGCAGATGGCGCGGGCTCTCTTAACAGACCGGAAACGCCTAGGTTACCTGATGGCATTCTACCGAGAACGGCGCGAGCTCGGATATTCGTTATTATATGGCAATCTTGAAGCAGCAAGCCAAAGGGATCAGATTCAGGAGAAGGTTAGACAGTATACTGCCGTTCTGGGAGCTATCGGCATCCTCATGCTTGCTGCAGGGATTCTCTCCGGTATCGGCACTTCGATGATCGCTGCTGACTCCTCCTGTTTTTCATGCTTGTTCGACTCACTCCAGAATTGGTGGGACCGGCTTAGCGGCTGGGAACAAGCGGGTATCATACTGGGAGCCTTTGCCCTTTCCCTGCTGTTTGTCAGCTTCTGGCCTGCTCTTGGCATTGCCTTGACCGGCGCAGGCATTGCGGGTGGCGGACACGAGATTGCCGGATACATCCGCGATCCGAAGAAGCTGCTTTCTCCTCAAAATGCGGCAGCTGCCGTGTTAGCCGTCATCCTCAGCCGCATTCCGATAGGTAAAGGAGTATCTTGGCTGTCCAATAAGCTGGGTCCCACTGCGAGAAGGTGGCTGGATACGCTTTCCGAGAAGCTAGGTTTGAAAACGCGCAATGAGCCGGATGCTCCCACTGGCGGAACGCGCGATCCGAAACCGGACACTACGAATGAACAGCCGGAAGAGGGTCCGAGAAAGCCGGACGATGACCGTGAGCATAAGCCGAATGATAAACCGGATGAAGAAAAACCTGACGAAACGGAAGGAACCCCGCAAGAGGTACCGAGATATTCCGGAGAGCTGCAGAAGGTTAACAAGCCGGATGCTGCCGCGGATGCGCTTGCGGAGCGACTTGGCGGCGAATCGAGAATGAAGTTTGATTCCGACCCGATCGGCAGGGAATTCGACGCCATTAGCGATGAGTATGTTGCCCAGACCAAGCCTGCCCTGCAGCAGGTTAACAAAAAGGTCCGCGATCAAATGAAAGCGACCTTCGAAGCTGCGGAGCAGACCGGCAGAAAGGTCTATTATCATTTTGAAGGGGAGCCCGCCCAATCGGTTATTGACAAATTACATGAATACAGCCAAAGATATGGAATAGAAGTCCACATTGATACCGATCCATTATAACGACAAGGAGTGAGCATTCATGTATGAATTTCACGGCTGGGCTGCCATTCAGGAGAATCCTGCGGAGGCGGATGCCGGGCAGCTCGACATGATCATTCAGAAAATACAGCTGAAGATAACCGAATTTGCATGGGGAAGCGGCTTGTTATCCTTAAATGCGGCTAACGGCTCCTATTACCTTCATGTCGGAGGTGTTACGAACCGCAAGGGAGCCGAGGCTGCCGAGATCGAGGCGCTGTACCAATTGATCGGCGAAATCGCTCCCGGTTCATACGGTCTTCTGTATACCAGAGATGATGAGAATCTGGAAGGCTATGATAACGAGTTCCGGGTCAAGGTGCTGGCACGCGGGCAGTTGAAGGAACAAAGCGATCCGTTTCTCTCCCCTTGCGTCCCGGTGATCGAAGACGAAGTCGATTAATGACATGATAACTAAAGTTAGATAATAAAAGAAATCCCGTTACTCGCTATGTCATGATGTTCTCATGGATGGCGGGTTACGGGATTTATGGTTTATCTGGATATGGATCATCTATTCAATGATGTAACTACATACTCTTTGCACAAATAGAATGTGATTGCCACTGTGACTTAAGCTCGTCCATTCAATTCATCCATCGTTGTCTGTATGATGATCCGCAGGCCATTCAACATCGTTTCATGGGATAACGTCGGCAAGGATGGCTTCTCCACGGCCATCTCCGTCGATGCCGGAAAATGCACAAAGCCACCAATAGTAGACTTTTGCTTTAGGCGAATATCGTTCAAAATCGCATACATCGTATTATTGCAAATATACGTTCCGGCTGTATTGGATACCGCAGCTGGAATTCCCGCTTCCTTCAGCCGGTTGACCATCAAACGGATGGGAAGGGTTGAAAACAGTCCGTCCGGTCCGTCAGCGTCTATGGGCTCGTCTTGAGGTCTAACTCCCCGATTATCCGAAATCGTCGATTCCGGCGGTATGTCCTTGATATTAATGGCGATTCGTTCCGGTGTAATGGCGGTCCGCCCACCCGCCACGCCACAAGCAATGACTGCATCTGGCTCGTATGCCTTCATCTCTTTCAGCAGAATCTCCGCACACTCATCATAATGTACGGGAAGAAGCAGCGTTCTGATCTCTGCGCCGGGGAAGGAGTCGTGCTTAATCTCCTCAACCAGTCTCTCCGTTGGATTTACAGAGCTCCCGCCAAAAGGTTCAAAGCCTGAAATTAATATTTTTAGCATGTATCATATCTCCTGTACTCGTTTATGTAAGCTGCCTGGTCACGAAAATCGCATACCAGCTTTTATTATAGCAGTGCTTGAACGCTTACGCCTTCTGCCTCGAGCCGTGATCGCAAGGCACTCGCGAATAACGTTGCATGCGGTCCATCTCCATGAATGCAGACGGTTTCTGCCGTAATGGGGATCACCTTGCCGCACAGGGTAACTACCACTCTGTCTTTCACCATCCGGACTACTTGCGTGACCGCAGCCTCGGGATCGGTTATAATGGCATCCGGCAGATGTCTCGGCGTGAGTGTGCCGTCATCCTGGTAGGTACGATCCGCAAACACTTCACTTGCTGTGCGAAGCCCTGCCTTCTCCCCCGCTGCGATTAACTCGCTGCCTGCCAACCCATACAGAATGAGTGTCGGATCGATATCCTTGATTGCCGATGCAATCGCATCCGCAAGGGGTCTGGAGGTCGCAGCCATATTATACAGGGCACCGTGAGGTTTTACATGCTGCAGCCCGGACCCTTCCTGTATTGCAAAAGCCATCAAGGCTCCAATCTGATAGGTTACCATATCATAAGCTTCGGCAGGCGTAATCTCCATTCTTCTTCTTCCAAAGCCGGCCAGATCAGGCAAGCCCGGGTGCGCGCCGATTGCGGCACCGCTCTCGATCGCTTGACGGACCGTTGCCCGCATGACCGCCGGATCGCCTGCATGAAATCCGCAAGCGATGTTGGCCGAAGTTATACTGCGAAGAAGCTCAGTATCATTGCCTAATTTGTAAGCACCGTAGCTCTCTCCCATATCACAGTTCAGGTCCACTCGAACCATGCTGACTCACCACTCCTTTAATTTAAGCTTGATCATGGCCTCCAACATTCGAAACTCTTGAACATGAGCCGAGTAGAGCTGTTCTGCTTCAGCCAACGAAATACCCGCAAAGCGAATCGTTGCTCCAGGCGACAGCTGAGCGATCAGCGAAATATCGACGGTTGCCACTTGCGCAATTTTGGGATAGCCTCCAAGCGTCTGCCGATCTGCCATTAGAATGATAGGCTGGCCATCTGCGGGTACCTGTACCGTTCCAAGGGCTACCGGCTCGGATATATATTCCTTAGCATGGCTTAATTGAAGCAGCGGACCGGACAACCTGTAGCCCATACGGTCCGATTGCGGAGTTACAGTGAACCGTTCTCCGAACAGCGCGTGCTTGCTGCTGTCATCAAAGTCATCATATTGACGCCCTTTCAGCACACGTACCACCTTCTCCTGTCCTGGACCAGGATACCTTTCAGGAGAGAAGACGGCCCATTTTACGGTAAGGAAACCGCCATAATCATCAAGGTATCGTTCAGACGAGACCACAGGAAGCATAGAAGGATGGGTATGAAGCGTATCCCCCGTCTTCAACGGCCTCCCTTCATACCCGCCGATTCCGGCCCTTAAATACGTACTGCTGCTGCCCATTACCTGATAGACATCAAATCCGCCCGACACCGCCATATAAGCACGGCAACCCGTTACCGGCTGTTGAAACCTCAGCACACGGCCTGCTTTGATCAGCACGGGACGCCACATCGGAACCTTCAGGCCTTCTATCGAGGGTGATAAATCCCCGCCGGTAATGGCAACCCACCGATCCCTAAGAAATTCAACCGCGAATCCTGACCATGTAATTTCCAGAACGGCCTTTTCATCCTCATTGCCAACCAGTCGATTGGCGATCCGATAAGCGGAATGATCCATTGCTCCTGCCGTGATAATACCGTATCTGCCGTAACCCCGTCTTCCCGCATCCTGAAGAGTCACAAGAAGTCCCGGCTTCATAACGGTTATACTCATAGGCCCACTTCCCTTAATTGTTCGAATTCCTCCGCTTGAATAGGCCGAAACCGGATATATTGCCCGCTCTTCAACAGCGTTGGAGGCTCCGCTTCGGGACGAAATAAACCGAGCGGCGTCCGGCCGATAATCTGCCACCCGCCCGGCGTCTCGATCGGATATATGCCGGTTTGCGTGCCGGCGATTCCTACGGATCCAGCCGGAATTTGCAGCCGGGGAGTCTGTTTCCTCGGTGTCGCAATCTGTTCCGGAATACCTCCAACATAAGGGAAGCCGGGCGCGAATCCGATGGCGTATACCAAATAATCCTGCCCGGAATGAATACGAATGACATCCCTGGGGGTAAGGTGGTTCTGCTGAGCTACTTCCTCCAGATCCGGCCCATAGTCGCCCCCATAACAAACCGGAATGTCAACAACCTCATATTTCGTGATGTTCATCTCAACAGTTACCGCCTCCATCCGCTGCTCGAGCATTGAACAGACGTAAGCAAACACGGTATCGAATCCGTCCGGTTTGCCGATCTTATCATAATCATAGTATACCGCTACGCTCGTATACGAAGGGATGCATTCGATCCAGCCTGGAAAAGGGTTCTGCTCTATTCGTCTCGTCATAGCCGTGACCTGGCGATGCACCTTCTCACTCACGATATTTTCGAATTGAATGTGAACAGCCGAATCCCCTAAAGGGAAGAATGAATAAGACTTGCTCATATAGGACATTCTCCATTCCATATGTACTGCTGATTATCGTCAATCATTGAATGATTATTCCTATGATAGCAGAGAAACAGGCATCCGTTGAATATGAAGTTTTATTATTTGTCGATGGGATCAGGAACAGCTGACTCTGACGGATCAGGCCAAGCGTCCATGCTGTATATCTGTATAATTTCAGGGAATGGTTGGCAAAATACAGAAGACGTACTTTGATAAGGAGGTGCCACCAACATGAGCCCACAAAACCAGAACAGTAACGAACCGACAAAAGCAGAAGTTCAAACCACGAAATTGAACAAAATGCCGATTCCAGGTGAATTCGACACCGAGATCTCTGCCGAAGAAGCAGCCGAGGTATTTAAACAGCAGCAGCCAAACGCTGGTCATAGCTCCGAGAACCAACAATAATACAAGTTGAAGACCTCACGGAAGATCCGTTGTTTTCACAGGATCGTCCGTGAGGTCTTTTTAGGTGTATTATTTTACAAGTCATTCGGGTTTGTGGTTTAAATGAACCAACCACGAGACTTCATTTAAGATAGAAGAACACCCAGCCGAGCCCCGTATTCTTCCGTTTATATCCCCTTGGTGCCTAACCGCTTCGCTAGTTCGGCCAGATCATGCCCTTTGAGGGCGCCTTCGACCAGCTGCGGGAGAAGAGCAGGGGTGCAAGCAAAGCAAGGTGTTCCGTCCCTGGACAGCAGCTTGGCTACCTGCTCATCATAGAACGGTTTTCCCTCGTCGGATAATGCGAGGAGACACATCGTCTTGACTCCCGCTTCCCGCAGTTCACGCATTCGCCGGATCAGCCCGGCTTGATTGCCGCCTTCATACAGGTCCGAAATGATGATAAACAGCGTTTTTTTCGGTTCTTCAATAAACTGCTCGCAATAAGCGACCGATTTATGAATATCCGTTCCGCCGCCAAGCTGGATGCCAAATAACATATCCACCGGATCATTGGCACACTGCTCCGTCAGGTCAACGACCTCCGTATCGAATACGACCACACGGGTGTCTAGCGAGGGGATGCTTGCAAATATGGATCCGATAACGGAAGCCCAGATGACGGATTCCGCCATGGAACCGCTCTGATCGATATCCACAATAACGGTCCATTCTTTGCTCCGTCTTGCCCTGTCAAAATAATAAAAACGCTCTGGCACGATCTGCTTGCGGTCCGCATCATAATTTTTCAGATTTCGCTGTATCGTCCGCTTCCAGTCAATACCGCTGAGCGAAGGAAGCGGGGTATGCTGTCTGCGGTTTAAGGCCCCTGTCACAGCCCGGCGAATATCCTCCTGCAGACGCTGGACAAGCTCATCCACAACCGCCTTCACCAGCAGGCGCGCCGTATCCTTGGTTTTCTCGGGAATCTTCCCTTTCAGGGACAGCAGCGTGCCAACCAGCTGTATATCCGGCTTGACCGTAGCCAGAACCTCCGGTTCAAACAGCAGCTGCTTCCAGCCCTTTCGTTCCATGGCATCATTCTGGATGATGGACACCACGTCTTCGGGGAAAAAGGAGCGGACATCCCCCAGCCACTGCGCAAGCCGGGGAGCCGACTTTCCTTGCCCGGCTGCCCGCTGCCCCACGACCGCGCTTCCGGCTTCCGCCCCGCCGTCCGTATTATCATAAATCGCGGCCAGCGCGCGGTCCATAATCATCTCTTCCTCCGACAGCTGTATGCTTCCCCCGGGGCTATAGCCCGCTAGCTGAGGTTCAGCCGACTGGCCCAGAATGAGCCGCCAACGCGATATTTGGTTGGGTTCCGGTATGCAGCTCATCGCCTAAAAGTCCTCAAAGTCAAAATCATTCAAGTCGTCAATCATCTTCGCTTCTTCCTCCTTCAGATCGCCGGTCAAAATCTCGGCAGCCTGCTCTGCATTCACACCCCATAGCTCACCAAGCAGCTCGGCAATCATCGTCTTCTCCTTCGCCGAAAAGCTGCTGAACGCCCGGCGCAGAAAAACAAGCGCACGAGTGAATTCATCATCCTCCAGGGACTGGATGTATTCATTCAGCTGCTCCCACAGACTTAACCGCGAGAGAAGAGCATATCGGTTTCGCATCGATAAGCCTTCAAACCATCCTGCTCCCAAATCGGCCGGAATGCCGGGGGATAATCTCCGCGACACTTCTTCGGCACACTGCCGGGCGGAAATCGCATTCCGCTCCATCAATACCGCACATGCATATCCCGACAAACGGGCGTTCAGGTCATCTCTTTCGGACAAATGCCCGAGCTCTTGCAGCCAAAGTGCCTCGTCCACCTGCTCCGCATGCTCCAAGGCGACGCTGTTCAGCTCATTCATGGCGGTTATCATCGAGCCTGATACCTCGTCGCTGCACTGACTGCCATCGAGCAGAAACAAGCAAGCGCGCATAAAGAGCTGCTGCAGCAGCGGTACAAGGGGCTCTGTATCCATCCGCCTGATCCCGCCATAACGGATCAGCACGGATAACTCCCGGGAAGCTGCCGCAATCTGAACGACATCGCGGCTGTCCACAGCAAGCTTTTGCAGGGTCTGCCGCCCCGCTTCCATCTGATGAATCATCCCGCATTCATACGCGATACGGATCAGCGTAGAAGCTTCGGCAATCGAGGTGCAGCCTGCCAGCTTTTGCTGGAGCATATAAGCGGCAGCCACCTCTACCGTCTCCCCCAGCAGCGTCGATTCAACGACCTGAATTTCAACCTCCGGCGTCCATTGCACAACCCAGTGCTCCGCCCATGCCCCTTGCTCCTGCCCGCTGGGTCTGGCCTTAACAAATTCAATCTCCAGCAGCTTCAGGCGATGAAACAAAAAAGACCGGTTCAAATCGAGATACGCGGACTCTTTCGAGGTTACCCTCCGGTTCTCGCGCAAATCCAATATTAAATCGTTGGCTACAACCGATTTATACTTCTCCAGCTTCAGCCTCTTCAGCTGGCGGTTCAGGTCGTCCTGGATCGGGGTTTGGCTGACGCCTTCCGCCAGCTCGCCGATCGCCGTGCCGATCTCCACACGTGCAAGCTCCTCAGCCACGACCGCAAGTTCGCCGCGCCCAAGCAGTGTCTGGGCCGCATCCCGCAAATCCCGAAGGGTCGGGAGACCGCCCCCGTGGAGCGCTGCCAGCGACTCCGCCAGCCGGACGGCTTCGATCACCTCCGCCGTGGAGCGGTGGGTGCCGTTCTTTCTCATCGAGCCCGCCACCATGGATAAATAATGATGCGGCAATTCCGCCAGAGAACCCTCCTGCATTCGTTCCCACATCATCTCAAAATAATGGGGAGCGATATTCCCGGCACCATAACCGGAAATGGACGACAGCTTATAATAGGAATATGGCATAAGCGTCAGCTTGGTTATCCGGGAAGGAAGCTGATTCAATTCCTCGTCGCTCATCGGGCTGGACAAATCGCGAAGGGCCGAGGCATGGTAAGCCCCGCACACGACTACGATGCGCTCGGGGTCATGCCCCGCCGCAATCGCTTCAACAATCTGGCGGCGCATATACGACTCCCGGACGGCATTGTAGGCGTATTTCACACTATCCTCCCGCCGCTCTTTCTCCTCCGACAGCTCTCGCATCTCCATGGAAAAAGCTGATATGGATTGCCGGTAAGATCCTTCGCTCAAATTATGCTCGTAGCTCCGCTCCCAGTACATATCGTAATCGTATTCGCCGGCAAGCTCGGCAATCCGCTCATATATGGATTTTTCGTCCGGCCGACTTTCGTCCATCGGTCCAGCTGGTACCGAGTCGGAACCAAGTTCCTCGTCTTCAAGTTCTTTCACGCGCGCTTCGTCATCCGAGCTGCGGCGCAGATCCTGCAGACAGACGGCAGCAGATGAGGGCAGGTCGATAAATGCGGCATAAGCTCCGTGCTTCTGCGCCCACCTCATGGCCTGATATTCAGGGGAATATACCGCAAAAGGCCACAAAATCGTTCGTACGGGCAGTTCTTCGGTAAAAGCCAATATGGCTACCGGCGGATTGGTTGTTGCCTGAGTCAGATGACGTATTTCCCCGCTTGCATCCGACGGCCCTTCGATGAGCACGGCCGTAGGATTGATCTCATCCAGAAAGTCCAGTACATGCTTCGCACCGGCGGGCGACAAATGCCGAACTCCAAAAACATGTATGCCGGCAGCATTCACTGGTTGATCTCCTTGCATGCGTTATATAAGCCCCGCCACTCCGCTCCGCGTTTTTTCATAATGTTATCAAGATATTCCTTCCATACGAGCCGGTCTTTATCATCGTCCTTCACAATCGCCCCTTGAAGTCCCGCTGCCAAGTCCTCGTCAGTCAGCTCACCGCTGCCAAAGCTCGCTGCCAGCGCCATGCTGTTCGTCAGGAGCGATATCGCTTCAGCCGTCGAGATCACTCCGGCCGGGGACTTCACCTTTTCCTTTTTATCCAGCGTCATGCCGCTGCGCAGCTCACGAAAGATCGTCACGACCTTGAGCAGTGCTTCATCTGCGGGAGCAGCAGCCTGCAGATCATACGAGGAGGCAATCTCCGACACCCGTTTCTTTACGATTTCGATTTCGGTATTCAGATCCGCTGGAGCGGGAAGAACGATAATATTGAAACGGCGCTTGAGCGCAGTGGACATCTCATTGACGCCGCGGTCTCTTGTATTTGCAGTGGCGATAATAGAGAATCCTTTCCGTGCGTTCATTTCTTTACCAAGCTCAGGCACCGATATCGTCTTTTCCGACAAAATGGAGATCAGTGCATCCTGTACCTCGGAGGCGCAGCGGGATATCTCTTCGAAGCGGGCTATCCCTCCCGCTTCCATCGCCCGCATGATCGGACTCTGCACCAACGCCTCGGGAGTCGGGCCTTGAGCGAGCAGCATGGCATAGTTCCAGGAATAACGGACATGCTCTTCGCTCGTTCCCGCCGTTCCCTGAACGACCAGACCGGAATTCCCGTAGATCGCTGCGGCCAAATTTTCGGACAGCCAGGATTTGGCCGTGCCTGGTTCCCCGATCAATAATAGAGCACGGTCGGTTACCAAGGTAGCAACCGCCATCTCGATCAGCCGCTTGTTCCCGATATATTTAGGCGTGATATCCGTTTTGCCTGCCTTGCCGCCGACAATGAATTTGAGTACGGATTGAGGCGACATCTGCCATCCGGCTGGAATGTTTCCCGAATCCTCCTTACGCAGTGCTTCCAGCTCGTGACGGAACAGTAATTCCGCGGGCTGCCGCATGATATCTTGTAATTGCTCTTGTCCTGCTGCCATGGGCTTATTCACTCCTTTAAATTTCTTGCTCCTTCATCATCCGGAGGATGTAACGAAGCTGATCCTCGGCGTTGTCCCGAAAGTTGCCTTGCACCGCAAGAACACGGTCATAATACGTTGCCGGTAATCGGCAAAGCTGCTTGAATATAAAAGGTTCAATCATGTAGCAGTCCTGATTGCGCTTATCCTCCAGTGCGACCACGATCGCTTCAAATAACGCTTCGTCCTTCATGCCGGAACGAACAAGCCCCATCATGATCAAATTGGCAAAACGGTTGCGGAATTCCGGCGAATTCTTCAGCTTCGTCAGTAAATACGACTCTGCTCCGTGATGTCCCCGGCGGGCGAACGCGCTTACCAGCGCAAGCTCATCCTGTTCGATAAACAGCTCAAGCCATCGGTCATCCCAGCTTGCTTGCAGCTGCTCCTGCGGAAGCATTTCCACGTAATACGTGTAACTCTCCTTCCCCGTAAACGGCATAACTTCCTCATACGGTTTATACTGCCTATGGATAACCATATCTGACAGGGTGTCCAGAAGCCTTTTTCGTTCTTTGGCCGTGTTGCCAAGCGACGAAGAGGCGAAGCCTTGCAGCAGAACGTCCTTGTATTGTTCATATACGCGGTCCGGCGGCAGCACACGCGCGGCTTTTTGGAATACCTCGCGGACATATGAGCTGCTATGTCTGTATTGCTCCAAATCGTTCTCCGCGTTTTGGCGAAGCAGTTCCCTGGCTTCCTCGGAATCTACACGATTCATGTAAATGACCGCTTCATTCATAAGGTACGCCCAGCCCAAAGACTTGATATATAAGGAATACTTCTGAAGGACGTTCCGGTACAGCTCTTCAAGAGCAGAACTTTGTTTATCGTGCAGTGCCCACAAGCAGCGCTTCACCTTGCTCCAGCTCTCCTCCAGCTTTGACTTGTCATCCGAAAATCCGGAAACCGCTTGAAGCTCGGCGGACATGTCTCGTACAAGCCAATCCGTCAACAAGGCGGAGCGGCATTTGCCAAGGGCAGGGTTAACCAGCTCTTGGTCTTTTCCTTGAGCCGCTTCATACAATCGCTCCACAGCCTGCTCCGAACCGTTCTCGGCAAGCGCATCGTATGCGGCTTCGCGGATAACTTTCTTCTTACTCTTACTCCATTCCATCAGATCAGCTTCATACTCTTCGTAGCGGGCAAGCAATTTGATCGCCATGCACCTCACCTCGTCGCTGCCGATCTCGGCCGCTTGTCGGATCAGCTCCGCTATTTCCCTGCCGCCAGTTTGGGCCATCACCTTCAGCTTGCGCGACTCCGACTTTCCGCCCGCGGGATTAAAGCTTTCCATCAGAAATGGAAGGATTTCCGGTCCATACGACGGCAAGATCTCATTGGCCGCTAGCTCGCCAATCTCCACATAAGGGTCATTCAACGCTTCAATCGCAAGGTATACCAGCCGGAAATCACGGAACAAGCCCTCCTTCCATGCTTCTTCTATGATCTCGTAACGGCCGCCGCCCGTTGTAGTCAGCGCTGTCTGTACAGCGGAAAGCTTGCGGAAGGATAAACGGGATGACAGTGAAACCGGATGATGGTCTACCGGATGGAGCTCTCCTTCAGGGGCTGTTGTTCCTTGTGTATGCAGCACGGAGCTCAGCAGCTGGTTCAAATCCTGAAGCAGCTGAGCCGATGGAGTCTCCTTCCCGGATTCCGGTTCGATTAAAGCGCTGATCCCTTCACCCAATCTCTTGAACACGGGAGCGCGCTCTCCCAGCTGCTGAAACTGCGGCAGCAGCCTCTTGAGGCGAAAGTCGCCGGCTGCGAGTTCGCTGCCGGCAATATATAAACGCCTAACCTCCTGGTTAAGCTCCTGCAGTAATGCCGTACTCATGGTCTTTCCTCCTTCGTTATCCCTGCTCAGTACAACAGCCGGATGATTTCGTTATTCGTAACAAGGGTCAGCGGCTGCGCCAAGAGACGGCCCGTCGTCAGGCTGTGCTCAAACATAACCAGCATGGAAACGCCGCTCAGCTTCTCCTCCGGCAAATACCGCAGCATCGGGACCGTCGACTGTAAAAACACGTCGCCAAGGGCAATCGACTGTCCGGCTTCATCCGTGATGGCATACTGACCTTCGTCGTTCCGGCTGATCCGGGAAACATGCAGCAGCATCACGGGATGGTTGTCCGCGAGCGGATTTTTCAGCTGGTTCTTCACCTTTTTAACTGCGTCAGCATAAGAGTCCGCCGCATATTCGTGAATCCAAACGAAATCCTCCGCTGTCAACGGAGTTGAAGCCATCTCTTCAAAGCGGACCCGTCGGTTCATATCCCCCGGATAACGATAAAGCACTGGGACTCGCGCTTTTTCGAAAAAGCTGTCTTCCTCACGCATCAGCTTGGCGGCCTTATAGGGACGGTACTGAATCGTTCGGTGAATTTCGCCGCTGTCCTTCTGAATCCAGTATCCGATATCCACATGCTCCAGCCGTGCATCGTCGGCATAACTCAGAAAGGAAAGCTGTATCAACTCCGCCTCTTCGCTTGCGAGTCCGAAGCTTTGCAGCTCCGTCAGCTGCCAGGCGTGCCCCAGCCATTCCTCAATCGTCGACTCATGGTCCAGCGCCATATCCGGATCCTCAAGCTTTGAAGTCAGGTATGGTCTGCCTTTTTTAATGATTGCGTTCATAACAGCAAGCTGCTCCACCGCATATGTATAAGCTTTCTCCTTGTCTTTGTCTGACAGCACCAACGCCAGGCGGCGAAGTTCCGACTGAGCACCCGATAAATAATAGTTGCCCATCTGCTTTACATGTTCCTGGATCAGCTTTTGTTCCTTTTTATCCAATGTTCCTAATCCGTTCCGGATCAACGAGTGGACCAGCCTCTCTAATACGTCCAGACCTTCCAGCTGCGCATTGATTTTCTTTTTTAATGCCGATTTGTTGACCTTCTTCGGTTTGGGCGCTGCCCCTTCGGTTGTTTCTTTGAGCTTACGCTCTTCCCGCTTCTCCGCTTTCTCCCGTTTGGCGGCCAAATCCTCCGGCACCTCAGCGGGTGTAAACGATGCTCCGCCTGCATACGCATAGAGCAGACCAAGCACATGCTTGCACGGAAACTGCCGACTCGGGCAAGTACACCGCATAACCGGCTTCTCCGGTACCGCAAAATCGGCGGACGGCTGGTAATCGGAACTTCCGCTGCCAGCACATGTGCCGAAAAGTACGGCATGATCCACCGTATGATGGAGCTGCAGAAACCGTCCTTTTTTGACAAGACCCTGTCCATTCTTTATGGCCGCGCTATTCGGTGCCTGCGAATCGATCCATGACTCTGTAATCTCAACCAAACTCATACCCTCCTAAATCAAGTCGCTGCCGGTCATGCACAGCAAAATTATCCATTACTTATAATCATATCGAATCTGGGCCTGACTCCCTACCCTTCTTAAGACCTATTTAAGAACACTCATTCCTATTTATTCAATCATCCTCATCCTTTATTGGGTAATAAAGGAAACTGCATTAAGCGGAAGTTTTTCATGCGAGATAAGGATGCTAAGCCTTGGAAGTTTATGCTTTCTTATCTCTAAAAAAAAGAGCCGGCATAACCGGCTCTTCAGAAATCGATACCATCATTAATCTTTCCTTACTTGATACCGCCCTGTTCTAACCTCGAGAATATATTCTTCAGGGAAAGGCATGCCGGATTCCAGGGCATCCTGTACGGCTTGTTCAATAGGGTAAGGCACGCGAATAAATTGAATGTTGAGAGGAGCCGGATCTTCGCTGTCATAGATTCCATCCAAAATGACATAGGAGGCCTCAGGCATTTCAAGGGGATTGCCAACGCTGCCGGTATTAAATAGCGTTCTCCCGTCCAGATGCTGGTGATATGCATTATGAATATCCCCGTAACCAGCAACGTCCGCGATTCTCGGATCCCCGCCCAGCGGGGAACTGTGAAACAAGGTTTCAAGCTTCTCTTGGCCATCCCATGGTTGTATTCGTTCGTACACGCTGCGGGGCGATGCATGAAACAACCGGATCCATTTACCGCTCATCATGAACTCAAGGATATACGGAAGATCGGCAAGATATTGAAGCCTCTCGCTTCCGAGTCTATGCTGGTGCCATAGGAGGACCGGATCATCGGTTTCCTTACCTATAAAGTCGTCCCAATTCCCCTTGATGACATGCTGGCAATGGGTTCTCACCATATCAACCGCGATATCTCCGTGCGGGCCCTTGCCAATCAAGTCGCCCAGGCAATAGATGGTTTCGATTCTGCGCTGTTTGATATCCTTCAGAACGGCTTCCAGCGCAGGGATGTTTCCGTGTATGTCGGAGATCAATGCAATTTGCGTCAATGAACCCGCCTCCAAGCTTCGTTTATTTCGAATTGCTGTGGTTATGGCTTAGTGAATCCCTTAATTCATCATATGCGTCTCGAAGCCAGGGATGGACTACCTTCAGCAATTCACGTCGATTCCATAAGTATTGAATATATTCGAATGCCGCATGATCCAGCGAGATTTGCAGCTGGTCCGTTACCTCCTTTAAATACGGGGGGATTCCCGTTTGATCCCATTCCAATTTGTCAGCGACGAACAGTACCTTGTCTAACAAGGAAGCCTTGGATCTCAACGTCGTATGGCAACCAACAGCGCTCAATATTTCCGGTTCTGTAATCTTGAACAAATCCTCAGCCATATATGCCGATATTTTCTGATGGATGATCATGGGAAATAACTCTTCTTCGGGCAATACTTCCAAACCGATCTCACGGGATACTTGAATGCGGACATGATTCGGAAAAACGGCACTAATATCATGCAGATACCCGGCATATTCAGCAGCGTTCGGATCGGTACCATAGAGAATTGCAATTCTGCGGGCTTCCTCCCCCACTTTAAGCACATGCTCTGCTGTTTTTGGGCATTGGTGTTTCTGCAGAAAGCGGACCACGTCATTCCTAAGATTTCCGGTGAGATCGTGTCCCCCAAGCTCACGGTAGGAGCTGATCATCAAGCGATGCTTACGCGGGTCGTTCACTCGTTTCACCTCACCCAATTCCTTGAATTTACCAATCTAGCACTTCATTTTCCATACAATATTAACTTATACTGAGAATAGTTTGAAGCTATTATACAAGAAAGTCAAAGAAAGGAGGTCATCCGATTCTACGCATCATCGACCAAACCCATTCGTGCAGATGATGCGGGATATCAACGTTGCGTAAGACATAACGAACCTATTTGAAGGAGGAAGCAATGATATATAAGGAAAGACTTTGATCGATCCGTGATATGGCCCCCGGTTTGTCCATTTATTATTCCTTAATATGGAATGTTTCGATTTTTAGTCTAATGTTTATTAACGTAATCATATATTTTACTCACGCGAGCTTGGTAACTGAATAAGATTTAAGCATCACCGACTTCACCACGTTAGGAGGCTGACGATAGTGAATACACGCAGGATGGTTAGCTTGGGGTTACTGATTCTTGTTATGATCATCAGTGGTTGCACGGGAAATGCTTCCACCGAAAAAACGAAAACGCTTACACTTTGGTACTGGAACCGAAGCCTGGACGATGAGCTGATTAAGTCTGTTGAAAAGGAATTCCCGGGGATTCGAATTGATGCGCAAAAAATCGGTGGCGACTTCAAATCGAAGCTAAAGACAACGCTGGCGGCCGGTTCCGGAGGACCGGACATCGTCGCTTTTAACGACTGGGTGGCAGAGCTGTTTACGAGCTCGGACCGTTTCTACGATCTGTATGAGCTGGGCGCCAAGGATATTGAGCCGGATTTCCTGGATTGGAAATGGAAGCTTGGCGTTACCCCGGAAGGCACCATGATTGCTCTTCCGATCGATACGGGGCCAACTGCCCTATATTACAGGGCCGATTTGTTCGGGGAAGCCGGGCTGCCGACCGAACCGGAAGAGGTCCACGCGCAGCTTGGCACGTGGGATCAATATTTCGAAGCCGGGCAGAAGCTGCAGGAGCATTTTGATCAAAAAGTGAAAATGCTCGACAACATCACCAACATTTACACGCAAATGAATGCTCAGTCTGAACGCATATATTTTGCCGAGGACAATACGTTTATCGGCGAAACTCCCGAGTCCTCCATGAAAACGGCGTGGGATACGGCGGTGAAGGCTTCCCAGATGAAGCTAAGCGCCAACGCCAATACGTCCTCCTCCGAATGGAATGCCGCCATGAACAATGGACGGGTCGCTTCCTTTGTCGGTGCGGTGTGGATGAAGGAAATATTGATGCAGGCGGCGCCGGATACCAGCGGCAAGTGGAGAGTAGCACGCGCCCCTGGCGGGGACGGCAACAATGGCGGCTCCTTCCTGGCCATTATGAAGACGAGTAAATATCCGCAAGAAGCATTTGAAGTGATGAAATATATTCAGAGTCCGGAAAATCAGGTTCAATCCTTTAAGAAGATCAACCTCTTCCCTTCCGCCAAAGACGCACTGGATGCTTCCGTGATGAAGGAGCCCGAGGAATTTTTCGGGAATCAGGCAACTGGCGAGGTGTTCTCGGAATCTGCGCGTAACGTCAAACCTGCTTATTTCGGCGGTAAATTCGCTAATGTAAACGGCATTGTCAATCGAGAGCTGTCATCCGTTGCGCTCCAAGGCAAAAATCCTGATAAAGCCTGGGAAGACGCGCTGGCCAGAGTCAAAAAAGAACTGCTGCGCTGACCAAGGTTCTTGTTTTGCGAGGTATGGCTTTCCGATTGTTAGGAGTACTTAAATACCAACCGCTACAGGAGGTACAGTACGATGGATAATCCAATGCTGAATCGCACGCCCGTGGAACAGAAGCCTGTTCCTAAACATCCGAAATCTCAAGACCGACTGTCTGCACAGATATGGAAACACCGCAAAGAATATTTGGCCATCTCCCCTTTTTACATTCTATTTGCCATATTCGGCCTTTTCCCGATTGCCTTCTCGATGTTCCTGTCCTTTCAGAAATGGGACGGCATCGGGGAGATGACCTATAACGGGCTGGGCAACTACCAATTCATGCTCACCGATCCGGAATTCTGGAGAGCCGTCGGCAACACGCTGCTCATCTGGATCTACTCCACGATACCGATGCTGTTTATCGCGCTGGTCGTTGCCTTCCTGCTTAATGCATCATTTGTCCGGTTCCGCACGTTCTTCCGGATCGGCTATTTCCTGCCGAACGTCACCTCACTCGTGGCGGTTGCCATCGTGTTCGGCACCGTATTCTCGAACAATTACGGCCTTCTCAACTATATGCTGTCCCTGCTCGGCCTGAACTCCATCGAGTGGTTGAATAAGACATGGGGCATACAGCTCGCCATTTCGGTCATGGTCATATGGAGATGGGCAGGGTATAACGCCATTATCTATCTTGCCGGACTGCAGAGCATCCCGACCGTCCTGTACGAAGCAGCCAAGATCGACGGAGCCTCCGGCATACAATCCTTTTTCAAAATCACCATTCCCAATCTTAGGCCCATCATTCTCTTCACGGTCATTACCTCGACCATCGGCGGCATGCAGATCTTCACCGAGCCGCAGGTGCTTGTTGGCAATGATGGCGGCGTCAGCGGCGGCGGTATGACCATCGTCCTCTACCTGTACCGTGAAGCCTTCGTGAATAACTATTTCGGATATGGCGCTGCCGTCGGCTGGGGAATGTTCCTGCTCATAGCGATCTTTTCCATCGTGAACTGGAAAATGGTGCAGGGCAGTCCGTCCAATGACTGAAATGGGGGTGAATCGTATGTTCAAATGGAAATCCATATTCCTTCACATCGGGTTAATCGCCGGACTGCTGCTGTCGATTTTCCCCTTCTATTGGCTGCTTGTCATGGCAACCCGAACCACTTCGGATATTTACAGCTTTCCTCCGAAACTATGGTTCGGTCCTCACTTGCTTGATAACGTGTCGAGGGTGCTGAGCAGCATTGATTTCTTCGGCGCCTTCTGGAATACTCTGTTCGTGGCTTCCGCTTGTACGCTGTTAGTCTTATTCTTTGATTCCCTGGCCGGATTCACGTTTGCCAAATCCCATTTTCCGGGCAAAAAATGGCTGTTTGTGCTGCTGCTGGCTACCATGATGGCGCCCGCCCAACTGTCCCTGGTGCCCTCCTTTGTCATTATGGCAGAGTTCGGATGGGTAGGAACTTATAAGGCGCTGATCATTCCCGGAATGGTAAACGCCTTCGGGATCTTCTGGATCAGGCAATATGCACAGGAGTCGGTGCCCTCGGAGCTGCTGGATGCAGGCAAAATCGACGGCTGCGGATTCTTCCGCCTCTACTGGAATATATCGCTGCCGATTCTGCGCCCCGCCCTATCGTTCCTGGCTGCCTTCACGTTCATCGGCGTATGGAATGACTACCTGTGGCCGCTAATTATTCTAAATGATGAGAACAAATTCACCCTGCAGGTTGCGCTTTCCTCATTGAACGGAATATACACGACCGACTATTCGATGGTCATTGCCGGTACGCTGCTCGCTGTCATTCCGCTGATCGTTTTGTTCCTGTTCATCAGCAAGCAATTCATTTCCGATATTGCAGCAGGTGCCATTAAGAGTTAACGGTAAAAGGGTATCCCAAAAGATCATAGATCTATTGGGATACCCTCTTATTTGTTGTAAGCAGCCTTTTCTTTTATTTTACCCCAGATCATACCGCCATACCGCAACCATTACGGCACCATCGCCAGCTTCTCATTGTCCGGAGTTTCACTCTCCTCTTCTGAACGAACGACGGTCTCCCGCTTTAACTCCGCTGTTTCATCCAACTTTTTGCGCCCCATTACCGTTGCTGCCGCAAGCGCTAACGCCGCAGGAACGATAGCCCAAGCAAACGTAGCCGCAATGGAGGAAGCAAGCGAGTCCGAGATCGGCTTGAGCAGCTCGGCCGGGATCAGCGACCTCGTCTCCGGCGCCAACAAGATGTGAGGGTCCTTGAGATCGAAGCCTTCAGGCAGCGCCTCGGTGTTCATCACGCTCGATCCCGAGGATAAGGAACCGGCAAAGGATCGGCTCTGTATCAACCCGAACACCGTAATCCCAATCGTCATCCCAAGCGACCGCGTAAAGTTAAAGGTAGAACTCGCCATTCCGCGCTGCTTATAGGATAAACCATGCATCACGGCAGTACTCAGCACGGAGAACGACCCGCCGATGCCAAGCCCGATCAGAACCATGTACAGGGTTACGATGAACCTGCTGGATTCCGCCGTTAGCGTCGAAGCGAGCACCATCCCTCCCGTAAACAGGACAAGCGTCGGGATCATGATGTTACGATACGATATTTTACTCATCAGAAAACCGCTCACCGTAGCCGTGATGACCGAACCCACCATCATTGGCAGCAGGACGAGCCCCGAGTTCGTTGCGCTTCCGCCGAGTACGCCTTGAATGAAGATTGGAATATACACGGAAGCCACGATGAAGGATCCTCCGCTGAATAAGCCGCACAGCACACTGGAAGTATAGAGTTTATTCTTGAACAATCGAAACGAAATGATCGGTTCTTCCGCCCTTCTCTCTGCAAGCACGAAGAGGACCAGCATGACAAACGCCGCAGCAAACAACGCCAGGATAATCCAGGAATTCCACGCCAACTGCTTGCCGCCAAGCTCTAAAGCAAACATGAAACAGATGACGCCAGTCAGGAGCGTAGTGGCGCCCATCCAATCAATCGGCTGTTTGGAGCGCTCATGCGATTCTTTATAGAACAGCGTCACCATCATGAAAGCCACGATGCCGATTGGCAAATTAATATAGAATATCCACTGCCAAGTAATCTGATCGGTAATATACGCACCTGCGAGCGGTCCGAATATGCTGGATAATCCGAACACGGCTCCGAATAACCCGGTAAGCTTACCCCGCTTTTCGAGGGGGACCGTATCGAACATAATCGCGAATGCAATCGGGATGAGCGCACCGCCACCAATACCTTGCACGGCACGATACAGCGCCAGTTCCGTAATGGAGTTCGCCGTACCGCACATCACGGAGCCCAGCATAAATACAATCATCCCGAATACAAAGAACTTTTTGCGGCCATACATGTCGGACAGCTTGCCGAAGATCGGCATTCCCGCAAGCTCAGCGACCATATAAGCGGAGGTCACCCATACAAAATGATCAAGTCCTCCCAGCTCCCCGACGATATTCCCCATAGCGGTCGCTACGATCGTATTGTCCATGGAGGCCATTAATATGCCGAGCAGCAGGCCGGCAAGCACGATGGGTAATTTGTTGGTTGAATGTGTCTTCAAGTTCTCATACACTCCTTCTAAGTAGGTTTCCTTCTTCTTTACTGTCGTCATTGTAATTCAGAAAGTATGACAGGTGACTGTCACACTTTTATCCCCGATTCCTCTTTTTTTCAAAATACATATAAATAAAGCCCAGACACTTTATGCACTCATCCCTGGTAGCGTATAATCGGGATATCCAACTCATGCAAGGAGGTTCAAGTGGAATGAAGATCAGTGAATTATCGCAAATCAGCCAGGTCAGTGCACGCTCCATCCGGCATTATGAACAAAAAGGCCTGCTTGAAGCCCACAGGCTTGAGAATGATTACCGTCATTTCGACAGATCTGCCATCGAGCGGGTCAAAATGATTCAATTGTATTTGAAGCTGGGATTAACGACGGATCAAATCAGAGCTTTATTCAAAGGTGAAATTACTTCTCCCGATGATTACGAGTACTGCGAGGAAATGCTGTCCATTTACCAAGAGAAGTTAAGTCATGTGGATGGTCAGATCGCTGCTCTCCATGAGTTGAAAAGGCTGCTTGAGCGGCAAATTTCCCTTACGTTGAAGAAAAAAAACCAGGTCCCCGTCTGACGACATACGCGGCCCCGAGCGTCATGATGCTCGGGGCCGTTCTATTCGATGATGAGATCCGTTATCTGCATGCCTCCTTAACATGTTAAAATAAAGGTGTACATCTGAAATGGAGGAAATCTACATATGGACAATTTCGAGAAAAATTTGGAGAAATACGCGGAGCTGGTCGTTAAGGTAGGCGTAAACATTCAGCCAGGCCAAGTGCTGATCGTCAATGCTCCAATCGAAACCGTAGAGTTGACACGCCGCATCGTGGCCAAGGCATACGATGCAGGTGCCAAATATGTGCAAGTCGACTGGGATGATGAGAGAATCACCCGCATTCGCTACGAGAAAGCACCCACTGACTCCTTCGGTTATTATCCGCAGTGGCAGGCCGACGCCATGCAGCAGCTTGCTGAAGGCGGAGGCGCCATTCTGCGCATTAAAGTCCCGGATCCGGAGCTGTTCCGCGGCATTGATTCGGCCAAAGTATCTACAGCCGTAAAAGCCGCTGCCGTAGCCAACGAGAAATACCAGGTTTACGTGCGCAACAATAAAATCAGCTGGTCGCTCATTAAAGCCCCTACCCGTGCCTGGGCCGATAAGGTATTCGCGGATCTTCCCGAAGAGGATCGGATTCAAGCCATGTGGGATGCGGTATTCCAGATGAACCGGGTGGGCAGCGAAGATCCGGTTGCCGCTTGGCGGGATCATATAGCTCAGCTGAAGCTGCGCCAGAACCACATGAATGCCAAACGCTATAAAGGCTTCCACTATCGTGCGCCTGGAACGGATCTGCGCGTGGACATGCCGGAAGGGTATCTCTGGCTCGGCGGCGGCGACGAGAATGAAGCCGGCGTATATTTTGTGGCAAACATGCCGACCGAAGAAATCTACACGATGCCCCACCGTACAGGCGTGAACGGGACCGTAACAAGTACGCTGCCGCTTAATCTAAACGGCCGCCTGGTGGAGGGCATGAAGCTCACATTCAAGGACGGCAAGGTTGTCGAGTATGAAGCCGAATCCGGGCGGGAGCATCTCACAACACTGCTGGAAACGGACGAAGGCGCGTCTTATCTGGGAGAAATGGCACTCGTACCGCATGATTCGCCAATTTCCCAGCTGAACCGTGTCTTCTATAACACCGGTATCGATGAGAATGCGTCGTGCCATTTTGCGCTGGGCAGCGCCTACCCTGTCAATATCGAGGGCGGTACCAAAATGAGCAAGGAAGAACTTCTCGCTCGCGGAGCCAATGTCAGTCTGACGCATGTTGATTTCATGATCGGATCGGCCGAGCTGGACATTGATGGCGTGCTGGCTGACGGCACGATTGAACCTGTATTTCGCGGTGGACGATGGGTTTAACTACACTCTAGACCCGTTCAGATACACAGCTGTATACTTGAAACAAAGCCCTGCGGGAAATCGCGGGGCTTTACTAATATCCGTAGCTCTTTGTGCTGATTTAAAAAGAAATAAACGAAGTCGATTTTTTACTTTACTTATATTGGAAGCGCTTTTATAATTTAATATAACATAAATCATTTCACATAATTATGAATCAATATCACAAGATGCAGGAGGTGATCCGGGAAAAGATAGGCGCTGCACAGATTAGCAATGCCCATTTCACAATGAAGGGAAGAGAACAATGATGAAACAAAAAGGGAAATGGCTTACCTCGCTTTTGCTTGCCATCAGTTTATGCACAGCAGGCACGCAGTCCGCTTTTGGTGCATTCTGGAACCTGAGCGGCGATATTGTTGTACATGACCCAACCATCATTAAGGAAGGAAACACATGGTACACTTTCTCTACCGGTCAGGGCATCCAACTGCTGAAATCGACCAACGGCACGAACTGGACCAGATCGAACCAGGTATTTGCTTCCCCGCTGTCCTGGTGGAAAACCTATGTGCCAAACCAAAGCACCAACGATCTATGGGCGCCCGATATTGAATATTTCAACGGCCGCTACTGGCTCTATTATTCGATCTCCTCCTTCGGTTCCAACACATCCGCTATCGGCCTGGCTTCCACGAGCAGCATCTCCTCCGGCAATTGGCGAGATGACGGTCTCGTCACGCGAACGACCTCCACCAATAATTACAATGCGATTGATCCGACGCTGACCATTGATAAGGACGGCAATCCGTGGCTGGCCTACGGCTCATTCTGGAGCGGACTCAAGCTGACCAGGCTTGATGCAAATACAATGAAACCGACCGGAAACCTGTATTCCATTGCCTCACGCCCGAACAACGGAGGGGCCGTTGAAGCGCCTACCATCGTTTATAGAAACGGTTACTATTATCTGTTCGCCTCCTTCGATTCCTGCTGCCAGGGGGTCAACAGCACCTACAAAATCGCTTATGGCCGTTCCACCAGCATAACAGGTCCATACGTGGACAAGAACGGTACCAGCATGATGAATGGCGGTGGCACGATTATGGACAGCGGGAATGCAGTCTGGAAGGGTCCCGGACATCAGGATGTCTATAATAACCTCATTATTAGACATGCGTATGACGCAACCGATAACGGCACGCCGAAGCTGCTCATCAATGATTTGAACTGGGATTCCCAGGGCTGGCCAACTTATTGACTGCTCCATACCCATAATATGAATCTTCCTTAGACATCCACCCGAAAGAGGCTGACACTAAAGCTCCAGCTCTAGTGTCAGCCTCTTATCCGTTCTTATTTCTTACTTCTTCTCCATGTTATCCAACATACGAAGAATCATCATGACGGCTTCCGCCCGGGTCGCGGATTCCCGTGGGGCGAACCGGTTACCTAAGCGCCCATTCACGATGCCAGCCGCGGTGGCGGCAGCGATTTCCTTCTCTGCCCAAGCCGGAATGGCTTGCTGATCAAGGAATTCCGTTTCTGCTTCTGGTAAGGCAAGGCCCAGGTAACGTGTGATCAGGACAGCCATTTCAGAACGGTTGACAGGTTGATTCGGTCTGAATGTGCCGTCTTGATATCCCTTCACAATACTCTCGGATACAGCCCATTGAATCGCATTAAGCGCCCAGGATCCGATGAGGGAACTGTCTTTGAAATTCAACTTCCCAGCATCCCCTTGTCCATTTAATGCTTTGGCCATCATTACCATGAATTCAGCGCGTGTTACTTGCCGGTCCGGCTTAAAGGTATGATCCGGATAGCCGTCAACGATACCGAGCTGAACGGCTTCCTCTATCGCCGACGAAGCCCAATGTCCCGCGATGTCGGTTAACATCACTGGCTTTGGCTCCGGCTTCGGTTCTTCGGTCTCCGGCTTCGCCTTACGATGAATGGTGATCTGGTAAGTTCGGGTCGTACCGTTCTCAGCCCGAATCACCAGCTTCAACAGGTTATCCCCTTCCTTCAGCTCGATAACCTGATCCTTCTTCAGGGATTCTTCCCCCAGAAGGACTGTTGCCTTGTTATGCGCCGCATCCACACGGAGCTGCACAGATTCGGCTTCCGTCTCAAGTCGGTACTCTGTCGTGTTCTCATTAAATGCAGGGGTGAGTTCCGCTGCTTTGCCGCCGATGATCACTTCAAGTCCTTTTAGACGGTTGTCTCCAGATAATACATGGCCTCCAGAGGATCCCGATCCCGACTCTGATCCCGATGATGGCGGGTTCTCCGTTGAAGGTACCACCGAAGCGTTATAGGTACGGATCGCGGCTTGCAGAGCACTGATCGCGTCCTGTACTTCCTTGGCAGTTGCCTGACCCTGCTGCGCTATGGCGCTCGCTCTTTCAATGGCAGCACGGAGTGTTGACCTTGCTTCAGCTGGATACTGCCCCGGCGATGTGCCTTCCCGTGTTTCGTCCAGCCTTTGCTGTGCCGATGTGATTAATCCGATTAACTCGTTCTTGTCTACTGCTGCTGCCGGTGTTGTAACCGACTTATGAAGTCCGGCGCTCTCTCCCGCAGCGTTATAGGCTTTTACGGTAAAATGATATCGGGTGTCCGGCTCCAAACCGGAAGCGGTATGCGAATACACATCATTTGTCACGGTAACAACCGGTTCATTCCGCCCTTTCAGATATACACGATATCCATCCACGCCATCATCTGCGGTCGCCTCCGGCCAGCTCATGGATACACCGTTTGAGGTGATGTCCGAAAATTCAAGCTCCCCGGCTGTCCACACTGGTGCTCCCGGAATTTCTACGGCTTGAGTGATGACCGTTAAAATCTCACTCGGAGCCGATTCCATGCCTTCCTTATCCACGGCGGTTACTTTGAATTCATACACCGTGTCCGGGGTCAGCCCTCTCGCTTCATATACGCTATCCGTGACAGTTGCTACGCGCTCCCCGTCCTGATATACATTATATTTCATGGCTTGTTGGTCTTGACTGTTCACGGGATCCCAACCGATTTGCACCGTTGACGATGTCACATCCAGTGCTTTCAGGTTGGTCGGAGCATTGAGATTCCCGCCATCTGTCGTGAATGTCCACACATCCGAAAGGGTTTTACCTCCGAATTTGTCTTGTGCGACTACATACCACGAATAGGTTCCATCGGATTGCAGTCCTGCCCATTGCTGAACAACCTCAGTGCCGCTAACTACGTTCTGCGGTGTACCTATGGACTCACCTCTTAGATGATTCACTTGGATTGAATCCGTTGCTACCCGCTTTAATTTCGGTTCAAGATCCAGGTTCATCATGAATTCATCCGAGCCATTCGTATAATAATTGTACTTATCCAAGTATGGCGAATACGTATTCACATAAATCTGATTGCTTTCCTTATCAAAATGCAGCAGTCTCAAGTAACCACTGCCGCCATCGGCATGTCCTTGATAGTCTGCCAGCATCTGATAGACGGTTCTGTCCACATTGCCGTCACCATTATCATCCAATTCATTTTTAAGCAGACTGGCTCCCGTGTAATGGCCGCTTAGAACGGCAACCACGTTGGGATTCGGTACGACAACTTCCTTGTACAATTTGTTGCCTATACCGGAACGAGTTCCGTTCGCGAGCATGTAATCGTGGAAATTCAGAAATGCGATACGGTCCGGATATTCTGCGAGAACCTCGTTCATCCATTGGATGTCCTCGTCTTCAACGCCCCATCCCATATACATCATGATAAAGTCGTTGCCTTCAACGGACACAAGGTCATAATGTCCGCGATTGTCCTTGTAGGAACCTCCGTAATATGGCTGATTCTTGTAACGGTTCTCCCCGAAATATTGACTGTAGGTCGTGTAGTCCCAATCGTAGCTTCCCACATCATGATTCCCGGCGAGCACGCCATGCGGCAGATTTGCATCCTCCAGCATCTTCATGTAATCATCGGCACGTTTCCATTGATACTCAGCTGTCGGGTCGTTCACGATATCACCGGTATGGAACAAATATTTGATGTTCATATCATCGATGGAATCGACAATCCATTTGAATTGCTTCTGCTGAATATGCGGGTACAGCTCCGTTAAGAATTGGGTATCCGATACCCATACAAAAGTGTAATCATAATCCTCACGTGAAGGGATTTCATCCTGTACAATGACATCCACTTTGCTGCTTTGTACGTAGTCTGCTGCCGACAGTTCGCCTCGAAGGGTAAAATCATCTTCAGACTGGGCAATATGTTTGGTGATCTCCGTCCACTTGTTCAGGTTGTGGTTCCACGCATACATTGTGACCTTGCGGCCCGACACCGTATGTCCTTCCCAAGTAACTTCAACACGGTCACCCGGCTCCACGGCATGCTCCAGCTCTACCTCAAACCGGATATAAGGGAACTGGGACGTGGAATCCACCGTGACATATTGATCGTTGGATTCAGCTACCAGCTTCAATTCCTCTTCGGTCAGCGCGGTTTCGCCAGTCGGGAATCTATCCTTAGGAGGCTCTTCATCCGAGGCGTTCTTGGATAATTTTACCCGATCGCCACTTAATGCATGATACGGATATGCCTGATGGAAGGAGACCTCAAGCTCGTCATCCGATGGATCGCTGACTTGAACCTTAAGCTCCGGCGATAACCCGGTTCCGCTCTCCATATCTGCAGGTGAGACCAATTCGGGTGCATTCGGATGCTCCGGTGCGGTGTTAAACGTTACCGTACGTTCCGAGATGTTGCCAATCTTGTCCACTGCCCGAATGTCCAGCTTATGGACGCCTGGTTCAAGCTCGGACGATGAAGTATCGTATGGCACCTGGATGGCTCGACCATCTAGCAGTGCCTCCACTTGTTCAACGCCGGATACGCTGTCCTGTGCAGTCACATCAATGGGAATACTTCCCTTATAGCTCTTGCCTTTTTCAACAGTCACGTTAATTTCGGGTCCATTGTTATCTACCTGTATGTTGGCAATTACTTCAGACTTACCCTTTACAATCAAATCAACCTTGTGCTGCCCGTCTGTAACCGTCGTGGTATCCCATGCGTAAGACAGGGCTTTTGCCTTATCGGGAGAAATATCAAATTGAAACGTTACAAATGGCAGAAACCGTCCATCGTCACCTAGGTCGTGGATAAGCGCAGGATCGCTAAATTGCGGATCCCGAATTTCTGTTCCGTCTCCTAACAACAGCCGCACATTGCGGACATTAAAATCATCCATGTTTCCCGTCGGCTTGTCATCCTCGAAATAGGTCTTCTCATTATCGCCGGCCCGCAGGGTAATTTCGTTTGTGCCGCTTGTCAGCCATTGCGGTTCGATGGGGACAACGATGGTTTGATAACCGTCAATATTAGGCTCGGTCTTGAACAGAACGTTCTTGCCTACGGTCACCGTGTTGATCCCATCGTCAATACCATCGCCTTCAAAAACAAAATAAGCGGAATGCTCCATAACGGCTGTACCTTGAACCGGCTGCCCGTCGATATGAAGCTCGAGATCCGCAGGCGCTGCCCCGTCAGCCGCACCCCGAATATACGTTATCCCGGTGACGGTCTGTTGATCGTCAACATTCAGGCTGGCGCTGGCCCCGTCCCCCGTGAGGTCGACTTCATATTTAGGACTCTCTACTTTCTTAAAGGTGTTGGACACCGTGAAAAAGTACTCCAGCTTGGTGTGTCCCAGCAGCTCCAGATAAGAAATCGTATGACGAAGGCCTTGCTTCCCTTCCTGAAGCTGTACAACCTTGTAATCGTTCTGTCCATCGACTCGATAAGATAGCGCAAGTGAAGTAACCATACGATCATCGTGCGCTTCTGCCGTAATCTCCAGATTTTCTCCCGGCTCCACATTGGTTGTTGTCGTCCGGTTAGTGACCGTCGGTTCCTTGGCCACATCAATATGTACCGGCTCCGCAGGCACCTCGGAATGCTGCAGCGAACCCGGCGTAGCCTTATGCTCCAGCTGGGAGATCCGCTGCATCTTCAGGCTGCCATCTTCGGGATACTTATAGAAGATCCCCTGATCGGCGGCGTTATGAACCTCCCCGTCATTGTAAAATGCGGACACGATGGGACGGCCGGTATTTGTCACAACCACGAGCTCCCGCATGCGTGAATTGGACATGCCGCCTGAGAATATTTTGACAACATCGGTGTTTTCAATCAGGTTGGTGCCGTAGTTTTTATTAAAATCAGCAATCGTGGATTTGCTGTTCTGAGCATTAATGATCCAGAACACCAGCGTGCCTCTGGATGGAATCATCACCTCATCGGGTACATGAGCCCAAAGGGTATCACTCTCCAAGTAACGATAACGAATTTTGTAATGGCTGAAATCGATGTCTTGATCGGTATTGTTATATACTTCAATAAATTCATATCCGTCGGCGGTTCCTACATTCGTGGAATCAGGAACAAGCTCGGTGATCAGGAGTTCAGGCACGTTGGTAGACGCGGTGGATGACTGGGCTGAAGCCTGTCCTGCAAATCCGGTAAACGAGGCCGACAACACGATACAGAGGATCAAGAAGCAGGATATACATCGATTCAGGACGATCTTAGACAATGGAAAACCTCCTAGAAATGATTTTTTGAACAATCAATTCAGTTTCCCAATTCTCCAGGTCTCCATGGGATCTCCAAATTTTAATTAAAGCGCTTTCAATATCAAATCCCTCACTCTACCAGATTTAGGCTATTCCCTTGAGAGATCCATTTAGCACGTCACCTCCTAAGATCAATAATTGCATATTCCCTTCGTTTTTTAAACCACTTTATGTAAAATCTGATAAATGATACGCAAGTCCCGGAAATCAGCTAGCCTTCTAGTAAAATAGGATAATATCCGAACAGACCTTCATCACTATATCTTAAGTAAGCATCCATATCTCAAGATCCACAAACGGAACCAGCATGGCGTTTAAAGATCATTACTTCCGGTCTATTCATTTCTTATCCGTTTCATCTTTGAGCAAGCATTGGTCATCATCCTATCTCATAGGATGCAGTTTGTGCTTATTCTGCACAAAAACCAGCTAATACTTGTCAAGGATTTGGTGTTGGTGATTGGCGATCTTCTTGATATACTATTTTTAAGCAAGACAAAAAACCTTCATTGGCGTGAAGGTTTCGGATAAATTTGGATATTGGAATATTAGGATTGATAGGGCTGGCTCTTACTAAGGATGGCGTATACGTGATGGAGAAGCTTGTTGGCGCAAGCGATCACGACCACCTTGTAGGGTTTGCCCTCTTTTCGTTTTTTATCGTAATAATCCCATATTTTGGGATTAGTTCTTCCACGAATACCGCACTGTACGGCTAAATATAAAGCACGACGAAGCCTCTTTGAGCCACGCTTCGTAATTTTTGAACTACTTGCCGTGAATTTCCCCGAACTGAATATCCCAGGATCCAATCCAGCAAAAGCAACAAGTTGTTTCGCTTCTTTAAACTGCCTAACGTCTCCAATTTCAGCGACAATCGCGGCTGCAAGTCTATCTCCTATTCCCGGTATACTTTTCACCAATTCGACCTCTGGAAGACTCGTTGCCATTTCATTG
Organism: Paenibacillus sp. LC231; assembly: GCF_001860525.1. NCBI lineage: Bacteria > Bacillati > Bacillota > Bacilli > Caryophanales > Paenibacillaceae > Paenibacillus > Paenibacillus sp. LC231. The sequence continues at coordinate 692,318 of NZ_JFOM01000015.1, read as the reverse complement.
ATCTGCTTCTCCAGTTCGCTCAGTTGCTCTGAAAATGCAAGCAGTAAGTCAACCATCCCGCGTAAAACGAAAGTTTGAGAATGACTTCTTGGCTGTTCGCTCCAATCAGACAGTGCTTCCTCGAGTTGTTCCACCTTAGCTTCCATCCATTTTCGTGAATGTGACCTTCCTACGCCTTTTTGAATGACCTCATGCAGATTCTCGACTTGACCTTCCAGACAACGGGCCAGCACGTTGAGAGATGTCACAGAAAATAGATCGCGAAATACCTTCTCATACGCTGGAAAAACTTGATCCAGCAAGGCCCTCATGTTTAACTTCGCTTGCACATACATCCCCGTCACAAACTCATGTTGCCTGGTGACATGTTGAAGCTCTCTAAATGCCTCATCCCAAGTTCGATGCGCGGTAACGTCTCCCCGATAATACATCTCGGCTAAATGCCAGGCATCTGCAGCATCTGTCTTTACCTTGCGCAACTGTGTTCCTTTCGCTCGTTTTGCTTGTAATGGGTTGACGATGAAATATGTCCATCCGTTGCGCTCTAGATAGGTGGCAAGTCCGCGGTGGTAATGACCTGTCGCTTCAAGAATAACGACCGGAGGCTGCATTGTCTTTGTCTGCAGCTCTGCAAGTACCTCCCCCAAATACTTAAATCCACCCTCTCCATGCGAGATGCTAATCATCTTCCCATACGGCTCATTTCGCTTTAAAAACGCTTGTACCACACTGAATCCCTTGGCTACGTCAACGCCGACAACAGGTTCCATAATAACCTCCCAATTCGTATTCACCGGCACTTCCTACGATGGTTCCAAACCCATAGCTTCGCTTGTGATGCGAGGTCAAAGCCTCTACCAGCTCAAACATGGTCATTGGGGTAGTAGGAAAACAGTTTTTTTGACGGGGTCTACGCCCCTAAAAGACCCACGTTCTCCCGGCTACCGCCATCTTAATGCACCTAAGAAAAAAGGCCAACCAGAAATCTCTGGCTGACCTAATAATACGAAAAAGACCCCGCGAATGATATCGCAGGATCCTTATCAGTGGGAAGCGATTTTGTTACTCATTATGCAGCAATTTTCCAATTGCTAGGGTGCCTTACCAGAAAAGAATCGAAGAAACTTCGCTCTCCTTCTCCTTTTACGAGTGTTCATGGCGAATCAACTGCCTTTCGGAATGACATGATGTTCTTCCGTCCGTCGATTGACAATACCACTTCCCACTTGTTCTATATTTACCCGGTTCTCGGGAAGTGAAACACTTTTGACCCGAACTTTCTTTCGAATATGGAGATCAGCTATGTACCCCTTCATTTGTTTAAATGATTGCGGCTGCTCACACACTCATCATCGTCTGGGACAGTTGTACCAGCTTGTTCATCGTTTTCCAATTCCGCATCGTCATCGGAACGCCGAGCTTCGACAACTGAACCGCCAGCTTGGAATTCCGAACGCTTTCCTTGAACAGCAAGTAAACCTCTTCACCGATCACCTCGAAGATTTCCTTTTCGTTCACATAAAGCTTTAATTTCTCCACATCTTCAGCAGCAGGCGCTTCCGTCAGCATGGCAACATAAAGACTCTCAAACTCCGATGCTGCCTCCGCTTGACGCAGCGTTTCTTCCGAAAATGGACAGTTCCGAACGATCCCCTCGATTTCCTCGGAGGTTCTAAGGATCACCGATATCGGGAAGCCGAACGTTTCAAGTATGCCCTGCTCCATTTGAACGCGCAGCGTTTCCTTGGATTCCCCGGATTCAAAGAGTACGTTTCCGCTCTGGATGTAGGTCTGCACGCGAGCTAGTCCCATAGATTCAAGCATCTTTCTTAAATCGGCCATCTTGATTTTATTGTGTCCGCCTACGTTAATCCCTCTAAGCAACGCAATATAGATTGTCATCCAAGCATCCTTTCCAGAATCAGACCTGCCGTCTTCTCCCCGTTCGCCATGCAATCCGGTATCCCCACTCCATAATAGGAGCATCCCGCCAAAATAACGTTTGGATACAGGTCATCCATTTTCTGTTCTAATGATTCCACGATTTGCCGGTGCTTCAAATGATAATTCGGCATATTGTCATGCCATTTGGTGACTTCACAAGAGATCGGCTCAGCCTTAATGCCAAGGCTTTGGCTGATATCCCCCATCCCGATCTGTTTCAATTCTTCATCGGATAACTGGATCAGCTCCTCATAATGCGGATTGGAGCTCTTGTAGAACAATCGCATCAATAACCGCTTGTTCTCGGAGGTATGCTCCCATTTCCGGCTCGTCCAGGTGCAAGCATCACACTTCAACCGGGTTCCCTTGGCCGTAATGAATCCCGTTCCATCATAGGGAAGCTCTTCATCTTGAATATCATAGGCAAGATACACGCTGATGAGCGATTTGGTATACAGCTGGTCAAAGTCCTCATTAAGCAGCGGATCTTGTAGCAAATCCTTCGCGGCGGATCCCAGCGTGCTTAAAACAACAAAATCAGCTTCAAGCTTTTCGCCATTTGCCAGCATCACCCCGTAGCCGCTGGCTGTTTTCTCCAGCTTCTCTGCGGCAACGCCTTTGTATATCTTCGCGCCTGCTTGAATCACGGTCCGTTCCAGTGCGTCAATCACAACCGAGACTCCGTCTTTGAAGGAAAGAAATTTCTTATTGCCCGTGCTAAGGAATTTCTGTTTATTCTCGGCCAAACCGCACATGATGCTGCCGTTCGCATTTTTGTACTCCAGCAAATAGGGAAACGTGGATGCAATGGTCAGGTCATGAAGCTCTCCGGAATAGACGCCCGATATGACCGGAGCGATCTGATTCTGAACGATTTCCTTGCCAAGGAAGGCTTCAAGGAATTCCCCCAAAGAATCATCCTTGGTAAACGTTTCATTCGGCGTGTAATAGTCCTTGAGCGCCGCCACCTTCCCCTCGGCAGACACCAGCTCGCTTTCGGCCAAGGATTTCAGGCTAAGCGGTATGCCGAATAAGCTCTCATCCGGGATTCTTTTCAAACCTGCAGTCGTATATATGAAAGAAGTTCCCGTGGCATTATACACAACCTGGTCTGTTAACTGAAGCTCCTCCAGAAGTGGTGCCACATTCGTTTTCCGGGATACGATCGAATCCGCTCCGGTTTCCATAATAAATTCACCGTTCTGAACGGTGCGGATTTTGCCTCCCAGCGTTTCACTTGCCTCGATAAGCACCAGTTCCATATTCTGTTGATGGTGATTCAACTCTTTTTGCAGATAGTATAAGGTCGAAAGTCCGGTAATGCCGCCGCCGATGACTACGATAGTTGTCACTGTACATACACCTCTATTATGTAGGTTCATAACCTCTTAATCATGATTGTTACCATTGTATCCAATTTCTAAGTATATCATAGAGCGCGTGCTTCCGAGGGACGCCATTCCCTCAATATTGTGAACAGAACCGTTCACCTAACTACCGACTTCCCGTCCCGCGAGAAAACCCACCATCAGTACATCACGCGTACTGCTCCCTTAGTGCACGTACGGAGTCCAGGAGCATGCTTGGATGGTTGTTGACAGCAAAAAACCCCGCGAGATCACTCGCAGAGTTTTTTTCGTGGGAAGCGGTCTTATCTATTCTAACGCCATCGTTCCATTGCTTAAGGTGTACTTTGGAATAATTCAGATTGTGTCGTCCTTATTCCTCGTCATGTTGTACATGGGTATCAAATCCTTTCGGTAATTCCGACTTAACGTCTTGTTATCCGTCTGGTGTTGATGTGTGTTTCCACTTCCCACTTAGGATATATATACCCGGTGCATGGATGGTGAAACAGTTGTATCATTCTTTTTTTGCTGCGCCAGGAACTTTATTTATCCTCGGTCAATACTTCAAGCAAGCCCGCCGGAAGCTCATACTTGCGGTTGTTGATCTGAATGCTCTTCAGTTCCTCCAGCAGCGAATCATCGCTGTCCGAGTCCTTAATGGCCTGCACCTCGTGGTGCAATTGCTCCATCTGGCGGTCCAGCGCGTTAGCCGTATCCGCAGCCTTCTTAAGCTCTTCCAGCAGATGCTGAGGAACGGACTTATTATATTTGTAGAATATTTTATGCTCCAGACTCGCCCAGAAATCCATGGCAATGGTTCGAATTTGGACTTCAACGCATACCTTCTCCACCCGGTCGGAGAAAAACACAGGCACTTCGACTAAGAGATGCAGGCTTTGGTATCCGTTCGGCTTCGGGTTCTTGATATAATCCTTGACGTTTAACACCGTTAAATCGCTCTGCTTCTGCAGCATGTCGCTAATTTTGTAAATGTCGGTTATGAATGAGCAGGTGATTCTTAGGCCCGCGATGTCTTTGATATTATCTTCTATGGAGCTAAGAGAGATGTTTCCGCCTTTTCGGAGCAGCTTCTTCATGATGCTCTCCGGTGACTTCAGGCGGGATTTCGTATGTTCGATCGGGCTATAATCATGAAGAGCCTGGAACTCCTCTTTTAATATCTCCATTTTGGTTTCGATCTCATCTAACGCGAATTTGTATTTCATCATGAATCGGGTAATTTCATTCCGAATGATTTTGAGCTGTTCGATTTGCAAAGAATTCATGGGATACTTCCTTTCGATTGTGTGATTCAGAGCCGTGATGACTCGAGTGATAAATAAAAACAAAACACGCTGCTAACATTCCAGAAGTTCTGTCCCCTCTTTAAATAGTAGTTGATATTGAGGTGCAACTGCAACTTTAGTGTTGTAACGTCAAAAAGACGCTGCAACCAGAAGGTCGCAACGTCCTTTATCCTATGCCAGCATCGTGCTGCTTGATATCGTTATTATAAACCATATCTTGCAAGGCGTTTATGGCTCGTATTATATTATCTATACGGTTCATGAACGTGTTATTATTTCTCGGGCAATCGCAAAATACTCATGGTTTCGACATCGAATTCTCAATATAATTTATATGGTTACTCGCTCCATTTTTATTTTCGATATGACTTGTTCCAATCTGTGGATATCCTTATGAAAAGGACTTAGAACAGAATGTATATTTTGAATTTCATGTGAGCCAACCAATTGATGATTATGCTTAATAAAGGAGGCAAGAGTTCCTCCAGGGCCTAAATCTACAAAAATCTTATCTTTTAGGGGCATCAAAGATTTCAATGCATCTCGAAATCGGATCGGTTCCCTCACCACATTCCATAAGTATTCGGGTTCGAAAGCAGCCACCTTCTGCCCACTAAATGATGAAATTACGGTCGTATGGGGGGGCTTTAAAGCTAAAGAGCTTACATGACGCTTATAATATGAGCCTGCCGAGTCAATCCACTTGGAATGGAAACCACGATGAATGGGCAATCGCTGAGCCATGATATTACGATCTCTTAAATAAGACTCCACTTCGGAAAGAGCCGCAGCTCCTCCAGAAATGACAAAATGCGTATCAAAATTAACCGATGCAATTTCACAGTTCTGATAAAGTGTCGGTTCGCTGCGATATAGGGATACCTGATCAAGAACAGCGATCATGCCCCCGGGTTTGCAATGATTCTGAATGATTTCAGCTTGACTAACCACATGCTCCAGCGCTGAATGGTAATCCATGGAACCTGCGACCGTGCAGGAAGCAAACTCCCCCAAGCTTGTGCCTAACACATAATCAGGGAATATCTGATATTCCATAAACACCTGAGCTAAGGCATACTCACTCATGAATATTGCGGGATGCGTGAATGGTAATGAATCAAAGGGCCGGCTGATTGGATAATCATTCTCGTAAAGCTCGCGGGTTACCGATTTCCCGGAGATTTGATAATAATATTGATCCAGCTTCTGAATCCAATGACGGAATACCGGCTGATCCCGGTATAACTCCTTGCCCATTTGGTAATATTGGGATCCTTGCCCCGAGAACAAAAATACGATGGATTTCCCCACTTTCATTCACTCCCATTTTATCGAAAATTAAATAGCCTTTCTTGATTGGGCCTCATTCTGAAATTGACAAAATGCTTGAGCGAATCCAATTGAAAATAGATGTTCTGATCATACAACATACTTATCGTTTGACCAGGAGGGGTTCCATAGGAATGACCAGGAAATACCCGCAGGTCCGGAGCCGCAAACGATTTAATTTTTTGAATGCTATAATACATCGCCTCAGCGGATGCGCCTTTGAAATTGCATCCCCCGCAGCCTTCAATAAAAAGTGTATCTCCCGTAAAAATACAGTCTTCAAGCAAAAAACACATGCTTCCCGAAGTATGCCCGGACGTCCACAAGCTTGTCACATTCGTCTCTCCGAACATGACGACCTCATTATCGGATAAACTTGTCAAATTTCGGCAATTGAAACCATAGTCTTCAATTTCCACGCTCGACATGAATACCTCACATTCATAAATCTCGGTTAACACGGATGCCAAATTTACGTGATCGTAGTGAGAATGGGTCAGCATAACCCCTCTTACATCTGCGTTTAAATCGTTTAGCTTGCCTATGATGGTATCAAGTTCCCATGAAGGATCAATAATAATGGCAGAGCGGCTGCTTTTATCAAGAACAATATAGCTATAATTAATAAAGGGATGCGAAACCGTTCGCAGTACAAACACTTCGTAATTAACCATGATTCCTCCCCTATCACATCAGGCATTAAAAAAACTCCCGGCTAAGCGCTGTTTACTGCAGCTTAACCGGGATTCGTTCGTTCATGCCTTGACTCCGTGTAATTCCTTCGCCTTCTCTTTAAACTTACGGAGAAACTCTTTGGTCATGCCATGTTCAGAGTATAACTCTTCGCAAAACGCAAAAATCGTTTCATAGGATTTGGCTTCTGATAACAGCACCATATGATTGGAAGGATCTATATCCATTACATGCAGATTAGGAAATTGACGTTCCCATTCCTCCCAGTAGGTTGCATGGTCCAGCGCGGAAGAATCTTCGGTTGTAGAGAAATAGGGTTCCAGTTCTCCAAAGAGGAGTCCACCCTTATTGCGGAAATAGTAGCAGGTTACCGCATCGGGGGCGGATAACGGCATCACCGAAAACTGATCAAATTGGTATGCATGCTGTATTTTGATATTCGCTTCAATCATCGACATGATTTGATCTTCCGTCTTGGTGAGTCCTCGTGTGTTTCCAAGCTTAATTAACTGTTCAAACAATTCCTCTTCCTGAACATTCAGATCCAATTCATTCCGATGGATAAGCGTCTGCATAAATTGATCCGGTTCTTGAAAATTCTTTGAAGCAAGGGCCAAATTAACGGCTTGCAATACGGCCGTCTTTCTGGAAACGGCTCCTTGCTGAAACTCTTTTCCATATGGTGAATCCAGCATCACAACTGAATTCACCATATGTCCAAGCTCCTGCAATTGACGTGTCACTTCATACGCAAGTACCCCGCCTAAAGAGTAACCTCCCAGATCGTATGGCCCATTAGGCTGAACGGATTGAATAATATGCGCATAGTACGCAGCCATCGACCCCACGCCTTTTAATGGAGATCGATCAGTTAACCACCCTTTTGCCTGGATTCCGTAAAATGGCCGCTTGCTCTTTTGCGCGAGTTTTTGATACATTTCCACGCCACCCAAGCCGCCATGAAACCAAAATACTGGCGATCCTTGTGCGCCATTGTTTAGAAGGATTAGCTCGGGAAACTGCGGCCAACTCCCGGGGACTTCGGACTTGCTTTGTCGGCTGATGATGCGTGATCCATCCACTTTGCTCAGCGATTCGATCATGGTAATGATATCCAGGAGTGTCCTGCATTCCTGAAGTTTAACGAGATCCACCGCCGAGGCCAGCTGATTCTGCAATTGTTGCAAGAGCTGCATCAATAGAATGGAGTCAAGTCCATATTGATCCAAAGGCAGGTCTGGACTCAACTCATGGGGGGCTAGTCCCAGTATTTTCGATACGATATCGATAACACGGCTGCTCACAATCGGGTCCGTCTCAGCCATTACCGCTGTGATATCAGTTAAACGGTGGGGTAAACCTGCACGTTTAACCTGTCCCGCATGGAGCTCTCGTGCACTATCGCCATCAAGATCGGGCCAACACCTTCTTCTCTCAAATGGATAGACAGGCAGTGACATTCTACAAACTTCTTTTGCATCGTGAAGTGTTTCCCAAGGAAATACGCCGCCTCTAGTCCATTGGAGAGCGATATCCGTCAGGCTGTTATCCGCAAATAATGTTAGTACAGCATCCGAATCCATTTTGGACTTGGAATTAACTGTCTCTCCTATAAAAATGACAGGATGCGAATCTTTCGCCATCGGGACGACTTGCGATGTTTTCAGGAAATGCCTGAAACCACGAATCAGCTCCTCGCGGCTGCTTGCAACGAAAGCTAGCCGGGATTCCATCTGTTCTCTGCCTATCTGCAAGGTGTATGCGAAATCCGATAAAGAGAATTCCGGTGCACGTTCTGCATATTCAAGCATGTGCCGAGCATATTCTTCCAGTCGCTCTGTACTTTTTGCTGAAAGAGCTACGATCTGAGGTTTCCTCGAAGGTTCCTGATGCTTACCGGCAGGCACCGGAACATACTCTTCCAGGATGACATGAGCATTCACACCGCCGATGCCATAGCTGTTTATCGCCGCACGTCGCGGCAGCACCTTACCATGCACATCGGTTAACGGCTCCCATTCATGATGCTCTGCAGAAATTCGAAGCGGACTTCCTTCCAGCGAAATATGCTGACTTGGACTCGTAAATCGTTTCACTCCAGGGATAAGTTTGTGTCTTATCGCCTGAATAGACTTGATCAACGAAGCCATGCCTGAGGCAACTTCGCCGTGACCCAGCGAAGGCTTCAGCGTGCTGATATAACAAGCACTCTCTCCTAATGAATCAGATGAAGATGGAACATTAGAAGCTATCTCCTGATAACCCGTCTTCAATGCATTGACTTCGATACCGTCGGCGATAGGCGACGCGATACCATGGGCTTCAATATAGGATATCGTCCGGGGGCTAACTCCCGTGCCTTTAAATGCTTGGGCCATGGCTGCCTTCATCCCTGCCGCATTCGGTGAGGTCAATGACATTCCCTTGCCCCCATGGGACACACCGGTCCCTTTGATTACAGCATAAATTAAATGATTGTCCTCAATCGCTTTCGACAACGGCTTGATGATGATTGCTCCAACACCCTCACTCCGGACAAATCCGTCCGCGTTAGACTGAAAGGATTTAGCTTTTCCATCCGGGCTAAGATATCCCATAGCATCAAAGCCTATGAAACCTATAGGGGAAATCAGCAGGTTTACAGCGCCTACAATTGCTTGTTCGCATTCTTCGCTATATATGGAACGAATCGCTCGATGTAACGCAACTAATGTAGAAGAACAAGCCGTTTCATAGTATTCACTGGGTCCTTGCAGGTTTAATGCATATGAAATACGGTTCGGAATCAGAGATGGGACCACGCCCGTCATCGCTTGTGGATTCCCTTGTGAAATCGAAGTGACATTCATATAGTCGCCTGGACCTGCAGCTACGAAAACGCCTGTAGGATGTTGCGAGAGCTTGCTCGGCGAAATGCCGGCATCTTCAACCGCCTTCCAAACCTGAGTCAGCAGGAGACGTTGTTGGGGATCCATCATTTCGGCTTCTCTCGGAGAAATACCGAAAAATAACGGATCAAACTCTTCCACTCCTTCAATAAAGCCTCCCCATTTCAGACTGGTTTGCTCTTCGTCTTTAGAAGGATTGTCCAAGCATTCTCTCCAATCCCAGCGTTCTTTTGGTATTTCGGTTATACAGTCCTTGCCCTCCACGATATTCTTCCAAAATTCATCTACATCCTTTGCCATCGGAAACAGTCCACTGATGCCCACAATCGCAATTGGCTCAGATTGAAAATCGCTGTCCTCTGGTTCCGAAGACGGCGACTCAGGCCGGACTGTCATCCTTACCGACCTAGAACGTGATTTTTTCAAGGGAATCCCTGCTTCTTCCTCCACCCCCCTTGTCTTCGGCACGAATATATCCTGCTGAGCGGTTAATGCAGCCGTTACATCAAAGGCGGCACGATGTTCCGCTAACAAATACTCGGCAAAGCTGTCCAACGTTGTATATTCAAAAAACACGGTAGGCGTCAATTCAAGATGGTATTCCTCATTCAACTGATTGGCAAATTGCGTTAGCGAGATCGAATCAAAGCCATACTCGCTTAACTCCGAATGCATATCGATGTCTTCCAGCTTGACCTTTAGCAGCTTGGATACGGTCTGGACCAAGGCAGTTTCTACCCTTGCCGGCAAGTTGGTATCATCTGACTTAACAACGATTGCTGGCATGTTCTCATGCTGAACTGTCGGGGCTGCCGGCAGCATTCTAGACTTCACTCGGGACATCATGCCCGTCATTACTACCACCTGGTTCCTTCCCAAGGCAAACCCCTGATACAGCGCTTGGATACCTGTCGATGTCTGCATTGGGACAGTACCGAGGCTCTTCATCATGATTTTTTCGACTTCCTCGTCAACACGCATCCCGCCTTCTTTCCAGAGCGGCCAATTGATGGATAACATGCGCCCATGCCTTTGCCTGGAAGCCGTAAGCGCATTTCTATACTCCGCGTAGGAATCCATAAAAGCATTAGCAGCGGAATAATCCGTCTGTCCCGGATTACCCGTTGCCCCCGCGACAGAAGAAAACGCAATGAACAAATCCAGTTGGATGTCTTTGCTGGCTTCGTCCAGATATACGAGTCCCCTTACTTTGGGTGCCATCACGTTTTCCAGTTCTTCGACATCTTTTCTAAGAATCAGATTATCCCGGATAATACCCGCCGCATGAATGATGCCGTTCAGCCTTCCGTATTCCTCATGAAGGCTCTGAATCAAGGAGGTAACCTGCTGCTTATTTGTCACGTCGACTTGTCGATAATCAACCTTGGCTCCAAGAGCCCGCAATTCATCCAGTTCGGCATGCGGACCCTCATGCAGTGACGAGCGTCCGGTAAGAATCAATACAGCCTCTTTCGCTTTATTGAGAATCTCTTTGGCAAAGATGATGCCAAGACCTCCTGCACCACCTGTAATCAGGTAAATGCCCCGGTCTCTCCAGGGAGCAGCAGCCTTCATAACGTCAGCATGAAGTTCACCCCAACCGGCAACACAACGTTGGCCGTCCCGATACCGAATACGTTGATCCACTGGATATTGACTGTTCTCTATTAGTACACCCGTTATATCAGAATCAATGGATTCTATTTCGATATATTGACATACAAGCTTGGAGTTTTCCGACTGTGCAGCCTTCAGCAAGCCGGAGATCCCCGATAACAACAGTTGATCCTGCTGAGAGAGTGACAACACCTGGATAAGGATTTTATCTTTGGGTTTGTCTCTCAGGATCGCTTGAATTTCCTCAAAGATTCGGGCTGAATACGTTATAAACCGCTCTTCTATTCGTTCCTGATAGGATTCCAGCGTAATGCAGTGGGCCCGGCTCAATTGATCGTTTAAACTCTGCTGCATGCCCGAACCGATCTCACACAGGAACACCAAGTGCTTGGCATACTCCGGGCTACTGCCAATCCGAGCAACTGGCTGATCCCTCCAGATCGGCTCCAGCATGAGGGTGCCCGGCGTTTCCAAAACCATCGATGATTTCACTTCGCCGTCAAGCACCCTAGTTGAAAACTCCTTCATTTTTACAAAAACCTTACCCTTAGCATCACATAGATCGATATCCAGTTTCTGCACTTTACTCTCTGGTTTATTTCCGGCACTGTAACGGATTCGTGCCCACATCTCGGAAGGACATTTGCCGAAAATCTCCAGCTCCTGCAGAGCAAACGGAAGTCCCGGCTTCAACGAAACGCTCGCCGCTGAATCAGAGCTCATCATCATGGATATGGTGGCCTGCAGAGCAGAATCCATTAGGCTGGGGTGCAGCGTAAAAGGAGAAGCTGCGTCGGTCACCCCGGGTGGAAGAGACAGCTTCGCTAACGCCTGGCCACTGCCCAGATAGACCTTTTGTATACTTTGATGTGCTGGACCGTAATGTATACCCATTGCGCTATAGGTTTCATAAATCTTGCTTGATGAAATGATGTCCAGATTGCATTCAGCCAGAAGCGATTCAATATCCAACGAAGCATGATCATTCAAGCTGCATACTTCCGCACTTCCCTGACTGTGCAGCACCGGTTCCGCTTCCTGCTCACTGTATACTTCATAGGCAATTTCACCATTGTCCTCATAGTATAGATCCAAATGGACTAGAACCGGTTGATCTACCGCCACAATGGGCCGAGCCCATACGACATTTTTAAGCCGGATCCCTGTACGACCCTGCTCCAGCGCTTCCCCGGCCATTTGTTCTATCCCCGTTCGCGCCATTTCAAGGTAAGCCACTCCAGGCAGAACTCGCTGGCCCTTCACAACATGATCCTTTAGGAAAAACTCGTTTCCAGTAAAAACCGAACTGAAACGCAGCCCCGAAAGATCGGAGATATTCCGGTGAAGTAAAGGATGAATAACAGATATGGCCGGATCTCCAGCAGATTTTGTTGCTTCGGCATCCTTCTCGGTCTCCGGAATCCAGTAAGGTTCCCCAGCAAATGGATAAGTTGGCAAGCCGATGCGGCACGGTTTTACGCCTCCGTAAATCTGGTTCCAGTCGACGCCCAATCCTCTTACCCAAAGATTGAGAAGTTTGGCGTATTTTCCGCGTTGGATCCATTTGACAACGGCTTCCTGAAACTCTTCATCCGCTTCGAAGACTGACAACGTCTCCTTATTGCGTTTGACCTGTCCCCGGAACATATCCTTGATATGACCAGGCCCCTCAATGAATCCTTCCAACTTCAGCTTAAGATCGTCCATGGACCCCACAATCCAGGCCAATCGTTCTTCCATGGCTTCTCGCCCCACTTGAAGTGTATAGGCAATATCAGGAAGCGCAGCATCCGAGAACTGTTCTTCCGTGAGAGCGTACAATAACTGCCTGGCCTGTTCCCGGAGCCTGTCTTCGTTTTTAGCCGATAAAAGGATCAACGCGGGACTCTGCGAACTGACGGCAATGCGAGCTCGTTGATCGTTCACCGGGACATACTCTTCAACTATGATATGCGCGTTAGCTCCCCCTGCTCCGAAGGACGAAATACCGGAACGGCGAGGAACTTCCTGTCCGTCAATTATTGGACGTTTCCAATGAGCGGTATCACGTTGCACAACAAATGGCGTACGATCAAAGTCAATATTAGGGTTTAATTCATGTCCGTGCATGACATTTTTCACTAAAGTTTGATGCTTCAACTGAAGCAGTACTTTGGTAAGCTGCGCAATCCCAGCCGCTGCCTCTGCATGTCCAATGTTTGATTTGACAGAAGAAATGGAGCAATATCCTGTATCTCCGGTATATTTGCCGAATACATCCGTCAAGCCTTTAATCTCAATCGGATCCCCGAGCGACGTTCCGGTGCCGTGAGCTTCAATGGAACTGATGCTTCTTGGATCAATTCCGCTTTGGATAAGCGCCTTTTCAATCGCCTGAGATTGAGACACTGGACTTGGTACCGTATAACCGTTCGTCCTGCCCGCATGGCTAACCGCGGTCCCTTTTATGACCCCATAAATAGAGTCCTGATCTCTGATTGCCTCCTGCAAAGGTTTCATAAAGACGGCGCCTACCGCCTCAGACGGCACATAACCCGTCCCCCCTTCGCCAAAAGCGCGGCATCTGCCGTCGGAAGCGCTGAATTGTCCCTGGCACAATGTAATATACTTGCTGGGATGGAGCGAAAGGTTTACACCGCCGGCGATTGCCATCCGGGACTGCCCATTTCGGATGCTCTCACAAGCCAAGTGAACTGCATACAGGGATGAAGAACATGCTGTGTCCACCGTCATACTTGGACCTGTAAAATCCATGATATAAGACACACGGTTTGCTATCGAGAACATCTGACTAGTCGCCAAATACATCTCTCTATTGGCTTGCCCAGCTGCATCGGCCATAAACAACTGATAGTTGTTAAAAGTAGCACCGACAAAAACTCCGATTTGATTTCCATACCCTTCCTGCTTCAGCGACTCCCGGGTATATCCCGCATTCTCCATACATGCCCAGGCAGCCTCAAGAAACAAGCGTTCCTGCGGATCCATGTACATAGCGTCTCTCGGCGAGATATTAAAAAACAATGGATCAAAATATTCAACGCGGTCCAAAAAGCCTCCCCACTTGCTATAACTTAAACCCTTCGCTACCGCTTTGATCCGGTCCGGTTCATAGAAGCCGTCTAATGACCAGCGGCTCGACGGAATCTCTTCGATCGAGTCCTTTCCTGCGTAAAGATTATTCCAGAACTGCTGCAGCGTATCTGCCTTCGGATAACGGCCAGCTAACCCGATTATGGCAATATCGTTCGAGGCGTTTGGCTGCCGATCCGTTAATATGATAGTGCGGCTTGAAGGTATCGCTGCTGAATTAGACGCTTGAAGAGACTGTTTTGGGGCCGGTTCCACCTGCTCAACCTGCTTTAAGTTTTTCAGAGATGCCCCATTCACAGACATCTCCACTTGCTTGTAAACCATTTCATGATATTCCTGTGCCAAATAAGCGGCTAATGCTTGGATGCTGTTGTACGTATAAAAAAGAGTGGCGTCCAACTGTCCAATCCATAACTCGATTTTTTTATTTAACGCATGAATCATCAGGGAATCCAGTCCCAATTCTTCAAAGGAAGCTGCATTCTCCAATTTGTCATGGGGAATCCCGGTTACCTCCATCAACAGAGTTCTTAGTTGAGCAGAAACTGACGACACCAGCGCTTCTGAATCCATTTCGGCAGAATGATGTGGAACCTCAACATTAGCTTTAATCTCCCCATCATATATGCGGCCAACTAACGGACTCACCTCGACTTCTGCTGCAGGATGAGGTTCTGTGTCATCGACCCTCCTGATTGTTTGCTCACCAATGTCTGCTTCAACCGTATTCACCCAATAGCTTCCCCGTTCAAAGGGATACGCCGGCAGCTTAACCTTGTAAGGCCGAGTTTGGCCAAAGAGCTGCCCCCACTCGATTTCATAACCCTGACAATAAAAGTCCGCCAGGGCATAAAGCGTCTCTTGATATTGGCTTCTGCTATGATGCTGGCTACGACTCTTCGCAAGAAGTTCCTGTATATACGACTGCATTGCTTTTTGTCCGACAAAATCGCGGGGAATCCTGCCCTCGAAAAGATTCGGTACTTTCTCGCTGTTCCCAGCCTGCTTCATTACATACACAGCATCGCCTAAATCCTGTATGACAACGGCGCAGCGATGACTGAAATGAACGCGGCCATTAAGCAGCGTATAGCTGATATGCTGAAGATCCTCTTCATCCCACTTCTCGTTAACGAGTGCATGAAGCATATCCCGGATTTTTTCCTCGAGCGCTTCCTTCGTTTTGGCTGAAAGTGCCAGTATATAGTACGGCGGTCGCTCCGTGGATTCAGCAACTTTTTTTCTCGAATAACTCTCGACAACCATGTGCGCGTTAGTCCCGCTCATTCCGAAAGCGCTAACGGCACCTTTTAGGGATGCTCCGTTAACTTGTCCCCAAGCCTTCGCTTTCTTATTTACATAGAACGGGCTTTCCGCCCAGCGGATATAATCGTTCTCTTGCTCAAAATTAAGACTTGGCGGAATCGTTTCATGACGCATGGACATCACGAGATTAATCAGACTAACCAGTCCGGAAGCCGCAAAGGTATGGCCGAAATTTGTCTTAGAAGAAGTAAGCGCACAGTACCCTTGTTTCTCGGTATGCGCTTTAAACGCTTCGTTCAAGGCATTGATTTCTACAGGATCGCCTAATTTTGTCCCGGTGCCATGGGTTACAATGTACTCTATTTCTGCTGGATTGATCTGATATTGATGGTAAACTTCTTTTAACAGATTGGTCTGGGCAATTCCGCTAGGAGCTGTGATCCCATTGGTTCTCCCATCATAGTTAACTCCGCTGCCGCGAATAACCGCATGGATGGGATCCCCATCCGCTTCGGCTTGTGACAAGCGTTTGAATACCAAAGCGGCAACGGCTTCACCAGGAACCGTTCCGTTAGCCCGTTGGTCAAATGCATAACACTTGCCGTCTGCAGATAATATGCCTGCCTGACTAATGCCAGCGTATGCATTGGGTGTAAGCAGAAGATTGACCCCAGCCACGATGGCCGTATCGCACTCTCCATTACGAAGGCTCATACACGCTTGATGAGCTGCAACCAATCCCGATGAACATGCTGTATTAATAGCCATATTCGGCCCGCTCAAGTTCAGAAAATAGGATAATCGCGCTGCCAGAATAGCATTATGGTTGGAGGTTATATTCCCTTTGTCTTTCACAAGCAGATGATAGTCGCCATCTTCGACTCCAACAAACATCCCGATCTTGCATCCGCCGAGCTTATCCTCCCCATACCCGGCATCTTCCAACGCCCTCCAGGATTCCTGAAGTAATAACCGCTGCCTCGGATCCATTGTTTTTGCCTCATTAGGCGAAATTTCAAAAAACATCGGATCAAATTCGCGGACGCCCGGAATGGTTCCGCACCATTTACAATAGATTGGCTCCGCTTCCTGTTCGCTATCCCCATAGTATCGCCGCCAGTCGAATCTCTCTGCAGGAACTTCCGACACGGCACTTTGGCCTTCCGCCAGGATCGTCCACATCTCATCGATATTTCGGGCTTCCGGAAATCGTCCGCTCATGCCAATGATTGCAATAGGCTCATGGAGGTTTGATGATGATGAAGCCATTCGTTCCTGCACCCTCACTCTCTTGAATGCTTTTGGCTCAGCTGCTGTTGTGTCCGGGAAGTTTGGCGGTTTCATATCTGAAATCTGACTTTCTCGATAAAATTCTGTCGTCATTTCATTATGCTCTTCCATAAAATAATCGATTAATTTACCGATCGTGGATTGCCCAAAGAACAACGAAGGTGTGATCTCCAAGCCATAATGCTCAGTCAGCACAGTTGCGAACTGTGCAAGATTGATGGAATCAAAGCCGAATTCCGCCAGATTTTCGTCTAAATCCAGCTTATCGCGAGGAATTTTAAGCAACTGGCTTATCATTTCCTTCATATCCCATTCCAGGCACTGCGCAAGGCTCAACCCCTTCATTTCATTCCGCCATCCCCTGCCGGGAGCAGCATTCGCATTTACGTTATTTGGTGTTTGTCTTTTCGCTGCCAATGATTCCTCGTTGTTGGCAAGCCCCAGGAATCGATGCACCCGGCTCCGCTGACCAACCAGCACCAGATGATGCGATAGGCTGTGAGAAAGAATGCGCTCAAATACCTGTAAGCCCTCTTCGGTCTCCAGCAAGCGCTGACCACTGGATTTCAAATACATCTCGGTATTATCCTGATCCTGAAAGCCCATCCCGCCTTCCTTCCAAAGCGGCCAATTGATCACGATGGAGCGGCCAGCCCGGTTCTGCTCGTTCCGATGTCGCGCATATGCCATCTGATACCGGTTTCCGATGGCATAATCACAAGAACCAAAATCGCCGATCACAGCCGAGGTGGATGAGAAATAACATATAAAATCCAACTGCTGCTCTTCCTGAAGTATTTCATCCAGTGCTAGTGTCCCTTCCACTTTAGGAGCGAGCACTTTATGGAAGTCATCCAGCTCTTTTTCAAGTATATGTTGACGGCTTGACATGCCTGCGGCATGGATAACCCCATGTATAGGTCCAAAACGAGCCTTTGCAGCAATCAAACCTTTACGCATAGACTCTACATGACAAATATCGGATTGGACATATAGAACTTGACTGCCCAGGTCCTCCAGCTCCTTGATGGCGGCCCGAATTTCATCATTCATTGGGGATCTCCCTGTAAGTATTAAATTTGCAGCGTATCGGCTTGCGATATGTCTGGCAAAAAGAAGCCCCAAGCCGCCGCATCCGCCAGTAATTAGATAGGTTCTGCCTTGCTTCAACGTGATAGAATTATCCTCCAGCACGGTGGGCTTGACTCGGCAAATATACCGTTTTCCGTCCTGATACAGTACACTTCCTGATGGGTTTGCTCGAAGTTCCGCCCACAGCTTCCCAATCGGGACTAACAGAGACTCCGTTTGCTCCCGGGCCTGCAAGTCAATAGAAACGACACTTACGCTAACATTTGGCAGTACGAGACCTAAAGATCGCTCAAAGCCAATCCATGATTCCATATAACATCGCTCGATCGAATTCGCGAATTGACCGGCAAGCAATAGCTGCTTCGGTTTTAATTTTGCGGCAGCGATAGCCTGAACCATGTGAACGATGCTGGAATAATCTTTGATGTATGCAGCATCTTCAATAGGCCATAAATACAGCACGGCATCGATTTCTTTGAAATCATTGCGGATACTCAACAGCGCCTGTAGATATGAATCCCTAGTCGCCGCGGGAATACTGTAATCATGCCTGGATTTCTTGTCAAAGACGGTACTTCGCGAAACAAAAATAACCTGCGTGTCTCCACCCAAGGCTGTAGCTTTATCCGTAACGATCTGTTTGCTCTCCTCTTCGGTTAGGAAACAAACCAGCGTCTTCATATTGGCGTTCTGGATATCCTTTAAAGCCTCTTCTTCCCAGACCTCTTCGAATGTCAACAATTCGTAACCTTCTTGCGGCGCTGCGCTTTCTGTTATTCGAAGCTGATCTTGTCCCATAGAATGCCCATAATGTGCTTCTCTTTGGGGCCTGTTTACGATTCGGAAGCGCCCGGGTTTCGGTTCTGGAACGCCAGTGGTCATGTCTTGGACAGATACCCAATAATGCTCTCTGGCGAATGGGTAAGTCGGAAGCTCTATCAACTGGGCCAGTGCACTGTCATATAAATCATCACCGCTGATCTCATACCCTTGGCAGTACAAATCGGCTAATGCATTGAGTGTTTCCCGGTATTTATCCGGATCTTCCTTCAGAGATTGGGCAGATCTCAGTAGATCGTTGACGTACTGCTGGATCAAAACTTGGCCTTCAAAATCACGAGGAACTTTACCAGCACAGCGATTGGGCAGCCGTATGTTGTCCCCGTTTGCCGATAATATATATTCAGCATCCTGTTTGTCCCGAACTACAACTGCCATACGATGGTTAAAATGCTGTCGTCCTTCCAACAAGGTATAACTTATTCTGCTTAACGATTCCTGTGATACCTCCGCTTTTTCTAGCATGACAACCATATCTTGAATCTTCTCTTCCAAAACTTCCTTCGATTTGGCAGAGAACGTAAGCAAATGATAAGGGGCAATGCCTGCTGGCTCTTCTACTGAAGCTGAGACGTAGCTCTCCAAAACCATATGAACATTCGTTCCGCTCATCCCGAACGCACTTACGGCACCCAGACGCTTTTTATTGCCACTGGCTGGCCAAGGTTTGTTTGTTGTGTTGACATAAAAAGGACTTTCCGTCCAATGGATAAAGTCATTCTCCTGCTCAAAATTCAGACTTGCTGGAATCGTTTCATGACGGAAAGCTTGTATCAGATTGATCATATTCACTAACCCTGAAGCGGCGAAGGTATGCCCAAAATTCGTTTTATTCGAAGTAATCGCGCAATATCCCTGTTTATCCGTATAGGCTTTGAATGCATCTTGAAGAGCGTTTACCTCTACCGGATCCCCCAGTCTCGTTCCGGTCCCGTGTGTTACGACATATTCGACATCCTCCGGGTTAACACGGGACTGTTCATAAACGGCTTTTACAAGCTCGGTTTGCGCAACTCCGCTCGGAGCTGTGATTCCGTTTGTTTTGCCGTCATAGTTCATACTGCTGCCGCGGATCACCGCCAGGATCGAATCCCCATCGGCTTCTGCCCTGGATAAACGCTTAAGCACAACCACGGTCACCGCTTCGCCGGGGACAAGCCCGTTCGCCCGTTTGTCAAAAGCAAAACAGGTACCGTCCTTGGAGAGCATCCCAGCTTGACTCATTCCTACATACGGATCAGGAGTAAGCATCAGATTGACACCCGCTGCCATGGCCGTATCACACTCATCATTGCGAAGGCTGAGACAGGCTTGGTGTGCTGCGGCCAGCCCAGAAGAACATGCCGTATCCACCGTAAGTACAGGCCCATTCAAATTCAGAAAATAAGACAGCCTTGCCGCCAGAATCGCATTGTGGTTGGAGGTAATCCCTGCCTCTCCTCTAACTAGCTGCTGGTAATCCCCTTGCTCAGCACCCACAAACATGCCAATTTTTCCAGCTCTGATTTTTTTGTCTCCGTAGCCAGCATGCTCCAACGCCTTCCAGGCTTCTTCCAGCAATAAGCGCTGCCGCGGATCCATTGATTCCGCATCCTTAGGTGAAATCTCGAAGAATAACGGATCGAATTCACTAACACCCGGGATGCAACCACACCATTTACTGTCTGTCTTGTGAGGAGCCTTCCCTGAAGCACTGTAGTAATGACGCCAATCGAACCGGTCTGCGGGAATTTCTCTCACCGCGTTCCTTCCCTCGGTCAGAATCGTCCACATTTCTTCAACATTTCTCGCTTGCGGGAATCGTCCGCTCATGCCGATAACGGCGATGGGCTCATGGGCATCACTAGATAAATTGCTGCTTAGCTTCACCTTTAACTGTGCGATTGGGCTTGCTTTGGGAACGATCTTTGCAGGCCTGTGCTCATCAGCCTCATAGTAGAACTCAGCAAGTGCTTCTTGATGCTCCTTCATCATATACTCCGTTACTTTACTTATCGTGGAATGACTGAAGAATACCGAAGGCGTTAGTTCTACCCCATAATGTTTAGACAGCATGGCCGCCAAATGAGTTAAACTTATAGAGTCAAAGCCAAAGTCAGCAAGATTGATTTCACTGTCCAGCCTACCCTGCTGAATTTGGAGCAATAGACCGATCTGCTCCTTCAGATCCCATTCAATGCACTGCTTCGTGCTCATGTCTCTCATTTCTCTTCGCCGGCCTTTACCTGATACAGCTCTTCGATGACTTGCCGCGTGGTTTGTTTCCATGGAGCTTCCATCCATCTCCATCCTTACAGACTCATTCGCATCCGCCGTGCCCTCGATCGACTTCCGGGTTGATGAAACAACTCCTTCATGATTCAGTTGTTTCTCTGCAATATAATATCGTTCCCTCGCAAAAGGATAGACGGGAAGACTGCGCCGGCGTGGTTTAACGCCATTCCTATACAGGATATTCCAATCCACGGGCAGGCCCTGAACCCAAATCATCGCGATGCCATGAAAATTCCGCTCCAGGACCAGCTTCTCCATGGATGAATCCGCTTCTTCTATACGCTGTTGCTCTTTACCCGGCTTCATCTGCCCCCTGTAAAGTCCATCCATATCATTGTGGCCCGTCACATAACGCGTTAGCTTTGCTTGAAGATCTTGTATCGATTCCGCAACGACTGCAATCCGTTCTTCCATGGCCTCTCGCCCAACCTGAAGCGTGTACGCCATATCAAGCAGCTGGCGATCCGATACATTCTCCTTAGCCATAATCTCCAAAAGCTGTTTCACTCTCTCGATAAGGCATGGTTGGTTTTTGGCTGACAACGGAATAACTACAGGAAGACCATCTTGAGAAGACGTGGCCCGGCGATACGTCTCCTCAGGCGTATATTCCTCCAAGATAACATGGGCATTAGAACCGCCTGCTCCAAAGGAAGAGACACCCGCTATCCTAGGAAACTCTACACGCTCTCCATCCATATGAATCATCGGTTTTTGCCATTCTTGAAGCGTTTGTTGGACGACAAAAGGAGTGTTGGCAAAGTTTATGTTCGGATTCAGTTCCTGGGCATGCAGACTGGGTACCAGCATCTTATGCTTCATTTGCAAAACGATTTTGGTAAGACCGGCCATGCCGGCTGCCGCTTCCAAATGGCCGATATTAGATTTGGCTGAACCGATGGAGCAAAACCCTGTATCCCGTGTATCTTTGGAGAATGCTTGGGTAAGCCCCGTAATTTCAATGGGGTCGCCAAGATCGGTTCCTGTTCCGTGTGCCTCGATATAACTGATCGCTCTTGCATTTATGCCTGCTTTGTCCAGTGCAGCACGGACGAGTTCCCCCTGCGCGACAGGATTGGGAACCGTATAGCCGTTGGTTTTACCGCCATGATTCGTACTGGTGCTTCTAATCACTGCATGAATCTGATCTTCATCCGCAATTGCACGTGAAAGAGGTTTCAGAAGTACGATACCCACGCCTTCGCCAGGAACAAAACCGTTCGCGCCCTGGCCAAAGCTTTTGCATCTGCCATCTTTCGAGAGCATTTGTTGTACACTCAGCCAATGATAATTGGAGGGGTGCAAGTACAGATTCACACCGCCCGCGATCGCCATTTCACACTCACCCAGATGAAGATGCTCACAGGCTTCGTGAATCGCGGTTAGAGAGGAAGAGCACATCGTATCAATCGGCATGCTCGGTCCTTGTAAATTCAGATAGTACGAAACTCTGTTGGCAACTGAGCTAAAGGAGGTGTATGGGTTAACATGTTCCCCCTGCTCCCACAAACCCGGGCCGTACAGATCATAACCCGTCTTCGTGATTCCGGCAAAAACGCCTACCCGGCGGTTATGCTTGATTGCCAGCAGCTCCCGTGTATAACCCGCGTCCTCTAACGCTTCCCAACAGGATTCGATGAACAAGCGCTCTTGTGGGTCCATCATCATGGCTTCACGGGGAGAAATGTTGAAAAACAAAGGGTCGAAATCCGCAAAGCCCTCTAAAAAGCCTCCCCATTTACTGTAACTCTTGCCTTTCGCTGCCGCTTCTTGTGGATCCGGATCGAAGAAGTCTTCCATTGGCCAGCGGTCATCAGGTATTTCGGTAATACAATCTCTGCCTGCCTTAAGATTTTCCCAATATTCGTTGAGATTGCGGGCAGAAGGATACCGTCCGCTTATACCGATAATTGCAATGGGTTCTCGCGATTTATGCTCAGGTTGACGGATTGGAGATCGAGTGGAACGGTTCTTCTCTTTACGGAATGAAACGAGAACCGGAAAAGGTTCACTCGAACGCGAATCTACCGATGGACCTGCAGATCCCTCATCACGCTGCTCTCCAAGCCCTGTCCACGATACACATCGTTCCGTGTGTTCGGCAATCAGATAATCAAGGACTTCACCTAATGTCTGGTACTCGTAGAATAACGTTTTGGAAAGCTCCCCGAAGATCCCTTCCATTTTTGCATTCAGTTGGTTGATCATGATGGAGTCGATTCCATAACGCTCAAGGGGTTCATTAACACTTAATTGGGTAACCTCGAGTCGTGTCACTTCTCCGAAGAGGACTTTGAGTTGACGGCCTGTTCTGTCCCTTAACAAACCCTCATCGACTTGGTGACGCTTCGTTGGTTCAGAAGCTGGTGATTTAGGAGTGGGACCTGGTAGCAGCCTCTCTCTGATCTTATCTACTTCACCTGACAGGATGAGGACTCGATCATGACCGGAAGCCAGGGCTTGATGCATGGCCAGTATACCGCTTTTCGTGTCCAGTGCCGTCATCCCCCAGCTTTGCATCATCGATTTCTCCGTTATTTCATCAACTTCCATCCCACCATCCTTCCAGTATGGCCAGTTGATGGACAACGCATGGCCTTGGCGCAGTCCGAATGCTGCGAGACCGTTTCTATACTCCGCATAGGCATCCATAAATGCGTTCCCAGCTGCATAATCCGCTTGTCCCGGATTACCGAAACAGCCTGCGATCGACGAGAAGAAAATAAAGAAATCCAGCGGCAAATCCTTGGTGACCGAATCTAGATATGCAGTCCCTGACACTTTGGGATTCAGCACTTGCTCCAATTCATCCCCGGTCTTCTTAAGTATGAAATTGTCACAAACGACGCCTGCGCCATGGATGATCCCATGCAGGCTTCCAAATTCCTTCAGGATGTCATGAATCAGTGGTTCTACCTGGTCCTTAAGAGACACATCCGTTTGTTTGTATTCGATTCTTGCTCCTTCCGCTCTCAACTCATGAAGTCTGGCTTCTTTATCCATAGATAGTCCTGAACGACCGGTAAGAATCAATACTGGAGCTTTAACTCGCCGAATAATATCTTCCGCAAACAGGAGTCCGAGTCCACCTGCGCCCCCGGTAATCAGATAAACCCCGTTGTCTTTCCATGAAATGCTCGCCTCCCCCGGCGGAACAATAACTTCATTCCACGCGGCCTCCCACCTTTTTCCTTGATTGAAGCGTATGCTATCTACTTCCGCCCCCTTGCTTTGGTTAAGCCTCTGCACGAGTTTTGACGGCTCTGCATCCGGTTCAACTTCTATCAGTTGACCACATAATTTCGGGTTTTCCATATGGGCCGTTCTTAGGAGTCCGTAAAGTCCGGTGAACAGCTTCATCTCTCCCTGAACTGGCACCACAAGTTGAATAAGCACCTTGCCGTTCACTTTCTGTTCCATTATCTTTTTTACGAGGTCAAGAAGCTGCTGTGCATAAGATTGGAAGCGTTGATTAATCTCCAGGGAAGGAGGTGATTGAAGCATCAGGCACTCC
Source organism: Paenibacillus sp. LC231 (assembly GCF_001860525.1). Taxonomy (NCBI): domain Bacteria; kingdom Bacillati; phylum Bacillota; class Bacilli; order Caryophanales; family Paenibacillaceae; genus Paenibacillus; species Paenibacillus sp. LC231. Next base: position 667,822 of record NZ_JFOM01000015.1, on the reverse strand, counting down.
ATGCCTGTGAGCATGCTCTGCAGACTTTCGAAGGGTAAATGGTCCATCTCACAAAAGATTGCTAGATGTCGGACATAACTCGGAGGATGGTCACCATTCATGGTCTCTGATTCTTTATAGATCGGTGTAAACAACTGGACCGCGTGAGCAGAAACTGATCTTTTTGAACTTGAAAGAGTATCCTGATTTCTCATATTTGTAATCCTCCTCCAACCTTGGCGTGTTTTACGGCATGCTGTCCGTTGCTCTCCAATCGTACTGTAAGTCCTCGCATGGTTGCGTATAATGCTCCGTGATGATCGTAAAAGTCAATATCAACCTTGATATTACTCCCTTGAAAGCCATACGCACTGTTTCGTACGTGAGCCCATGACAATGGCGTTGGCTTACCGATCATATGAACCTCCTGTAAGGATATTGGCTGTGCAGAACTCACGATACCGCTACCCATTTGCTCATCCCAATCTGGCAAGAGGCCTATCAGCGCTTGCATAGCTGCCTCGGTTATACTTGGATGTAATATGAAATGATGGAATGAATCCCGCATAGCATTATGCATAGAAAGCTTCGCGAGCAGCTGGTGATGTCCGATAAACATCTCCTCTACCACCTGCTGTTGAGGACTATGACTTATTCCTGCTTCCACATGTACCTTGTACCATTCATTCTTCGAGAAATATTTCACATTGCATTGTGCCTGAACAAGACTCATCTCAGCCCGCGATGCTGTGCTTTGTACAGCAGTTGTCGACACCCGTCCCTGATTGTGTATAACTGGATCCATGCTGTTCTTATCCGCTGTACTGTAGATTTCATACGAAAGGTCTCCCTCATCCGGGAAGATATCCATATGGAGCTGCAAGTCTTCTTTCACAATTTCAACCGGTTGGGACCAAACTACATCCTTGATTAGGATCCCTTCATCGGGGCCAAGGAAAACTCCTCCCGACAACTCCGCTGCTTTCCTAGCCATCTCCAGATATATCATCCCTGAGAGCGTGTTTCTTCCCGGGATATCCGTTGTAGCCAGTAATGGTTCGCCTCTGTTAAAAGTCGAGCTGTAGCGGACTCCGGAAAGGTCCGATGTGTTCTGATGAAGCAGAGGGTGCAGTATGTCCTGCCCTCGTGGGGCTGATTTAGAGGAGCTGCCTTTGCTTTTATCATTCGGTACCCAATAGCGTTCAGACGCAAAAGGATAGGTTGGCAAAGATATGATGGTATAGCGTTCATTCGTGAACAACGCTTCATAATCAAGCCCATATCCTTGAATATATAACTCAGCAATGGTTGTTAGCCGCTCTACATATTCGGTGGGTTCAACCGAATGGCATTCCTGGATGCATTGGTTTCCGTATCGCTTTAAGGAAGGCTGTTCCCGGCGATCATTCTCATTCAGTTCCGAAACATAAACCTGCGGTACCTTGCTTCTGGCCAGCCATTTACCAAGAAACGTCATTAACTCATCCAAACTCCGAACTACGCAGGCTAACCGGTTGTTAAAATGTTTTCTTCCCGCCAACAAGGTATAGCTAAGGTTTCCGCAGTCCGTTTGCCTGTTATCCTGGCAGTAATCCTGCAGTTGATTCGCCTGCTTGCGCAGCTGCTCAAGCGTACGTGCAGATAACACTATCAGATATCCCGGTTTGTCGGTATGATGTCCTGTTAATTCCGGCGCCTCCTCGATCACGATATGGGCGTTCGTGCCGCTGAATCCGAAGGAGCTCACCGCTGCGCGTCTTTTGCCACTCCGTCCTGTCTCCCATTCCCTGAGGCTCGTATTTACATAAAAGGGACTGCTTTCGAACTGTATATTCGAATTACCTGTTTCAAAATTTAGCGTAGGCGGAATTTGCTTATGCTTCAAAGACAGTAAAACCTTAATGATACCCGCGACACCAGCCGCATGAGCAGCATGCCCGATATTGGTCTTGATTGAGCCGATCGCGCAGTACTCCTTGTTGTCGGTGTATTTTCTAAAAGCCTTCGTCAGTGCCTGATACTCGATCGGATCTCCCAGCTTCGTGCCCGTTCCATGAGCTTCAACAACCTGTATGTCGCCGGGATCAATTTGAAAGGCATCGTATACGTTTCGTTCCAGGCGTTCTTGAGAGATGGCGCTTGGCGCCGTTATACCGTTCGTCGTTCCGTCCTGGTTCATTCCCGATCCACGGATGACTCCATAAATATGATCCCCGTCATGTATCGCTTCCTGAAGACGCTTCAGCACAAGAACGCCGGCCCCTTCACCCGGAATAAATCCGTCAGCACGCTCATCAAAAGTATAACTGTGGCCCGTTGTCGAGAGCATTCCCGCTTTGTTAGTGCTCAAGTAGTACCAAGGCGTAGACTGGATAAACACACCTCCTGCCAGTGCCATTTCCGTCTCGCCTGACCATAACCCCTGACATGCCATATGGACAGCGACTAACGAACTGGAACAGGCCGTATCAATGGCGATGGCCGGCCCCTTGAGATCGAGATAATATGCAATCCGTGCCGGAATGACCGACCCTGCTATGCCCCAGAATGCTTGCGCCGGCGCATCATCTCCAAATAGCTGTTGATAATCGCCCGCACCCCCAAGACAGCCGACATAAACGCCGCACTCGCGGCCCTGAATCCTGGATCCGGCATAACCTGAGTCCTCCAGTGCCTTCCAGCACTCCTCCATAAATATCCTTTGCTGAGGATCCATATAGTTGGCTTCCAGACCATTAATATTAAAAAAGAATGGATCAAACTGATCGATATTCTCTACAAAACCTCCGCGATCGCAATACTGGGCCTCTGTCTGATAATGTGCCGAGAGATCCCAACGCGGAGACTCTCCAATAAGTTCTGCCCCACTGGACAAGTGCGTCCATAGTTCGTTCACGTTTGCTGATTTAGCATACTTTCCACTCATTCCGATAATGGCAATCGATTCTTTGTTCATCGGTGTTATAGGAGCGACCTCATGCTTAACGAAATGAGCAGTTTGATTGATCGGTAAATATCCCTTGTCGATAAACCGGCTGGAAGATGATATTTCATCTAATTCAGATATAACCGACCGATTGTCTTCAGAGACGACTCTTTTGTTTAAACTTTCCCGAATCAGGCCAGTGACTGCATCCCTGTGATCCGATAAAATATAAGCTGTAAGCTGCTTAACTGAACTGTAATCAAAGAGGCTCGTGGTATCGAGTTCGATGCGTAAGGCTTGATTAAGAACTTGTACCAGATGAACCCCGATAATAGAATCCAGACCATAATCGGCAAAGGACTCCTCCAATTCGATTTCGTTCCTATCTACTTTTAATGCCTCGGAAAGCTTCTCAATGATGGTCTCCTTCACATGTTCTTCCAGCATCTGTTCGGTCATAACCGTGTTCGCCTGTTTAGCGGCTGCGTTCTTTACTCTAGGCTGCTCCTCTACTGTGGCAATTGATTCGTACCTGTCCTTCGTATCGAATGGTTTGGCATTAGACGAACGTTTGACCTCCGTTTCGACTCTGTCTGAATGGGGTACCTGTTTTATTCGAACCACCCCGTTACTACCTGCCGCAATGATCTGCTGTCCCCATTCATGTGACTCTTTTGCCGGGAAGAAAACCGATTCGTACCCTTCAGACTCCAACACGTCCTTCCAGGTTTCGGGATACAGACCAGGACTACCGGGAATGCGTAAAGGTGCATCTTCATAAAGCCACCAGCCTTCCAGAAGTCCAAAGGTTAAATGTGTAAATATTCGGTTATCGCTCAGCTCATTGATTAGAATCAAACCGTTCTTTTTCAGAACGGACTTGGTATTGCGTAAAGTTTGGCGGATATTTCGGGTCGCGTGAAGCACATTTGTTGCAATTGCAATATCGAATTCACCCGGAGAAGTGTTCGAGCCGGCAGCGGGCGCATCAACATTCAATATTTTATAAGTCAAAAAAGGGTTGTGCGGGCCGTACTCCTTCTCAGCAAATAATAAAAACGCTTTGGAAATATCGGTGTAGCAATACTCCTCGATATGATCATGGTAAGGCTTTAATTTTTGGAAAAGCCTGCTGCTTGTACCTCCCGTACCGGCACCAATTTCAATAATCCGGATTTTTACGGCAGGAGATTCCTTGATCCGTTCCTCCATATACGCCAATAAGGTATCGGCAAGAACTTCATTGAAATAATCGGCGACGGGATTATTTTTATAGATGCCTTCCACCAGGTTCATGGACGAATTCGGAAACATAATATCGGTAGCCAGACGTTTACCTGTCAGAATATCAGGCAATGCACGCATGATCTCTTCGGCTAGTGTCATCCATGCCCTTAAACTCGGATCTTCCAGCCATTCCACTTTTTTGCGCTCCCATTCCTTCCATAACAAGGCCTTATCAACGGATAACGGATCCGTTACTTTGTACATTTTGCCATCCTGATAGAGGTAATGATTCTGCACAAGGACGCGAATGCTTTCCTCAAACCACTTTTCGTACATTGGGATTATTCCATGACGGGCGTTGCTCTCTACAGATTTCGTATTCTTTTCCAATAAATCCATTGACGATAGCTCACTTAGCAGCATTCTTGATAGAAGGATGATCATTTCCTGATTTAAATTCTGCGCTTCATTCATGTTCTGAAACGGGTCTGCTGGTCCCGAGTTATAATTCCTTATTTTGTTGATCAGAGCCGGTGTGCTATCCGATCGGATCTCGATGCGCTCTTTAGGATTCATGCCTTCAACGATAAGTGGTTTGGTCGTTGTTATCATCGCCATTTGATGAATCGGATTGGAAACCAATCGTTCCAAAGCTTCCATGCCAGCCTCAGGCTCAATAAGCCCCATCCCGATCCGGGACAGCTGCTGTACATCCTCTGAAGAAGAAGCGTCATCGCTGCTCCAATACCCCCAATTCATCACCTTCACCTTGCACGGCCACTCATGCGAAAGCTGATGTGCGAACGCATCCTTGAATGAACAGCCTGATGCGTAGTGGCTCTGTTTTGGATTCTTAATGAACGCGATCAAGGAAGAGAAGAACATAACAAAATCCAGTGGCTCCTTACGGAAAACCTGGGCCATCCGTACGGTCACGTCAATCTTGGCAGAGAGTCCTGCTCTGAATTGATCCTCTTCCATGTCCAGAAGGCTTCGATTCGACAGCACCATCGCCGAATGCACGACGCCGTTAATTCGCGAATAGGTCTGCTTGATTCCTTCATAAGCTGCTCGGAGTTCTTCATAGTCGGTTGCATCTGCTGAGATATAGACGGGTCTGGGTCCAAAACGAGCGAGCCTTTCCAAATCTGCCCCGATATGTTCATCCATCTGTCTGCGGCCGATCCATACCACGTGAGCTCTATAAGCACGAACCATATATTCGCTCCACGCTTTACCGATACCGCCAGCTCCTCCAATTACGACATATACGCCACCATGCTTGAAGCCTGATTCCGCCGCTGCAGAAGTATTCCATGGTATGAGCTGCTGTCGGTACCACTGCTGTTTCCGGTACACCCAAGGGTGTCCACGCCGATCAGCAGGGAGAGCGAATATATCGGATACAGGCCACTGACAGCCTGCCTCCAAATCGATCATTCGGATATTCCAGCTCGGATATTCTTTTGCCATCGAACCTACCAGACCGTGAATTCCGGCATGCGAAGGATCGACCTTGCGAGACTCGTTAACCTCCTGCGTGTCAAATGTGATCACTGTCCATCCCAAGCTGCGGGCAGAATAACCCAATCCAATGAATGCCTTAATCACACGAAACAATGGGATAACGCCTTGCTCCTGTCGTTCCATCAGTTTTTCATCTTCTACAGAAGTTGACGGATCTGCAGGAGCTACCCACACAATATGATCAACTATGCCGAAAGCTTCTAGTTTTGCAGTGATTTCTGAAATCGTATCTGCTGAATTCATCTCAAAAAAATGCACCCGCGGGTACATCTGTTGGATCATGCTCCTATTCTTTTCCTCACCGACATATATTACGTGATCGGAGTCATGCGCCTGCCTTGTGCCTTTCTCTGCCGGGACGGCCTCCCAGGCTGGCACAAGATGAATATCTCCGACAGGCGGTTGAACCATTGACTCTTGTTGAACCTCATTAGACCGACTGCTAGCCTCGAGCGCCCCTTCCAGCACCCTTGTTGAGAATCCTTTGATACGTACACAAATATTGCCCTGATCATCACAAATATCGATATCCAGCTTGGGAGTTATGCCTGTCTTTTCATCCTTATCGTTGTTTCGTATCCATGCCCACATATTCGGCGTACATCCTCCCCGAATATCCAGTTCCTGAAGGGCAAAAGGCATCACCGGTTTCACCGAAACCGGGGACATGCCGCCAGAATTCATAGCATAAGCGATCGTGGCCTGTAAAGCTGAGTCCATCAGGCTGGGGTGAAGAACATACTCCATCAAGGTATTGGAAACGGTTGATGGCAAGGATAACTTAGCCAATATTTGTCCCGCTCCTACATATGCTTTCTCTATTCCCCTATGGGCCGGACCATACTCCATCCCCATCTCATGAAAGACCTCGTAGAATTCGGAGGATAACAAGCACTGTTCGCCGCACTGCCTCTTCAAATCTTCAATATTCAAGACATCCTTCGTTCCAGCTGATAGCAGCTCCGCACTGCCTTTGCTGTGTACAACAGGCTCTGCATTTGTGCTCTCTTGAACATGACTGTATATTTCGTAAACGATCCCTCCATGCTCAGCGGGAAGCAGCCGGATATTCACTGCTGCATAGTTCTCCCCAACGGAAACAGGCCGAATCCAAACCACATTTTTCAGCCGAATTCCCGTCTGATAATCCGCTCGGCTGCCTAGGGATTCCATGATTGCCATACGCGCCATCTCCAGATAGGCAACACCCGGTAATATCTTCTGCTTCCTCACGACATGATCGGTTAAGAAAAATTCATTTCCCCTAAAAGTGCTGCTAAATCGCTGCTCGGTAAAATCGGATATGTTTTTGTGCAGCAAAGGGTGTATGCCTGCTTCCGCAGCCGCAGCAACGATCGGTTTTCCGGCAGCTGGTACCCAATAACGCTCCCGTGCAAACGGGTAGGTCGGTAAACTGATCCGGGAAGGCCTGATGCTCTCGCCGTATAATAAATTCCAATCTAACTCCATGCCCGAAGCCCATCCTTCCGCCAGTTTATTCCAATCCCCCTCTTGGATCCATTGGCTGACGGACTGCTTATTCATATTACCTGCTGAGGAAGATACAACTATCTCCTTCCTGAACTTGGCCTTGCCTCTAAAGCCATGTTTAAGTTCTTTATTCTCCAGAAAAGCTTCAAGCCCCTGAATCAATTCGAGGATATCCTGGGCGACAAACACAACTCGTTCTTCCATGGCTTCGCGTCCGACTTGCAGTGTATAAGCCACATCTTCGATGGGGATTATCGAGCGGTTCTGTCCCCGCTTGTCTTGATCATCGGGTCCGTCATCATACTCAGTTCCAACGTTATGAGCCCCCATCACTTCTGGGTGCTCACTCAGAAGATGAGCAGTTACAGAAGCAATTGTGCTTCTCTGCCCCCATTCCTGATCATCGATCTCAAGAAGAAATTCATCCTGAACTTTTTCATTTAATAATCGAATATGAACAGGTTCGACTCCGTATTCACTCCACGGAACATCTGGTTCAATGAGTGCTCCGTGAACATGCAGGATATCAGCTAATAGTTCTCTTAATTTACCTTGTAGGTCGGCTGTATATCGCGGTTCTTTATCCTCCTGTACCGGCTCGCTGTCAGGCAAGCCTAACAGATAATCGAGCAGCTCTTTAACGTAGGTTTTGAGCCTTTCTTCATTTTTAGCCGAAACAGGAACAATCACAGGTCGGTCAAATCCATGGTTCACCTTCGTTGTACCGCGTACTTTTGCACCTATGTATTCTTCTAGTATCATATGGGCATTGGAACCAGTGGCTCCAAAAGAACTTAACGCAGCTCTCCGCGGATAGCTAACCTTGCGCATGCCTTCCATGATCACAGGTTGTTTCCATTCCTCCTTGGTGTGCTGTACATAGAATGGAGAATGTTCAAAATCAATATAGGGATTCAATTGCTCGGAATGCAGGGAAGGAACCAGCGTTTTGTGATAGATTTGGAGCGCAGCCTTCTGAAGGCCGATAACCCCCGCGGCGGACTCCGCATGGCCGATATTGGACTTTACTGAACCAATGGAGCAAAACTGCCGCTCTTGGGTATACGACTCGAAGGCTTTCATCAATCCTTCGATCTCGATAGGATCCCCCAGCGAGGTGCCTGTACCATGAGCTTCAACATAACCGATTGTTCGCGGGTTTATGTCCGATTGTTCAAGACAATCGGCGATCACTTCCCCTTGTGCCACTGGGCCAGGTACCATAATGCCGCTCACAGTCCCTACATGGTTGATTGCACTGCCTTTGATAACCGCATAGATTCTGTCATTGTCTCGGACTGCCGTATTTAATGGTTTTAAGAGGACCGTTGCAACACCTTCAGCTGAAACATAGCCGTCTCCTCCTTCGCCGAAGGTATGGCAATAACCGTCACTTGAATGCATCCCCCACAATCCGTAAGTCATATACTTCGACGGGTGCAGAGATAAATTTACCCCACCGGCCAACGCAACTTCGCTTTCTCCACGTTTTAAACTCTCCATCGCCAGATGAACGGCAGTGAGGGAAGATGAACATAGCGTATCCACTGTCATGCTGGGGCCATGGAAATTGCAGAAATAAGAAACCCGATTGGCAATGGGGCCTGCATTCAGTGAGAGCGGAAATGCTTCCCCTTGGGAAGAAGCCTCTGCGCCCACCAGCGAATAATCCTTATGCATCACCCCGGCGAAGACGCCTACCTTCCGCCTGTTATTTTTACCTCGGGGCGGAACTAATGATTTAGGTGTATATCCAGCATCCTCAATGGCTTCCCAGCAAGTTTCCAGGAACAACCTTTCCTGGGGATCCATCGTTTCTGCTTCACGAGGGGATATTCTAAAGAATTTCGGATCAAAACAATCCGGATCATCAATGAATCCCCCCCATCTGGACATTGCTTTCCCACCAGCTGATTTTATACCGTCCATCGTCTTCCAGTCCCAGCGGGATTGTGGAATCTCGCTTATGCAGTCCTTTCCCTCCTGCAAATTCCTCCAAAATTCGTGAAGGTTTCTTGCTTGGGGATATCGACCGGACATACCGATAATGGCAATGTCTCCTTCTGTTGCTGGATGGTCAGAAAGAGTGGAACCGGGAGACGAGTGCTTAGACGAACTCTCAATTTCCAAATCTGTAGCGTTATCAGGTAAGGATATTACCGAAGCAACCTCGGATTGGTTGAATTTTGAGGCATAGTTTTCTTCGAGGTAAGAAGTAAGCTCAGCAATGGTTGTGTACTCGAACAACAAAGTCGGTGATAAGGCGATATTGATGCTGGTCTCAATTTCCCTCACAATCCCTAACAAACCGGCGGAATCCAGTCCCATCTCGTAGTATCCGGTTTCAGGATGGATATCTTCCACCTTACAGTTAAGCGTGTTCGCCATGAGTTGCCGCAGAAACCATTCGATGGAAATAACAGGTGCCGTTTCGTTGGCACCCGTTATGTGAACCTGCTTATTGGAGCTGAGCCGAGGTGGATTGCGCTGCTCCATGATCGGAGATGATGAAAGGGACCATTTTCGATCCGGATTGATTAACCCGGCATCGCGAACCAGCTTCGTAGATAAGTTTTTTATTTTTCCGTCCCCGTTAAAAAACTCCATCGTCCAGAACATCAGCTCCTTCTTATGAACGACAGATGCGCTCTGCACCCTTGTAATACACCGTTGCTGGAGCGGTTCTGATGCATTAAAAACAGCATAACTCAGAGGCAAGAACAAGCGCTGTTCCACTTGAGCCGAAGGAGTATATATTCTTCCACCCCCTACGCCACTGCCGTCAATCAGGGCAGGATGGAATAAAAACTCTTGCGAGCTGGCCAGCGCTTCCTGACTAATAGAAAGATCCAGAATGGCTGCTGTATCCATCTCATAAATCTGGCCTTCAGCCTTCATAAATCCGGTATGCACCAAATCCTGGCTTCGGTACTGTTCATAAATGTCATGGATGGGGAGCACACGGTTTGCCGCCTCCTTCACGAAGCCTAAATCCAATGTTTCCGAGTATGAGACTTGATCTCTTGCATGCATCTCGGCCGTGGCATAAAGCGTTTGCTCTGGTTCTTCCACACCGTTACGCCGATTCTGTTCTTCCAACCGAATCTTCCATATACCAGGAGAAACCTCATCACATTGAATGCCAAGCCTTACCGTAACATCCCGTCCGACTATGAGCGGTTTATAAATACTTAAATGGCGAAGCTCAAGTTTGTCGAATGCATAGTGATGCTTCTTATACACTTGGTAGATAAGGTCAATATAGGCCAGTCCGGGTAATAATTCTTGCCCGTATACCTTATGGTTGCTAATAATCGGGTTCTTGGCGGACAGGTTAAACTGTTCGTACATCACGTTTACTCCCTCCTAGTCGAAATTTTCCCAAAAAATGCCCTGCGGAACGTTTGCTGCTGTTTTACTGCCGCTTGATCCGATTTTAGAATGAGTTTGTGTCTCCCATAACTGCCGCCTATTTAAAACCGGAACCGGTAAAGGCTGCCTTCGATCACGTTGAAGTGACTCATCTGTGCCATCCTCTAGGATCACATGAGCATTAGTTCCTCCGTCCGCAAAACAGTTAATTGCCGCCACTCTCGATGTATGCGTCCACTCGGTTTTTTCTCTGCTAAAATAGAACGGGGATGATTCCATATCATAGTGAACCATGGCTTCTCCGCCAGATAAAAAAGGAACGAATTGCCCGTGATGCAGCATTAACACCACTTTAATAAAGCTGGCAATGCCTTCTGCACAAAGTGGATGTCCGATATTAGGTTTCATCGATCCCAGCCCCAACGGAACCGTGCTCGATTCCCGATAAATCGACTGAATCGCTTTAAGCTCCAGCAAATCGGTCACCGTGGTACCCGAGCCATTCGTTTCAATATAACGGATCTCCTCGGGCTGCCTTCCACTCTTGCGCAAGGCAGTCTGTAATACTTCCCTTTGCGCTTGAATATTCGGAGTTGACGGCCCCGCCGTTCGTCCGTCATTATTAACCGCCAAGCCCTTAATGACAGCATAGATTTGATCGCCATCAGCAAGAGCTTGCTCCACCGTCTTCAAGAGAACCATACCTGCGCCTTCTCCCAGCACGATACCTTCAGCTCGTTTGTCAAACATATGGAAGTCCTGCACCGGACTTAAAATCCCGCGCTTTGCAAAAATCTTGTGTGCACGGTCAGTGGTTAGCAGACTAGCGCCTCCGACAATCGCCGAATCGATATCACCTGCTCGCAGAGCTTGTACCGCCATGTTCATCGCTACCAGCGCCGAAGAACATGCCGTATCCATTACAACGCTTGGACCGCGAAGGTCAAGGAAATGCGAAATATTGGCGGCCAGATAGTTCTGACCAATCGCCACAATGGGATTACGCGCTTGGAATAGGTCGGATTCCTCCGGTTGATGCTGCGTTCTGGCTCCAATATAGACCCCCATCGACTTGCCCTTTAACTCTTGTCGCGAATAACCGGCATGACATATCAGCTTCAGACTTTCTTCCAGCACCAACAGCGCCTGCGGATCCATGGCTCTGGCATCTTCATGCGGGATCAGGAAAAATGACGGATCAAAGCTTGAGATATCATCCAGTATGCCAGCGTAATATGGGGTGGAGTGCCCCCACCGTTCATACGGAACCTGCCGAATGGCCGATTTCCCTTCGGACAATATCCTCCAATAGTCCTCAAGTGAATCGGCACCAGGGAATCGGCATGACAATCCAACCACCGCTATATCCGTGGCAGGTTTGCCTTGAAGTCCTTTCCTTGACGCGCCGCTTTCTAACGAAGCCATCGGCGCCCGAGGGGATGATACCTTTACTTCCGACATGGATTCTTCAATATTCGAAGTCTCCAGCACCTGCGATACCGCAGCAGAATGAGCATGGATCATCCATCCGGCCAATGATTCTATGGTCGGATATTCAAATAGCAGGGTAGGCTCCAAATCCAATCCGGCCAGCTGATTAATTCGGCGAAGCAATTGAGCGATCATGATTGAATCTACTCCATAATCTTGGAATGCTATATCGGGCTCCAGTTTCGAAACAGTAATTTTCAATTCTTCAGCCAGCAGCTCCGTAAGCCATGCTTGCGTCTGATTCAACAAGCATTTGGGACTCTTGTTCGAATTGGACTCCGGCTTTGGCCCGCTTTGCCTCATCCTGCCTTGCAGGCTCCCCTCGCTGGCAATCTGCATAAGCTTGCCGGGATTCCATAATTCGGGATTGACCACCGCCGGTAAAACCACTGATTGTATTCGGTTGGAAAGAATCTGATCCAACAGCTGTAAGCCCTCTTCATTGGTTATGCTCAACAAACCCGTCTGCTCATAAGCTCTGCTTCTCACTTCGCCCATTCCCGCCTCTTTCCAGCTAGGCCACTGAATGCTGGTAATGGGTACCGTATGTTTTGCTCTCTCCGCAAAATAGTCCATATAGGCATTCGCCATTCCATAATCACTCTGTCCGGAAGCTAAAGCAGGAATCGTGGACGAAACCGATGAGAAGAGCAGAAAGAACGTTAAAGATTCATTTCGGAAGCACTCGTAGAGTACCCGAAGGCCAGATACTTTCGGTTCAAATACTTGCTCGATTCCTTCAACGGGCTTTCTAATAAACGCTGGGTTATGGGTATCCATTCGTCCCGCACAATGAATAACGCCTCCGATTGGCCCCATCAACCTTTTGACCGACTCCATGCTCTGCCGAACAGCCTGCTCATCCGATAATGAGACCGACAAGATTTTCACTTCTGCCTGAAGTTCTTCCAATACCTGAATCGCCTGAATTTTCTGTGCTATCGGCGTATTTTGCCCTTTATAGAAACTCCATTCTTCACGTGAAGGCAATATCTCCTGTCCGGTCAGAACCAGCTTCCTAACGCCATATTTCTGTACAAAATGTCTGGCGCATAGGTAACCGATCCCCCTTGTTCCTCCTGTAATCCAAAGCACATGGTCCTCGGGGAAAGCGAACGCTTCTTGATCGGGATGTATCCCCTGTAATTCTTCCAGCGAAGCCCGATATCGCTTACCGCTCCGGTAACAGATTTCCGTGTCCCGACTTTCAGCAGCATATTCGCTAACGATCTGTTCAGCAATGATCTGAACATCCGTCTCAGCATCCACATCCACATGCCGGGAGTTCAGGCGGCTGTATTCACTTTGCAGCATTCTGTACAGTCCGGCGCGTTCGGCACCGGACATGTTGACTTCAGCATTCTGGAATGACTCCAGGCATTTCGTTACCCCAAGCAGTGTCAGGCCGTCTGCGTCAGCATGCTCAATCCATTTCTGGAGCCAGGGTATCCATCCGGTCAGCCCTGTTGTATTCAAGCCGCAGCCTACAACGTCGATACATCCGCCATATTGCTTCCAAACCTGTTCAGTCTGATGAAACTCGCGTGCCATATCCTGAATATCAATGATCCGGCCGCTCTTAAAGTAGCTGGATATGTGCATAGCTAATTCCATCGTTTCCTGCGTAGTCAATATCGCAATGGCATTCGTTACGGACATGTTTCGGTCAGCAGAACCATCTATGGCAGCCAGTTCCCACTTTTTATTCAAATAGCACACGTTACGTTCAACTGGACTTTTTTTCTGGTTAGGGACGGCCCGTTCTCGCTTCGGCTCCGGATTACTCCACGCCTGACCGTTACTCGGTTCGGGAACCCAGTAGCGGTCTTCGGAAAACGGATAGGTTGGCAGGCTGATTCGACGTGGCTTCGTATCCCCGTAAAGCCGGCTCCATTCCACATCCAAACCTTTAACCCAGAGACTTGCGAGCTTGTCATATTTTCTACGCTGAATCCATTTAGCAATGGCTTCCTGCAGCTCTTCGTCTCTTGCAAATACAGCTAACGCTTCTTTGTTCCGTTTAACCTGACCATAATAGATACCGTCCACATGATCGCGGCCTTGGATATATTCCTTTAGTTTCTCGCTCAGCTCTTTCATCGTGGATACAATCACAGCCAATCGTTCCTCCATGGCTTCCCGTCCTGCTTGTAGAGTGTAAGCCATGTCAATCAGGCTGAATTCTTCAAGCGGTTGGTCGCTGATATCCGCGAGAAGACGCTGCGCCTGTAACCTCAGCTGTTCTTCGCTCTTGCCCGACAGCACAATGATGACCGGATTGAGCCCTTCCCGGATGATGGGAGGAGACTCTTTGTCTCCAGGGATGTACTCCTCAATGATGATGTGGGCATTGGACCCTCCCGCACCAAAGGACGATATGCCTGCAATTCTTGGGTACTCCTTCATTACTCCATTCAGCTCGAGGACAGGTCTTTTCCACTCCGCGAGCTCTTGCTGAACAATAAATGGAGTCTGGCTAAAGTCGATGTTTGGGTTCAGAACTCGCGAATGCAATGAAGGCGCCAGCTGCTTATATTTAAGCTGAAGCAGGACTTTGGTCAAGCCTGCGATTCCAGCCGCACTCTCACAATGCCCAATATTCGATTTAGCAGAACCGAGCGCACAAAACTGCTTATCCCCTGTATATTCCTGAAAGATGTTGTGTAATCCCGTAATTTCAATCGGATCCCCCAGCGAGGTTCCCGTTCCGTGCGCCTCCATATAGCTGATCGCACGCGGCTCAATCCCCGCCTTCTTGAGAGCTCGCCCAATTACGCTTGACTGGGCTTTGGGATTGGGTACCGTGTATCCGTTGGTCTTCCCCCCATGATTGATTGCAGTCGCCTTAATAATTCCATAAATTTGGTCCCGATCCTCAATGGCATGGGACAGCGGTTTAAGAAGAACGGCTCCCACTCCCTCACCAGGCACGTATCCTTCTCCTCCCTCGCCAAAACTCTCACATCTTCCTCTGCTGGAAATAAACTTCCCCTGTGACAGATACAGATATTTATTGGGGTGAATCGAGACATTAACCCCGCCCGCGATCGATACCTTGCATTCTCTCCTCAGCAAGCTTTGACAAGCCAGATGAACGGCCGTCAAGGATGAAGAACACATCGTATCTATGGTCATACTTGGGCCATGGAAGTTAAAGAAGTAAGATACCCGATTGGCAATGGATGCCGGCAGTCCGGGTAGTGCCAGGGGATTGCCCCTTGCTTGCTCCTGAGCACCATAGAGCTGATATTCCTGATACATGGCACCGACATAAACGCCTACACTGCCTTCCAAGCCAAAATCGCTGTATAAACCCAGGGTTTCCCGGGTATATCCCGCATCTTCAAGGGTTTCATAGACACATTGCAGAAACAGGCGTTCTTGCGGATCCATCATCTCCGCTTCCCGAGGGGATATATTAAAAAACAAGGGATCAAATCGATCGACCCCTCTGATAAATCCCCCCCATTTACTGTTGGCTGTTCCTGGTTTGTTGCGATCCTCGTCATAATATAAATTGTAATCCCAGCGATCGTTCGGTATTTCCGTAATGCAATCCTTGCCATTCTTCAGTACGTCCCAGAACTGCCGAATATTATCGGCGCCGGGATAACGCCCGGACATCCCAATAATGGCAATATCCATCGCCTGGGTTGCATGTTCATCCGGTTGCTTCATGGTTGGCTGCACAAAACGCGAACGTCTAAGGCTTGCAGGATGAGATACATCCGGCCCTTTCGTTGAAGCGGAAGGCGCGGCTAGCTGAACTAGGGGTTCTGCAGACAAACCCTCTCCCAGCACGCTCACCAACTTATCACGGTAGGATTTAATGAAATACCCGGTCAATTCCCGGATATTCTGGTATTCAAAAAACAACGTTTTGGACAGCGAGCCAAACGTTTTCTCCAATTCATTCGTCAATTGGGTGGTCATGATGGAATCAATGCCGTAATGCTCCATCGGGGCATCCGTTTCAATGCGCTGTACGGGCAGCTTCAACACGGTCGAGATTTGTTTTTTCACGAAGCTAACTGCTTTTTCGGTAAAATCGTCCTCGCTCATACCCGGGAAGGGCTCATGATCTTCATGTCCTATCCCTTGATTCGCCTCAATTGGCGTATCTTCCACAATCTGTTTTTCTGTTAGTTTTGTATGAAAATGCTCCAAATCACCTTCCATGACCAGAACCTGATCTTTACGGGAAGCCCACGCTTGATAGAAAGCAAGGACAGCCGAGTCTGTATCGATAGCCGCCATGCCTAACTGCTGCATCATCATCTGTTCGGTCTTTTCATCGACGTGCATCCCGCCGTCTTTCCATAATGGCCAATTCATGGACAGGGTGTGCCCGCTTCGCTCCTTCGAACGCACAAGCTCGTTTCGGTACGTGACATAAGCATCCATAAAGGCATTAGCCGAGCAATAGTCCGCCTGACCCGGGTTGCCCACGACGCCGAAGATCGATGAAAAAACGACAAATAGATCAAGCCTCAATTCCTTGCTCGCTTGATCCAAATTTACGATCCCTTCCACTTTCGGTGCCAATACAGCCTGCAGGTCCTCGACAGTTTTGTTAAGAATGAGACTGTCTTTAATCACTCCAGCGCTATGAATGATTCCATTAAGACCACCAAACTCAGCTGTAACACGCTGGATTAGGTCATCTACTTCCTTGCTACTCGTGACATCTGCCTGCATGTATTCCACTCGTACTCCACGTACTCTTATTTCCTCCAGTTGAGTCACCATCTCGTTGCTGAGCGCAGAACGGCCGGTTAGAATCAACGTCGCACCCTTCGAGTGTTTGGCAATCTCATTGGCAAAGATGAGACCGAGACCGCCCATCCCACCCGTGATCAAGTACGTCCCTGTGTCTTTCCACGGATGGCTAACTTCTGCCTGCAAAGCTTCAACCGTATCCCAGCCTTTGACCAATCGCTTCCCTGCCTCGTACCGAATATGGAAATCCCGGGTGTGAAGATTGCTTTTCAGCTTGAATGCAAGCTCTTCTGGTGTTTCTCCCGAATCGACCTCAATCATCTGGGCCGCGAGTTTTGGATTCTCGAGTCTGGCCGTCTTAAGAAGTCCCGCCAAACCGGACATTAGCTGCTGATCTCCTTGCCTGGAGAATACGACTTGCATAAACGCTTTTGTCCTCGTTCCGCCTTTAAGAATGCTTTGAAGTTCCTCTAACAGCTTTACCGAGTAGTCATGAAACCGCTCCTTCATCCCGTTCCGGTTGGATTGCAAGGATAGAATACGTGCCCCGTCAACATCGGTTTCCATGCGCTTCTTCACCACGTCGTCCATTTCGCATAGCACGATACAATAGTCTTGATCGTTCGCGTATTTCATATCCCTGGAAATATCCTGTTCTTTCCAAATGGGGTGCATCATGAGCGTGTCCGAATCCGTCTGCGATTGGAGCAAGCTTTCCTCTTCACTTCGTTCTCTCCAGGATAATTCTCTCATCCTCACACATAACGTTCCTTGCTCATCAAACAGGTCAATATCCACTTTCTTTGACTGTCCTCCAGGGGTAGTTTGATCGCTGTATTGAACATGTGCCCACATGACTGAAGAGCATCTCTGTAACACATCGAGTTGTTCAAGTGCAAACGGGAGAAAAAGCCGTGATGAAACTTTACCGTTGGAAGTGCCTTGCTTCTCCGAACCAAGCATCAGAATCATTGCGGCTTGTAAAGCCGAATCCAGCAGGCTGGGATGCAGAATATATCGATCTGCTGTACTCTCGATCAAGGAGGGTAACACCAGCTTGACCAGTACACGGCCACCTCCGCTGTATACCTCTTCAATCCCTTGGTGGGCTGGACCATAATGGATTCCCAAGCGCAGAAAAGTCTCATAAAAATACTTCACCGTATCGTTTGCCCTGGTTAGTTGTCCCTTCAATCGATCCATATTCACGCGGGTCGTTTCGCCATCCAGATCTGTGTAAATCTGAGCATAACCCTGGCTGTGTATAATCGATTCCCCGCGTCCCTTTTCTGTTTGGCTGTAAACTTCATAGCTAACGTCACCGTTTTCGCCTGGAACAAGCGCAATATGGACTTGAACCGGATGTTTCCCAACGATGACCGGCTTGGCCCACACCACATGTTGAAGACGAATTGCTGAATCAGCATTAGATGAAATCACGGATGCCTTTTCAACCGCTTCCCGTGCCATTTCGAGGTACGCTACGCCCGGCAGCACCTGGCGACCCTTCACAAGATGGTCCCTCAAGAAAAACTCTGCACCCGTAAAGGTAGAACTGTAGCGTTGTTCTGAAAAATCGGATGTATTCTGATGCAGCAGCGGATGAACATAGGAGGTCTCAGCCCTCTCAGCTGTAACAGCCTGATCCGAGACCCCTTCCACTGGGATCCAATACCGCTCCCTTGCAAAAGGATAGGTGGGCAAATGCACATGCTGTATCCTTCCTTTCGGAAATATGGCCTTCCAATCCACTTCCTGTCCTTTTACATATAATTCTGCTAATGCCTCCAATTTGCTGCCGTATTCCTGTACATCGCTCCTCCGGAGGGACTGTAATTCTGTTATTAACACTTTACCCAGATGTTCAAGGAGCGGCTCTTGCTTCTTCCCGATTAACGGAATTTGATCTTTACAATAGCCATCCGGTTTACTATTCTCTAACACCTGATTTAATTTCTCCCGAAGTTCCTGCACATCCTTAACCACATAGGCAGATCTTATTCCGAAATGCTCCCGCTGGAGCAAGAGAGTTGCGCTTACATCCGTCAGGCTGATCCCACGCCCATTCCTATCGATCCACTGTGCTAGATTCCGCTCCCCCTGCCGCAATGATTCTTCTGTTTTAGCAGATAAGCAGATCAGGTAATAGGGAAGCTTCTTGGCGTTTTTTTTCTTTAACGCGGGTGCTTCTTCGAGGACGATATGCGCATTCGTTCCTCCGAACCCGAAAGAACTAATACCTGCACGTCTCGGAAAGCTCTGTCCATCTTCCCCCTCCAGAAGCTTCCACTCCTGCAGCTTGTCTACCATGTAGAACGGACTTCCTTCCATTGAAATACGGTGATTCAATGTTTTGAAATTTTGCAGTCCAGGCAGCTGTTTATGCTTCATGGACATCAGGACCTTGATTAGTCCGGCAATCCCAGCGGCAGATTCCAAATGCCCGATATTTGTTTTCACTGAACCCAGGCCGCAATAATTATTGGAAAGCATTTGATCCTTTTTTGATCGTAGTTGAAAAGCTTTTAGCAATCCTTGAAACTCCATCGGATCTCCTTTTGGAGTTCCCGTCCCATGAGCTTCAATATAACTGATGCTTTCCACGGGGATGTCCGCTTTCTTATGGGCCTCAGCTATAACATCTGCCTGGGCTTCAGGGTTGGGATAAGTAAGTGTATGGGTTCTTCCACTATGGTTCACGGCAGTTCCCTTTAAGACGCCATAGATGGAGTCCCCATCTTCAAGGGCTTGTTCTAAGGGTTTCATCAACACGACCCCGGCCCCTTCACTGCGCACATAGCCATCTGCACTATCGTCGAAGGTTTTGCATGAGCCGGTCGGGGACAGCATCCCTGCTTTGGAAAAGGAGATATGACGTGAGGGGGTAAGAATAAGGCTGATCCCTCCTGCGAGAGCCATATTGCTTTCCCCGAGAAGTATGGACTGGGCCGCCGAATGAATCGCGTTAAAGGAACTTGAGCATGCTGTGTCTATCGGAAAGCTCGGACCTTTCAAGTTAAAGAAATGGGAGATTCGGTTCGCTATGACGGCAGATGCCGTTCCTATGGAATGATAGGTTTCAATTATCTGGTTCGCCTGCTCTTGTAACCCTTTATAATCAAAATTAAAAACCCCCATGTATACGCCGATTTTATCCCCTGATATCTGGGAAGGAAGGATCCCGGCGTCTTCTAAACAGGACCATGATAATTCCAGCATGATCCGCTGCTGGGGATCGGTCGCTTCTACTTCCCTTGCCGAAAGGCCGAAAAAGCCCGGATCAAAGGCGTCTGCATCTTGAATAAAGCCGCCCCACTTGCTGTTACTCTTGTTGTCAGCCTGCGGATCGCCCCAATACTCCTTCCAATCCCAGCGCTCCTTGGGAATCTCCTGAATGCTTGAACGGCCTTCTTTCAGATTGTCCCAGAACTCTTCATAGTTCTGTGCTCCCGGAAACCGGCAAGCTATACCGATAATCGCGATTTCATTTTTCATTTATATGGTACACCTCACTTTTAATAAACCTCTTGAGCGCTTCGAATGTCCTGAAGATCTGGCATGTCAGGTTCCTTCGAAGGCATTCGAAAGCTGTTATATCTCCGGTTCAACAGTGCAGCCGTTTCCGTCATCAGTGTTTCGGCAATCTCATCTACATGCCGGTTCCGCCAATCCTCGAGCTTCGTTCCTTTTACCCATTGATTAAACGCGCCTAAGGCTGGCCCGCAATGAATTTGATAGTCTACTTTATTCTCCTGATCCCCTTGCAGAGCCAAGCGCGTGCTGTAACTGAAATACCACCTGAATATCATAGCCATCTTGTATTTTGGATTCCGTTCTGCCTTCTCGACGACTTGCGGGTAGCGCGTTCGGACCGTTTCGTATACGCTCTCAAAGCTGCGCTTGAAATATTTTTCTTGGATCTGCGCCTTTGTCTTCTCGTCAATTTCGTCAATAGAATTGTACTGACGGTATAAATCGTACAGTTTATTGGAGCGTGCCGGGAAGAAAAGTCCTTTTTTCAGCACCTGCACCCGAGCCCCCATCTCAAACATATCCCCGGCAGGCGCGTATTCCGTATCCTGAACATTCATTTGCTGGAGCAAATCCTTTACTTCGTCGCTAGTCCCGGCCTCGACAGTGCATTGGTTAATCGAGCCTGTCACAATGAAATCCGCACCCAACGTAAAAGCCGCCGATATGGCATCCGGGGTGCCGATCCCACCTGCGGCACCTATCCGAATTCTTGTAGGATATGAATACCTTTGCATCATCTCATCCCGTAATTTAATCATGGCTGGCATTAAGGCATAGGCCACGGCACCATCTGTATGACCACCGGAATCGGCCTCGGCACAAATATCATCAGCAACCGGTACTTCTCTGAGCATAAGAGCTTCTTCCGGCGTAATCTTGTTTTCTGCGCGCAGTTTTGCAATGATTCGCTCGGGGGCTGGACTAAGAAACGCTTCGGCAACTTCCGGCCGCGATACCTTGGCAATCATTTTATTTATCGAGACAACCCTTCCATCGGCATCGCGGGTTAAACCTTTGGCTCGGTATTTGACCAGGGCTGGAGTGATATTCATGAAAGCAGCTGCTTCCATAACCTTTACACCGCTCTGAAGGAAAATGTCCACCGTTTGTTCTTCGATTTCCGGCTCAGAAGGATTGTGCACCAAGTTCATGCCGTAAGCTTGACCTTCAGAAAGTTCTTGCTGTATGTATTGAATCGCCTCTGCAATTTGGGGTAATTTTAAACCTCCAGCTCCAAAAAAACCCATCATTCCTGCCTTGCCCATTCTTACAACCATTTCCTTGGAGGCAATTCCCCGGTACATAGCGCCTGTCATATAGGCGAATTTAAGATTGTAATCTCTCCTGAATGCTGCGCTTCCCAGCGAATCTGGTTTAATTTCGAATGTATGCACTTGTTCGATAGCTATAGATTCAGACTTGTTAGGTATCTCTAAATGGCTTTCGTTCATCTCCTCAAACACGGTTTCAATCACGGTTTCAGCAACGAGCGCAGGTTCATCCACAATTAGAGGTTCTGCTTCGTTCTTGATTCTCCCTATTAAATCGGTTAAAACCCTTCCCGGACCAATCTCCTCAAAATCGATAACACCAAGCCCCATCAAATATCGAATACTTTCCGTCCATCTAACGGAGCTTGTAATCTGTTGAACCAGATTCCGTTTGATAGAGGCCGTCTGATACCGCCTGGCATACACATTGGAGATAACCGGAATACGCAATTCATGGAACGTGAACTTCTGGAGAAAAGCTTCAAATTCTCTGCCCGCACCCTCCATATGACGAGAATGAAAGGCACCGCTCGTTCGCAAAGGGATAAACATCATGACATCCTTAAGCGATTCAAAGACCTGCTTGGCGAGATCCATGTCTTCCTTCGCTCCGGATATTACGATCTGATGAGGGCTATTCAGATTGGCAATATCGATGCTTTCAAGTCTATGTTCCTGCAGCACCTCTGCCATTTGTTCCTCGGTTAGCCCGATAACTGCCGCCATGCCGCCACCCGCAGCCTGGCTCATTAACTGCCCTCGCTTTTGTACAAGTCTTAAACCTGTAGCAAAATCAAAGGCCCCCGCGGCCAGCAAAGCGTTATATTCCCCCAGACTATGTCCCGCAACAAAATCTACCGTTATGGCCGAATGCTTAATCCTGCTGAAATAACTTAAAGCATTTACGGTATATAATGCCGGTTGGGTATATTGAGTCTTATTCAGATTAAAATCAGGATCTTCCAAGCATAATTGTTTGATCGAATATCCTAGAATATCATCCGCTTGTGCAGTCCACTCTTCAAACTCGTCGAAAAGCTCCTCGCCCATTCCTTTTTTCTGGGCACCTTGGCCGGGAAATACATAGGCTAGCATAGGCTTGTACCATCCTCCCAAATAGATAATTATTAGTGTATTTAACTCCCACTTAATTCCTGTCTGATGGTTTTAACTCATAATAGAGACTGTCTAAGGATCCTTATACTTGCCTTTAGCTGCTAAGGCACAAGCTATCCTGCGTTTGCTTATTTTTTTGAAATTGAACATAAAAATGCCTACGAGGTCCTCCAACTAACTGGAGTCTTCGTAAGCATTCACACGAAATACGCGTATCATTATGGCCCTTAAATGTTCTTAACGCGCCGAAACGTCGATTAAGCCAGTTTAAGTTTTTGTTAATTTAAGTCATTCATTACCAATATATTATTATATAAATATTTTTTTGTAAACTATTAATCTTATATGTTTAGTTGTTTATTTTTTCTTTAAATTCCCTATTTCGACATTAATTTCATGAGTTATTTGGTATTATCTGTTCATCAAAAGGAAGTGGGGGAGCAATTTATGTCATGGTATGCCTTATTTGTTAAAACCGGATACGAGTCTTCCATTAAAAAATGGCTTGATGCCAGATTCGATAATAGTTTGCTAACCAGCGTGATTCCCAGAAGAAAAGTACCAGAGAAGAAAGACCGCCAGGAATACCATGCTATAAAAACACTTTTCCCCGGCTATGTGTTTGTTGAAACAAAAATGAATTTTTCCATATATTATACATTAAAAGAGAATCCCTTCATTTACAGCTCACTAAACTATCTTAATAACAAGGATAAGGGATTCCTCCCATCGGATGCGCAGCAAGTCCACCTGCCCTCTCATAAACCGGACGAGTCTTATTTTTTCAAAGAGATCCCCAGAGATGAAATGCTGATCGTTCTCAAACTGATCAGTGATAGTGAAGTTATCGAGTATTCCCAAGTCACGTTCCAGGAGTCCAATGTCATCGTTAAATCGGGTCCGTTGAAGGGAATGGAAAGCCTTATAAAAAAAGTCGATAAGCATAAAAAGCGCGCTAAAGTGTGCATGAACATCATGGGAAGAGAGCAGCTGGTCGATTTTGGAATTGAGATCATTAGATGATTGATACATGGACCTGTTTCCCCACACAAAAAGGGACTGCAAGCAGCCCCTACATTCCTATCAGCGTTATTATGTTCTTCAGAATCTTATCTTTGTACCGCTGGCACCCCGCCCCGCTTCTGCGCCGCTATCTGCGGATACGCAATGCCCAGCAGGATCACGATAACCCCGATCCATTGCAGCGCAGTCACCTGCTCACTCAGCACCAGCACCGAAGCAATAACGGCAACGGGCAGCTCTCCGGCCCCAAGAATGGTTGCCAATCCCGTACTGATTTTGGGCGCACCGAGTGCGAATAGCAGAACTGGAAGAACAACGCCGAATACGCCTAAGATTAAGCCGAACAGCCATAATCCGTTGTCAAACAGGGATATCTCCGTATACACTTTCGGCGTGAACAGGATCGTCAGCAGAATAAGGCCACCCGTTGAGGTATAAAAGCTCCGCGTAATGGGTGACATCTGCGTCTCGACCCGGCCGCTGAAGAAGACAAACAAAGCCATCATCAAAGCCGCGGTCAGCCCCAATAATGTCCCTTTCCAATTCAATTGAATCTCGCCTGCACCCAACATCCCCCCGGCCATCATCGTCCCGACGAACAGGATGATAACGGAGATGACCGTGGACTTATCCGGCCATTGCCGTTTCACAACAGCTTCGATAATGACGCCGATCCAGGTGAATTGAAATAACAGAACGACGGCGATCGATGCCGGAATGCTCTGAAGGGCAAGGTAATATGTGACGCCTGTAAGACATGTGCATGAGCCAGCCTGTCCCGAATTGGCTGATCATTACCTCCTGAAATAGGAACCCCTCCTGGTAAGCAAGCTTTACAACCGTTGACAGAATTCCGAAACAGCATGCTCCCAAAAATACGAAGAATGAATTTTTCAACAAATGCAACAACGTGAAACTCCCCCTTACGCAACAAAAACCCCACTTTCACTGTTTTGGAATCCAGAAAACAGTAAAAAGTGGAGTTGACTCTGTTTGATATTGAATTATGGTCTTATCTTAAGACAAAACCTCAACATTGTAAATACCAACCACTAATTAAGAAGACAACTTTGCAAAAATCTCTTTCAATTTAGCAACGGCTTCGATCTCCAGAGCTTTAATATCCTCTACCAGTGTTATCGCCGTCGTTGCTTGATCCTCCGAATTAGGCTCTCCGCCTACCGGAAATGGGAACATCTGATGCAGGACACTGAATTTCTCGCACATTCCCGTATATAACACGCTGGCTTCTTTAAACTGCTGCGTGAGCTCCGGTCCTTCGGTATTCGCATCCGGCCATGCTGCTATCAGTTCCTTGAAGAACTCAGCAGCGTAATACCGGGCATCTCTTAATACCTCGATGTTGTATGCATGGCCGTTCGGTTCGATCTTCCGCCCCTGCAGCGATTCGATCCAAGCATCGTATGCCGCAATCCCCTTCACTGCCGTCGGAACCACGCTTTCTTTCCCCTCATATTGATCGATGGCGGTATCAAGCGCAAGTCGAAGCTGCTGCTGAAGCGTTAAATCGACCGATCCCTCAATGGCCAGAACGAACAGCTCTCCCATCACACTCCTTCCGAGATTCTCATAAGGGAGCGTATCCGCTTTTCCGCATACTTCCCCGTAGAGGGTTCTGGTTTCATCGTCATAGCCATACAGCGTACCAAATTCGGGAAAGAAAATATCCCATGCCAGCACAGGGTATCCTCGGTCCAGCGAGCTATGAATCAAATCAAGGGCCCTTGGCAGCTCCTGATGAATGCTGCGCTTGCTCATGGCACTCTTCTCCAAGGCAGATGGATCCAGCAGATTGGCATTGGTACCGATGCCGTCCGACATGCCGTCGATGAATTTGGAATGGAAGCCGATATTATGAAGACCCCGGGATAATACTTCACCAAAAAAATACGCGGTCGGACCTGCAATGTGAACCTGATCCGGAATGATGTTAATTCGGAATGCATGACCTGTAAGCCCCATAACCATCGGCAGGGATAGCTTCCGATCTGTAAATTGCAGCATTTTATACATGGCATCCGCTGCGGTTGTCCAAGTTTTGATTTCTTTCAACGATCCTTCGTACTGTAGAATCTTCTTATTCATAATTCCCAAGTCCCTTCTCGTCTTAATATAAGAGTCAACGGTGACGCGAATTTTTTCTTGGATCACTTTCTTCCGTGATCTCGAAATAATCTGATACACATTGGCCGAAGAGAGCTGGAACAAGTCAGCAATTTCTTGCGGGGACAGCTGATCGAAAAAATGAGATTCGAAAATAAGCCGTTCGCGTGGCTTCAGGCGTTGAATGATGTCCGTTATAACACGCAGCGTCTCTTGCTGGACGATTCGTTCCTCCGGTACGTTGAATCCTGCGGCCGCTTTGGCTGAAGAATGATGGAGCCTTCCCAGAATGCTGTCCAGATTATTCCACTGATCTGCACTCCCGGCACTATCATACCTTCCCCTGCCTTCAAGCTCAGTGAATGTCTGTTCTTTCATCGCGGAGCTTCCCTTAAGCCGGGTATAGGCCTGATTCCGTACGATCCGCTGCACCCAGGGCAGGAAACGCCGGGTATCGACCAGTTTGCCCAAGTGCAAAAATGCCCGGACCAATGCATCCTGTACAACGTCCTCTGCCAGGTAGGACTCCCGGGTTATAGCTCTGGCATAGCCATAAACCTTGGACCGATGACGCCGAACAAGCTCCCCGAATGCTTCCCGCTCCCCTGCCTGGGCATATTTCACCAACTCCTGATCTTCCATCTCATCCCACTGGACCGTTCTGTCCGCTGTCGTTTCCAACTGCTCAAACCCTCTTTCGTATCGTTGACTACTTATATGACCAGAGAAGTTCGTCATTTCTGACAACGTAATTGAAAAAGATTATACCTTTTTTTGATTAAGTCTGGTGCCATGATACGAAGTAACCTCGCCAGATTTCGCGGCGAAGTCCTGTCCCTTTTTTTTCATTCCGCGATTAAGTCATATATGTCAGAATATAGTCCATACAGGCAATGGACAAAAGACGCCCAATAATGCGACAATATACTCTGCATGTCATATCTTATATAGTAAGAATAACGAATTTGTACCACTACACTCAAAGAAGCAACATTGCACTTATAGGAAGGGAACGAAAGCATGGCTCAATTATTTTTTAAGTATGGCTCCATGAACAGTGGTAAATCCATCGAAATTTTGAAAGTCGCCCATAACTACGAAGAACAGAACAAACCGGTGCTCCTTTTTACATCCGCTATCGATGACCGGGATGCCGTTGGGTATGTATCCTCGCGAATCGGCCTGCGACGCGAAGCGATACCTATATCCGATACGACCGACATCTACGGGATTGTGAAGGAGCATCAGACTAAGCCATACTGCGTTCTGGTTGACGAATGCCAGTTCCTGTCCAAGGACAGCATCCTGCAGCTCGTACGGATCGTAGATGAGCTTAACGTGCCTGTCATGGGCTTCGGCTTGAAGAATGATTTCCGGAACGAGTTGTTTGAAGGCAGCCGCTGGATGCTGATTTACGCCGATAAAATCGAGGAAATGAAGACGATCTGCTGGTTCTGCGAGCGTAAAGCGATCATGAACCTTCGCGTCATTGACGGTAAACCCGTATATGCCGGCGAGCAGATCCTGATCGGAGGGAATGATACCTACTTCCCTGTTTGCCGCAAATGTCATACCAATCCCCCTTTATCATAGGACTTTTACGAACAACCCACCATTCAAAACGTAAGGAGTAGGATGACCCATGCCGATAGTCAGACCGCTATTAACCGACCAGGACTTTCAGGAAGTTATGGAGCAGCAGATCCGTATACGCATCTTCAAGGATAATCATCTGATTGACTCCGGCAGTCTCGTCATCCGATTCACCGACGAAACCGTCATTACGCAATCCAGCGTCAGTTCGCTCGGCTATCATAAGCGGGATGAATGCGAATTTTTTGAAGTACGGAAATGATAGATGGATGGCCTGAGCGCTTTTAGATTGACGGCTTTCATGGAGCTTCGATCAGACACTCAGGCAATCCCTTCTCCTCGATCAGTGCTTTTTCAGCATACAGTCCGCATATAGCAGATGTTTCTTGCGAGGTAAGGATGGTAAGACTTTAATGGTTTACTTGTTTTTATCTCCTAAATAAACAGGCGGCCTTCTGCAGAAAAGGATCTGCAAAAAACCGCCATTCGTTAATCAACCTATCACATCAAAAGCATGTACGTGCACCTAGTGAATATCTGACTTCGCCATACTCCCACCCAGCACATCCGCGACATTTTGAATCGAAATAAATGCGTTCTTATCTATCTCCTGCACAACCGTCTTCAGCTTCGCAATCTCCAGCCGGGTGATGACGCAATAAATCATCTGCGTATCCTCTTTCGAATATCCGCCCTTGGCATAAATCATCGTCGTGCTGCGGCCCAGACGCTGCATGATGGCACTTGAGATTTCTTCATATTCATTGGATATAATCGTAACGGATTTGGACTCGTCCAAGCCCTCTACCACAATATCCATCACTTTTGCCGCTATGTAGTATGAAAAAATCGAATACATGGCCGAATCTGCACCGAATACAAACCCTGCCGTAATAAAAATAAACACGTTGATAATCATGATGATCTGCCCGACCGGCATGCGCAGCTTTTTGGACAGCAGGATAGCAATGATCTCCGTACCGTCAAGAGCTCCGCCGTAACGGATAACAAGACCTACACCCAGACCAAGGATCAAACCACCAAACAGCACCGCCAAAATTTTCTCGTTCGTAAACGGGTCTACATGATGCAGGAATGTTGTCGCCACCGACAATACCACGATCCCGTACAGTGTGGAAAATGCGAACGTTTTGCCGATCTGCTTATAACCGATGAACAGAAACGGCAAGTTGATAATGAAGAGGAACACACCCAGTTTGATGGGCGTAATCGATGATAATACGATGGAAATACCGGTAATACCCCCGTCGATAATTTCGTTGGGCACCAGGAATATTTCTAGCGCCACGGCCATCAGAACTGCACCGATGGTAATAAAGATGAACCGTTTCAGAATTTCGCCGACTGTCAGATTTTTGTGTTTTTTGACCATGCCATTCTCCTTTTGTATCTTTTTTCACACGAAGTGCCTGTCGAAGAACCATTGTATTAAAAAAAGGAATGGCATGTCAATGTTGACACGCTAAGTGACATGGGTCTTTTAGTCTATTGCCTTGTCATCCAGACATAAGGAACGCAGATGCTGCTCGAGAATCCACTCGATCTTTTCTTTGGCAAGTTGTTGTGGCTTCATGATATGATGAATCGCTAATCCATCTACCAATGCGTATATGCGCTCCTTCTCATAATCAAGATCCAGCTCCGGTTTAGCCAGCTTATGTGCGACCAGGGTATCCACCGCATAGTGGCACGCCTTGGTTAATCCATCATACATATGATCGGTCATTATTCTTAACTCGGGATAGACTAGCGCTTTGGCAACAAACGACATCCACACCTCCATTTCCATCGTCCTATCCTCATCCATCGGCAGAAATTGCATCAATACTTGTTTTACATCCTCAAACACGGGTCCCTTCAAGGATAAAGTAGAAAAGCGTTCTTCAATCCTCTCGATCATCAGGTTCATACAAAAAGCCAACAACTCAGCTTGGCTGGTAAAATAGTGTCTCAGCGAACCTACGGATAACTCCGCCTCTTCGGCGATATTGCGAACCGTCGCTTTTTCGAGTCCACCCCTCTGAATCACCCGCAGGGCAGCCTCAGCGACCCGTTGTCTTTGTTTATCATGATCTACGATTTTCGGCATAATCCCATTATACACTTCCGGTTTTTTTTAATACAACGTACCATAATCAACATTTCAGCCTCTTTTATTTGCTTCTTTAATGCCTACCTTCGTAAAAATAGGTTCTTTCTATGGAACACCTTGATAGAAGCAATACTATATATATTAATGTCAAAAAGAATAGGAACACGGGCAGCGTGTTCTTAAGAGAGGAGCGAGTTCGTCATTCGCACATTAACTGAATCGAAGGCTAAGCATGGTGTCTCTCGGGCATTCCGTGATCGGGAGGGCCGTTTAAACCTGTTCTGGCGTGTCGTCCTTGGGTGGCTGGCTTTTGTTGCAGGGCTCGGACTAGCAGTTGTGATAGCCACGGTAGCGGGTTCATACGAGATCCCCACGCTCGGGCTCCAAATCCTCCTTGCCGTCGTTACAACAAGTATATCCGTGCCGCTGATTTATCTGCTTAGGCGTTATGTCGATCAGCGGCCCTGGAACGGACTTGGTCTTAGCTCTGTTCCTTCCGGTTTTCGTTATTTCCTTCTCGGCATCGGTTTCCTTGCCCTGGTCACGGCAGCAGCCTTGCTGATCGGCAGCGCCGCCGGATGGCTCCGGATCGTGGATTTCCATTTCCCAATCGTTACGATGCTCGTTATCCTCATCAATGTCCCGATTGCATTTTTTTATGAAGCCTTTCCAGAAGAAATCACCTTCCGCGGTTATGTGTACCGGAACTTAAACACCCGTTTTCCGCGCTGGCTTGCTTTGGTCCTTCAGGTCGTAATGTTCGTGCTTGCGCCTATCGCTGTAACGGCATTCATGGTGGCCATAGGAATAGGGACATGGGATTTGATTACGGTGGAGTATATCATCAATTTAGTTGCTTTTGGTACGGTATTGCAGCTGTCCCGCATCGTATCCAACAATTTGTGGATGAGCATCGGCTTTCACCTGGCCTGGCTGGAGATGGTCCGGTACGTTGTGGTACCCTCCCAATATGCATTCATCGAGATCGAATACCTTTCGGTCTGGGGCAATTATATGGTAACGATCGGTTCGGTCATTATTGGGATCATCCTATTGATCGTCTGGTCGCTGCGGAGCAAGAACCGAATCGATTGGAACGGGATCGAGCCGGATCTCCCGCCGGATTCGAATCCTGAAACCAAGGAAGCGCTGCCCGCCCAATCTGTATAAGAACCGATAAAGGATATAGCTCAAACTCACCATGGCTTTAGGGGAGTTTGAGTTTTTCCTGTATCCCTCCCCGGTTCAATACTTGCAATTTATAATATTGATTCTGGTTATGCTATAATATATTTCATCCGTGATCGACCGGAAAATACATAATTTTACCCTAGGCAGGGAGAGGATTTACTCATCATGTTGGAATGGCTTCAGAACTTGTGGACCCATATGAAAGAAATTGACATGGATCAAGTGCAGGAATGGCTTCAGCAGTACTCGCAGCTGGGTCCCATCCCGGGTATTTTGCTTCCATTTATAGAGGCGTTCCTTCCCTTTCTGCCTCTTATCGTACTGGTGATGGGGAACTCCGCAGCCTATGGATTATGGTGGGGATTCTTGCTGTCGTGGATCGGCGTTTGCCTTGGATCCGTTACGGTGTTCTGGATTGTTCGTAAGCTGGGAGGCAAGCTTGGATTGCTTATCCAAAAAAGAATGCCGGGATCCCAGCGCTTCTTCCATTGGATTGAAGAAAAGGGCTTTACGCCGATCTTCATCCTGTACTGCTTCCCCTTTACGCCTTCCTCACTGATCAATATCGCATCCGGCATCAGCACGATATCGGCAACGACGTTCACGATAGCCGTTATGGCAGGTAAATCCGTGATGATTTTTATGGTGGCATTCATTGGACATGACTGGCAAGCCTTTATCCAGCAGCCTTGGCGCATTCTTATCGCGGCCATCGTCCTCTGGCTGCTGTGGCTGGCCGGCAAAAAGATGGAAAACCGTTACCATCATGAAGATCAGCCGGGAAGTGTCGTGATCAGCAGCAAAAAGACGAAGCGTTAGATGTATAAACAAGACCCGCCGATCCCGGTTGCTGGGATGGGCGGGTCTTGTTATGCATGGGCGGGTCGTGATGGAAACCATTATGTTCACTCCAATACGTAAGCCGCCAGTTTATGCACCGTCTCAAAGCCCGCACGATGATACAGCTGGAGCGCTCCTGCATTGTCTTGGTTCACGCATAACGAGATTTCTTCCAGTTGCAGGACTTGGAATAAATAATGGAGAGCTTGATCAATCAGGAGCCCGCCATAGCCTTTGCGCCGGAATTGTTCGGATACCGCGATGTATTCAATATTTCCTTCCTGGAAATCGGGGTCTCCCTCCACATAAACATACCCGACGAAACGGCCTTCTTCCGTAAATATGAAGAGCCGGTGATACTCATCCAGCTTCTGCAAAATAGACTCCGAGCTGAGATAGGTATTCGGGAAGGCGGTGCCATGCAGATTCTCGAACTCATCCCAATATTCGGGCGTGATATCCTGCAATCCAGGCGCGGCATTCGCTAACAAGGTGGATTTTTGGATTTTCAGTACATGATGCACACCTGTCTTTCTTCCCCCTTTGTCCTCCATAAACCTCGCAGCAGACGGATGAGCTACATTATAAAATCCGAAATAGCGTGTTACGCTGCCATTCAGCTTCATTGTTCCATCAACCCATAGCTCCTTCGCCAATCGATGCCAAAGCTCGCCTTCCACATCGATAAAAGGTCCCCATATTTCAGCAGTTCCCTCTTCTTCGTCCACATCGAATCCCAATGCGCCCACCATCTGATCTTGATCATAGATCACGGTAAATCGCTGGCTGCTCAGCCGGCCATTTTCCGAAAAATTTTCCAGCAGCGTGCTGTAGACCTCCCCTTCCTGTTCGCCGCAATATCCGACATGATGATGACGATCTCCATTCATTCGGGCAAGAAAGGAAGACAGCTCTCTTAATTTCGTTTGATCTGTATCCAATACCATCTGTACACATTCTCCTTGTTCAGAATCAGCTTTCCTAGCGTGATTTCCAAAGGCTCCTCGAACCTGTTTTGGTCAATTTTACCACGAGATGATACCCGTGAGCCAAACATGAAACACGAAATGGGCTTCCCATATGCTTGGAAAGCCCATCTCATCTTCTCGATCATTCAATCGGGACCTTGTTTACGGTTGACGGTCATCCCTTCTCGGAATGCTCCCCCTTCCGGGAAGCTCGCATCCGCTCACGTTCGCGCTTCAGTTCAGGCTTGAGGTCATCGTGAACGCTGTTCTCCCACATGGACACGCCTGATCGATACGCCGCTCTCCCGTTCAAGTGACCCGCTACCGGCCCCGTAATAAATACGAATACGATTCCCAGCAGCAGTTTGGCACTGACATGCTCCAGGTAGAAGGTGAAATACAGAAATGCGCCGGCAAGGATCAAGAGGACGCCCAGCGTGGCACTTTTCGTAGCTGCATGGGACCTCATGTAAACATCCGGCAGACGAATAAGGCCGAATGCACTCAATGCACCCAGCAAAGCGCCGAGCAGCACCATCAGCGCGATCAGAAACTCACCGATCTGACTCATCGTTTGTGCGTTCAATGACATCACCCCTCTCAATATATCTGGCAAGCGCGGTTGTTCCGATGAACGTAAGAATTCCGATCAGCAGAATGATATCAAAATACACGGATGTCCGGAACAGCATGCACAGGACAGCGATCATGGACAACAGGATAATTCCGATCGTATCCAGCGACATGATCCGGTCGTTCATGGAAGGTCCCTTGATTAATCGGTACAGGCAGCCCAGAATAGCAAGCGACAAAATCACCAATGAGGCTATCAGCATGCCATGGATCATGTGCGGGTCACCTCCTTGATCGCGCGTTCAAAGGTACCGCGGATCTGATTCGACAGCTCTTCGACATCTTCGATATCCATCGCATGGATATACAGCGTCTGACCATCGCGAGAGACTTCCAGGGTAAGCGTTCCTGGCGTCAAGCAGATCAGGCACGATAAGACCGTAATCTCCCAGTCGGACTTAAGCTCCGTATCGTAGGCGAAGATGCCGGGGCGGACATTCAGCTTCGGTCTTATAATCTGACCGATGACGGTGATACTTGATTTAAACAGCTCTCTTAGAAACAAAAGCAGCAGCATCAGAATAGACCACAGCTTACGCAAATAGAAATCGTTTGGCCAAAAGCGGCGCAACAGATAAATCAGCAACATACCGATCAGATAGCCGACTATCAAATGCTGGGGGGACCAGTTATTGTTCAGGAACATCCAGACAACGGCAATGATGATATTTAACAGGATTTGATGGCCCATATCCACTACTCCTTTAGTACAGCGTTAATGTATAGTGATGGATCGGATAATACGGCGCCTGCTTGAGAGGTGTAGGAATAAATCCACTCCGAACCCACCCCAAGGACAATCACCATAACCGTTAGTCCAATAGCTGCCACATAAGCTGTCCGATGGATTCTGACTGGCTGCGATTCCGTATGCCCGGGTGATTCGCCCCAGAATGCCCCCATAAATACCTTGATCAGGGAATACAATACCGCCAGGCTTGATGCCAGTGCCAGTCCCGTCAACCAATAATGCCCCTCGCTCAAACCACCGCGGACGATAAGAACCTTGCCAAGGAATCCGCTAAGGGGCGGGATGCCGACCAGAGCCAATGCAACGATAAAGAACATCCACCCCACCAAGGGATGGCGCTTCATCAGGCCGCCCATATCACTCAGCTTGTTAGCACCTGCACTGGCAATGATGATTCCGCCAAGAATAAAGAGCAGCGCCTTTGCAATCATGTCATGCATCAAGTAGAATACAGCCCCGTTCAAGGAATCTGAAGATGCTGACGCTATGCCGAAGGCGATAAAGCCGACGCTGATAATAATGTTATAATTCAGGATTCGTCCAAGATCCTTATACGCAACTGCGCCCAAACTTCCCAAAATCATCGTGGCCGCGGCCATCCAGCCGATGACGGCGTGGATGCCGCCGGTATCGTGATGGAAGATCAGTGTAAAGGTACGGATAATCGCATATAATCCAACCTTCGTAAGCAGCGCGCCGAACAAAGCTGTAACTGCCGCCGGTGGTGCACTGTAGGATCCGGGCAGCCAGAAGAACAGGAACAAGCCCGCCTTCAAGGCAAATACAATCAGGAACAACAGGCCGATGACCGATAATATTCCATCCTGCTGTACTTCTGCCACGCGCAGGGACAGATGCGCCATATTCAGCGTGCCGACCGTGCCGTACAAATAAGCAACGGCTGCAACAAACAAGGTGGATGAAATAATATTAATCAGCATGTACTTCAGGGTTTCTCTCAGCTGCCGCTTGGTGCCCCCCAGCACAATCAGTGCATAGGAAGCGATCAGCATGACCTCAAAGCAGACAAACAGGTTAAACAGATCCCCTGTCAGAAACGATCCGATCACACCAGCCAGCAAAAATTGAAAAAAGGCATAGAAGTAATGCTTCTCTCTCTCTTCCCCGATGCTCCGAAAGGAATAGAACAGACAGGCAGCAGCCACAATCAACGTCGTGAGCACCATCAGTGCCGCGAGCATATCGGCTACAAACACGATCCCATAAGGCGGCAGCCATCCGCCCATATGAAGCGTTTGGATGCCTTCGTTGTTTACCTGATTCACGATGAACAACGCCACAAGCAGGTTCAGTATGACACTGACCACACTGATCCAGCGCTGAACACGAACGTATTTGGAGCAAAAAATAAGAATAACGGCAGTAACTAACGGAATAAGGAGAGGCAGAACAATTACATTATTCATCATCCATCCCCCTTAGCTCCTCCATGTTGTCCGTGCCCAAGCGTTGATACGCTTTGTACGCCAGTACGAAGAAGAACGATGTGACGCCAAAACTGATGACAATGGACGTCAGGATCAACGCTTGTGGAACGGGGTCAACATAGGATGAAGCCTTCTCGCCAAGCAGCGGAGCAGCACCGGTCTTCAGCCTAGACATCGTGAGCAGCAGCAGATGGACACCATGGGTTAACAGTGATGTACCGAGAATGATCCGCAGCAAGCTTTTGGATAGGATCTGGTAAATCCCAACCGCGAATATAATTCCGATGGCAAGTGACATATATAGTTCCATGGTCAGTTATCCCTCCCAATCGAATTGATGATGGTCATCGTCACGCCAACGACGGCTAAATAGACGCCGAGGTCGAAGAGAACCGCTGTAGCCAGCTCGGTTTCCCCGAGCAATGGCAGGTTGAAATAATCGAAGGAATGACTTAAGAACGGTGCGTCAAAGGCAAAGGAACCAATCCCTGTAAGCAGGGCGATGGCAAGGCCTGCAGCCGTAACCTTCCGGAATTCGAAAGGCACGATTTTGCGGGTCATGTCCATGCCAAAAGCCATTGATAACAGAACCAGTGCGGCTGAAGTCATCAGCCCCCCGATAAATCCTCCGCCCGGCTCATGGTGTCCCGAGTTGAACAGGAACCACGAGAATGTTACGACGATAAAGACGACCACCTTGGATATGGTTCGCAGGATAACATCATTGCTATTAGGCAAATACGCACCTTCATAACGATCCCGTTCACCGATAACCCCTTCACCCAAATCAACTTTTATCAAGGCATAGATTCCGAGGGACGCAATGCCGAGAACCATAATTTCCAGCAAGGTATCAAATCCGCGGAAGTCCACCAGAATGACATTGACGATATTTTTACCGCCGGCCGAGCGGTAGCTCTCTTTAATGAAGTAATCCGCAATGGAGTCGAAGGTTCTGCCGCTGCTTGCGGCCAGCGCGATCAAGGTTACGACAGCACCCACGCCTATAGATATCAGCAGATTTTTCCACTTCAGGCTCATTGACACCTTCTCCCGCTTCAGCTTCGGCAGATGATAGAAACAGAGCAGGAACAGCATGACGGAAACGGTCTCGACAACCATCTGGGTCAACGCCAAATCCGGAGCCCGGAACAGGACGAAGAACAAGGTCACCATATAACCCGCAGCCCCGGTTAATATGATCGCCATCAATCGTGTCCGTACGAACGGGAGCACAATGACCGGAATGACCAGGCCGAGTATGGCAACGGCCTCATAGAAGGACATCGGTGCGTAGTCCGTCATATCGAATCCGATATGATCAACCAGCAGGAGACCTCCGCCAAGAACGGCTATGAAAAACACAAAGATATAGATCACATAGTGACGCAGCGAACCTGTCATGTAGGTTGAGGTCAGCGATTTGCCGCCTTTTTCGAGAACGCGCAATCCCCCGTCATACAGATTGTTCAATGTAAATCGCTTGAAAATCGTTGTGTTCAAGATACGCACTCTGCCGTGAAGCTTGTACAGAACGGTACCGAGAACAATGATTCCGATGGTCATGTAAATTTCCATTGTCCAGCCGTGCCACATCTCGATATGCACGTGGAACCGGTCCTCTGCCACGAGCAGCCCCGGATGAATGGCGGCCATCGCCGGTTCAATCAGTGCATGAGACAGCAGGTTCGGAAACAGTCCGAACACGATGGCCAGCGATGCCAGAATAACCGGGGGAATCAGCATCCCCAGCGGTGCTTCGTGCGGCTTCTTCTCCAGCTTTTCAGGCTGGTAGCGGCCGGTGAAGGTTTTGAAAACCAGGATCATGCTGTACAGGAACGTAAATACGCTGGCGATCCAGGCAACGACCGGTATCAGCACACCCCAGGTCTCGGCATTCCAGAAATTCATCTGAGACGCTTGAAGGACCGCCGTAAAGAACATCTCTTTACTCAGGAATCCGTTAAACGGAGGCAGACCGGCCATGGAAAATGCGCCAATGACGGCCACGGTGAACGTAATCGGCATGAGCGACATTAAACCTCCGAGTTTCCGCAGGTCACGGGTGCCCGTTTCATGATCCACGATGCCGACGACCATAAACAAAGCGCCCTTAAATATCGCATGATTCATCAGATGAAAGATGGCCGCTGTCGTTGCTTTCGTATAGAGCAGCGTGTCCACGCCGCCTCCATAATAAGCTGCGGCAGAGCCAAGACCCAGCAAGCTCATAATCAGTCCCAATTGGCTGATGGTGGAGAAT
The DNA here is from genome assembly GCF_001860525.1 of Paenibacillus sp. LC231. Classification (NCBI taxonomy): domain Bacteria; kingdom Bacillati; phylum Bacillota; class Bacilli; order Caryophanales; family Paenibacillaceae; genus Paenibacillus; species Paenibacillus sp. LC231. Next base: position 630,222 of record NZ_JFOM01000015.1, on the reverse strand, counting down.
GCCAGCAGTGCCTTCAGATCTGTCTGCTTGATCGCTCGGATCGAAGCATAGATCAGCGTGGTCAAGCCCGTAATCGCAACGATCCAGAACCAGGAAGCTTGACCCGCAAACACCGGACTAAAACGGGCCACCAGATAGATTCCGGCCTTAACCATCGTAGCGGAGTGAAGATAAGCACTAACCGGAGTCGGTGCTTCCATCGCATCCGGCAGCCAGATGTGAAACGGGAACTGAGCGGATTTGGTGAATGCTCCCAGCAGGATCAGAATCATGGCCGGAATAAACAGCGCGTCTCCCGAAATGCTCCCCACATTAGCTACGATCTCCCGCACACTAAAGGTGCCAGTCATGACATAAAGGAGAATAAACCCTGCAAACATGGCAAGTCCGCCGAATACGGTGATCAGCATGGATTTTAAAGCTCCGTATCTGGAGCGGTCGCGATGATGCCAGAATGCAATCAGCAGGAAAGACGAGATACTTGTCAGTTCCCAAAAACCGTACAGCACCATCAGGTTATCGGAGAGCACGACACCAAGCATGGCGCCCATGAACAGAAGCAGATAAATGTAGAATTTATGGACGGCTTCCTTGTTCTTATCCATATAGAAGATGGAGTACAGTACAACGAGTGAACCAATACCAGATATTAATAGTGCAAAAATTAAACTTAGTCCATCCAAATAAACGGTAAAGTTTATTCCCACGCTCGGAATCCATTCCAGGACCGCTTGAAGCTGTTCACCTCCCTGAATGGTTGGGATAAGTCCTAAAAAATAGGCGAACAGGACAACCGGTACCGGCAAAATGACCCATCCGGTGTGGACACGGCCAATGAGCTTGTAGGTCAACATAACCACAAGCGCTACAATAAAAGGTGCCATGACGGCGATGTGCAGCAAAGACAAAGTCTACTCCTCCTATAGTCCGATTTTTCCTTCATAAGTAGTATTTCCCCATTATTTAGGTATAACTCCAAAAAAACACAAAAAGAGCCCGTTGATGGCAGGCTCCTCCAGGTAAAACCATATGGTATTTTTTCGAATCACACTGAAAATCAGTATATCTTGAGATCAAAGCTTTGTCAAAGGTATCTTGGAATGAAAAGAGGACCTTTGGGAAATCACTGTATGTAAAGGAGTGATTCCCATGATGATCAAAAAAGCGGCTGTCTGCGCTTTCATCTTTCTTGCAATATTGGCAGCCGCCATCTTAACGAATATACGTACGCATCCCGGATATCAACAAGACAACTCGACAACCAGAGTTTATCAAATTCAAGAACCCCCATGGTTCTTACCCCGAGAATACGTAAAAATCATTCGAACGTCACCCGAGCCCCTGCCGGATGAGCCCTAATTAAACAGGCATACGGCATTTATCCGTGAAACTGAATTTCTTTATTCTCCTTGCTTCGTTTATTTCTTCGAATTACCCATGAAATGATCAGAATGATGGCCAGCACCGCGACAATTCCCGCCGCATAATATCCATACCGGTCAATCAGGGCTCCAATATGATCGACGACCTGATCTCCGACAAACATGCCCAAAGAGAAATAACCGATGGTCCATACAAAGGAGGCGGAATACGAATACACCGCAAATCTGCGATACGGCATCCCCTTCATGCCAACCGCATAAGGAGTGACGTTGCGCAGAATGGGCAAAAAAGCGCTGATACATATGGCGTAATTGCCATATTGACGGGTCAGACGTTCGGATACATCGAGAAACTGGCGTATCTTCGACTTTTCCCCTACACGGTTTAACAGCTTGCTCGCGGTAAAGCGGCTAAGCATGTAACCTACCGTCGATCCCGAACACACGCCAAGAAACGTCATGATAAAAGACGGAACCGGCGTTAAAATCTCGGATGCCGCTAACGCTCCGCCTGTCATTGCCACGACTTCATTAGGCACAGGAAGACCGACCAAGCCAAGGCACAATACGAGGAATAATGCGTAGTGCCCGATCTGTTCAATAAAATCTAATAGCGTATCCACTCCTGTCCCCCTAATCCGTCCCTAGAATATAGTATCAGCTTATATGACAACGTGGCTTTCGCAAACATGCTGCAGGCGAGGATATGAACTGGACCTGAGACCAGTTTTATTTATGGATCATGCCATTAGAGATTTTTAAATGCCGATATGAAAGAACCCGGATCATCCTTCACCGTGTAAGAATACACGCCTTGCTGGGTGTGCAAATATAAGAAACCACCGCCGTCTCCCATAGGCCGATACGACAGATCAAAGACCTGCTTGATCGGGAACTCCCGGTATTTCGTTACGATTCGATCCTCGTACAGGAACATCTCCCGCCCCTGCTCTTCCGTCCGTTGTTCGATACCATCCACCACTCGGTTGATTTTGTAGTACGGCTGTACAGCTACCCAATTCACAAGCTCCCTCCTTGCTGTCTGTGCATTTTTATTTGGAAGATCGCACTTCCCCCTTCTTCTTTCTGCGGCTCTTGATTCGTTCCAGCAGCTCCAGCGCCCCAATAAAGAGTACGAATACAACGAAAAGCGCTATCGCCCGGCCGGGCTCGATCAGACCGGTAACAGACGCAACGATGCCGGTAATGCCTACAACAAGAATACCTAATACGGATAGTCTCCAACCTGTTAACATATGTATGCTCCTAAAGTAAACGTAAATTGCCATCCTTCGAGATCATGGCTCCATGATCAAACACTCGCTTGACACACACGGAATGTATCATAAAGAAGCCCCTAAATTCAAGTTATGATCTTCTCCAATTTCAATTGCCAACACGCATCACATTTGCCATAATTTACTCAGGAGAGAAATAATAAGCCGACCTCCGAACACGATAAAGAAGGAGGAACATGTAATGAACACAACAACCTGGATTCTGATTATTTTATTTGTTGCGGTGGATGTATGGATTATTTCTTATTTCGTGAAACGCTCGTTGCGTAAACACAGCGGTCAGCAGCTCCCAAAAGGCAATAAGCACGGACGCGGGAAACTACCCGAGCTGCCGCCGATCGTCAAGGCAGGAAGCCCGGCGAGTGAGCTTGTCGGCAGACTGGAGGCTGCGCTCCCCTACACCTATCAAAACTTGCTGAAGCAACGAGTGATGAGTGAGCATCCGAATCTGTCCGAACAGGAGTACGAATGGAGATGGCAGGAGCTTAAACGGTTCTTTATCATGTGCGCGGTGCTGGATCGTGTCCCGATGTTCAGCAAAGACGTGGATGAAGTATGGCATGAAATGCTGATGTATACATACGAGTACCAGCAATTCTCGGAACGCTTTCTTGGCAAAATGCTTCACCACGCTCCAAACACCGGAATCGAGCATGTGCCTATTCCGAATGAACGTGCGTGGTTTGATACGGTATATGTACAATTATTCGGCTGGCATGAATACAGCGCCGAGCTATGGGGGGCTTTCTTCCGCGTCCCGCTGCCGCGCGAAGAACTGGAGGCCGTAACTTCCCGCCACTTCACCGTGAATCATGGCCAGAAGCGCTTTAATGCCTGGACCTATGAGAAGATTCCTGCAGCCCGCACGGCGATTGATGCGATCATCCAGGATCTGCAGGATCGGGTTCGAACCGCCCAAGAGAAGCCGGCGCGACAAGAGAAGTCGGTCAATTTCCAAAATAGCGATATGCTCCTGGCAGCGGCCGTCTTTTTTGCCTGGAACGCACCGGAACAATTTGGTGACCACATGATCCCTGATGAGCACGAGCTTCATAAAAATAACAGCAGCTCCTCATGCACCTACGCCTCGGCATGCGGGTCCGGCGGATCCGATTCGGGTGATGGATCCTCAGGCGACGGATCTGGATCCTCTTGCAGCAGCGGTTCATCCTGCAGCAGCGGATCCTCTTGCGGGAGTGGCTGTGGCGGCGGCTGCAGCAGCTAAGTTACAAACTTTACGACAACGCCTGTTTATAATGAATCGAACAAAAGCATGGAACTGAGAATTCAGGCCCATGCTTTTGGTTTTATCCAGCGTTCAAACCCCGCCGTATACAGCTTGGCCTCGTCTTACCTTGATATCGCCAAACCTGAATCTCCTCTCCAAACGCGAAGTAACTCTCATTCTTAGCTGGATCTCTGACGAAATTAACCTGCATTGAAACAGGATCTTAACATGGGTTAAAATTTCAGTTCCTATAGGTACAAATGCCCGCCCCCCCCTTTCCTCTACAACTACATCAAAAAAGCACCTGAACCCATTCTTCAAGGTTCAGATGCTTCTATTCATAATATAATTTAGGCTAACTAGTGGTTTGATGTGAGTACCAACCCGGAACGGGTTTGCGGTCCTACCTTACGCACGGAAATCTGGTTCCGCTCGGCCCAACGCGTGAGACTCCGAATTCCTTCACAATTTTTCTCTTCAAATTTAAAGCAGCAATACATCGGATTCACGTTCTTGTTCTTGAGGTTTATCTGGAATGCGGCTTTATGGCATCCGGAAACCTTGATCTCACGAATCTGATCGGCATGAATCTCTACGCCATTGATGGTAATCATATCCGAATTCTCCTGAATATTCACTTCCCGTTTCACCAATCGGGCATACCCTTCAATTGCTAGTGCCGCAACAACAACGACATTCACCGCCATCTGCATATAGAATAGGACAGGATAGGAATATTGGGTCAAGGTAGCTACCTGAAACAGGATAATGCTAATGACAAAGGAAAATAAAATAACGTCTTTCATTCTCGTAGAGTAATGGATTGCGTATTTCATCATAATCAGCTCCGTTCATTCTGTAAGGGTTTTCATTTAACTCTTACCTTATTATAACACCATTGTACATAATTTTGACACATATCATTCACATTTTTGTCAAAAAAATTATTTGCTTCGTTCCTTATCCTATGCTTATCCAACAAGCTGCGTGTCGTTCCTGGAACGATTCGTATACGGATTGTCCTCCTAATAGCAAAAAAAAAGCATCCCGCCAGATCCAAGATCTTTTGGGACACCCTTTACTTCAACACTTATGTCTTTATTTGGTTAACGCTGTATTTCCTTCCTTCCGCCGAAACCTCTTCATCAGAACGGACACGGTATCAATAAGGGTAATGATCACGATGACGTAAATAAGACCATCTCTGGATCGATCCCAAATTGATTTTACGATGTCGTACGATTCACTTCCCGGTGTTACGAAACCCGTCTGTGCTAGCTGCTCCATGAAAGACGGATTCCAAATCGCCATATCGGAGAACAGAATCACCGCAACGATAACGGAAGCAACGTTAAATATGACATGCATGACGGCAAGCTGCGGCGTCCACTTTCTTGTGATTAATTTCCTTGCTTCATTGAATATGCTGAAGGCGGTAAGAAGCCATATCAGCGGCAAATACTTGGCAAAGGAAGCCTGTTCAAACACCGGAATGGCGATCGAGTTTTCATCAAATCGATGAACACCGATCAGATTAAGGGAAAACGTGAACAGGACGAAGAACAGCACGGAAAATAGAATGCCCAGCACCGGCTCGATCGGTTTAATCCGAACGGCTGGTTCCGGAATTACAGGCAAATCCGATGGTTTCCAAGCGTCCTTAGAAACTTGCCGAGCACCGCGATATTCGATATAGGCAAAAATAACGGTAACCCATGCGAACCCGTGAATAGCCACACTCAGCAAGGAGACAAAGTACTCCAGAAGCTTCTCGGCGGTAGGATCCGAGCTTGTAAAGAAATCAACCATGTACGCGATGCCAAGAGCGATGACGACCGAGTACAATACAATCCGCAGGACAGACCAATAACTGTCGATCAAACCGGGTCCAATGAGATACCGTTCTCTTCCTCTATATCTAGCTGCCATGTCTCCGGGTGGCCCAAGCTCGAGCAGCACCTGTTCTATATCTTCAGTGCTTGCAATCCCGACGCCTGCTCCCCTGTCTTCCAGCATATCTTCGATGAGTCCATGAAGTTCCTTTTCAATATCGGCTCTTTGTGATTCGGGCAGCTTCTGCGTCACTGCATAAATATACCTGTTAATCAGATCCATTACTAAACGTCCCCCTTGTCATCAACAAGCCCTTCAAGACTTGTCATCATAACTTTCCATTCATGGTAAAGCTGCCGATATATTTCTTTCCCTGTCTGACTTATGATGTAATATTTTCTCGGACGAGCTTCATTCGTGTCCCACTCGCTATCCAGCAAGCCTTGTTTCTCCAACCGCCGCAGCAAGGGATACAGAGTACCCGCTTCCACGCTGATACCCTTCTCCTGCAATATGGTCACCAATGAGTATCCATACTGAGGTTCCGACAATTGGCTGAGGACACCAAGTATGATCGTTCCTCGCCGAAGCTCCTGCACCAAACTGTTCAGAATATCTTGATCCTCTGACATATCATCAACTCCTGTAATCATTATACTGTACGACGCACACTAATGTATATAGACAATTAATAATTATTTACAATTATTTTTTGATTATACTTGTTGTAAGGCTGCTAAACCAGGAAGCAGGCTGCGTGAAGACCTGCACTTTCATCTAAAAAAGGTTATCCTATGGCCGGGATTGTCCCAGGTCATAAGATAACCTTCTTAAATGCTCTCATCTCACAGCGATGTTGTTCCCTCATTCCATCGTCAAAACTGCGCTTCTCGAAATGCACTTCAAACCGAAAACATGTCAGTCCTTATCGTCCCTCAGGAACGAAGACTGACACGCTCATGACTTTTTATCGTAAAATAACTACACGATTTCCTGCGGTTCCTTACCCAGTAGACCCAACAGACGGAGGCCGTACTGTATACCGTCTTGATCAACATCCCTGGTTATATGCCTGGCCGCCTTCTTGACGATTTCCGGCGCATTGCCCATCGCCACACCGTGGCCCACGTACGACAGCATCTCCAGATCATTCAGATAATCGCCAAAGGCAATAGTATCTTCCAGATCGATGTGCAGCAGCTGAATCAATTGTTTGATCCCTTCGGCTTTGGATCCCCCGGACGGCAGCACATCGATTCCATAAGGACCCCATCGAACGAAATCGAACCGGCCTGCGAAATTGTTCACGTAAGCCGCTTCCTCATCCTCCGTGCAGAATACAATGGCCTGATAAATATCTCTGCCCAAGTTATATTCCGGATCATATTCAGGGATCGTGAGTTTCAGTTCCCCCCAGCTGGAATCGATATGAACGTGCTCGGTTACGTTCATCTTCATGGCTTCACTGCCGGCATATATGATCGGATGATCAAACTCAACGGCCTGCTCCGTCAGCTTCTGCAAGGCATCTTGCGCCAATGGATTTCCATAGATCGGTTTGCCTTCATGAACCACATACTGACCGTTCATACAAACATAGGAATTGATACCGAGCTCCTCCCGCAGCTCTTCAAAATGATAGGGAGCGCGCCCTGTCGCTATAGCGACGATGTGCCCGGCATCCTTTAACTCCTGAATGGACTCTTTCGTTGTAGCCGGAACTTTCTTTTCATGATCCAGCAGCGTCCCGTCGATATCAAAAAATATGATTTTCTTATTCAATGAAACTCGCCCCTCTTCCGTAGATTCTAGCCAGTAACCATATTGTAAATGATGAAAAGCATTTCAGAGCAAGCCATTATTTCAGCAAGGTCGTTCGAACACTTCCCGATAGTGCATAAAAACCCGCGCTGGAGCACGGTTTCTGTGGTATTTTACATAAGCGCAATTTGCCGTCATTTTCTTATCTAACGACAACAAAAGAGTCCGCCTTGTGCAGACGGACTTCTTCTATGGGCTTATTTCACTTCCGAGCGAACCTCATCGAGCATTTCATGGGCGCACCTTCATTCATATGCAAATGGTCTGTGGCTTTCCTTTAGGCTTGCACGGTTCGCCCGGCCGACTCGACGGTATGCTTCAGCAATGTAGCAATCGTAACGGGGCCGACACCTGCCGGTACCGGTGTAATCGCAGATGCCACGTTCGCGCAGGCTTCATAATCGCAGTCGCCGATATTCCCTTTATTGTAGCCGGCATCCAATACAACGGCACCCGGCTTAATCCAGCTCCCTTGAATGAAATTAGGTTTGCCTACGGCCGCAACCACGATATCCGCCTGGGACACAAGCTCCCCGAGGTTCTTCGTTCTCGAGTGGCAGATCGTAACGGTAGCATTGCGATTGAGCAGCATCATCGATACCGGCTTACCCAGAATCGGACTGCGTCCGACCACCACGGCATGCTTCCCTTCGATCGGCAGATCATAATAATCCATAATCGCAATAATCGCGGCAGGCGTACAAGAAGGATAATCGGCAAAACCAAACGCATTTTGCGAGAAGCCGAGCGTGGTTACTCCATCCACGTCTTTTTCAATGGCAATGACATCAAAAGCCGCCCGTTCATCGATATGATGCGGCACCGGATGCTGCAGCAGAATACCGTGGACATTCGGATCCTCGTTCAGCTCTTGTATCGCGGCGATCAGCTCCTCGGTCGAGGTCGATGTCTCCAGCACCACTTTCTTGGATATGATGCCAAGCCGCTCGCAAGCATTTCCCTTCATCCGCACATAGGTCGCAGAAGCAGGATCATCGCCAACCAGAATCGTTGCCAGACAAGGCGTTATCCCGTGCTGCTTCAATTCCTGTACCTTCACCGCCAGCTTTGCCTTAATATCATCGGATACCTTTTTTCCATCCAAAATTACGGGTTCCTTACTCATGCTAATCCGCTCCTTCGCCATTGTATTAAAAACATAAAGAGGCAAGGCGACTGATCGTCTCCTTACCTCTTGCCCAGGCGTACGGCATATGATCCTATGTGCTCCCTCTTGGTACCCCAAGCTACGCCAGTAACACACAGAAAACTTTTTTTAAATATATCACGACTTTGGACTTCGCGCTACCGGTCATGAAGTTCACGTATTAAATCGTAATCTTTTTGATTAATTTGCAAGAATCTAGTATGTTGCCGATGGTACAAGCATAGAATGTCTTAAGAACAATTCGCTCCAGGAGGCCTGAATGAAATATCCGGTAATCTTCAAAATGCTGCCCTTCATGATTCCGCTTGTCTTCGTGATACCGGTCTTGACGATAAGGCTGCAGAACGATACAAGTCTAATATCTAGCCGTGACATACAGCAGGTAAAAACGGTTTTTACAGGCATTTTCCTTGAGGCGCTTCCTTTTGTACTGCTTGGAGTTCTGCTGTCGTCCCTTCTTCAGCTGTTCGTTAAAGAACAGTGGGTGCGTCGGATCACGCCCAAAAATCCGGTCATCGGCGTCCTGTTCGCTTCCATGCTGGGGATCGTGTTTCCCATCTGTGAATGCGGGATGATCCCGGTCGTCCGAAGGCTGATGCTTAAGGGGATGCCTGCCTACATCGCTGTAACCTTTATTCTCAGCGGACCTATCCTGAACCCCATTGTGTTCGCTGCGACGATCATGGCCTTCCGTTCGCATCCCGAAGTGACGATCGGCCGGATGGGACTGGCTTTTGCAGTCGCGGTAACGGTAGGTTTGCTTGTCTATGTTTTTTCAAGGAACAACCCGCTCAAGCGTTCCTTACAAGAGTTTTCCGAACAAGATTCCGCCGTTGGTGAACGCAAGCTGCACGAGCATCCCAAAACCTGGAGAAGCCTGTTTGTCCACGCCGGAGACGAATTGATCGAAATGGGCAAATACCTGGTTCTTGGCGCATTCCTGACAGCCTGCATCCAATCCTTCATTCCTAGAGAAGAGCTGCTGGCATTGGGGAACGGTCCCACCGCTTCTTACCTGTTCATGATGGGGTTTGCTTTCATTCTATCCCTCTGCTCGACTTCGGATGCATTTGTGGCATCGGCGTTCACGCACACCTTCACCGTAGGTCCGCTCGTATCCTTCCTCGTGCTCGGCCCGATGCTGGATTTCAAAAGCTTGCTCATGCTGTCGGCTACCTTCAAGACTAAATTCGTCATCGGTTTAAGCCTGCTGGTGATGACGCTTGTCTTCATCGGCTCTGTAGCCGTCAACGCTCTTTTGGGTGGATAGCTGCCTAAGGATGAAAGATTGACGAAAAACCAAACGAGACTACCGGGACCGTTTAGGATCATCAGGTATCCGCTTGAGATTGGAGGTGATTGGGAGGATGAAGTCCAGTTTGAGGATACGGATTCACTATACGCTCCGGTCGCTGCTTGTTGCGGCTCTCGCCGCTTATATCATGCATCTGAATGCTTCAGATTCGCTCGAATATTACCTAGCGCCTCATATGCAGACCCTGCTGCTTCTCTGCCCGGTTCCGTTGTTGTTCATTGCATTCGGGATGATGTGGCATTCCCTTGCGGGCGATTCCGGAGAGGTGTGTGATTGCGAGCATCCCCTGCCTGCCGGCCTTGTCAAAAACGTAACTGTATACGGGTTATTCACGGTGCCGCTGCTGTTTGGCCTGCTCCTGCCGGACCAAGCCCTGGGCAGCGATATGGCAGCCAAAAAAGGAATGATCTACACCTATCCGAATCCCGATGTACGGCGTAAAACCGATGACCGCAACACGTCCGCCTTTTCAGGCACGGATAAGCGATTACCCGGCATGGATCAAGGAGCAGAAGAAAATATCGCTTTGAACGAACGATTCGTTGCCAAGGACATCTATAGTGTGGAGTTTGCAGAGCTTGCCAAGCGCTTATATACGCTGCCCGTCATTAAGGTGGAACCGGACATTTTCTCGGAAACCGTCGGGGCCATGGATATGTACAAAGAGCATTTTCAAGGAAAAACCATCTCGGTGCAAGGATTCGTCTTCCGCGACGGACATATGAATGAGGATACCTTTGCCGTCAGCCGATTCCTCGTGATGTGCTGCACGGCAGACGCCGTACCGTTCGGGGTTCTTGTGCGGGGCACGAATGCTGCGTCGTTCGCTAATGATACGTGGGTCCAGATTGATGGCACGATCCAGGTCGCCACCTTGAATGGTAAAGAGACGCTGCAAATTCAAGCGAAGCAGATTCAGCCGGTCGAGCAGCCGGCATCCCCTTACATTTTCACGAATCCGGACTCCGTCGCGGAGTTTGACCAGCTGTATTCGAATGATAACGAGACCAAGGAGGAAATCAATTAATGAACAAGATACCCGTTGTATTGATTAGCGGATTTTTGGGAAGCGGCAAAACCACGCTGCTGCTCAGACTGCTGGAATATGCCGCCAAGCGGCAGTGGAGAACCGCCGTGCTTATGAATGAGATGGGCGAACAAGATGTGGATGGTGATACGGTCTCCAACCAAATCCCCGATCTTCCGATTGAGAAGCTGCTCGACGGATGCATCTGCTGCACCCGGCGAGACGAGCTGGGTCAAGCATTGCAAACCCTGTTAGATCAGAAGCCGGATCTCATATTCATCGAAACGACCGGCGTGGCGAATCCTGAACAGATTCTTGAGGATCTGCAGGATCCGTCCCTGGCTGATCGAATCTCAATCCAGCACAAAATTGCCTTGGCCGACTGCAGCAAATTTCTCGAGTACAACAGCTTCTTTGCATCCAGTCGTGAGCTGGTGCGTACCCTGCGGGGACAAATCAGCTTCGCGGATATGATCATCCTTAACAAGGCCGGGGACTGCGACGATAAACAGATCAACAAAGTCATGACCTCCATTAGAAAAATAAACACGACGGCAAGCCTGTCCGTAACCGACTACAGCCGTTTGGATGAAAATGAAGTGTTTTCGACGCTTCAGCTTCAGCTTGAGGCCTCTAAGGACCCGAGCCATTCGTTTCCAACTTCGCAATGGAAGCCAGGAGATCTTGCGGATCATTCGCAAGACAAACCGTTGACTGAAAATCACAGCAAGCATGCGCACCACCAGCCAGAGAGATCTGCCAATGACCACCATAGCCATCTGCACGGAGAAGAGTCCGGACACAGCAGCACATCCTTCACGGGCATGGATACCTTGACCTTATCTGCTCCATCCCCCTTCCCGCTTCAGTTGAGCGCGATCGAAACTTTTCTCGGTGCACTGGGCTCCAGCCTGATTCGGACCAAAGGTTACATCCATCTCTCGACGGGTCCCTCTCTAGTTCAGTGGGCGGGGTCAGAGCTTGAATGTAAGCCAAGCACGCTGCAGCTGCAACGCGGATATCTTACGCTGATCGGCCATCGTCTGAATAAAAATCGCATTATTCAGGAGTGGGAAAGCTTGCTCAGTGGCGTGGTACAATGACAGCTGAATGGATGGTTATAATTAGACAGAGATAAAGTAAAGGAGATCCTCGCAGGATCTCCTTTTTCAGTATAATTCTGATTAGTCCCTGGGATAATTCACTTCCATAATATCCATAAAGGGAACCTTCCTAATGACGCCATTTTCTTTCATGTGCACCTTCCCTGTGCGGGAGTCCATTTGATCGATTTGTCCGCGGACTGCTTCTTCCCATCCCCAGACCGTCAGTACGATGACCGATTCCTCCTGGTAAGCTTCCGTAAGCTGATTTCCGAGCTCTTCCAGTACAAACTCATCTCTAGTGGGTCTCTTTGGAACTCTTGCTTTTGCCATAACCTTGTCCTCCTGATTTATGTTGTTCATGCGTTAGCATTACATTCTCCATGAAAAACTAATCTTTCCTCAAATCTATGAATTAGGAATCTACTTCCTATTATACATGAAATCCGATTCAATTTTTTATGCAAAAGACTTGATTTTCAGAAAACAAAGGTATATGATTGACCCATCAAACATTGATGAGTCAATGAATTGAAGGGGGTCTTTATAATCGCTACGTGCCATACGGAAGACTTGCTGTACTTGCTAATGCATTTAAACAAGCATATTTCGACCCGGTTTGAACGATGTGCTGGAGTTAGTCCCAATCGGCTCGAACTCTTATGCAAATTAACGGGGGGCCAAATTAGCCAAACGGATTTGCAGAAGGCAGTGTCTATTGATCCAGCTGCGGTGACCCGTCATGTTCAGCAGTTGGAAGCGGAAGGAATACTTCTCCGAACCAGATGTGAGAATGACAACCGGATTACGTTGGTTCAGCTAACTGAAGTGGGCAAAAGTAAAGTAGCAGCGTTTAAGGCAGAGAAAGATCGTTTTATGGAGGAACTGCAGGCAGACCTCACGGAATCAGAACGACTTGCGTTTGTTCAAACTCTACAGAAATTGAACAGCAAGATTCAACTAATGAAAGAACCAAGTAAGACCAATTAACTTATAGAGATTAAAGGAGAGAATATCATGACTGTAACTTCCCTAAACAATAATTATAAAGAAATTATTACTTCCCGTCGCTCTGTGCGGGTATACGACCCATCGGTCAAAATCAGCCGTGAAGAAATGACTGAAATTTTGGAAGAAGCGACTTTGGCTCCGTCATCCGTTAATCTTCAGCCTTGGAGATTTCTTGTCGTTGATAGCCCAGAAGGTAAAGCGACGCTTGAAGAGCTTGCACCAGGGAACAAAACGCAAGTTTCAACTTCTTCCGCTGTCATTGCTGTATTTGGAGATATGAACGCATTCGACAATGCAGATGAAATTATGGGTAGCGCCGTGGAACGCGGTTATCTGCCACAAGAGATTAAAGATCAGATGATGGCAAACTATACCGATCTCTTCGCACGTATTCCGGCACAGTCTTTCCGTGAAATGATCCTTATCGATAGCGGCTTGGTTTCCATGCAGCTTATGCTTTCTGCTCGTGCCCGTGGATATGACACGAACCCCATTGGCGGATACGACAAATCCCGAATTGCAGAGGCATTTGGTATGGAGAAAGAACGTTATGTGCCGGTAATGCTCATCTCTGTAGGTAAAGCTGCCAAAGAAGCGCGTTTGACGACCCGTCTTCCTATTGATCGTATTGCAGAGTGGAAGTGAGGTCATAGCGATGATTATTATTCATGCAGAAATGAAAGTAAACCGTGAACTAGAGGCAGAATTTCTGGAATCCGTAAAAGATCTTATTGAGGCATCCCGCGCGGAACAAGGAAATGAATCTTATAAGCTGCTTAAAGATACGGAGCAGGATAACACGTATCTCATGATTGAACAGTGGAAAGACCAGGAAGCTGTGGGGCTCCACAATGCGAGCAGCCATTTTCAGGCATTTGTAGCTAAAGCTCCAAAATACCTGACAGCTCCGCTAAATGTGCAAGCATATGCAGGCCAACCGATAAACAAATAATGAACAGACTGCAGTCACGTTTAAAAAGCCAACTCGTTCAGACGAGTTTGGCTTTTTTTAATTATATCCCTATTTTCTTCGGATTCTATCTTATAAACTCTCCCATAAAAAAGCCCCCTTTAAGTAAACTGTATGGTCTGTAGCGTCTTCTTCAGCACAGTCTACTCAAAAGGGGGAACATATCCTAAACCTTACAGCGATAGCTCTTCGATAGCCATCCATGGCAGCGGATTGTTAAAGGTCGACCAATCATACCATGCAGGGAGGCCCTGTCAACGCAACTGCAGAAGAACAAGCAGCATTTGATGGAATGGCTCCGATGGTGAAACAAGGATTTGGCGGAACTTTTAATCAACTCGCGCAATACCTTGAAAGCCAGCAATAATAACATGGATCAAGGAAGCACAAACCAGCGGCGGCGAACCTATTGGCTCGCCGTTTTTTAATGCTTTAGAACTCAGCACCTTCTTACTCGAAAAACCCCCTGCCCGATCGCCTTGCTAATGCATTCGCATGCATGGTTCGAGAAATTACAGCTTCTGTGCGACTGGTTGCTCCGCTGCCTGTCCATCGTCTTTATGCTCAGACAGCTCGCCGTCTTTCCAGACGACCTGTTCGCCGTAATCTTTTCCCCAATCGTACATCAGCTTCAAGATCGGCATTAAGCTCTCCCCGTAAGGCGTGAGCGAATATTCGACCCGAGGCGGAACCTCGGGGTAAACCACACGATGAACGAGCTGATCCTCCTCCAATTCACGAAGCTGGTTGGTCAGCATTTTTTGCGTGATATGAGGAATCATTCGATTCAGCTCACCGAAGCGCTTAACGCCCTCTAAACCAAGATGCCATAGGATGATCAGCTTCCATTTGCCGCCGATGACCGCCAGGGTTAACTCCTTATGGCAGTTTATTTCCTTCAGATTGATTCGCTGCTTGACTTCACTTGCCATAATGCATCACCCCTTCTTCCCTACAGTATACAACGGTCGCGGTTATATCATCAAAGCGGCAACTATACCCACACCTTGACTTCTTATTCCAAATTGGCGTGCAGCCCAAACATATTTTCCGAGTGAAGTTCCTTCATCTCCATCAATCTCAAGATGACGGCATCCAAGACGATCAGCATCGTTTGCTCAAATAAAGAGGCCATCGGTTGAACGGTGACAAGAGATCCTTGATTCTGCTCCTTCGTTGTGCCCGGTAGCCGAACGATCGCATCCGAAAGCTTACCGATACGTGATTCGAGATTCACGGTTACCACCGCTACGGCAGAGCCTATACCCTTGGCCTTCTGAGCCATAGACACCAAGCTCTGCGTTTCGCCGGAGCCTGAACCGATAATTAGCAAATCCCGCGCGCCGATGGCCGGAGTTACCGTATCGCCCACGACATGAACCTTATACCCCATCTGCATTAATCGCATGGCAAAAGCTCGAATCATCAGACCGGATCTGCCGCCCCCCGCTAAGAAAATGGCATCGGATTGCACGATCCGTGCAATCAACTCCTCAATCTGACCAGCATTGATCTGCTGCACGGATGCCGAGATCTCCTCGGCAATGAGAGCTGCATGTTGAAATATCTTTTGACTCATCGTAACTTAGACCTGCTTAACAAGCTGGTTCATCTGGGCCGCAACCGCTTTTTTATCGGATTGACCTGTGATTCCCCCTCCGACAATCACGAGATCAGGATTCGCTTGGATCACCTCAGGGAGCGTCTCCATTTTGATTCCTCCCGCAACCGCCGTCTTGGCGTGCTTCACGACACGTTTGATCGCAGCCAATTCCTCGAATGAATTCTTGCCTTCCGCTTGGTGGTCGTAGCCGGAATGAACGCAAATGTAATCCACGCCCAAAGCGTCAATCTCCACTGCTCTACTCTCAATGTCCTTCACATTGATCATGTCGACCATCACTTGCTTGCCTTGCTTGAGGGCTTCCGCTACCGCGCCTTTGATCGTAGCATCGTCGGATACGCCTAACACCGTAATAATGTCCGCACCGGCTTCGGATGCCTTCGCTACTTCATAACCGCCCGCATCCATAATTTTTAGATCGGCCAGCACACGCAGCTGCGGGAAAGCCTCTTTGATTGCTTTTACGGCATGAAGTCCTTCGTTAATGACAACCGGCGTTCCGATCTCCACGATGTCGATAAACTCGGCTACCTCAGCCACCACTTGTTTTGCTTCAGGAATATTTACTAAATCCAATGCCAATTGAAGTTCCATATTGTTATTCTCTCCTTATGAACGTAATGGTTAATGACTACGCCCATTGTAGAGCAGATAGTTTACTTTCCGGAAGTACGTACTTAGAAGTGAGATACTTACGTGGAAGTAAGTAATACGGCGGGACAAGGGTTTATGGGCTCCGTTTAATTAGCAATGCATACTGCTCCAAGACGCTGGTAAAAAACAATTAAGCCCATTTATTCACTTTTCGGCTCGCATTCGGCTGTGGTTTAATATAGTTGTCAGGCCGGACAAAATGATCGGAAAGGAGGCTGAACGAATTGATTCAGAATATGGAGGTGGCATCCGCATAAGCGGGTGTCACGTTTAGGGGAGCCCGTTATAGGGCTCCCTTTCATTTACAATCCGATAGCATTGGAGATATGATTATGTCACATTCATGTGAACCAGCCGTTATTATTGTCTCTGGTGTCATGGCTTCCGGTAAATCGACGGTAGCCCAGCTGCTGGCCGAGAAATTTGAACGCGGAGTCCACTTGAGGGGAGACGCGTATCGGAGAATGATTGTTAAGGGCAGGGAAGAAATGCTTCCGGATGCTTCAGACGAAGCAAAACGGCAGCTCGCCCTGCGCTACAGATTATCGGCCTCCACTGCCAGAACCTATGCTGAAGCGGGTTTTCATGTCGTCCTCCAGGACGTCATTCTCGGCCCCGCGCTGCTGCAAATAACCGAAATGCTAAACGGCCTTCCCGTTTACGTCGTTGTGCTGAACCCATCTGAGAATGCCATCAGCGCACGCGAGCAGATTCGTAACAAAAAAGGCTACGGGGTATGGACCATCCATGAGCTGAACCGGCGTTTGAACGACGAAACGCCGAGAATCGGCATGTGGCTGGATACCTCCGATTTATCTCCGGATGAGACCGCCCAAGAGATTTGGAAGCGGATATGGAACGAGGGGCAGATCCGTTAACATAAACCCGGTATCATTCATGACAAGAATTCCTGATAAAAAACAATTAAGCCTGTTTATTCACTTCAGTCCTGCCGCCGGCCGTGGTTTAATATAGATGTCCGGCTGGACCAAATGATCGGAAAGGAGGCTGAACGAATTGATTCAGAATATGGAGGTGGCATCTGCGTAAGCGGATGTCACGTTAAGGGGAGCCCTCTATAGGGCTCCCCTTCATTTCATTTTACTCATAGATCACAGCTTTGATCTCGTCGCTATCGATATTATTTTTGTCATACCAGTAAAATCCCGTATCGATCTGCGGTTCAACCTTCTCACCTTTGATGGCCGCCACGGCGGCTTTTACCGTCTCATATCCGATGCCGACCGGATTCTGCGTGATGGCTCCCGCCATCGTTCCATTCTTGATTGCGTCAATCTGCGCTTTTCCGGAATCGAACCCGACCACGATAATCTGACCTTCCTTCTTCATCTCCGTTACCGCATTAATGACCCCGACCGCCGAACCCTCATTCGCCCCGAATATCCCTTTCAAATCCGGATGCGCCTGCATCATCGCTTTGGCCAAGTCCGTCGACTTCAAGTGATCCCCGCCTCCGTACTGGATGTCAACGATTTCGATATTCGGGTACTTCTCTTCGATCTGCTTCTTGAAGCCGTCACGGCGGCTAACCCCGGTCACGCTGGTCTGGTCATGGACCACCATGGCGATTTTGCCTTCATTCCCGATGAGCTCAGCCATTTTATCCGCCGCAAGCGCGGATGCAGCCATATTGTCCGTCGATGCCGTCGTTACCGGAATGTCGCTTTCCACGCCCGAATCGAAGGCGATGATCGGAATGTTGTTTTCCTGGGCTTTTTTCAGATAAGGAATGGAGGCCTGGCTATCCAGTGCAGCAAAACCGATCGCGCTTGGTTTCTTATCGAGTGCTGCCTGCAGCATTTCGATCTGCTTATCCACCTGGGATTCCGTCTCTGGTCCTTCAAAGGTAATCTTTACGCCAAGCTCTTCCCCTGCCTGCTCGGCACCGGTTTTTACCGCCTGCCAGAACTGATGCTGAAAGCCTTTGGAAATGATCGGAATATAGATTTCCCCTTCGGCAGCCGAACCGGAGCCTGAGCCGGATCCGCCCTCGCTTGGACTGTCGGTTCCTGAAGCGCTCTTGCCCGATGAACCGCAAGCCGCCAGCAGGCTTGCAGTCAGCATGAGAATCAGAGCCAATACGGAAAGCTTTTTCATAATCTCCATCTCCCCTTGTTTATCAAAATAGTACATCTATAGAACTTCCATCCAAGGAAGCTTCTATCCAGATTAAGCTAGCACACGGCTAACCGAGCGCGGATCGCAGTTCTAACAGAGGACTTACGCTTTGCGTCTGCGCAAAATATCCGCATACACCGCGAGTATAATGACGAATCCTACGACAACGGTTTGCCACTCCTGCGGCACGGACAGAATACGTAATCCATTCGTCAGCACGCTCATGATCAATGCGCCGATGACCGTGCCGATGATGGTACCCTTCCCGCCGCTGAGCGAAGTACCCCCGATCACGACCGCCGCGATGGCTTCCAGCTCATAACCGGCCCCCAGCGCCGGGTTCGCCGAGTTCAGCCTCGATGCCATCATGACACCCGCCAAACCGGTAAAGGCGCCGGTTAGGGTGTAAATGACGATCTTCCAGAAGCCCACATTAACACCCGACAATCGGGTCGCCTCTTCGTTGCTGCCTAGCGCAAAGTTATACCGGCCGATGATGGTCTTCGATAAGATAAGGTAGCCCACAACCGCTGCGATGAAGAAAATAACGACCGCATTCGGAATATCGAGGCCCGGTATCAGCCAGCCCAGCACGCTGCCTTGGGACACCTCGGCAAAGCTTTCGGCGTCGTTGAAATAGACCGGCTTGGCTCCGGAGATAATCAGTGCCAGTCCTTTAGCGATCATCATCATCGCCAGCGTTGCGATAAAAGGCGGGATCTTCATCTTCGCCACCGCCGTACCGGATAGCAGCCCGCACAGCGCGCCCGTCAAGATCCCCCCAAGGATGCCGACCGGAACCGGCAATCCCCAGAAGGTGATGCAGACGCCGGTCATAACGCCGCTTAGTGTCATGACCGTTCCGACAGACAGATCAATGCCGCCGGTAATGATGACAAAGGTAGATCCTAAGGCAAGAACGCCGATCACCGCGGTCGAGAGAAGAATGCCCACGATATTGGAGAATTGAAAGAAATTGCTGGATGAGAATGTAAAGAATAGTATGAGAACAACCAAGCTGGCTAAGGCCAGCACTTGCTGAAGTGCGCCCGATTTGATTTGAATGTTCATCTGCTTACTCCTCCTAACGTGTATGGATAACGGCTTACATCCTTGCTGTAGCCAGATGCATAATGCTTTCTTGGGTCGCCTCTGCTTGATCCAGCTCGCCCGTAATCCGGCCTTCACACATCACGAGAACCCGATGACTCATCCGTAAAATTTCAGGCAGCTCTGAGGAGATCATGATGATCGATTTACCCTGTGCCGTAAGATCGTTCAGCAAGCGATAGATTTCGCTCTTGGCCCCTACATCGATCCCGCGCGTCGGTTCATCGAAGATCAGAATGTCGCAATCTCGGGTCAGCCATTTGCCGATAACGACTTTCTGCTGATTACCGCCGGAGAGGAATTTGACCTCTTGGTCCACATGCGGTGTTTTGACCTTCAATCGTTCGACCATATCCTCCGCCTGCTTGCGAATCCTGGTCGTATTCATCCAGCCGGCTGGCCCCAGGAAGTTACGGTATGAGGCGATAGCCACATTGCTCTTCACATCCAGATCGACGACACATCCATAGCGCTTGCGATCCTCGGATAAATAACCGATCCCTTGGCGCACCGCATCATGGGGGCCCTTGATCGTTATCTTGCGGCCATGAACATGGATCTCGCCGGATTGAATGCGGTCGGCACCGAAGATCGCTCGGGCAAGCTCGGTCCGCCCCGCACCAACCAGGCCTGCAATGCCAAGGATTTCTCCCTTTTTCAGAGTGAAGTTAATGTCCTTCAAAATTCGGCCTTGATTCAGTCCTTTAACCTCCAATATCGTCTCACGTTCACCTGCGCTCTTCTCCGGTTTCGAGGTCTCGTAGATCTGACGGCCAACCATTTTGGAAATAATGTCCTGTGTGGTGACTTCATCCGTTGAAACCGTATCGATATACTGTCCGTCACGCATCACCGTAATGCGATCCGTAATTCGCTTGATCTCATCCATCCGATGGGAAATGTAAACGATTCCAACTCCACCTTCTCGAAGCTGACGAATGATGCGGAACAAATCCTCAATCTCGGTTTCGCTTAAAGCTGCAGTAGGCTCATCCATGACCAGCACGTCGGCGTTATAAGACAATGCCTTGGCAATCTCCACCATCTGCTGCTTGGCAACCGTTAGTTCCGAAACCTTGATGGATGGATCCATGTCCAGCCCCATCCGCTCGAACAGTTCCTTCACCTGCCGATTTAGCGCCTGATTGTCCAGAAACAACCTGAGCTTTCTGCGCGGCTCTCGCCCGATGAATATGTTCTGAGCAACCGTCAGATCAGGCGCCAAGTTCAGTTCCTGATGGATCATGCTGATCCCGGCGTCTTGAGCCGCTTTCGGATTCGTTAACTCTACGGGCTGCCCTTTGTACCTGATCGTACCTTCGTCCTTCTGGTAAACGCCGGTCAATATTTTCATCATCGTTGACTTGCCGGCGCCGTTCTCACCCATTAGCGCATGGACTTCACCGCGCAGCAGCTCGAATCGGCAATGATTTAATGCAAGCACGCCAGGAAATTCCTTCGTGATTCCTTCCATTTGTATCAATACTTCGCTCAAAGACCCTCACCTCTCTAGCTGGCACCATTTATGAATCATTGTACAAATCGGTCTCCGATGGAGGAATGGAATATTCTCTGATCCATGTTGAATAATCTATGATCTGTTAACAGGACCCCATAAAGGAAGAAGCTACTCTTCCACAAAGGGAAAGAGCAGCTTCTGGTTCTCCTCGGTATACATATTGTCTTTGTTGATGACAACGGAATCGGTGTACACGTTGCGTAACACCTTGTCTCCTTCGATGATGGATATGGCTGTTTTGATGCCCAAATAGCCGATGTTGAAGGGCTTCTGAACAATGGTGGATTGAAGAACCCCCTCTTCGAGCAGCTTGACTTCCTTCACCGAGCTGTCGAAT
This sequence comes from Paenibacillus sp. LC231, assembly GCF_001860525.1. Taxonomy (NCBI): domain Bacteria; kingdom Bacillati; phylum Bacillota; class Bacilli; order Caryophanales; family Paenibacillaceae; genus Paenibacillus; species Paenibacillus sp. LC231. The sequence continues at coordinate 608,683 of NZ_JFOM01000015.1, read as the reverse complement.
CCGACCAGCTTAACCTTGCCCGCCAGCCCCAGTTCTCGGATCGCTCTTCCTGCCCCGACTGTAGAAGGCTCATTCAGCCCCACGATTCCATTCAGGTCAGGCCTTTCCAACAGCAGTTTCTTCGTGATGTCATAGGCACGCTCCTCCTTGCCCTCGCTGTAGTAAGTGCCCACGATTTCTGTGCCGCTGCGCTGCTCCAGAATGCTTCGAACCCCTTGTTCCCTCTCGATCTGCGTCGAGGTGCCCTGCACGAAACTGATGATCGCAACCTTGGCCTGTTCCGGCAGCCGTGACGAAAGCTCCCTGCCGGCCTTCTGTCCCGCATTCACATTGTCGGTAGCGATCAAGCTCTGCGCATATTCACCATTCACGGCGGAATCAATCATAATGAGCGGGATGCCAGCCTTACGAATCGACTCTGCAACGGGAACCAAGCGGTTATAATCGCCGGCGGCCAAAACAATCGCATCCGGCTTCTGCTTGATGGCTTCCTCCAGCAATTGAATCTGCAAGTCTACTTCGATTTCCTGAGTCGGTCCTACCACCGAGACGTCCACGCCGAATTCACGGGAAGCCGTGTGCACCCCTTCAATCAACACCCGCCAAAATTCATTTTCGTCCAGTGCTTTAACGCCGACGATAATCTTCTTGGGACCGGGGTCATCCTTGGACCACTGATAAACGGCATAACCCAGAATGAATACCGGAATCAGCAGCAGTAAAACATATCGCGGTCTCATGTACGACTTCATGGCACCTCCCCCTTCATGCTCCTCCATTCATCCGGATGAACGGCCGGAATAAGCACCGTGACGATTGTCCCCGCTCCGGGCTCGCTCGTATAGCTAAGACCATATTCCGCTCCAAAATATAACTGAATCCGCTGGTGGACATTCGCTATCCCAACGCTGTTTCTCGAATGTTGGCTCCCTGTAGAGATTAATAATGTCTCAACCTTGGACCGATCCATGCCGATGCCGTCATCCATCACTTGAAACCGAATCCGATCATCCTGAAGTCTCCCCGTAATCGTGATCGTGCCCGGCCCTTCCTTGTTCTTGATGCCATGATAAATGGCATTCTCCACCAGAGGCTGCAGCAGCACCTTCAACGTCAGATAAGGATAAAGTTCGCGGTCCATATCCAGAGTAAACCGGATTTTATCCTGGTATCGCATTTGTTGTATTTTTAAATAATTCGTTATATGTTCCACCTCGGTAGCAATCGGGATCATTTCCCTCCCTTTGCTGAGCGAAGCTCGAAACAGCCTTGCTAGAGCCGATGTCATCAGAATCACCTCATCATGCTTCTTGCTCTCGGCCATCCATATAATGGAATCCAGCGTATTGTAGAGGAAATGGGGATTGATTTGGGCTTGCAGGGCATTCAATTCGCTTTTTCTCTTAATTTCCTGTTCTATCACGATCTGGTCCATCAATTCCTTGACCTTGAGCACCATCACATTGAAGCTGCGGGCCAGGCCGGAGATTTCCCTGGAATGCCCTACAGGAACCCGGATATCGAAATTCCCCTTCTCCACTTCCATCATCTTATCCTGGAGCTTCTTGATGGGACGCGTCAGGTTGCGGGAGATAACGACGGAGAACAGCACGCCGACCCCAAGGCATAACACCCCCGCTATAGCAAAAGAAAGCTGCATCTGCTTCTTATTGTCCACCAGCTCATTCTCGTAAAAAACGCCGACGATTTTCCAGCCGAAATCCGTGTCCTTGATGCTGTAAATCCGGCTTGCTCCGCCCTCCTTCACGACAAAACCTCCTTGCTTGTCCTGAAGCACCTGCTCTAATCTCTCCGTCTTCAAATTGCTGTAGAGCAGCTGCTGCTGCGGGTGATACACAATCCGGCCTTGACGGTCAATCACGAACACGTAACCCCGGTTCCCCAGATCGAGCTTGCTGAGCATATCGTTAATCACCTTGAAGTTGAGATCGATCAACAGAATGCCGAGCCCGTTGGAAGAATTCATGCCGCTGAGCTCGCGGCTTAGTGATACAACCCAGCGGTACTCTCCTTTGATAACCGGCTGTACATGCGACGAGGAGATCACCGTCTGTCCCTTGTTTTCCTTCGCCTGCCGATACCAGGGCTGCTCCGATAACACAATATAAGGATTCGGTTCGGCTTCCGCCCGATCGGAGATAAAGGAGCCGCCGGCTCCAAAAATATTAATCGACGCAATATCTTTGCGCGAAACCCGAATCGAGTGGAAATATTCCGATATCTTCGCTTTCAATATAGCAAGTTCCGCAGGCTGCAGTTCATCTGCCGAGACGAGGTATTCCCTCACGTTCGGGTTGTTCATCGTCGCCAGTGAGATGTCCTTCATCCCGGTGATGTAAGTTTGGATATTCGCATTCACTTGATTGATCAGCTCGGAGGTGTAACTCTCCGCCGTTTCGCGAACAGCCGATTCGGACAGCCGGTAGGAGATGAAGATCAACAGCAGCGCCGTAAACAATACAAGCATCACGAATGAGCTGGCAATGCGGGACTGAATGCTTTTGATACGCTGCGGAGCCATCATGGCCTTACCCCGCCTGACGTCATTTTATTCCGGTACTCCGTTGGGGTATCTCCGGTATATTTCTTAAACAGCACGCTAAAATATTGAGGATCCTGATAACCGGTTTTCGCCGCTATTTCATAAGTTTTCAACAAGGAATGCTTCAGAAGTTCCTTTGCTTTCTCCATGCGGACTTCCGTTACGTATTCAACGAAGGTCTTCCCGGTATGCGACTTGAATAAAGCACTGAAATAACTCGTGCTCATGAAGATCCGGCCGCATACGGTCTTGATCGATAACTCGGCATCCTCATAATGCCGCTGGATGAAATCGACCGCCTCCAGCATCTGGGTGCGGGTAATATCCTTTCTCGCCTTGGCAACGTCCCTTAACGCCTGCTCGCACACCTCGTTAAACCAGCGCTCGATCTCTTCCAAGGACCGAAAAGAATACAGATCGGACAGCAGCCTCTTCTCCTTGCCGATCAGCTCGTTCCCATTGCTGCCGATTTCCATCACAGTTTGAAGCACGGCAAGCATGACCCGAAGGACCCGCACGTAACAGAGCTCGATTGAAATTGAAGCGCTTCCAAGTTCGCTGATCAGCCGCCGGATGCACGCCTTTACCTCTAAGTCCGTACCGGCCCGAATTGCGGAGATTAGCGCTGACTCGGTTTCGATCCCATCCTGGAGAGGAGCGTCCCCCCGCTTTTCAAGATCCGTGATATGAACCACCTGATCGCGGCCGATCAGGAGACGGTATTCCAGTGCAGCTTCCGAAGCCCTGCAGGAGTATCGGATATCCTGAAGCTCGCGGCAAATCGTTCCGATGCCGAGCGTAACCGTGAATTTCATGAACTGCTTTGTAGATGCGCGAATGTCCTCCGCCAGCTCCTGCGCCCGAGCGTGCAGCTCCTCCTCGCCGGAGCCCGACAGGATGGTCATAACTTTGTTCTCCTTGTACCTAAAAATAGCTGTACCGGGCTCACCCGCCAAAATCTCCTGCATGATATTGTATAAAGCAAATGCATACAGCTCATTATCGACATGCTGCTCATCCGTACGAAGCTCATCCATATCCGCTGCCATCGCGATATAAAGAGGCCCCGGAAGCCGAATATCAAAATATGCAAGCTTGCTCTCGATCTCGGATCGCTTCATCGGCGACGACGCCAGTCGTTCAAGAAATCGTTCCTTAAGCAGGACCAAACTCTCATTCAACTGATGTTTGAGCCTTTTCAAGTGCTCCGTATGTCCGCGCTCCTCATCCATTTCCAGCTTGAGTTTACCAAGCATCTCCCTTAACTCCGCTGACGTAACCGGTTTCAAAATAAAATCCGTGACTTGCAGCTTCACCGCCTGCTGGGCATATTCGAAATCGTCAAACCCGGTAAGGATGATGATCTTTGTCTTGGGAAAACGATCCGTAATATGTCGTGACAACTCCAGGCCATCCATGTACGGCATGTTGATATCCGTTAACACCACATCGGGTTGATGGCGGGTTACAGCCTCCAATGCATCCCTGCCGTTCTCGCAATCCCCGATGCACTCAAAGCCATGATCTGCCCACTGAATCCGGTTTCGGATCCCTTCTCTTACAATCGGTTCGTCGTCCACAATAAGAATCGTATACAATCAAAGCCTCCCCCGTTCAAAAGCAATTCCCATTTGCTTAGGTTATATCGTGTTACGAGGTCAATATACAGGAAAAGCCCTTTGGCAGGCAACTGCCAAAGGGCTCCATGAGTTTATATTTATTTACGGGTGTTCATCCACGTAATGAAATTGTTCACCACGATATCGAGAAAACCGATTGTCGGCTCATGAATCAGCTTGCCGGACTCATCCATCTTCTCATGTACTGCCCCGATATATACCTCATTGTTAGGGAGCAGCGGCGAAGTAATGCCGACAGAAAACAGAATATCCCGGAGATGCTCCTGAGCTCTCACCGTTCCAAGCTGTCCCATCGACGCCCCCATGATCCATGAAGGCTTCCCGTTCATAACCTTATCAACGCGCGATAACCAATCGAGCGCGTTCTTGAGCACGCCCGGTATGGAGTAATTATACTCCGGCGTGATCCACAACACCGCATCAGCGGCAGCAATCCGCTCCTTGAAATCCTTGACGGCCGCAGGAGGGTCCAGCTCAATGTCTTGATCGTAAAACGGAAGATCGCGCAGCCCCAAAATTTCAAACGTGATCTGATCCGAGTAGCGCTGCTTTAAATATTCCGCCAGTTTCATATTGTACGACTCTTTTCTAATGCTTCCTACAACGATTGCAACGTTCATAATACCCTCCAGTTCTATGCTTTCTGCGCACATTTCATTCCATTTTTTCACAACTATACACAGCCTAACACCATATTTTACCAATGTCAAAATCTCGTTTGTCCTACTTCATCAACGAGAGCAGTTTACACACATTGCGCTCCATGTCTTCTCTCTGTTCCGGCGGTACATATTGGAGCAGAGCCAGTGCGGCATAAGGCACTTTGATGGCATGCGGATCTTCATACCGTTTGCTCCAATAGGCTGAATCCGTAATCGACGCACCTTCGGCAGCATCAACTCCCTGATTCGAAAGCAATTGTGGCTTTAAACGGTTGAGTTTCATTTGCAGCCGGTGATTGCTTTGCCCAAGCTTGGCAAGCTGACCGTATCCGAGCCGCTCCAGCTCAATCAGTGCGTGTGCGTGGGTAATGCCATGCTCAAGCTCACCGGCAAAAAAATAATATTTGCCATCAACGTGCTGATCCGGCAGCACGAGTTCCAGCTCGGAAAGTGCACGGCTTGCCAAATCGGATGCATTCCGGTAAGGAGGTATTTCCGAAAGTGAGATTTCCGCGAGATCCAGCTGCGTATAATCTTCAATGCCATAATACCTTGCAAGCTTGTGTTCTACTGCTGCATCTTCCATCAGCTTGAGAATGCCTCGCACGATAGATGGCGTCAGAAAGTCCGGACGGTCCCGTAATGCTTTCAGTCCCAAGACGGCCAGGGTCACCCCGTGTCCGGAGGTACTCAGATTCGTCAGGTTAGGCAGCAGTCCTTCAATGAGTTGATTCATTAATTCAGGCTGCGCAGGCTCGGGAGGATAGGGTTCAAACCAATCTTCATGCTGAATACGCAAATGCAGGCAATTGGCGGCCAGGCCCTGCAGTACATCTTGCGGCAAATCAAACTCCTTCTGCATGTAATAAGCCGCCAAATACGCCCCGCCAACATGTCCTTCAAACCACCCAACCTCGCCGCCGCGGCTCAAGGCCGTAAGACCATCCTCCAAATACCGGTCACTAATGACCGAATTCACCTCCTTCCCTTCGATTGCACTCGGCAGATTCAGCCTGGCTGCAATGTCTTTGGGCAAGCTTGTTATTTTCATTCGGATGCTGTAACCATACATTCTGAAATGCAAACCATCCTCGTTATCCGAAACCATCATCCGCCGATCCAGAGTGGAGCGAACCCGGTCCAGAAACCGTTCGTCCGTTACTCCGTAAGTGATCTCCAAGGATGGTGCCAGCGCATTCATGGCGATCGGAATCCATTTGCGCTTTGTTGATACAACAACGGCATGAGCCGTTCCTCCAATGGCAAAAGCGAATTGCTCCGACTCCTTGGCGATTGTTAATCCGAGCGTCCGCTTCATCCATAATCTTGCGGCTACCGGATCCTCCACAGGCAATCCCACCTCCCGCAAGTACAGGATGCCATAGGTGCCGTTCGGCGCAAGCACCCCTTCCTTCAGATCTTCGTGTGCGATAAACTCAAGCAAGTTCCCATCGCCATCCTTGAAGTATACGTTCACGCCGGAATCAAAGCGCTCAACCACTTCACCGTCAGGCCATTTCAACAAAGGTACCTGCTCTGCAAGCTTCTGGACCATGAATTCAAACTGTGAATAAGGCACTTCAAACGCGATATGAGCAGGAGCTATAGATTCATACGCTTCTTCAAAAGCGAGCGTGAAATCCGGTGTAGGCTGAAATACGATCTCCACCTCGCTTTCGCTTGCTACCGGGAAATGAAGTAACCCGTGGTAGAATTGTTTTACACCCTGAATGGATACCGTCTTTAATTTCAGTCCGGCAAAATGAGTGATCATGAGGTCTCAACCTCCTCTTTACCGCTGATCTTCTTGACCAGTTCCATAAAGATGGACAGCGCCTCTTTAGCCCGATAATCCAGTACAATCGTGCCTTCTGCCGCTTCGGATTCGTAAATGGTCCGCTGAGAACCGCCAATGGATATCCATTCCGGACTATTGATCCCGTGCAAATTACGGATGGTAGCCTGCATTTGCTGCAGTGAACTCACGCCGACCGCCCCTCCCGCAGAGCTTACCGAAAGAACCGGTTTACCTGAGAAATGCATCTGTCCCAAATGATCCAATGCGTTCTTCAAGACTCCGCTCATCCCTCCGTGGTACTCTGGTGTCGTCAAAATAATGCCATCCGCCTCCATCAACAGACGCTGCAGCTCGCGCACGCCATCATGGCGGTTGAATATCTCGTCTGGTGAATAGAAAGGAAGCGGTGTTTCATACAGATTAAACAGCTTCACTTCCACGAACAACGTATTCATTTGCGCTTCCAGGGCTTTGGCCAGAACGGTACTTGTGGCTTCCTTGCGATTGCTGCCAGCTATAATCACGATTTTCATAGTACTTCCTCCCTTATGGGTATCAAAGGTTTTGTTAAGTACATTGTAGAGGAGGCAAGCCACGGAAATCGTCAACATTAAGAGTGATTTTACAAGCAAAAGCTCTCATGCCTTCGGCTGAGAGCTTCTACAACTATAGTCTTAGATATGATCGTTATGTACGACGGATACAGCAATCCTTATACGATGCCATGCTTGAGCGCATAAATGGCCGCCTGAGTCCGGTCCGCAACCCCCAGCTTATCGAGCAGATGGCTGACATGGGTTTTAACTGTCTTCTCGGTAATGTAAAGCGCTTCGCTGATTTCCCTGTTATTCATCCCTGATGCAATCAGCTGTAATACTTCCTGCTCCCGGCGGGTAAGTTTATCCACCTGCGCAGTCTCTTCCTGATGGCCGGATCCGCCGGTCTCATCCGTCCCCGCCGGTGATGTAACATGCGTCATGAGCAGGCCTGCCGCATCCGGATGCAGTTCAACTTGGCCTTCATACACGCGTCTGATCGCAGCCACCAGATCCTCAGGCTCAATATCCTTAAGGAGATAGCCGCGTGCGCCCGCCCGAATGGCTGGCAGCACATGGTCATAATCGATAAACGAGGTCAGCACGATGACTTTAATATGAGGCTGTTCTTTTTTTAACCGTGCGGTCGTATCGATTCCATTGAGAATCGGCATATTCAGGTCCATTAACACGACATCGGGATTTAGCTGATTGGCCTTCTCTAACGTTTCCTCGCCATTCGCGGCTTCGCCAACCATCTCGATATCCGGCTGCGTAGCAAGAAAAACCTGCAATCCCCGTCGTACCATGGCATGATCGTCAGCGATCAACAATCGGATCATCGGTGATCCCCCCATTCTCTATTGATCTCAACCTTAAGGGCAGCGAAACCTCAATAATGGTTCCCTCTCTGTACACACTGTATAGACGGAATTGTCCTCCGAGCGATTCCGCCCGTTCCCGCATGCTGGACAACCCAATCGAATGTCTTGTCAGCTCGTTCAATCGTTGCTTGGAAATCCCGCGGCCATGATCTTCGATCCGAAGTTCAACTTCATCTTCCCGGAGGGTTAATACTACCGTTACTTCCTTTGTATCCGCATGCTTGCTTACATTGTTCAGCGCCTCTTGACCAATCCTCCACAATGTTTCTTCCACGATCCGGGGCAGGTCCCGTATCCCGTTGATATGTGAGCTTACATGAAGTTTCAATCGTTCGCCGTATTGTTTCAGGCCTGTCATAAGCCCTTCTTCAAGTCCGGGTGGGCGAAGCTGCATGATCAGCTCCCGCATTTCCTTAAGCGCGCTTTGCGACAGAACCTGTATATCATGGATGGTGTCCTGCAGCACACTTGTCTGCTCATGCGGCTCTGCGGCAAGCATTCCCCCCACTCCCTTGGACATCATCACCAGCGAGAACAGGGTTTGACTTACCGAGTCGTGCAGGTCCCGAGCGAGACGATTTCGTTCATCCATTCTTGCGAGCTCCCGCCGGTTTTCCTCCAGACGGATGCGTTGAAGGGTCATGCCGATATGTTCAGCCAGTGCCTCGATCACCTCGATATCCGCCCGGTACGAATCGCCGTAATGATCGAACCCTACCAAAAGCAGTCCAAATGAGGTGTCCCCGGCAGCCGCCAGCCGAACCGCAACCGCTCGGGAGATGGAGGATATCCATCCCTGTTCAACCAAAAGATCTGCAAGCCGCTGTGCGTCTTCTGCACTCACCGGGTTCGGATTGACCTCTCCCTTGCCAGCACGGATTCGTGCGGCTTCAGCAAGCGAAAATTCGGCATGGGGCAGCGTCGTCTGCCCTCTGCTGTAGAGGGCACGCAGCGTCATTTCGCTGCCGACAGGCTCCAGCAATGCGGCAACCGGCCAGTCAAAGTAACGGCCCATTAAACTCATGACTTGCTTCGTTAATTCAGCTCGGTTAACCGCTTGGGAAGCATAAGCACCGAGTGCGCTGCTATATTCCCCAAGCCGGGCAAACAAATCCGCTCGGCGCTGCTCCGCTGCATATAGCCGCATGCGCTCAATGGCGCTGCCGATTTGGTAGGCAACCGATTCCAGCAGCGCCAATTCCTCTTTAGTGAAATGCAGCTTCCCGGGTGCAGCCACATTCAGTACGCCGAACCTGCGGCTGCCGGATCGCAGCGGAACGGTTGCATGGTGGGTTATGCCTTCCGTATCCCCCCACTGATACCGAACGGCGTTATCCAGACGTTTGCAATTCAATATGTTCACGGCATTTTTCAGACGTCCGTCATCGTAACGCTCCAGGCACCAGCAGCTGCCGCATCTCATAGGTTCGTTATCGTTCCGGCTCAGGGCAGGCGGCAAATTCCGGCTGGCTACGAATTCATGCGTTCCCCGATCTTCCACCAGGAACAGCCAACCGGTCGTAAGTCCGGTTAGTTCCAACAGCTTGGCAATAACAACGTCCAGCATGGGGCCAAGCTCATTGGACTCGTTCAATGTTTCTGCGATCGTCTTCAGCGTAATTAACTCCTGAATATGCGGATCGTGATTGGACATACATGAAAGCTCCTTCTTTTTTGCATTCTGAAGTAACTATATTATATAATCCTGTCACACACCATCAAAATGCGCCTATGGAGCCCTTCGGACGTTTCTCAAATCATTCACCCCATGAATTTTGGTAAAAAACAATTAATATTGTTTTATCTCTTGCAAATTCCCACCTACATATGGCTTAATATAGAAGTCGGGGCCGACGAAATGAGCTGAAAGGAGGCTGATTGCAATGATTCAGATCCGTGAGGTGGTATTCGCGTAAAGCGAATATCCGTTAAAATGGGAGCCCGCTGCGGGCTCCCTATATCTATTTTTAAATCCAATAATTCAAAAAATCCAAAAAAACCAATATCACGAAAGGAGGAGGGCAAGCATGATCAATGCAATTGTTTTGAAACTCAGCGATAGCTTAAATATGTATACAGAAAGAGGAGGGCATCGATGGGCCATTACAAGAACGGAAGAGAAGTGCTTCCCCCCGAGCTGCTGCAGCAAATTCAACAGTATATAGATGGAGAATTACTCTACATACCGAAACAGAGCGAGCAAAGAGCCGGCTGGGGAGAGTTAAGCGGTTCCAAACAACGCATCGAAAGTCGAAATAAAGAAATGTATCGCGCTTATTGCAAAGGACGGTCCATTGAGGAATTGGAACGGACCTACTTCCTGTCTGGAGAAAGCGTGCGCAAGATCATAAGTAAACTTACCCGCGTAGGGACCTAAAATCGATGAGATTTAACGGTCTGCTCACGGATTAACATAGGACTGTTCCCTTGGGGCGCAGTCCTTTCCATTTTATATGAACGAACCACATAACAGAAAATGCCCGACTGTAGACGAATCTACAGTCGGGCATTTGTTATACCCTAACGTTCTTCCCCCTTATCCCCTGCAACATCCCAACGATGGCGAAATTTCTCCAATCGCGGGTGCAGATACGGCGGCTCCGACAAGAGGATTAGCCTCAGCTTCACAATCCATTCCTCGAAGGAGGAAAAGGAGGCAAACGCATTTGCCATCTCAGGTGTCAGAACAAGAAAATGGGGACTTCCGTATTTCTCTGCCAGATGACGAAGCGCGGTATCGATCGGCGTGTATTTTTTTCGTTTCGACTCGAAAGGTTCAATCACAACCGATGATCCTGCATGATCTTCGATCCATTCCTGAAGCTGTTTCTCCCGCTTGTAATAAGGGCTGACCGGCTCCTTGAACATCCGCTTCGCTGTCTCTTCATGCAGCGGATACAACACCAGTTTTACAAATGACCGTTCTTCTAAAATGGCAGCGGCCTGCTCCAAATCCTCCTGAACCTGCTCGAAGAGGTCGTAGAATATTAAGGTTCCTTTGGTTGTCGGCTTTGGGGGCTCGTAACCGTAAGGAACATACTCCAAATTACGCGGCATGATGGAACTTCACCTCTCTTTTACTCTGATGACGGGGATGAAAACCTCGGTGGCACGCGATGCTGGGCAGCCTGCTCAAAGCCGTAGGCTAATTGGATCAGCACGGGCTCGCTATATGCCGTCCCGATGAACGTAATGCCCTGTGGCCCCTTCGTAATATATCCTCCCGGCGCAATGACGCCATTCTCGGCATAGCCGCCAGGAACGGTTACCGATGGATACCCTGCCCGGGCAGCCAAATCCGGTCCATATTCATTACCCAGAAACAGCAGGGCGTCCAGCTGATACGCCTGCAAAACATGGTCAATCCCTCTCGCTCCCGCCATTTCTTTATTCTTCTGCTTGCTCTTAAGATACTCTGCTTCGGTCAATGTGCCGCTCGTTTCCTCGGCCCAAATCAATGTGCCCTGTCCATATTTCAAGGCAACCTCGGCGTGTGCCTCATTATAAGCGATAACCTCGGCTAGCGAATGAACAGGCAGAGACGCATCTACGTTCTCCAAATAATCATTGACATATTTTTTGAACTCATAGCGAAGGACATTGGCGTCCCATTTGGTATCCTGGCAAGGCAGCTCCACCGGATCAATTATGGTAGCTCCTTGATTCCGCAGCACTTCAATGGCGGACTCTACAATATCTAGTCTATCCCGATCCAGGTGCTTATAGTAGTATCGGGGGATCCCGATTCGGGCTTTCTTCAAATAACTCGAATCCAGATACTCCGTGTAGTCCTCCACCCTTTTTTGAGAATCGATCTTGGTCACTTCGTCCAGATCATCAGCTCCCGCGATCGCGCTAAGCAGAATCACTGCATCTTGCACCGTTCTGGTCATTGGACCTGCCGTATCCTGTGTGTGAGTGATAGGTATGATACCTGAACGGCTTACCAGTCCAATCGTCGGCTTAATGCCAACCAGGCTGTTCTGGCTGGAAGGACTGATAATCGATCCTGATGTTTCCGTCCCAATGGCCGCTGCGGCCAAATTCGCCGCCACCGCAGCACCAGAGCCTGAACTTGAACCACCAACAAACATTTCCCCTGGACCGTATGGGTTTAATGTAAGACCGTTTCTTGACGAATATCCTGCCCACATGGTCGGGGACATAAAGTTCGCCCATTCGGTCATGTTGCTCTTACCCAAAATAACAGCACCCGCTTTACGCAGATTCGCAGCAACAAAGGAATCTTTGGCAGCAAACGAATCCGCAAGGGTGATGGAGCCGGCACTCGTATGCAGCCGATCTCCGGTGTCGATATTGTCCTTAAGCAGGATTGGAATCCCGTGAAGCAATCCTCTTGCACCCTGGTCCTTGCGCTCCAGGTCCAGCTCCTCGGCAATTTGCAGCGCTTCAGGGTTTACCTCAAGGATTGATCGGAGAATTCCATCATATAACCCGATCCGCTCCAGATACAATTGAACCAACTCTACTGAAGTCATCCACCCCTCTGCCATTGCATGCTGCATATCCGAAATGGTTGCTTCCACAATCCATGCTTTTTTATCCTTGATCATATATATAGTCCCCCTGACTTATCTTTCTGAACTTACGGTAGATGGTGGGGATTAATGTTTCATATTTTAGCCTCCAAACGTTTCAGGATCCTATATGTAATTCGGGATATAGGAACAAAATCCCTCTTATTAATGCGTACTCGCGAGCACTACCTGCATGTTATCAGACTTTAAAGCGGACCAAGAATGACTTCTTGATCCGCTCCTTTTTTTAAAAAAGATTGCCCTAATCTTATTGATCAGGGCAACCCTTTCCTTGACGATTAACTTATGATCGTAATGACCGGCGCTGATATCGTCGGCTGTGTCGTGATAGCGGATGCTGTGTTCGTGAAACTGGCGATTTCCAATAACACCGGTATGCCCACCGGAACATCCGTCGTATCGAGCACCAAGCTGGCAGTTGTTAATGTCGATAAGGAAAGTTGTTGAAGCATGCCGTTGATATACACATTAAAGTATTCTGAACCTGTCAACGCGGGGAATGCTGTCACGGCTGCTTCGGCATCATCGACAAAACTCGTTGCCGGCATGGTAATCGAGTCTGCTCCAATCATACCCTCGGCGATCAGTGCAAAATAACGGGTTACCGCTGGCGTTACCGTTGTGGTGATCGTTCCGCCAGTTGCAACGGGAACCGTTGCGATAGCGGTAATGATAGGTTTAATAACGGGCATATCATCACTCCTCCTAATTAGGGATGTTGCAACTATGACTCTTTGCCATATTATCATTAAATGATAGTTTTTAAGTTTTGATCCCGGCATTCTCCCTATTCAAGCAAAAATAAATGAGAGAATGACGTATGATCCGGTCAATATATCCGTAAGCAAAGGATATATGTCCACTCGACTCCCCCACCGATGACATAAACTAAGTACATACATTCATCCGGGGCGGTGATAAGACTGAAAACTCCCGTGATTAAACGGAAGCGGTCTCCAATAATAAAATCCTCTAGGCATCACAAACACAGAAACCTCAAGAAGCGCCAATGTAAACGTGTCGTATCACCTAGCAATAGAAAAAGGTTCCGACCGCGCAAGACCAGATCCGATTATCCGGCCATCATTCCATCTGAATGGTCGGAAACACAACCGATAAGGAGCTCTAAAGGATTACCTGAATTACCTGGATTGCCTGGACAGCCAAGTAATCCAAGTCTGCAAGGTGATCCTGGCATTCAAGGGCCTCCAGGCGCGCCAGGTCTACCGGGCCCCGCCGGAGCATCTGGCATTCCGGGTCAGACGGGTCCCCAAGGGCTGCCTGGTTTTCCGGGGATTCAAGGCATTCCCGGGGTGCAGGGCATCCCAGGTTCTCAAGGTCCTCCGGGTCCTCCCGGTCCCCCTGGTCCACAGGGCATCCAAGGATTACCCGGAAGCGTAATCGTGCCGGAGATCATTGTACTGCCGACCACGCTTCGGTACTTTTATGTATTGATGTCCGAGGTTAATCTGGATGCTCCCTTTGTCGTATCTGCTGATCAATTTACGGATGATGACGGAAATCATACATTTCAGAGCATTGCGGTCGGTCCGAATACCTCCTCAACGGTTTATATCAACGGCATGATTCAGGAAGGCCGAATCTACACCCTCACGCCGGAAGCACTAACCTTGCATTCTCCCGGTGATATGCTCCTGCCCGGCACACCGATCTTGCTGGAGGTTTTGTATCTCACCGTTCAGGTGGGGGCTTGAACGGTGAGCAAAGCTCCCCGCTGCAGCCGGGCAGCGGGGTGTGAGCTGTAATATATTTTGTCATTGAAATAAGTAAGTTATATGTCTGGGCAGCTTGTCATTTCCAGCTTGATGTACTTTCGAACGATTTCATGTAGCCGGGTTTCACCCAAGTCAGCACATTAATTATACTAATAAATTAGCTATTTTAATTGAAACGCACCTTATATTTAGCTATGATATAATAAAATTAGCTAAACCGAGGTGAATTTTATGAGAGTCCCTTCCACCGATATGCAAAACAATTTCGGAAAGTATCTTAAGTTTACTGAGGCAGGCGAGGAAATCATCGTGACGAGAAACGGCAAAGATGTTGCCAAATTAATAGTCTATGCTGGCACAGAACTTGTCCTGAGAGAAGGGGCTGTGAAGTATACAGCCGACAATGACAAAGTCACTTACGAGGATTTCCTGGAACTAACCGAAGGCTCGGAACAGCGCCACGAGCTGATCGACGGAGTCGTGTATAACATGGCTTCCCCTTCATACAACCACCAACATGCAGTTAATGAACTGCATGGCACATTTTACAATTGGTTTAAAGGAAAACCCTGTACACCACTGACTTCTCCCCTTGATATTACATTGAAGAAGGAGGAGACAAATATCTGTGTCGTGCAACCGGATCTGGTCGTCATATGCGATAAAGATCAAATCAATGAGAAGGGGAATTATATGGGTACGCCTGACCTCGTCATCGAGGTGTTGTCTCCGTCTACGCGCAGCAAGGACATGATTCCGAAGCTTGATCTATACCGACAGTGCGGCGTAAAAGAGTATTGGATCGTTGATCCGATGAAAGCTCAAGTTATCCTCTTTTCCTTGTCCGACGGCGAGATCGCGGATGTGAACTACTTCTCCCAAGCCCAAGACTCTTTTGCGGAATCCAAACTTTATCCAGGCTTACAGGTTTCAATGCAAGATTTGTTTGCGTGACTACTATATATTAGGAAACAACCGCCTATTCGACCACCTGTTTTGCAACTTCAATAAGCATTTTCCATCTTATAATTATCTTCTTACGCCCATTCATGAAACCAATCCTCTTCTGTCGGCGTACTAAAAGAAAGCACTCACGCTGGTAGATGATCGTATACTTCCTAGTACTGCAATCCAAATCAGCATCAGCATCAGGTGAAAGGTGCTTTTATTTCGTAAACGCATTTAAAAATTATTTGAAAGAAGGAAGATCAAATGATTATTAAAACGACATCTACCATTGAAGGTTACCCGGTTAAAAGGTATATCGGCATTGTGAACGGCGAAGTCATTATGGGCGCTAATGTAGTGAGGGACTTTATGGCCTCCATTACCGATTTTGTTGGTGGGCGCTCTGGTGCCTACGAGAACAAGCTGCAGGAAGCAAGGGATGTAGCGTTTACCGAGATGAAAGACAAGGCTGAGCGAATGGGGGCCAACGCTATTGTAGCGGTGGACATCGACTATGAGGTCATTCGTGAGGGAATGCTGATGGTGGCCGTCAGCGGAACAGCAGTGGTGGTATAACCGGTAGTTTTCTGAAAGTTCTTGAAATTCTTGAAGTTCCTAGGCAGCCGGTCTAACCGGCTGCCTGTTTGTCTTTATGGTGCCATCACCTAAGTACCTGAATCAGTGTTGTAAACATAACCAAAATGGCTGGAATGTAGGTATCAGCAAATCTTTCGATTGTTTGTCGATCTCAGGTTGTCTCTTCTTTTTGTAGCCCTTTCATGTCATGGTTTTGTCCATGGTCCGTCTGGAAAGCGTCATTAATGAAGCAATATTAATGAAAGCCCAAACTGAAACCGAAAAAAAGACCGCCGCAGCGATCTTATCTTTAACTATTGAATCAATTATTCTAAACGACTACGCCCTTTTTGAGGATAATATTTGCGTACAGCGCTTTTTCGCCGGTCGACACGATGGCATAAGCATTCTTCGCCCGCTCATAGAACGAGAATCGCTCTACCTCATCAAACTGGACGGGAACGGGATGAAACTGCTTCACGATCTCACGGTATTCATTCCAGATCGGAGTTTCTACGGTATCCCCTGGCGTCACAGCCATCAGCGCTACCGGGGACTCAACATACGTATCGAGCGGAAATAACGGCAATATCGCGTTTAATAACGCAGGAATTCCGTGTCCGTCTGCCCGGACCAACCGCTGTGTATGACTGGCTGCCGGAAAATTGGCATCGCCGAGCACAATTTCATCCGCGTGCCCCATCTCCATCAGAATCTTCAACAGCTCAGGCGAGAGCACATGAGATATGCCTTTTAGCATGATATGACATCCTTCTCTATCGAATTTGGATATAAGGCTTGGATATGTTAGGAGACGTCATTCTCTAAGATTTCCTTAACCTTACGGTTGTATCTGCTGTTGTTCGACAATGACTTGTAATGCTGGAATGCTGCCTCCCAATCCTCGTTGGACTCAGGCTCGTACCAGGCAAGCGGAAAAGACCGCTTGACGAGTTCCACTCCCTCTTCCCGATTGCGCAATGTGCCGTTCGCCACAAATTGAACCAGCATATTCCCGATGGCACTTGCCTCAATCGGTCCGGCCCACACTGTTCGGCCCATGGCATTGGCCGTATAACAGCACAACAGCTCGTTTTGAATGCCGCCGCCAACCATATGGAGCCCATCGTAATGGTACCCTGTCAGAACCTCCATTCGCTCAAGCACTTCCCGGTATCTCATAGCCAAGCTTTGCAGTATGCACTGGACATACTCTCCGGTGCTATGAGGAATGGGCTGCCCTGTCTCCCGGCAATAATCCCGGATTTCAGCCGGCATATCCGCCGGATTCATGAAGCGCAGGTCATCCGGGTTTATGAAGCTGCGGAACGATTCCGCGTCCTGAGCAAGTTCGACCAGCTCTGCAAATGAATACGTCAATCCTTGATTCTCCCATTGACGCTTGCACTCCTGAAGAATCCAAAGACCCATGATATTCTTCAGCAATTGAAAGGTTTGATAAGCTCCACCCTCATTGGAGAAGTCTTCTTCCAGCACGTCCGTATGGACAAGCGGCTCCGGAAGCTCGGTTCCGAGAAGCGACCAGGTACCGCATACAAGATAGGCAAATCGGAAGGTGTTTGCAGGAACGGCTACCACGGCGGATTCCGTATCATGTGATGCCACGGCAATCGCTTTAATCGCCGGAACGCCCAGCTCTTGCGCCACGGCATCCTGCAGCCTTCCAATCACGGTTCCCGGTTGTACGGGTTCAATGAACAGGGATGCGGAAAGCCCCAGCTCCTCCATTAAGGGCTCATTCCACTTGCCTTCTGTAACATGATAGAGCTGAGTCGTGGTGGCCATGGTGAACTCGCACGCCTGGACCCCCGTCAGATAATAGTTCAGAAGATCCGGAGTGAGTAGGAACTTATCTGCAATATCAAGCATCGGAGAGTTTGACTTGAGCATCGCATTTAACTGGAAGATCGTGTTAAACGGCATGAATTGCAGTCCGCTTTCTTGAAACAGACGTTCTCTCCCGACCTGCTCGCAGGTTTCCTCCACCATGCCTTCCGTCCGCAGATCCCGGTAATGATAAGGAACTCCGATGAGCTCCCCGTTACGGTCAATCAGTCCATAATCGACGCCCCATGAATCGATGCCATAACTAACCGGTTGATAGCCGGCTTGGAACGCTTTACGGATGCCATGCTTAACCTCCTGCAGCAGCATCGGGAAATTCCAGTGCAAATGCTGTCCCATCTGGACGGGTATATTGGCAAAGCGGTGAATCTCGGTAATCTTCAGCATGCCGGGCGATTCATGATCAGCAGAGCTGATCTCGCCCAGCAGCGCCCGGCCGCTGCTGGCCCCCAAGTCAAACGCAAGCACCGCGGATGAATTGCTCATAAGCCGCATCCTTTCTCACCTTAGTACTATACCGATCCGAGTTTGAACAACCGGATCTGACCCACAATCTTTCTATTTCATCTTCTGCAGGAGCTGAATACGATAATCTTCGCTCTCCAGCGCAGCGATATCATCCACTTCCTGATCTGTCAGCGGCACCGGTGTGCCGGCAGCCTTAGCGCTCAGATAAATTTTGGCGCTCTCCTCAACTACCTGGGTTCGGTAATACGCTTCACGCAGATTCCGGCCGGTTGTAACCAGTCCATGGTTACCAAGCAGGATGGAACTGGCCGTCGTTACTTTCTCCGCGACGGCATCTGCCAGCAAATCTGTCGTAGGAATGATGTAAGGGATGTATGCCGTACGTCCAACCAATGCCGCCTGGTCCGGAAACATCACAGGCAGCTCCCTCTCAACTAGCGTAAAGGCAATGCAGTGGGATGGATGTGTATGCACCATCGCCCCGATATCGGGGTTGCTCCGGTAACCATACAGGTGCATCAGCACTTCGGACGAAGGCCGTAATCCTATATCGGTAATATCGCCGGTCGGGATATCGACTTCGATCCATTGCTCCGGTTCAATCTCCTCCAGCGCAAAACCGCTCGGGGACAAATACATTTTGTCTCCGGCTCTCGCGCTGATGTTTCCTCCCGGTCCTACAACGAGTCCGCTGTCGACGATTTTTTTGGCATACTTGCAGAGTTCATTTCTCGTTTCCATGTTCAGCATGTTCTCCTACTCCTCTCGTTAACCTTATTTATATAGAGGGCCGAAATTCTGACAAGCGCGGAAGTCTGCGCTCTCCGGATCGGTCGTTCCGAACATTCCCCATGCGCGTGGGCGGAACACCTCTTGGGCTGGCACATTATGCATGTTGACCGGAATACGCAGGACCGAGGCTAGGGTGATGAGATCCGCTCCGATATGTCCGTAACTGATTACGCCATGGTTAGCGCCCCACTGGTTC
Source organism: Paenibacillus sp. LC231 (assembly GCF_001860525.1). Lineage (NCBI taxonomy): Bacteria > Bacillati > Bacillota > Bacilli > Caryophanales > Paenibacillaceae > Paenibacillus > Paenibacillus sp. LC231. The sequence continues at coordinate 589,459 of NZ_JFOM01000015.1, read as the reverse complement.
ATGACCTCATAAACGCTTGAAAACGCACCCTGTCCCGTAAGGTTCGGCACAAACCAGGTCGTTGGCCATGTCGGGTCTGTACGCTTGTCGAGCGTGTCGTGTACCTCCGCCGGCAGATCCAAGGAATAGCCTTCGGCAATTTGCAGCACGGGACCAAGCCCTTTTACCAGGTTAAGACGGAACATCGTCATCGGCATGCCGCCGCGCGTCAAGTAGTCGGTCGAGTAACCGCCGCCCCGGAAATACTCCAAGTTAGCCGGTCTCCACTGCGTGGCCTTCAGCGTGCGTTCGACCTCTTCATCCGTGATCTCCCAGAATGGCTTCATTGCCGGTTTGCCGTCAATCTCCTGCTCACCCGTTCCATCCAGTGCAGCCGAGCCGGAATTGATCAGATGCAGGATGCCATTCTCTGCTTTTCCTTCAAGCTTATAGCCGGTAACCCGTTCTACCGAAGCCGGACTCCAGTAAGTACGCACATCCGCGAAAATCTGTGCCGTATTGGTTAACAGGTATCCGAACAGCATGCCGACTCCGTTCAGGCTGTCATTCTCGGTTGCCACGATATACGGCGAACGTCTGCCGTTCCAATCGAAGGAGGAGTTGAGGATCGTCTCCAGGAAGTCACCGTTAGGGGAATGATCCGTCCACTGCCGCTGACCTTGGAATCCGGAAGCGATAGCGCTGTGGCCCTGCGCCTCCTCTTCAAAGCCAAGCTCCTTCAGGCGCGGATTACCGATCATCAAATCGCGGGTGATCAGCGTCATTTTGACGACGGTTTCCCACTCCAGATCTTTGCGCTCCCGGCTGTTCTGGAGATGATCCGGATTGTTATCCGGTCCTTCCGTACAGTTCTCCTTCACCCAAGCAAGCGCCTGTTCATATTCTTCAGGATCATAGATGCCCTCTTCCAAGCGGCGCGTAAACTCGCTCATATCTACATATTCGTTCCGCATGCCCAGATACTCCTGGAAGAAGCTGTCGTCCACGATCGAGCCGGCGATACCCATCGACACCGAGCCCATGGACAAATACGATTGTCCGCGCATGTACGCTGCAGCCAAACCGCTCCGTGCAAAACGCAGAAGTTTCTCTTGAACGTCGTCCGGAATACGGGTATCCCCTTCATCCTGAACGTCTTCGCCATAGATGCCGAATGCAGGAAGCCCCTTCTGGGCATGGGCCGACAGTACGGCAGCCAGGTAAACCGCGCCTGGACGCCCTGTTCCGTTAAAGCCCCATACCGCCTTTGGACGCGAAGGATCGACATCCATCGTCTCGGTGCCGTAACACCAGCAAGGCGTAACGGTTATGGTTAGGCCGACTTCGGCATTTTTGAATTTTTTGGCGGCTGCAGTCGCTTCGGCCACTCCACCAATGCACGTATCCGCAATCACGCATTCAACCGGCTCGCCGTTCGGATATTTGAGCTCCTTCGTCAACATCTCGGCGACGGCCTTTGCCAGATTCATGGTCTGTTCCTCGAGAGATTCGCGAACCCCTCTCCGTCTTCCATCTATCGTAGGGCGAATCCCGATTCTCGGAAATCCGTCCCGCCATCTGTAATCGTTTTCAATTGTCATGTATGTCACGCCTCCCTATAAGGATTATGACATCATTGTAAGATGATTCGGTGCAAGAGATAACCCACTATTTTGTTATATCGGATCCTAATTTCAGCAAGACAGTGAACCATCCCGAATAGCAGATGTAAACGATTTCCGCATGAAAGGGCGTTTTGCATTATAATAGGTAGAGGATGTTGCTTTCCAGGAGGGACAAGACCGTGCCAAAGATTGAAATCTCGCATAGCAAAAGCGATCATTTCCGCTTCATCAAAAATCCGGAGCTGCTCTTTGCCGGGCAGGTCGTGGACGAGGACTTCTTTTATGGACCGCCACAAATTCATGATTTCTGCGAGATCATCTATGTTGTAGAAGGATGCGGAGAATTCACGATTGCAGGAAAAATATACGAACTCCACAAGGGCGATGTCGCGATATATAACCCCGGCATTCCTCATGAGGAAAGATCCATCACGGACGGACCTTTCAAGGTGATCTACTGCGGCGTGGATTCGCTTCACATTGAAGGGGTTCCCCAGGGAATGCTGCTCCCGGCCTATGTGGAGCCAGTCATATCCTGTGAGAAATACGCCTATAAAGTGGAGAGCTATCTTTCCGAGATCCTCCGTGAATGCGATTCGCAGGTGCTGGGGTATGAAACGCTGAGCACCAACCTGCTGATGTCATTGATTACCGTAATCTATCGCATTGTGGACGTTAAACACCAATTCCAGTCCTTGAAGGGCAAGAACGAAATCGCGCTGCGGACCAAACACTTTATCGACACCAACTATACCCAGAGCATCAGTCTCAAGGACATTGCCGATACCATGTATGTCAGTCAGCATTATTTATCCCATCTGTTCAAAAAAGAAGTCGGAGATTCCCCCTTCAATTACTTGATATCCCGCCGGATTGAAGAGGCCAAGCGCCTGCTGGCGGATTCCGAAATGCCGGTACATGAGGTTGCTTCACAAGTCGGTTACGGCAATGATAAGTACTTCTCGATGTTATTCAAAAAAATTACCGGTCAAACGCCGAGCTCGTTCCGGGAACAGAGCAAACTGGGTACGGAGTAAGGGATTGCAATTTTATCTTTCCCGCAAAGCAGGCAGCCGTTGTGGTACGGCTGCCTGCTTTTTAAATATGAACGGCAATCTGCCTTCGATGTCGTCAAAAGTATGGGGCATGCTTGATTTTGATGGGACCGACAGCTTCGATCTTGCTCTGGCATCCCAGTCGGTAGCCTTCTTCGATTTCTTCTGGATCCAGGCGCCGCTCTTCGGCCAGACTGGGCTCGGACAAATATTCGATTCCCTCCACCACCATGCAGCGGCAGCGCGCACAAGTTCCTCTTTTGCAAAAAGAGTTCCAGTCCACCTCATTCCGCTCGGCCAGATCAAGCACCGTCATGCCAAGAACAGGCGCCACGCTGCGGCGAACCTCACGGCCTGCAAGTTCAATGATCGGATCCGGTACGGCTTCCATCATCTCTTCCGCTGCAGGGATCGAGGCTTTGTCTCCGCTATCCCCGCCCTTTTTCTTCTTCCAGAATTTAAACACCCGTATTATCCCCCTATGCATGTCATCATCAGGTTATGTATCAAATCCTTCATTTATTATACTGGAAAGTTTAAAAATTCAACATGCTTACTCTTATCGATTCTATGACATTGACATCATGGAATTGGAACTCTATGAAAATTTTGCTATACTAACGTATGCTAGACCCAATTCCATATTCTATGAAATCATTCTATTATTTTAATGGATCGGAGGAAATACATAAGCATGCTGCACAAACAAATAGGAAAAACAGCTGCTGCTGCCGTTCTTGCCTTATCCCTGCTCGGCACCACCCCCCATGTTAGCCAGGTACATGCAGAGCCTGCCATATCGGTAAAGCTGGATGACGTTACGCTAACCTTCGATGCGGCTCCGCGGGTTGACAGAGGGGTCACCTACGTTCCATTCCGGACGGTTGGAGAAGCACTGGGCATTCAAATCACGTGGAATAGCAAGACGCAAACCGTGAAGGCCATTGGCAGCGTGAAAGGCCAATCGACCGAAGTATTACTTCAAGTGGGGAGCACGAACGCAACCGTCAACGGTAAAAAAGTGAAGCTTGCAGCTCCGCCAGTCCAAAAGGAAGGCCGTGTGCTGATCCCGCTCAGCTCGTTCAGCAGCCAATTCGGCGTTGATGTGGGCTGGAACCAGGCGACTCGTACAGTCTCCCTGGTATCGCCGCAGCGCGACATGCATTTGAGAGCTTTCTATGCATTACAATCGTTCCAAGAACGGGATCTCGTGGAATCCATGAATTCTGTCGCCTTTGGCTGGAGCCGTATCGATCGCGAGGGTCAGTTCACGCTTCAAGGGGATGAGTACCGCCTTCCCGCTTCGGCCGGCGACGTTACGCCGCAATCAATTGTTGCCGATGCTGCAGACCAGGAGATTAAACCGTACCTCATGGTCTATGCCTTGGATGGAAACGGCGAATTAACCAAAGTCTTGAGCGACAGCAGTTTGCGCCAAAAGTCCATTGAAGGCATCACAGCCGCGGTAGCGGAGAACGGATTCGGCGGAGTTGTGCTTGATTTTGAAGGGCTCGGATTTAAACTGGATGCCGTGAAGCAGCAGAAGCTGCTCAATGATTACGTCAAGCAATTGAAAGTGGCATTGCCGAATGACGTTGCCCTGTCTTTAGCGGTGCCGCCATTGAACAGCGCTTATAAAGGATATGATTACAAGACGCTGGCCTCCATCGCTGATGACTTGATTGTTATGGCTTATCAGTACAATCCGGTCGGAACCAAATCTCAGGTTCCCGAACCGAACAGTCTCGTGGACCAAGCGATTCAGTTGGCACTCCAAGCAGGCGTCCCGAAGCAGAAGCTCTTGCTTGGCATCAGTTTAAGCAGCGAAACCGCCACTTCCGTGGACGATAAACTCGGCTTGGCCAAACGTTATGACCTGAAAGGTGCTGCTTTCTGGCGCCTAGGCTTGTTCCGCCTCTATAACAATGGAATGGAAGCTGCCGTGAATGCCTCTGTTGTTAAGGAGTAACCGAACACCCCTTGTGGGATGATCGACTTATAGTAAGAAAAACGTCTATCGAGGTACTTTCACAGATGACAGACCGCAGTTAGTAGAAGTTTTTCTTGCGATATCAGAAAGTCACAAGCTTCGAAGTTTATACTTTCCAATATCTAAAAAAAGAAAGCCTGACAAGGTCATCCCTTTGTCAGGCTTTCTGGTTATGTATCGTACCCTAAATGGCTGCGTTATCCAATTAGCTTGCGCTTCCTACCAGCTTCGCATAGTTTTCTTGACTCAAAACACGACGTGCCGTGACATAACGCGGCTCGTAATAGGAATCGCTAAGCTTGCTGATTCTGACTCCCTTGCTGCTGGAAGCATGTGCAAATTGTCCGTCACCAATGTAAACGCCTGCATGGGAAATTCCGCTACCGCTTGTATTGAAGAATACCAAATCTCCAACCCGCAGATCTTCACGATCCACATGTTCGCCCGCTTTAGCCTGGCTTTGGGAAGTGCGCGGAAGATCAATATCGAAATTTCTAAACATGTACAGTATAAATCCGGAGCAATCAAACCCGCTGGTAGTTGTTCCGCCCCATTTGTATGGAGTTCCTACCAATTGCTTCACTTGATACTGAAAATTCGGTTGTTGATCAGCAAATGCTGAAACGGCACCAGAAGAAAAAATAATTGCAGACCCTAGCAAGGTGATGACAAACTTCTTCAAAATATGTTCTCTCCTTCGATGCCTACGGAGTTAGCTAAGGGTTCGGTTGAAGGTTCCCTATACTCTCTATACAAGAGTAATTCACCCAAGACGGTTCCCCCGTTTTCACAAACGAAATTCGGCAAAATTCATTAACGTTTTGTAACCTTCTCTTAATATAGTATACAAGCAAGGATGCTGTCAATCATATCCTAAAAATCTATCGTTTTATGTTCGGAGCTGTCGTAAAGATGAAGAATTTCGGTCGGATATTAGTTAACCCTCTCACTCAGTCATGACAATTATGTAACTCTGTTTTTCTTCTCGCGCTGCTTTTTTTATTAATCTAGCAACTTTTTACAAATCTTTACGTTTACATAATAGAAATGAAATTAAAGAGGTGATCCTTCACTTATGAGTCAAATAACGATGGCAGAAGCACTAGCTGTCCGGGCAGCAATTAACCGTCTCATCAATCAGTTGATGTCGGAACGCTTGAACAATAGCAGCACGATCATTGAAAAAGGGGAGACGGCGGAATACCCTACGCGCAGCGTGGATGCCATTACGGAAGAAATCGAAGCGGCCGCAGCGGATTATAGGAAGCTGGATTTGCTGATGGCAATCTCCAATACCACGCAGACTATTCCCTGGAACGGCTCCGACATTACGATCATGGAAGCGATCGAGCTGGCCAAACAAATACGCAGCGATATCGGACAGCTTGCCCATCTCGGCTCCCGCAAGAAGCTGGAGCGCCAGAGCAGCCGTGGCAGCGGAGACGGTGCCATAACGCTGTTCAACGTCGCCTTATATGATCCGGAGGCATATCAGGCGCAAGCCCGCAAGAAGGAACGCGAGGTAACCAAGCTCTCTTCGCTGATTGAGCATGCCAATCATACGTCTCTGATTACGTTTGACGCATCCAAGTACATGGAATAGCGACAGCCGCCGGCTCCAAGCCTGCAGGTCACCCCACGTGCGGGTTTGGAGCCGGCGGTTTCCGCCGGCGGGCGGGAAAGTGCGAGCAACCGTTTATTGTTTGTCGGATACAAACAAACCTAACCAGAAACCAAAAAAATCGACTCCAGCGCAAACGGATGACGGTTTACGGTTCACGCCTATCACTTGTTACTTGTTACGGACTTATGACGCAAATAAATGATCGCTCCGTTTCCCGCTCTCTCTATAAATAATTGGAAAGCCGCCCTCAGAAGGGCGGCTTTTGTTGATTTCTCTTTAGCTAGGTAACTTGATACTACGTCGTCATTCCGAGCGCTCTTTCTGGTATCTATTTATCATTGATCCTATTCGTATCATTCTCTTCAGGCCTATGCTACTGGAACAAAGCCGCAGCTCCAACCAGACCAACATCGTCCCGAAGTCCTGCAGGAACGATCTCGTACGTCCCTAAATAGGACGGCATGACCAGCTTATCCGTCATTTCCCGCAGCTGCGGGAACAACAGCTCACCTGCTCTGCTCACACCCCCGCCAATGACGATGCGATCCGGGTTAAAGCTGTGAATGACGTTAACCAGTCCAAGCGCCATGTAATAGATGGCACGATCAATGACCTCCACTGCAACGGGGTCTTGAAGACGTTTGGCCTCGAATACATGCTTGGCGTTCACTCCCGCATCAGCTGCAGCCAGTTCTGAGATGACACTTGGCTGGGTAAGCATTCGCTGGGATGCTGCGAGTCCGATGGCTGTTCCAGAAGCAAATACCTCCCAACAGCCGTGGCTGCCGCAATTGCACTGCGGACCGCTGGGATCAATGATATGGTGTCCCAGTTCCCCAGCAAAGGAACTGCTGCCCAGGAACAGCTTCCCATCCAGCACGATGCCTGAGCCGATACCGGTGCTCAGCGTCACGTACACCATGTTCGTCGCCCCTCTTCCAGCACCTCTTACATACTCTCCCCATGCGGCTGCATTAGCATCATTCAGCACCTGAACTTCCGTATGCAGCTCACGTTCCATCCATGCTTTGAGGGGAACATTCGTCCATTGCGGCAGATTCGTCCCGTGAATGACAATGCCCTCCCGGCTGTTAACCGTTCCCGGCGAAGCCATGCCAATCCCTCGGAGCGATTGGCCGCCCGAGACGCTGCGAATCATATTCGTAATTCTCGTAACCACTTCTTCGGCCGTACGGGCGCCTGCCGTCTCCATTTGCTCCCGGTTCAGCAGCTGTCCTTCGGAATCAAAGAGCGCTGCCGCGATCTTCGTACCCCCAAGGTCAACGCCAACCACAAATTCTTGCTGTTTATTCAATACGGTTTGCAATTTTTGTTCACCTGTTTCCGATAGGTTTGCTACTTCTATTGATGTAAGCTGTCAGCCAATGATCGCAGCTCAACCGGATCAATGGGCTTCAGCCCTGATCGGCCATACCGGACAGCGGAGCCGAAATGCACCTCGCTCACGCCGGTCTGGTCGATAAAATCATGTATGATTTCCCACTTCAGGCCATTGCCTGCCAATATTTTAAGCTCGCTTCCTGCCGTATGTTCTACGAGCTCCCGAATTCTCGGGATGGCTTGCGGTGCAGACTGCGGTCCGCCAGACGTTAAGACGCGGGTAACCGACCGGTATTTCTGCAATGTACGAAGCCCTTCGAACTGATCCTCCAATTCATCAAAAGCCCGGTGGAACGTGACCTGCATATCCCCTGTCCATTCCAGCATTTTGACTAAGGAGACCTCGTCAATCTTTCCTTCCGGAGTCAACATGCCGATTACTACGCCAGCTGCGCCTGCCTTGCGGATCGCCTTCACCTCCGCGATCATGGTAGCTATATCATGTTCGTTGTACACAAAGGATCTGCTATGAGGTCTGACCATGACATGAACAGGAATCTGAACGGCTTTCACAACCTCTTCTACAAGCCCGATTCCCGGCGTAAGCCCGCCTTCGGTGATCGCCGTGATCAATTCCAGGCGGTCCGCGCCATTCTGCTCTGCTGTGATGGCATCATCCACGCATGTTGCGATTATTTCAAGCAGCATCATCGTCACTCCTTATTGAAGTTGATTCTTTATGCATGGGAAAACTGCTTCTCCACATAATCCGCGAGCAATCTCGCGCCGTATCCGGTAGCACCCGCTGCGGAATGAGGGAATTCCCGTTTATACTGGACCGTGCCCGCCATATCGATGTGCACCCATTCCATGGAATCCGCCACAAAATGACGGATAAACAGCGCAGCCGTTATAGCACCAGCCAAAGTGGACGTACCGACATTTTTCAGATCGGCATAATCGCTTCTAAGCTCTGATTCGTACTCGTCCATCAGCGGCATAGGCCATACGCGCTCTCCATTACGCTCACCGATCTCAACCAAATCGGCCGTAATCTGTGGGTCGCCCCAGATGCCCGCAATCTCCAAGCCCAATGCGGCTCCGACATTACCGGTGAGGGTTGCGATATCAATCACTTTATCTGCGCCAAGATTCGCTGCATGCAGCAGTGCATCGGCAATGATCAATCTGCCCTCCCCATCCGTATTGGCGACCTGAACGCTTAAACCGTTCGGATAATGAACGACGGAAGATGGTAGCATCGCATCCGGTCCCGATAAATTATCCGCAACGGCGATCAGCGCCGTTACGCGTACCGGAGCTTTTTGCGATACCAGAATATCCATGGCACCCACGACCGCTGCAGCGCCTCCCATATCCATACGAGCATCGCTGATGTCTCGGCCGATTTTAACGTTCATACCGCCCATATCAAAGGTTACACCTTTGCCGATGAGTATAATATGAGGGCTCTCCTTCTCGGAACCCGCCCCATTATAGGCAATCTCAATCATGGCAGGCTCATGCTTGCTGCCGGCTCCCACGGCGATCAGACCGTTCATCTGCCGATCATGGAGCTCTTGTCCGCGATACACATGTAGCTGAACGGGTGCCTTCTTGAAACGGTCCTCAACAACCGCTACGAACGCTTCCGGATTTAACGTTTCCGGAGACTCATTCACCAGGTCACGGGTGAACTGCGTCCCTTCGATCCGGATTTCTGCCGTCTGTATAATGGCTTCCAGATCTTCACGGGAGAGCCCCTCCCAGTCTTCCAGTCGAAGATGAAGAGACAGGGATTGCAGATTGGCCGTGACCCCGCGATGCTTATTGAATTGATATAGTCCATACATCCAGCCTTCAACCCACGCCTGGAGTTCATCCTCTATCGAAATCCGGGAAGATGCCCCGACGCCGCGGACTGAGGGGCGAATCAGCGCTGCGCTTGTTTTATTCTCCTTGAGCAATGCTCTCGCAGCTGATGCGCCTGTTCTGCGCACTTGCTCCAACGTCAGATTTGAACGCTGCCCCATGCCGACAATTAGATCATCCGCTTCTTGATCGGAGCGGCCAAAGAACCACGTCAGCGTCATGCGCTGCTTTCGAGATTCCGTTAAACGAAAATGAGACTCCTCGCCCTCATAAACCACATAAATCGAAGTATCTGCCAGGTGAGCTTCATCTATTGTGATGTTCATCGAGCCTTCCCTCCTCTATAAGAGAATCATCGCTGTTAAGCGTTTGTTAAGCGTTTTTCGTGATTTCATCGTCATATAAATGGCATGCCACCTGATGGCCCGGCTCAACCTCACGATAGACCGGCGTAATCTGTTTGCACACTTCCATGCAGGAAGGACAGCGTGTATGGAAGCGGCAGCCTGTCGGAGGATTCACCGGACTAGGCAGATCACCCTTCAGAATGATCCGTTCCTTCTTCTGCTTCGGATCCGGAACGGGTACCGAAGATAGCAGCGCTTGAGTGTAAGGATGCAGCGGGCGATCATACAGCGTATCTTTATCGGCGGTCTCCACGAGCGCTCCCAAATACATGACGCCGATTCGGTCGCTGATATGCTCAACCACGCTGAGATCATGGGAGATGAACAGATAAGTCAGGCCGTATTCCTCTTGAAGATCCTGCAGCAGGTTCAGCACCTGCGATTGGATGGAAACATCCAGCGCGGACACAGGCTCGTCGGCAACAATTAGATTCGGACGCACGGACAGCGCTCTGGCAATGCCGATCCGCTGCCGCTGACCGCCGCTGAACTCATGAGCAAAACGCTCGGCATGGAAACTGTTTAATCCGACCGTTTCCAGAAGCTCGCAGGCCAGTTTGTCCCGCTCTTTGGTGCTCAGCTTGGTATGAATCAGCAAGGGCTCCGCTACCAGTTCTTTGACTTTCATCCTTGGATTAAGAGAGGCGTACGGATCCTGAAAGACCATCTGCATGTCTTTGCGCAGCGGGCGCATCTGATTCTCGTTGTATCCGCTAATATCCGTTCCGTTAAACAGCACCTCGCCGCTATTCGGCGTCAGCAGACGGGTCACCAGGCGGCCGGTGGTCGATTTGCCGCAGCCGCTTTCGCCAACCAGACTGAAGGTCTCGCCTTTATGGATCGCGAAGGAGATTCCATCCACGGCACGAAGCTGCTTGGATGTACCGAAGAATCCTTTTTTCACCGTGAATGATTTCTGCAAATTCTTTACTTCTAATAGAGGTGTTTCTTTCATGCGGTTTCTCCTCCCTTCGTGTGACCTTCCTGTGTCAGCCAGCAGCGGCTCTTGCGATGTTCATCATGTGCGACAGGGAGAAGCTCCGGCTCCTGGGAGAGGCACTGCTCCATTACGAACGGACATCGCGGAGCAAACTTGCAGCCTTGCGGCATGTTCCGCAGATCCGGCACATTCCCTGGAATGGATTCCAAACGGCGTACCTTTTGTCTAAGCTTAGGCACTGAATGAATGAGCCCTTTGGTGTATGGATGCTGAGGATTCTCGAACAGCTCTTCAACCGTTGCCTCTTCCACGACCCTGCCTGCATACATGACAACCACCCGGTCGCACATTTCGGCCACGACGCCAAGGTCATGGGTAATGAGCAGCATGCCCATTTCCTGCTCGGTCTTGAGTCGGTTCATCAGATCCAGGATCTGAGCTTGAATCGTGACATCAAGGGCCGTGGTCGGCTCATCGGCAATCAACAGCTTCGGATTGCAGGACATCGCCATCGCAATCATGACCCGCTGCCGCATACCGCCGGACAATTGGTGCGGATAGTCATCCACGACCTCATCCGCCCGCGGAATGCCGACTAGTTTGAGCGAGTCGATGGCATGCTGCCGCGCTTTCTTGCGGCTATATCCCAAGTGCAGCATGATGGATTCCTCCAGCTGTTTCCCGATACGAAGGACGGGATTCAGGGATGTCATCGGTTCCTGGAAGATCATGGCCAGCTCGTTTCCGCGATAACGGCGCATTTCTTTTTCCGACATTTGTACGAGATCCTTGCCCTCAAAACTTACTGAGCCCCCGGATATTCGGCCGGGCGTATCCTTAAGAAGTCTCATGATGGACAGGGAGGTCACGCTTTTGCCGCATCCGGATTCACCCACGAGTCCAAGCACTTCGCCTTTATTGATGTGAAAATCGACCCCTGCTACGGCAAGCACCGATGAGCCATCGCGTTTGAATTCGGTTTTGAGACCCTTTACTTCAAGCAATGTTTGCGTCACGATCTATCCCCCCTATTAGTTTTTGGTCTTCGGATCAAGGGCATCATTCAGTCCGTCACCGATCAGATTGAATGCAAGCACAGTCAGGAATATCAGAAGTCCCGGGTAGTACACGATATGCGGTGCAATGCTTAAGTAATCGCGTCCCATACTGAGCATAGCGCCCCAGTCCGGTTCTGTCGGCTTGGCCCCGAGTCCGAGGAAACTTAACGAAGAAGCTGCCAGAATGGCGCCGCCGATTCGCATCGACACGTTGACGATGATGCTGGGAACCGTCTCGGGAAAAATATGCTTCCATATAATCCGGTTATGCTTGGCCCCCATCGATCTTGCCGCCTCTACATATAAAGACTCCTTCGCGGAGAGTGTTACACTTCGGATGATTCTGGCAAACGACGGTGTGCCAAAGACCGCCACCGCGATCACCACATTGGATAATCCCGGCCCCAAAATCGCTACGATTCCAATGGCTAGCAGCAGGTCGGGAAAGGAAAACATAACGTCACTGCCCCGCATAATGAGACGGTCGATCCAGCCGCCATAATAGCCGCTGATCAGGCCGAGAATCGTGCCAAGAACTGCGGATATGAATACAGCACTTAAGCTGACCGCCATGGTCAACCGGGTTCCGTCAATCAAGCGGCTCAGAATATCGCGGCCGTACTCATCCGTGCCCGCCCAGTGGGCAGCCGACGGGCCTTGCATCATCGCATCGTAGTTGGGCTCATTCGGAGGATACGGAACGATATGCGGACCGATCACCGCCAGCACAAGTAGTAACAAGATAAATCCGCTTGATATTACGGCAAGCTTTTGCTTCATGAATTTAGATGTAAACGCTCTGAATTTGCCAGTTGCCTGACTCTTCGCAAGCATATCCTCCGGTACGGAGGAATGGACCGTCACTGTTGAATTGTCGCTCATGGGTTCCCCCTCCTATTTCGATGCATACCGGATTTTTGGATTCAGTACACCGTACAATAAATCAACAATCAGGTTAATCAGGATAAATTCGGCTGCGAACAGCAATAGAAGCGCTTGAATCACGGTGTAATCCCGGAACGCGATGGAATCTACCAAGAGACGCCCCATGCCCGGAATACTGAATACGGTCTCAACCATAACCGAACCGCCCAGCAAAAATCCGAACTGCAGCCCTGCAACGGTTACGACCTGAATCAAGGAATTGCGCAGCGCATGCCTTCCGACAACGACGAATTCCCGCAGACCCTTCGCGCGTCCGGTCCGGACATAATCCTCGCGCATCGTTTCGAGCATCGACGTACGGGAGTATCTTGCCAGCATGGACATAATCCCGGCCCCTAGCGTAAAAGAAGGCAGAATATAGGATTGCCAGCTGTCAACACCGCCTGTTGGAAACCAACCCAGCTCAACGGAGAAAATTTGAATCAGTACAAGACCAAGCCAGAATCCTGGCAGGGAAATACCGGATATCGCAGTCAACATTCCGATATAGTCCGGCCATTTTCCGCGATTGACGGCAGATATGATACCAATGATCAGACCGATAACCAATGCCCAGCCAAGGCTGGTAAAGGTCAGGACAATGGTCGGGAAAAACCGGCTTTCCAACATGTCCGTTACCGGCAGATTGGAAGTAACGGATACACCCAAGTCACCCTTCAGCAGATCACTCATGTAGTTCACATACTGCTGCCATAACGGCAAGTTTAAGCCTAGCTGCTCTCGAATCCCGTTGATCTCCTCAAGGGTGGCATCCTTACCTGCAACAAGTCGTGCCGGATCTCCAGGAATAAGGTGAATGAACATAAATACAAGAATGGATACAACGAACAACAGCGGGATAACACCCAGCAGCCTCTGAATTGCATATCTTCCCAAAGGATGTGCCTCCTTTCAACATGCCTGCTTTTAAAATACGATGGGCCGCTTCCTTATTGATTCAAGAGGCGGCCCACCACAAGGTATACGTTTAGCAAGCTCTTCGCTGCCTGATTATTTGACTTCTGCGTTGATCACACTGATCGATCCGTCCGGAAGGGCTTTAACGCCTTCAAGATAAGCTCTCTTGCCGGTAATGACCTGATCGACCCCGAGGAATGCCCAAGGAGCATCTTCCCAGATTTGCTTTTGGATGTTGGCATAGATTTCTTTTGCATCCTCAGCTTTGACGGATGCGTTGGCATCCTTGATCCATTGGTCTACATTGTCGTTCTTATAGTAAGCGGTATTGGAACCAGCCGGAGGGAAGAACTCGCTGCTGAACAGACCTTTGGTTGCACCGTCAGCATCACCAGACGAAGGTGACCAGCTTACATACCACATTTGAATTTTTGCGTTTTCCGGCGTAGCCGAGTTAATCTGATCGGACAGGGTTGCACCCTCCATCGATTTCACGTCGACTTTGATTCCGACAAGAGCCAGCTGCTGCTGAATGAACTGCATGCCTTTCATCGTTTCGGAATCATTCTCTCCCCAGAGCTCTGCTTCGAATCCGTCCGGATAGCCTGCTTCCGCCAAGAGGGATTTTGCTTTCTCCAGATCGTAATCATAACCGGATTGCTCGGAATAGTGCTGTGTCATGGAAGACATGGAAGACTTCAACTTCGAGCCCAGTCCGGATTTAACAACTTTAATGTAAGCATCTTTATCGATTGCATAGTTGATGGCTTGACGAACCTTCAGATCGTCATAAGGCTTCTTCATGGTGTTAAGGGTGATATAACGAACGATCGTGGAATCGATCTTGTCAATGACGATATTGGAATCGCCTTCTACTTCAGATACTTGCTCCGTTGGCATAGGATAAATAAAGTCCGCTTCGCCCGTTTTCAGCATCGCGATCCGGGAACCGTTCTCCGGTACCGGTTTAAACGTAATGCTGTCCACCTTCGGAAGACCTTCTTGCCAGTAATCCTCATTCTTTACAACAACAAGGCGGTCACCTTGAATCCATTCCTTGAACTTGTATGCTGCCGTACCTACAGGATTCTTCGTGATGTCAGCACTTTCTTTGAGCGCTTTCGGGCTGATCATCAGCGCCATCGCGGTCTTGTTCAAGAAAGCGTTGTACGGCTGGCTAAGGGTGATGACAACCGTGTGGTCATCCGGAGTTTGAACATCGGCGACGGCAGAGAAGCTTTTACGCATTCTAAGGTTGTTCTTTTCATCCATGATGCGATCCAGGTTGGCTTTTACGGCTTCTGCGTTGAAATCCGTTCCATCATGGAACTTCACGTTCTGGCGCAGATTGAATGTGTACGTCAGGCCGTCTTCACTGATCTTGTAGTCTTCAGCCAGTACAGGAACGAGTTCCATCTTCTCGTTGAAGCCCATCAAACCTTCGTACATCGTGCGTGCACCGGAAATGGAGTGCGTGTCTCCGGCATTGTGAGGGTCAAGCGTAATGAAGTTGGCGTTAATCGCAATGACAACATCTTTGTTATCTTTTGTCACCGGCTTGCTCTCTCCGCCGCCTTCACTTGCCCCTTTGCCGCTTCCGCTGTTTCCGCCGCAGCCTGCCGCAACCATCGTAAATGCGAGCAGCAGCATGAGCAGTGACCATGTTCTACCTTTGAATCTCATTGTTTTACTCCCCCTTTGATGTAGTGAATATCTATAGATTCACTCGCCGCTTCAGCATATAACTTCCTGCCGATCGCCTTGAGTTCCTCACAGCTTAAACATTCCATTCGTACACCGCGCGTCGCTTCCCAACCAGCGTACCGCCATCATTGAAAATCTCATTCGGAACCAGCGCATACAAGCGGTCGATCGTAGACTGATCGCTGTAACCCAGGCGCTCCAGAATAGAAGCGATGATGCATGGCCAGACTTGCTCGGAGCCATCGGACACTTTAAGCGAGATCGCCAAGCGTTCTTTCCGAAGACCGATGCCGTACACGCCCTTGGCGCCGCCCTTGGCAGTCAGATTGTGGTCCCGGAGCAAGGCTGAGCACACAAACTTGGTGTCTGCAATGATATCCGGATACTCATTCATCCGTTTTGCCATTCTGGCAGCTGCTTCCGCCGTCTCTGCGTCCTCGATCAAATCCGGGCAAGCCAGCTTAAGGAAGCTGTATCCGATACGGTCCAGCGGAAGCGCGAAGATGGGAAGGCCACAGCCGTCAATGCCTTGCGGGATCGAGGAAACCGGAACCTCGGCAAAATAAGCCAGCGTCTCAATGATCTCTTGCTGAACCGGATGCTCCGGCTTGTAATACGTGCTCTCGTCCCAGCCCATATGCTTACTTAGGGCAATCAAGCCGCTGTGCTTGCCCGAGCAGTTATGGAAGATCCGACGTTTGTCCTCATGATCACGATGGCGCTGCGCCTTGGCTTCCTCGTTCAGTGGATAAGTTGCGCAGCAGTGAAGCGCTTCTTCCTGAATCCCGGTTTTCTTCAAAATAGATTCCAGTGCATCAATGTGGAAGCTTTCACCACGGTGGGAGGCAGCAAACAATGCCGTTTCTTCCCCAGTTAGTCCATACACTTCGTCAATCCGGCGTTTCATCACAGGTATGGCTTGAAACGGCTTAGCCGCTGATCTCAGAAAAGTCATATGATGCGGATCACCCGCTGCGTAAACCACATTACCGTTCTCGTCTACAACACTGATCGCTCCGTAGTGGATGTTCTCCAGTACATTCCCGCGATATTCCTCTACCAATGGCACAAATCCCATGATGTTGCTCCCCCGATCTCCAGATGAATTAATTCAGTTGAAAATAACGATCCTGCGCGACAAGTCCCGATCCGATGATGACCCCATGCTCGTGAAGCTCGGAGCGGACAATCGTAAAGGAATCCTGAAGCGGTTCCCAGATATACTGTGAGTAGCACAGATCGGTGATCTCTTCGTAAACTTCAGGGAACTTGTCCAGGATCTCGCCGCTCAATATGACGCTGTCCGGATTGTACATGCTGACGACGTTATTAATCGTAATCGCCATATACGCAAGGGCTCTATCGATTAAATAGGTCGCCCATCGTGTTCCAGCCCGTCTTTCTGCGAACAGTTCCTCAATCGTACGAACGTGTTTAATCTTGCTGGCTTCCGACAACAAGGACGGTATATTGATATAGGTTTGGAGGCAACCGGCTTTTCCGCAGTCGCACATCATACCTTCAGGGTCCACCGTCGTGTGTCCGATTTCCCCTGCGCTGTTGGTCACCCCGCGGTAAATCTCCCCTTCCAGGATCAGTGCTGAGCCTACGCCATTACCAAACCCAAGGAGGACCGTCCGGTTGGAGCCGTATGCCGATCCTTTAAGTTGCTCCGCCAATGCCTTTACCTTCAGCTCATTGTCTACGACCGATTGAAGCCCGGTTAATTCCTTGAGTCTCTCGGCAAGCCTCACATTCTTCCAACCAAGCTGTACCGAGAAATTGACCACTCCGGCATCAACATCGATAATGCCCGGCAGTCCCACGCCAATCCCTACCACCCGTCTGCGATCGATATCGCATTCCGAGATGAGTTCTTCAATGGTGTCCGCAATTCGGGCTACTGTGGCTTCTGCCGTATCTTCCGGCGATCTCGGAAAACTGCCGCTGCACAATACGCTTCCCTGAACATCGATGAATCCAATATTGGCTTGATGGCGATCAAGCTCAACGCCAATCGAGATGACCGCCGTATCCAGCAGTCTTATTAAGGAGGACTTTCTTCCGCGTCCGGCCGAGGCTTGTTCTTCGGTTTCGTGAACGTACCCTTCTTCCGTCAGCTCCGATACGATCCGGCTGACCGTTGTCGGACTCATTCCCGTCTGTTTGGCAATAGCTGCTCTTGAAATCGGCTGTTCGTTCTTGATGATTTGGAATACTGTGAGTCTGTTCTGCCGCTTCATAAAGTCTTGATCATGCTTTTTCATGAAGACATCCCCTATTTAATTTCACCAGTAGATTAATAAGATCATTTTTTCAAATAAAACGATCCGAAATCATCAAAAAACCGTGATTATTATCAAGTTTATTATTTTTATTCTCCAGTGATATTAATAATAAAACGTGTTTTGTAAATGTGTCAATATATATGACACATTTAAATTATTATTTTTTTGTTTCTGGAAATGTAAGTGTTTCACTATTTTGCGAAAGAAATTCAATCTCGTGTATACATACAAATGACCACGCTGCGCGCACAATATGACATCAACTTGACGCAGAAACTTCTAAAATGTAGATAACACCGCCCTTTCAACTCATGAATAAAGCCACCCAAGAAAAGAATGATTGGAACATTCTTCATCCCGGATGGCTTCAAAAGGATGGAAATATGCCATAATTTCGGTAGGGTCCTAGGTTTCAGGTGCTTCCTTGCTTGATCCGCCCATAACGAATTAAACCACCCGAGAAATTAATTCGAGGGGCCTCGAATATCCCGGATGGCTTATGTATGGAGAACACGTATTTTGATTAACGCATGAGCGCAGCTTGAACATCGCTCTATTTTCCGACTATTAATCGTAGCCGCTTTTATTTGATCGCATATAGATTTACAACTTGTAATCCTTGCTCTTCTAAATTTAATCATTGAATCTTTAATCTCTTATCTTTAGTCTTTTGATCTTTCCTTTTGTTCTTTACCACCCAGCGGAGGTTTGAGGATAGCCGATCCTTTGGGAGTCCGTTTCTACCTTGCCTATATCCATTCCGGAAACGGACGGACAACAGAGCGGATAGACTCAAACCGGAGCGCACGGATCCTTTGGGAGTCCGTTTCTACCTTGCCTATTCCATTCCCGAAACGGGCGGACAACAGAGCGGATAGCCTCAAACCGGAGCGACTCAAACCGGAGCGCCCGAGCGCCTTACTTGTTCTTGTAATATTCAACCGCTTTATCGAAATAATGCTTTTGGTCTTCCGGCAGATCCTCAAAATAGAAAATGGCCGCCACCGGACAAGCCGCTTCGCAAGCCCCACAGGAGATACAAATATCGGTATCGATGTAGAACTGGTCATCTCCTTCTTCTATACAATCCACAGGGCAAACGTCAACGCATTCTCCCGCTTTCTCTTCGATACAAGCTGACCCAATAACATACATCCGTCATTCCACCTTCCCGATTGTAATAATCTTTCGACTGGCTATCATTGCAAAAGCTCGATCTTTATCCATTCCTTGCTTTCTATACTTTTTATACCAACATATATAATAATTATGTGGTTAATCATGCCAATTGTCAATAAACCGCGTGTTGATAGCCTCAAAAACTGCCATTCCGGTTGACTTATAGAAGGTAAAGACATAAGATGAGACATATTGCTTTTTAACCTTTTTAGTTGAAAAAGAAAGCATTCATCGAGAAACAAGGCGGTGATTATAGTGGATCAAGAAGTCGCATACAGTACCCGCGAGTATATCATGCAAATGTTAAAAATAAATGGTGAACTCAGCACAAAATCCATAACCGAGGCACTGGGAATAACAGGCATGGCCGTCCGGCGCCATCTGGAAAGCTTGAAGAGTGAGGGTTACATCACCTATCGAACCGTGAAACAGCCGATGGGAAGACCCGTTTCCTTATACAGTCTTACGGAATCCGCAGAGGATTTTTTCCCTAAGAACTATCATGCGCTTGCACTCGATCTGCTGAACGAGCTGCAGGATGAGGCCGGTGACGAAATGATTTCACGGCTGTTCGACAAGCGTAAGGATACATTGCTGAACAAGTATACGCCTACGGTGAAAGCCGATGCTCTAGAAGATCGGGTTGCTGCCCTTGCTCAGATTCAGAATGACAACGGATATATGGTGGATTACAAAAAAGTCACCGAGGAAGAATATCTCCTCGAGGAACTGAATTGCCCTATATCCCAGGTAGCCAACCGGTTCCAACACGCATGCCGCTGTGAGCTTGACCTGTTTCAATCTTTGCTGGAAGCGGATGTGGAACGGACCGAATGCCTTGCCAAGGGCGACAAAAAATGTGTATACCGTATTCGAAAACAAACCGAAGCCAAGCAAACATAATATCTGTTATTGCCGAATCAGGCTCCTTCCATACGGGAAGGGGCCATTTTTGTTAAGAGATAAGAAAGTATAGGCTTCAGAGGCTTACCCACCTTATCTCGCAAGAAAAACTTCCGCTATATGCGGTCTGTCTTCTGAGAAAGTACGTCGATAGACGTTTTTCTTAGTGTACTTGTCCTATATTTATTCTCTTAAATCGCAAGACATGTACAATTCTTTGAATTATTTCAGCACCAGCAGTCGATCATCCTGATCGGAAGGCACACCCCGGCCATCCGTATTGTTGGTAATGACATAGGTTTTGCCGTCATGGACTTTGACGTCCCTTAATCTGCCTTCACCTTCCAATACGACCTCAAGCGAGGTGTTCTCCCGCCGAAATTGGTACAGTATCTGGCCGCGAAGAGTCGCCATGTACAAGCGGTCCTGCTCATCAAATGCGATGCCGGAAGGTGCGATTGCCGTTTCGCCGCTATGGTAAATCGGGAGCTTCATGCCTTCTAACCTATCATCGCCATAGATCTCGGGCCAGCCGTAATTGCTGCCAGCCGTGATCTCATTAATCTCATCGTGTCCGCCAGGCGTACCTGACGGTCCATGCTCTGAGCTGTACAATTCACCTTCCGAATTCCAGGCCAAGCCCTGCGAATTCCGATGCCCTAGCGTATAGACATAAGAGCCTGCAGTCGGATTATCCGCCGGGACCTTGCCATCCAGCGTCAATCGCAAGATTTTGCCTGCTAAACTTTCCTGATTTTGCGCATGCTCTCCTTCTCCCGAATCTCCTGTCGTTACGTAGAGCATATCGTCGGGTCCGATTGCAATTCGGCCTCCGTTATGCACATTAGAGCCGGGAATACGCTCCAGGAAGACTTGCGACTCTGTCCATTGATTCCCGTCCTGCTTCAAAAGAACCAACCGGTTCATAACCTTTCCATCCTGATCATAGGTGTGGTAGGCAAAGGCCTTGCCGGAATCCTGAAAATCCGGGGCTAACGCAAAGCCCAGGAATCCGCCTTCTCCTTGATGGGCAACCGGCTTCTCCGTTTGTACCGACTGCCTGGTTAATGTGCCGTCCTTGATCTGAACGATGTTTCCTTCCCGCTCGCTGACATATATCGTATCACCGTCAAAATCGATCGACCAAGGTGTCCTCAACTGCTCTGCAAGCACATGATACGAGGAATCATTTTTCTCTTCCCGGTGGTCTTCCTGCCTCCCTTCTTCCTTAGCAGGGGGTGTCTGTGTACAAGCAGCAAGAAGCAGCACAACCGCGGTTAACGCAGCGCCAAGTCCCTTTCGTTTCAAAATCCAGCACCTCCCGGGTAATTTTATAGCTCCGGTGTCATCATCTGGATGCCTTGCCCCATGTCCTGTAATGAACGCATCACAATATCCTCATCGCTAAACGATTCGATCTGGCTGCCTGCTACATACCGGGTCTCATGTCCTCGTCCGGTAATAATGATCCTGTCCTCGTCACCGGCCAATTCCACAGCTCGTTGAATGGCTTCTTTACGGTTCAGGATAACCTCCCAATTCCCTGCCTCATGTGAGGTTAAGCCTCCCAGCATCTCAGCCAAAATCTGCTCCGGATCCTCCGAGAATGGATTGTCCGTCGTGAACAACACATAATCCGAATATGAAGCTGCAATGTCCGCCATGATCGGACGTTTCAACCGATCCCTTTCGCCCCGGCAGCCCATCACGCATATCATTTTGCCCGCTGTTATTTCCTTGGCCGATTGCAATGTTGCCTTAAGTCCATCCGGATTATGCGCATAATCCACAACCACGCGAAATCTTCGTCCCGTCTCTATTTCTTGAAATCGTCCATCAACCCCTGCAAAATGTTGAAGACTTCTGCAGATTTCTTCAAGCGGTATCCCTTCCAGCAAGCAAGTGGTCATGGCGGCAAGCGCGTTATACACGTTGTGAACACCATGCACCTTCAGACTGAAGTCGCCGTGTCCCCATGGCGTTTCTACATGAAACTTGCAGCCCTCCGGCATGTTTTGAATATGCGTTGCCCGAACATCGGCCTCGTTACGAATGCCATAGGTTACGATCTGTGCGGATGTCCGTTTTGCATAATAGGACGATGCTTCATCGTCGGCATTCAGGATCGCCTTCTTCAGCATGTCACGATTACTGTTGCCCAACTGGGTGAACAACAGCTCCTTCGTATTGCGATAGCTCTCCATATTCTGATGAAAGTCCAGATGATCATGCGACAAATTCGTAAAGACAACAGTCTGAAAATCGCATCCGCGCACTCTCCCCATATCCAATCCGTGCGAGGACACCTCCAATACGGCATAGTCTCCGCCATGGGTGACCATCGTATGAAAATAACGCTGCAGCTGAATCGTATCCGGCGTCGTATTCAGCGTTTTCTCCATATGATCTCCGATCTTCATATACAGTGTGCCAATAATGCCCGTTTTGCGGTGAGCGTCGTTCAGAATCTTTTCTACCATGTGGGTTGTCGTTGTCTTGCCGTTTGTCCCGGTAATTCCGATCAGTTTCAATCGCTGCGTGGGATCTCCAAAAAAGGCGTTTGCAAGAATCGGCAGAATTCTTCTGGTATCCGGTACCGTTATATGTGTAACGTTTCCTGGTAGTCCCGGCAGCTCCCGTTCAGCCACAATGGCAACAGCGCCGTTACGTATCGCCTGCAGGGCATAGTCATGACCGTCCACGTGAAAGCCTGGAACACAGACAAACAGGCCGCCAGGCCGGATCTCTCTTGAATCTGTATCCAGGTTCGTGATATCCACAGAAGTGCTGCCCGTTATCGTCTTAAGAATCAGCCGCTCCGTCAGTGATTTCAGAATCATGTCAAGTTCCTCATCTCGTGATGTAATCAAAATCCCAGGGTCAGGTGGCAGTGTGATATATAAGATGTAGAATTTACGACTATGTATCGTTTTAACCTGCATTTCTTATTAACCTAACCAAGCAAGGGCATTCTGAAACAAGAATGTGATGACTGGAAGTGTTAACCATGTTACGCTGGAAGTAAGCGGTTGCATTTTTTTGAAATGGTTGATGCAGCCTGCTGAATATAGGACGCGTTTCGAGAATCCGCTCCGTTATTCCATATTTGATTGAAAGGAGAACCATCGATGGGACCGTTCACGGACGATTTGCTTCAAAATAAAGTCGTATTGATTACGGGAGGGGCCACGGGCCTTGGTCGGGCCATGGGAGAGAAGTTCGCGCAGCTTGGCGCTAAACTCGCCATATGCGGACGCCGGGAGGAAGTTCTTCAGCAGACCGCTGAAGAATTAAAACAGCAAGGCTGCGAGGTATGGTACAAAAGCTGCGACGTTCGAGACCCTGCGCAGATATCGGCTCTTGTTGATGCGGCAGAGCAGCATTATGGAGGTATTGACGTGCTTGTCAACAATGCAGCCGGGAACTTCATCAGCCCCACCGAGCGCCTCTCTCCTCGGGCTGTGGATGCCGTGCTGAACATCGTGCTGCACGGCACCTTCTACGCAACCCTTGAAGTCGGCAAACGCTGGATTGAGCAGGGCAAAAGCGGAACGATGCTCAACATCGTCACAACATATGCTTCAACAGGCTCTGGCTATGTGGTCCCATCTGCAGCCGCAAAAGCGGGCGTGCTTGCGCTGACACGTTCCCTCGCGGTGGAGTGGGCCCCTTACGGGATCCGACAAGTCGCGATCGCCCCGGGTCCATTCCCGACTGAAGGCGCATGGTCAAGATTATCGCCCACGCCGGAGCTGGAGCAAAAGATGATCGACCGCATCCCCCTAAAGCGCGTAGGGGATGCAGAGGAATTAGCTAATCTCGCCGCGTATCTCATTTCCGATTATGCCGGTTATATTAATGGTGACGTGATCACCATCGATGGCGGTGAATGGCTGCAGGGTGCGGGACAATTCAACGACCTGGCGGAAGTGACCCATGAGCAATGGGATCGGCTGGCCGAACTGACACGCAGGGGCAAATAACCCCATACTTAAGAAAAACATCTATCGTCGTGCTTCCACAGTTGACAGACTGCATTCAGAGGAAACTTATCGATTATCAGTTTCACTGCAAACTTAAATATTCCCTTATCTAAAATTAGCCCCAAGCCAGTGAGCATGCCGTAACTGCTCTTGCTTGGGGCTAATCCTGTAACCTGTGTTATTCGTTAATTCTCATAGGAATCGACCAGCAGGGCGTACACGATGCCTGGCCCGTGAACGCCAATCGTAAGATCGTTCTCGATATCGGCGGAACGGCTCGGGCCCGAGATGAAATGGATTCCCGCCGGCAGCTGCTCGCGTCCGGCCTGATCAAACTGAACCAGAATCTCGCCTAGTCGGGTAACCATTCGCTCTATTGGAATAATGGCTATCAACACGGTCGGCAGCAGGCTGACCGAACGTCCTTTATGCGGGGTCGATTTCACCGTAATCGAACCGGTGTAAGCCGCAGCATAATCCGCCATGACGACACCAAAATCAGCTCTGGCAGCGACAGCCCTCCAGTCCGTGTCCGCTGCCTCATTCCAGGAGAGAACAAGCGCCTCCGGCAAGCTCTCTTCCAGCCCCAGGCGGTCCAGCGCGTCTTCCTGCTGACGAAGAATCGTAGCCGCACTCATCTCCATCGCTTTGTCCCTAATAAACCGGCTGACCTCTTCGCGGTGGCTCAGCCTTACCACATGGCCTCCTGCCGCTTCAAAGTTGGCGGTAAACTGCGTAATCCTCTCCTCAAGCGGCCACTCAAACTCATTCCAGAAATCGGGGGCACCGCGGAAAGGATGCTCCGGAGCGGTGCGAACCCGGCTTCTGCCCAGCTTCGCGGCAATTCCATCCATGAACTGCTCCTGCTTTTTGCGGGACTGTTCTTCAAGACGGCTCAGCCAGCTGCGATCGGTTTCATTAGTCATGGGCCTTCTCCCCCTTTCCGAACTTCTGCTGCTGAAGCCGCTCCTTCAATCGGTTGGCGATTTCAGGGTCCATTGTCCCGGAGGTTCCGCGAATATCCTGCTCCATCTCCGACCATCGGTCACGGAAGGATTGCTTGGGGAGACTTGGGGTTACCCTGTATGAATTCCACCCCTTCAAAGGTCCGATCCGCGTTCGAATCTCCCCGCCTTGAACCACTAATTTCTGGCCCCACTTTCCGAGGGATACCACGCTGCGATAACGCTTGGCATTCCCCATGATCGCCGAGAAGCCCTTCATGCCCATCGCTTCCAGCTTGTCACCGCGTCCGGCTTCAATCTTCCGGCGGCGCAGGGATACCAGCATATCATGCAGCGGAATCTTCACGGGGCATGCTTCATAACAAGCGCCGCACAGGCTGGATGCGTTCGCAATATCGTCCCATTCCGCGACGTTCTTGTTCAAGGCAGGCGTTAATACGGCACCGATTGGGCCGCTATACGTGCCCCCATAAGCGTGCCCGCCAATATGGCGATATACGGGACAGGCATTCAGGCAGGCGCCGCAGCGTATACAGTTAAGCAGCTCCTGAAATTCGGGGTCCCCGAGCTGAAGAGAACGGCCGTTATCAATGATGATAATATGCATCTCGTCCGGTCCATCGGCATCCAGTTCTCTCTTCGGACCACTGATACCGGACATATATACCGTCAGCTTCTGACCGGTCGCCGAACGCGGCAGCAAGGTAGCCATGACTTCGAGATCCGCCCATGACGGAATAATTCGCTCCATGCCCATCAGGGTAATCTGTGTCTTTGGCACCGTCGTCACCATGCGGGCATTGCCTTCATTCTCGAACAACACCATCGAGCCCGTCTCGGCAATCGCAAAATTACACCCCGTCATGCCAATGTCCGCTTCAAGGAACTTCTCTCGCAGCTTCATGCGGACAAAACCTGCCATAATCGCCGTATCGGGCGGCAGCGTTTCGCCTGCCTCTGCGGACAACAGCTCCGCAATCTGGTAACGGTTCTTATGGATGGCGGGAATGATGATATGAGAAGGCGTCTCATCCGCGAGCTGAATAATATACTCGCCGAGGTCCGTTTCGACGGCCTCCACTCCGATCGAGTCGAGCGCCTTGTTCAGATGCAGCTCCTCGGACACCATTGATTTTGATTTCACGACGGACTTGGCCGACTTATGCTCCGCAATCTCAAGGGAGATCGCGACGGCTTCTTCCGCCGTCTCCGCAAAATGGACATGGGCTCCGTTCGCCCTGGCCTGCTCAGCAAACTCATTCAAATAATAATCCAGGTGAGCGATAGTATGGAGCCGGATTTGGCGTCCCCGTTCCCTCCACGCATCCCAGTTGCCATGCTCCTCCGACGCGAGCTTCTTGCCGAGCCGCAGCCGCTCTGTCGTAAACTTCACCGCATTGCGCAGAAAATCATTATTGAGAGCGTAACCTGCACGTTCCTTAACCGTTTGCGCTTTCGATTCAGCTGAGCTCATGTACGCTCACCCCCTCATACAACAGCTCGGCCAAATGCTTGACCTGAACCTTCTCGCCCCGGTGGCGCAGATTGCCGGCAATATTCATAAGGCAGGCCATATCGAGACCGACAAGCACGGATGCCTCGGTCTCCAGCACATGATCGCTTTTCTCCGTTACCATCGCGCCTGAAATATCCGCCATTTTCACGGCAAACGTTCCGCCGAACCCGCAGCAATCCTCGGCGAATGGCAAGGGAACAAGTTCCAGTCCCTTGACTTGGCTAAGCAGTTTCATTGGCTGCTCCTTCACCCCGAGCAGGCGGCTTCCGTGACAGGAGGGATGATAGGTTACCTTGTGTGGATAGACGGCGCCAACATCGGTCACGCCCAGCACGTCAACCAGGAATTGCGTAAACTCATAGCATTTGGATTGAAGCGCTTTCGCTTTATCCAAATATATGGGATCGTCCTTGAACAAATCCGGATAATGATGAATCATATACGTGCAGGAGCCGGAAGGAGACACCACAAAGTCGCTATCGTCAAAAGCGTCCAGAATCGTCTTGGCACTGATGCGAGCATCATCCCAATAACCACTGTTGTAGGCCGGTTGGCCGCAGCAGGTCTGGATTTCCGGAAATTCCAGCTGCACGCCGTACCTTGCCAGCAATCTTGCCATCGATTCAGCTACCCGTGGGAACAAGGCATCGCTGAGACAAGTGACAAATAATGAAATCTTCAACATCTTCACCCCGCTAATCATCAGGATATGGACCGAAGAATCGGCCTCTAGCAAGAACCCCCCGGAACGGGGGGATTCCATGTTGATATGTTATCGAAGTTTGCTCTATACAGATTCGATCTTGATGCCCAAAGCTCGATAAGGTGCTGCTTCCTCTTCCGTCAATCGGCGATCGGTAATGATCAGATTCACTTGGGATAGATCGGCAACCTGCGCAAAAGCCTGCGTGCCGAATTTGCTGGCATCGGCGAGCAGAATGGTCTCATCTGTCATTCCAATCATTTTATGCTTGATTCTCGCCTGAAGCTCATTGGATTCGCTAAGGCCCCGCTCGATATGCACACCCTTGCAGGATAGAAAGGCTTTATCCACGTAGTAAGCATCCAGCGAGCGTTCCGCAAGCGGACCGACAAAGGACAGGGAACGATGAGCCAGAATGCCGCCTGTGGAAATCACCTGAACCCTTTCCTTGGTGCTCAGCTCAGCGGCCACCTTAATCGAATTCGTCAGCACGGTAATCGGAATATCCGGTATGATTTTTGCCATGTACCAAGCCGTAGAGCTTGCATCCAGCAAGATGCGATCATTCGGATGGATTCGCTTGACCGCTTCCTCCGCGATCCGCTGCTTCTCCAGCGCATGCATGATTTCCCGCTCAGCATACGGTATTTCCGGCTGCGACCGCTGAATTTCCGGTTGATCCTTCACGCTAACCGCTCCGCCATGGGAACGGCGCAGGCGCCCTGCTTGCTCCAACCTGTCAAGATCGCGGCGAATCGTTTCTTCCGTTACACCGCAGAGCTGACTCAGCTCGGAGACTCGGATGCTCCCTCTTTCGTTGACCAACTGTACTATTTTCTCATATCGTTCTGCAACCAGCATCATACCGCCCATCCTTACTGTTCGTATATTCTATCTCTTCCCGGTCCGCTGACCGAACACCCCGTAGGCCTCCTCCCATAAGGAAGTTTCCTTCGGCTCGTAGGTCTTGACCGGGAAGGACTCTCTAATGACTGCGCGTGCTTCCCATATATCGGACAACTCGCCTTGCGCAATCCACTGCACGGCCATATTGCCGATGGCACTGCCCTCCGCAGGTCCAGCCCATACGGGTTTCCCTATCGCATTCGCAGTCCACTGGCATAATGTTTCATTATGAATGCCACCGCCCACCATATGCAAGCCCTGAAATTTTTGCCCCGACAATTCCTCGGTCAACTCCAGCACATAACGGTACTGCATGGCCAGGCTCTCCATAATGCAGCGTACAAGAGCGCCTGCATCCTGCGGAACGCTCTGGTTTGTGCGCGCCGCATATTCCACTACACGCTTCGGCATATCACCGGCTGGGAGGAATACGGGATCGTCGGGATCAATAAAACAAGCAAATGCCGGCGCCGCATCCGCCATCTTAACCAATTCGGGATAGGAGTACGTTAACCCTTCTCGTCCCCAGGTCCGCTGACATTCCTGCAGAATCCAAAGTCCCATGATATTCTTGAGCAGTCGGTACGTGCCGTAGGCTCCTCCCTCATTCGTGAAGTTCAGCTCTCTGGCCCGTTCATGAATGACAGGCTGATCGACTTCAGTTCCCATCAGCGACCAGGTTCCGCAGCTCAAGTAAGCAAACGAACGCTCTATAGCCGGAACCGCGACCACGGCGGAAGCCGTATCATGCTCTGCAACCGTATAGAGCGGGATCGGCGGGATCCCCAGTTCCTCCGTGACGGAAGATCTCAGAGCCCCAACATGCGTACCGGGCTGAGAAACAGGATGAAATAACTTATGAGGAATATTCAATGATTTCAAGAGATGATCATCCCAGCTCGCCGAAAGCGGGTTATACAGCTGCGTTGTAGTAGCGTTCGTAAATTCATTCGCCATCTCGCCGGTCAAGAAGTAGCGCAGCAAATCGGGAATCATAAGAAAACGCTCGGCTTCTTGAAGCAAGTAGGGGTTCTTCCGCTGCAAGGAAGCCAGCTGATAGATCGTGTTGAATGAGAGGAACTGGATCCCCGTCCGATCAAAGATCTCGGCAGGCGGCACATCCCGGAAGACCTGTTCCATCACGCCATCCGTGTGCGTGTCCCGATAATGATACGGATTCATGAGCAGCTCCCCGTTCCGATCCAGGAGCCCGAAATCCACGGCCCAGGAATCAATCCCGATGCTCGTCGGCAGGCTATGCTGTCCCTTCAATCGGAGCAAGCCCTGCTTCATCTCGTGGTAGATCCGCAATATATCCCATTGGAAACGGTCGCCGATTCGAACCGGATCGTTCGGGAACCGGTGAATTTCCGTTACGTCGATGGTTCGGCCGTTCCATTGGCCCAGCATGGCCCTGCCACTGCTTGCGCCCAAATCAAATGCAAGAACGCTCAACGCTCCCCAGCCTCCTTGTCAGATCATAATCAACGATTCAAGCACGAGCCCGAGTGATATTCAATCTCTTCTCATGCTTGCGTACGTTTCAGCAATACATCCTGTTCATACTGTTTCACTTCGGACAGCCACTCTTCTCTAACAGGTACGCCCATACGTTCGCAGTAATAATCCCACACCGCTCCAAACGGATAGGATTTAAACTCTTCCGTTAACGCCAGGCGGGTCGTGTAATCGCCTTCAAGTTCGGCCTGCTTCAGCCGATCGACAGGTTCCAGCTTGGCACGCAGCAGCGCCTTTATCGTATTTCGGGTACCGATAACCCACGCGGCGATGCGGTTAATGCTGGCATCAAAAAAGTCCAGTCCAATATGGGTAACATCCAGCAGGTTATTGCGCACCAGCTCGCGTCCAATCTCGGTCAGTTCATCATCCATGACGACGACATGATCGCTGTCCCAGCGCATCGGCCGGCTGACATGAAGGAGAAGTCCATCGGTGAAAAGGGCAAGCGCTGACAGTTTGCCGGCAATGCTCTCGGTTGGATGGAAGTGACCCGCATCCAGGCAGATCAGCTTGTTGTTCTGAATGCCGTATCCCATGTAGAACTCGTGCGAACCCACAACGTAAGCCTCTGAGCCCAGTCCGAACAGTTTACTCTCGACGGCATCAAGGTTCCATTGCGGATTAATATCTTCAGCAAAAATCTCATCCAGCGCTTCCTTCAGCCGCTGCCTCGGCGCCATTCGGTCTACCGGCATATCCTTATAACCGTCCGGAACCCAGATATTCGTCACGCAGGTTTGACCCAGCTGTTCGCCGAAGTAAGCCCCGATTCTTCGTGATGCCTTGCAATGCTCAATCCAGAATTGACGGATTGCCGGATCGGCATGACTCAGCGTAAACCCATCCTTCGATTTGTCATGGGAGAAGCAGGTCGGATTAAAATCGAGTCCGATTCCTTGCTCCTTGGCCCAGTTCACCCAAGATTGGAAGTGCCTCGGCTCCAGCTGATCCAGATCAACGGTCACGTCGGTATCCGCGTAGATCGCGTGGAGGTTCACCTTGTGGGATCCCGGAATGAGCGACATCGCTTTTTCCAGATCGGCCCGCAGCTGTTCCGGCGTTCCTGCAGCGCCTGGATATTCCCCGGTCACGGAGATGCCCCCGGACAGCTCTTGATCGCGGAACAGGAATCCCCGGACATCGTCTCCTTGCCAGCAGTGAATGGAGATTTTGATGCGTTCAAGTTCCGTCAAAATTTCGTCCACGTTGATGCCATGCTGCCCATAGAGCTTTTTCGCTTCTTCAAAGTTCCTTGCAACATCCTGCCTCATCCCATAACCTCCCGTATGATAAGGATAGCTAGGTCATCTCTGACCCAGCTTCCCATCTTAATAAGAAATCTTGATTTCTTGCGGTAGATGCGTCATATCTTCATTCGATTTAGCGAGTAAACGCAGCAGGCACTCCGCCGTCAATTGTCAACATGCAGCCCGTTGTCTTCGAAGATCTTGATGATGCAAAGTAAGCGATGCCTTCGGCAATATCCTGCGGATAGATGTTGACAAGAAGCGTCGTGCGTTTACGATAGTGCTCTTCAAGCTGATCCGGTTCAATCCCGTAAGCTGCTGCCCGCTCGTTTCTCCAGTTCGAATTCCAGATCGCGGAGCCTTGCAGAATGGCATCCGGAAGAATGGTATTGACTCGAATGCCGTATTCTCCGCCTTCCGCAGCAATGCAGCGAGCCAGGTGAGCCTCCAGTGCTTTTGCGGAGCTGTATGCAGTCACGTTTTTGCCGGCATAGACCGAATTTTTCGATCCCACAAACACCATGCTTCCGCCAACGCCCTGTGTCTTCATCAACGAGAAGGCTTCCCGCGCAACCAGGAAATAACCTGTGCCCAGCACGTTCATGTTCAGATTCCATTCCTTCAGCGATGTCTCGTCGAACGGGCTGGATGTCGCAAGGCCCGCATTGTTGACGATAATGTCAACACCGCCATAAGTGATGGAGGTCTCTCGATAGGCGCGTTTCACGGCCTCTTCGTCGGTTACATCCATTTTAACAGCAAATGCCCGATTCTCCCCGTATTTTGCATTGATCTCCTCGGCTACCTGCTGTGCGCCTTCCAGGTTCAAATCCGCCAAAACGACATGTGCGCCTTCAGCTACCAGCCTGCGGGCCGTGGCACTTCCGATACCGCCTGCTCCCCCGGTGATAAAAGCGATCTGGCGCGAAAACTCCGCTTCGGCTGGTGCGAGACTCAATTTATACAGCTCCAGCGGCCAATACTCCACGTTGTAGGATTCATTTTCACTCAGGGATACAAAATCGCCCAGGGCCGTCGCGCCGCGCATGACCGCAATCGCCCGGTGATACAGGGCGCCGCTGACTTGCGACATCGCCCAGCTCTTGCCCGTGTTGATCATGCCGATGCCCGGAATAAGAATGACGCGCGGAGCCGCCTCGAACATGATATCGCCTTCATGATGGTTGCGATCAAAATAAGCTTGATACTGCTCTTTGTATGCTGCAATGCCTTCGATCAGCTTTGCCTTAAGGCCTTCGACATCTTCAGCATCAGGTGTCCAGTCGATGAAGAGAGGAACTACCTTGGTATGAACCAGATGATCGGGGCAAGCTGCGCCTACTTGGGACAGCTTCGGCGAATCGATACCGCCGACAAAGTCCAGCACATCCTCTTGATCGTCGAAGGACAGGATCATCTTCTTCACATCGCTGACGGCACCGCGGACCGCGGGCATCACTTCGGCGGCAATGCTGCGGCGCACTTCCGAGGCCAGTGGGGCGAACTTCCGGCCACCGAACAGCTTGTCGTTATTCACTCGCGCTTCGATGAAGGCTTCCGCTTCACTAATGATTCGAATCGTTTGTGCGTAACAGGCTTCCGATGTATCGCCCCAAGTGACAAGCCCGTGCTTCTCCATAAGCACAAGCTCGGCTTTCGGATTAGCCAACACCCCTTCGGCAATCATCTTAGACAGCGTAAATCCAGGGCGAACGTATGGTACCCACACAAATCGGTCGCCAAAAATCTCCCGGGCTAATTCTTTGCCGTTATGAGCGCAGCATAAGCTGATAATGGCATCCGGATGTGTATGGTCCACATGTCGAAACGGCAAGAACGCGTGCAGCAGCGTTTCAATGGATGCGCGCGGGTGCTTCGAATCGACCATGCAGTGACCCAGGTAAGCCACCATCTCTTCATCCGGCATCGAATCCCTTTCGAATAATGGGCGGATGTCCTCCATCCGCAAGCCTGTGAAATTGCCCGCTTTCATGGTAGCCAGATCCGATCCGCTGCCTTTTACGTACATAACCTCTATGTCTTTGCCGCGAAAATCCTGAATCGTTGTTTTGCTGGATGTATTGCCGCCGCCCCAGTTGCATACACGCCGGTCGGACCCGATTAAATTCGAACGGTAGACCAGCTCATCCAATGTATTTTGTGCCTGCTGTGCCTTTGACTGTTCCCATAAGCTTTGAACCATGAAGTTTCCCCTCCGATTGACCATATGAATTTGCTTTCATTTGTTTCTCATAATATCACGCCCGTTTATCTTTGAATAGTATATTCTCAAAAATAAACACAGATTTATATTTGTTTATTTTTGATTACGCACTGTGAATCTGTTACAAACAAAAAAGCAGCCCTGCCAGAGTTACCTCTGAACAGAGCTGCTATGCTGCTATATGATAAACCTATGATTTGTCCGGGCCTGCGGCTGCCATTTGATCCGCCTTCGCAATTCCTTCGATCAATGCATCACGAAACGCAATTTCGTCCTCATTGACGTAACCCATAAATACAATTTCCGAAATGTCTTTATGGTTGAAAAAGATATTGGAATCCGCGGTCAGATTCCCGTGAGGGTAGAAGCAGGCCACGTAATCCCAACGCTTCAATGTCTTGGAGTCGTTCTGCATTCGACCATAGATCATCAGCGTCTGGTCCCATTCCTTGAACTTGACTACAGATCCGATTGGCAGCAGCTTCTGTTCCGTTTGCACTTGCTGTTCCATGTTAATCAACCCTTCAATATTTTTTTACCGATCCAATATACAATCGACACAACGAGCGGTACTCCAATGAGAAAGGATAGGCAAATGACTGCTTTTTCCGCAGCTGCGTAACTTGTGTCAAGCAGATTGGGAATCACGGTGCCCAGTACACCGACAACAGCAATGATCACCATTATGTATTTGAACCGTTTTTGTTTATCGCTCATCGGCGGTGCTCCCCCTTCTATTTTACCGTAATCGCTCCTCCGAGCCCGACAAGGCTTGCTCCAGGTCCTAACGGCACGTGGAACTTTAAACCGCTTTTCCCCACCTCAGCGGATGCGCCGAGTACGCCCAGTGAAGCGGAACCCCCAATATGCAGCTCCTTATCCGTCCATGGAAGCGGAATATTCACGCCGCCTTCATACTTGTTTAATGTAGCTTCAGCCCCAACACTGAGCGTGCCATCCTTAACGGCCGCCTCAACCTCGGCCTTAACCAGGCTAACCGATCCTTCGACATGATCATTAGCATAGCCTGCTTCTACAACGGCCCCGCTGGCATGCGCTCCCTCGGTAAGGCTGGCCCCTGCGCTGCCTGTTATGGCTTTGGCAAATAACCCATTCTCTTCATGCTTGATTACGCTGCCTTCCACATTTACACCTTTAAGTGCTGCATCCAGCGGGTTACTTGAAGATTTTGCAGAAACACCGGAAGCCATGGTTGCAGAGCCTGCTGCAGCTGCCGTGGCGATTCCGGTTCCGGAGGCTGCTCCAGCCAGAATACCTGCACCGGCAACTGCTCCTCCAGCGGAAGCACCGTTCACCATTTCATCCGTGGAACGGAATTTGACGGAAATTTGCTTCAGTTCGGTGGATATCGATTGTAAGCACTCTACGAATTTGATCATGGTTGCCCTGGCTTGCTGGTAATCCCCGAAAAACCGCTCACGGGTCATCCCCTGCCACTGGCCTTCCATTTCATGAATGCTTCGCTGGAGCCGCTCCACCATATCGCTGCTAAGTTGCCCTGACTGCGCAAATTGCGTGGATACCTGCTCCAACTGCTCGGGTGTAACTAAAATTCGATTGGACATAAATACGGACGCCCCTTCTGTCTTTTTTGCCTCTGCTCTTCAGGCAGTCTAAATGCAAATTTCAATTCCATAAACCCATTAACCGGTCGAACTCGTGAATAACCACATTTTTCAATTTTAGTAGGTATACAGGAAAGGGGCAATCAAGCGAGAGGTTCATTTCTTAGTGCCTAATCTAGTAAAAAAGAACTGGCTCCGTTTCTCTCCCGTCCTGATTAACACTCGCTTCATCCCCGGCTTTAGTCCAGCCTTGAAATCATTCCGGCGTACAGGGTCCCCTTACATCCCCAGCCCGTTAAAGTCACCCCCATTCTCCTGTAGATTATAGACAATTCATCTTTACGGAGAGGGTGTCATTCATATGAATCAACTTGCACGTGAAGCGACGAACCGGGCGATCAAGCTGTATAAGCAGGAGACTTGGCTTTTGCTGACGGGGCTGCTCGGGTTTTTGTTAGCCGGAATATGCGGGATATGGGTATTGCTGAATGGAGGACCTGTCTCGCCTGATGGAGATATCTCCAAAGCGTTTTCCTTCAACGCGGCCCTGGGGATCTTTATCATATCAACCGCCATCATTTTACCGGTTTCCGGTATGAGGCCTCAAAGCAAATCGATCTACCGCTGGTGTTATATTCCGCTCGTTCTGTTCTCCTACTTCGCCGAAACCGTTCAAAACTTCCGCGGTGTCGATCCGCGGTTCGTACAGAACGGCTCGACCTTTGATCATGTCATCTCGGCTATTTTCCCTGCTGTTGCGATTCTGCTTATCGTATTCTACCTGATCCTTGGCGCCCAGTACTTCCGCAAGCGTGTAATGCAAGCCCATCCGGAACTCGGACTCGGCATTCGTTATGCCATGATCGCGGTGCTGGTATCTTTTGCAGCCGGCATATGGATTTCCATCAATGCGGGACGCTATACCGGGATCGACGGCAATATCATCTGGCTGCACGGTCTAGGGTTCCATGCTCTGCAGGCGATCCCTTTTATGGCGTGGCTGTCCATCAGAAAATCCGTCAATCCTGCGGTTAAACCGATACTGATCCATATTAGCGGCTTGGCGTATTTGCTCGGATTAATCGCCATCGGATGGCAGACGTTTCTTGGATACTCCATCGCCGAATGGTCTTTGCTTCCGATTCTGGCGGGCAGCTGTTTTCTTGTCTCATTCACACCGGTTATATGGCTGCTCAGTCAATCGAATACATCCGTTGAACCCATCCACAATGCCCACTCCACTCGTAATGTATAAGGCTAGCACAAGAAAGAATAGCGTCTATCGACGAACTTTCTCAGAAGACAGACCGCGTTTATAGGATGTTTTTCTTGCGGTATCAGGAAGGCCCATGCTTCGAAGTTTATACTTTCTGATATCTAAAAAAAAAGAGACAGTACCGGGGATTTCCCCGCCTGTCTCTTCTATAAAAACACTGCGCCCGTAATCTAAAGCCTTTTTGACCGCTTAAATAAACAAAAACGGAATGAGGAACAACAGCGCTATGGCTTCCCAAGCAAACACATTGGCTCCCCAGCCGTATCCGCCGTAACCGTAAGGTCCGAATGCGGACGTGTGCGCACCGCCTTTAGTAGACTTCGAAGATTTTTTGCCCTTCTTGCCTTTTGTGGACAATATATATGCGGATGGGTTCGCAAATTCGAGTTCAAGGCCTCGATCATGTACACCGCGTATGGTCCCCACGACTTCCGTTCCATCACGCATGACAGCGCAAACGGTTTTGCCGACGTAACCTTTGCATCCTTCTGCCGAAATTGGTATTGGCTGCACTCTATCTCCCCCTCCCCAGCGTTTGTGTATTATATTCCCCGTGGAGAGAAGGCGGCAGAGATAGATGTCCACGTCACCAAAAATCCGCAATTGAACCTTACTTATCACTAGCCTTACGGTAGGCCCTAACCATTAAATCTTCATCGATAGCGCCTTGGAACCGCTCTGATATCACACCATCCGGCTTAATGACGTAGGTGGTCGGATAGGCCACCACCTCATATCGTCTCGTGCTTGCTCCGCTCTGGTCGTATAGGACAGGGAAGGTTAAGCCATTTTTCTCGACGAAAGATTGCACCTCACTCATGCTATTTTCCAAATGCGTCATATTGACAGCCAGAATGATTACATTCTCATCCTGATATTTGTCGTAAAAATCCTGCATATAGGGCATTTCTACCTTGCATGGCGGGCACCAGGAGGCCCAGAAGTTCAGAAGAACGGTTTTCCCCCGATAATCGGACAGTTTGACCTCCTGCCCTTCCCGATTCATCAGCGAAAAATCCGGTGCGCGAAGTCCGGGCTTTAACCCTTCAGCAATGGTTTCTGGATTGCCTTCCACATTCGGAGATATGTTCGCTTCTCGCTCGCTGCCCGAGGTGAAAGCAAAGTCATAGATTACCCACACGAAAAGAGCCCCCATGATGAGCAGCACCGCTCCATTTCTTCCTAATCCCAGAGTAAGAAAGCGGGACAGCGGAAAATGGAATTGAAGCCAGCTCATCGTGAGCAATATGCCGAATAATAGCATATAGAATAATGAAGAGTTTACAGCGGCCCCGTCCGCCCACAACCACTGGAATACATACCCGGCCCATCCGCCTGCAAATGCCGACAACAGTGCGGACTTCAGCAGCAATCCTGAATTCTCCCTTTTTTTGTTCCAGCGCAGAGCTGCGTAGACCAGGGCTAGAACGGCCCCAAGCCATATTCCCTTCGTGCCGCCGGTCATGTAAATAAGCGAGGCGGGATGCTGAATGGTGCGGATCGGATCGAACACCAGCATCCCGAATTTCCATGAAATAAAACCGATGATAAGTACAGATAAATAAGTGTCCAGGATCCATTCCCGCTGCGGCGTCTGACGCAAACGAATTCGAAGCGCAGCAAATCCGGCTGCCGCACAGATCAGAAAAATCACGATGTCGGCCCTCATCATAAAAGAACCTATCGGAATTATACTCAAATGCAAACCTCCTCAGGTCGGCAAAACAATTACCCACCGGGGTATATCCTCATCATAGTAGATTCCCTCTCTAATGTAAACTCAAGCGGGGCATTTTTTAGGAGAAGGAGCCAATCCGGTCAATGGAACTCCACAGCAGAGCCACTTCCGTATGCGTTTTTCCGCCGATTACAATTTTTTTTCGTCTCCGTTCCTGGCCTCCCATATGTTTATAAAAATGCTCAGCGGAATTACCTTCCAGCACCCAGACCAGTAAAGAACGATACCCATTCTTTTGCAGAAACTCCTTCAGCCTCGCAAACAACTCCCGTCCCCAGCCCATCCCCTGAATCTCTTTCAGGAGATAGATCGCGTAGAGTTCTCCTTCATCAGAAATCTTCTGCTCACGCTCCATGCCGTAAGACATGAACCCGTATACCTTGCCATCTTCATCGGCAATGACCAGAAGTTGTTCGTCCTCCGGCATATTGGCAAGCTTACGGCGCCAGCCTTCAATCCGATCCGCAGCAGACAAATTTTCTAAAAAGCGATCTTCCACGATCCCCTTATATGTCGTTTTCCAGCTGTTCACATGGACGTTAGCGATGCCTGCTGCATCCTGTTCATTTGCGTGTCTAATATGCATGAACTTCCTCCTGTCCATATCTTAATCCCTATATATTCTCGGACACGCTCCGCGATCCTCTTTTTTCTTCGTGAACGCTTCATCCCCGATGACGAAATGCCCATTCCCGGCATAAATATATCCGGATATCGCTATCTCGAAAACAGCTGGCATTGGAAGGAGCGCATCTTGATTGAATAAGGCATTGATACGGCTTGAAGATATCGGTCCGGGCGGCTGGTATGAGACGGAAGAACAACAGGCAAAGCTGCTGGTAATCGCACAGTTCCTGCATCAGCTGCAGATTCCCTTTCATCTGGCCGTCATTCCGCGGTATGTAGATCCGGCACATCATGTGGATCGGTCGATAGATGATCAGCATGATGGAGCTTCCCTTCGATTTGTCCGGCTGCTGCAGACGATGGTAGACCTTGGCGCCTCGATTGGTATTCATGGATATACGCATCAGTACGGGGGATCGGTTAGCGGCGACGGATTCGAATTTGCTTATTCCGAATGCAGCGCCGACTGTCCTCCAGATGACCCGCCCGAAACGGTCCATTCGCTCCGTCAGCTGCAGCAATCTTATGCTTATCAGCGGATACAGCAGGCTCATAAGATGTTTCAAAGAGCTGGTCTTCCGGCGGTTTGGTATGAAACTCCTCATTATACCGCTTCATCTGTCCAGAGGCATATTATCGAGATCTGTAACGGCATCCTCTATGAATCACCGCCTTCCAGCCCGGATGCAAGGACAGCCGCACTACAGCACATCCCGGACGATCCGTTAACGAACGGGACGATCTACGTTCCCACTCCGCTTTATTATGTGGCAGGTGATAAGATCGAGGAAGAAGTCACTCGGATGGAACGGACATTGCAGGATTTCACAGGTCCTCGCGAACTGGCTTCATTCTTTTACCACCCCTATCTCGAATTTCCCTATATCCGCTTCCTTGCTGATGGCACTGTGCATTATGACGAGCATTCACCGCTCAGAAGAATCATTCAAGCCTTCAAGAGAGAGTCTAAAACGTTTGTGTCCATAACCTCGATCATGCCCTTCATACCGGATTTCAGGGAAACCCGATTGCTGGACAGGATGGCCATGAAAGACCCTAAGTTTCTGCAAGCCAAGAGACAAGCGCTGCCGGATCGATGGATCGTCCGGGACGAGACCAACAACCTATGGTACGACGCTGCTCTTGAGGTCGGGTTCCCCATGAAAATCCATAATGGCATACGATATATACGCCCCATGTTGGCAGACTGGCCGCTATACCCGGGTGGAACTGCGATGGCTGGCGATTATGATGGAGATGGCAGCATCGATGCGGCTGTATGGAATGCGGAGCTTGGGATATGTGAGGTTGCATTGGGCTCAGGCAGCCGTTTAGTACCTTCGGGTCATTGGCTCTGTGAATCTGGAGCCGTGGACTGGAAAGCTCTTACGGGAGATTTTGACGGGGACGGCAGACATGATTTATTTTTATGGGACCCTGTTACAGGGAAAGCCGCCATTGCTTATAGCTCCGGGCGTGATTTTAATTCTCCCCTAATTCAGCATGAGGTTTCCGTACGGGGTGAAGGCATGATACTCTCCATAGGAGATGTGAATGGCGATGGGCTGGATGACCTGGTTGTGTGGAATTCCGACTCAGGCACATGCCAGGTCTGGTTAAGCACCGGGAAACAGCTCGTGGACGCGGGAGATTGGTATTCCTCCAAGAGTCCAATGGGTTCATCCATATCCATGATACTTGGCGACGTGGATGGGGATGGGCTGAAAGATTTGATTCTCGTTGAACACACCGCAGGGAACTGGTTCGTTCTATATAGCTCCGGGACCGCCTTCGGGCGGCAGGAAGAACGGTTTGGGCCCTGGGTTGCCGGAGAACGGATGACACCTTTCCTTGGCGATCTGACGGGCAATGGTCGTGTCAGTCTGCTGGCATGGTCTCCGAATCGGCTCGGCGGAACCTTGGACGCAGCCATCAATTCCAGGGACCGGACAATCGGATAAGGACATGATATACTTCTATACAACAAAACCGGGTCATTTCAAAACTCCCGCTATACGCGGTCTGTCATCGGAGAAAGAACGTAGATAGACTCGATAGGATCATCTCTATACTTATTTCTATTTTTGGAGGAGAATTCATGTCATCCAATAGCAAAAGCAATTCTAACAACAATACAGCCACTCCATCATCCCCAGTCAAAATCGTGAAACCCAAGCTCCCCAAGCAGCTTGAGCCTATGATTCTATCCGATGCCGGTGTTGACGATGAATCCTCATTCATTCAGTCCTCTTGTCAGGACGAGACCCTGTCTTATATTTCAGCCGACAAGGTTCAATTCGATCAAATGATATTCCATAATGTTACGTTCCAGCACGTCACGCTCCACCATGCCGAACTAACGGATCTTGTGTTTAACCACTGCGACTTGTCCAACGTCGATCTCAGTGAGGCCATTATGTACCGCGTACAATTCAATCATTGCAAAATTCTGGGGCTCGACTTGACGGCAGCTACCATCCGTAATGTCGTATTCGATCATTGTACGGGCGACTACGCTACGTTCCGTTTTGCTAACATGAAGCAGGTGTCCTTCCAATCCACCTCGCTCATAAAATCGGATTTTTATCATTCCGAATTAAGCAAGGTGGAATTTGTGGATTGCCAGATCGACCAGTCGCAGTTCTCCGGCACGAAGCTTGCGGGAATCGACTTAAGCCGAACGGACTTTCATAACATTGGCGTGACCCTGGAAGATCTTCAAGGATGCATCATATCGCCGCATCAAGCCATCCCGTTAACCAAAATATTCGGTCTTGTCGTGAAAGAATGACCTTAAGTTATACTTGGCACATATAATCAGGATCGTTCGTTTACAGGGGAACGTATATACGTGCACAGCATAAAGCGGCTTACTCCGTGGTCCGCTTGGACCTTTCGGGTTAAGCCGCTTTCTTAAATCATCCTACTTATTGATCAAGGGTGTATTTCTGCAAATCAAGCGGGAGCGGCGCCGGGATGTCACAGGTGCTGACCATCTCATAGCGCTTGCCTTCATCGGAAGCATCATGGAAGCCCCACATAGCTTCAAGCACATGATAGGCAAGCTCGCCGCTCGCACGATGAGCTCTTCCGCTGCGGATGGCGTAGGCCATATCCGCCGGGCCGATCCCTCTTGTATTCTCGTTATACCCGGGAAGCAGCGGCTCTTCCGTCCACTCGGTTTCTCCGGTCAATCGATATTGAACCGAGCCGCCA
The DNA here is from genome assembly GCF_001860525.1 of Paenibacillus sp. LC231. Taxonomy (NCBI): domain Bacteria; kingdom Bacillati; phylum Bacillota; class Bacilli; order Caryophanales; family Paenibacillaceae; genus Paenibacillus; species Paenibacillus sp. LC231. Next base: position 548,144 of record NZ_JFOM01000015.1, on the reverse strand, counting down.
AAGCCGTTGGGATCCGGGACGAGCATCGTGCCCTTAGTGCCGTAGATTTCAATATTAGGAAGCGTGCTGCCTCCAAATACATCAAAACTCGTAATCAGCGTGCCAATCGCGCCGTTATGAAACTCCATAAGTCCAGCCACGTGAGTAGGAATGTCCACTTGAATTTTCTGACCCTGTTTTTTCTCACTGGTAATCGTCCGCTCCGTAAGGGCCGTTCCGGTCATGCCGCTAATACGACGGATCGGTCCCAGAAGCTGAACCAGCGCCGTCAGGTAGTAAGGCCCCATATCGAACATCGGACCACCACCGGCGGCGTAATAAAATTCCGGATCGGGATGCCAATGCTCATGTCCGCGGCTCATCATAAATGCGGTCGCTGCAATCGGCTTGCCAATGCGCCCGTCTTCAATCAGCTTCAGTGCCGTTTGGATACCGGCTCCAAGAAATGTCTCTGGAGCACATCCGACGAGTAGTCCTTTGGACGCAGCCATATCCAGCACCGCTTTACCCTCTTCACGGGTTACCCCAAGGGGCTTTTCCACGTACACATGCTTGCCGGCTTGCAGTGCATCCAGCATAATTTGCGCGTGTAGTGCAGGTATCGTCAGATTAATGACCAGCTCAATCTCGGGATCTGCAAGCAGCTCATCGGTAGTGTATACATTCGGAATATGATACTTGGCAGCCTGTTCCTCGGCACGGGCACGATCGATATCCGCACACGCCGTCAGCTCCAGGATATCGAACTTATGGCAGTTTTCCATATAGATGCCGCTGATTTTTCCGCAGCCAATGATGCCAACCTTTACTTTCTTCATGATCCAAGTCTCCTTCTGCCTTATTGGCTGTCTCCCATGCCTGTGTAGCCTTGACCTTCCGTAAACACACTCATGTCCGAACCCGAATATAATGCTTTTCCTTCAGCAGCCCAGAGCAGTCCCCTGCGCATCATTTCCTTCACCTGCGGCATATCGACGATGTCGGCATGATGGCCGAGGGAATTGTAATAGACCCGTCCATATCCCCAGCGCTTCGTCCATACTACCGGCATATCAACCGCTTTGTTCAGCAGATGCGGTCCGGCCACAACCGGAAAGCGAGTGGTTGCCAGCACTTCAACGGCCGGATCCACATGCAGATAGTACTGCTCGGAGACCACCGTGAAATCCTGCATCCCTTCCACCAGCGGGCTGGAGCTCGATTTAATCTCAACCTGGTACTTCACGCCATCGTTACCCGGATGCGCAACCCATTGACCTCCGGTCATGAACTGCCAATCCACATTGTTGCGGAACGAATCGCACATGCCGCCGTGACAGCCCGCCAAGCCGGTTCCCTTCTGCACGGCAAGCGATACGTTGCCCACCTGCTCCTTCGATATTTCTCCCATCGTCCATACCGGCACGATCAGATCCAAGGCCTGAAGTTTCTCTGCATCATTAAAAGCATCCAGCGTGTCGGATACCTCAACCTCATATTGCTCAGCCCGAAGCAATTCCGCGAAAATGCCGGCAACCTGCTCAGGTTCATGTCCGTCCCAGCCGCCCCATACGATCAAAGCCTTTTTCATGTGTAGCACTCCTTTTTTATGTGTCCGGCCAGAATTGGCCAAATGACTTGATTACATTTCCGACAACCGCACCCAGCGGCGTTCTTCAATGGATTTATCCACGGCTTCCAGCACAGCCTGACATTTCACGCCATCCTCGAAATTCGGCACAGGCTGCCTTCCCTCGGAAATAGCGGTCGATAGCTCCAGGATTTCATGCGTAAAGGTGTGCTCGAAACCGATCGTATGTCCCGGCGGCCACCATGCCTCCATATAATCGTGAACGGGATCGGTTGCCAGTACGCGGCGGAAGCCCTGAACATCCTCATCGTCGGACGTAAAGTAAACCTCCAGCTCATTCATTCGTTCAAAATCGAATTTGACGCTGCCCAAGCTGCCGTTGATCTCAAAGGAATTGGTGCTGCGGTGCCCTGCGGCAAAGCGCGTCGCCTCAAAGCTGCCAAGCGCCCCGTTCTCGAAGCGGGTCATGAACAACGTGGCGTCATCTACCGTCACTTTCCCCATGGGACCGCCTGTGCTTCCTTTTGCGCTTAACCCGGTCATCTCGCTGGCAATGGGACGCTCCTTGATAAAGGTCTCGCTCATTCCGATCACTTCCTGCATATCACCGACCAGATAATGCGCGAGATCGATCAGGTGGGCACCAAGATCCCCATGCGATCCGGATCCGGCCACTTCCTTCTGCAATCTCCATACCAGCGGGAATTGCGGGTCCATGATCCAATCCTGCAAAAACCAAGCACGGAAATGATAAATCTGACCCAATCTTCCACTCTCAACCAGCTTCTTGGCCAGTCTTACAGCTGGCGAAAATCTATAATTAAACCCAACCATATGGGTAACTCCCGCTTCTTCCGCCGCCTGCAGCATCTCTCTGGCATCCGCCAAGGTCAAGGCAAGCGGCTTCTCGCAAAATATATGCTTCCCCGCCTTCGCCGCGGCAATGGCAATCTCCTTATGGGCATCGCTTGGGGCGTTGATATCGATCAGATCGATATCTTCCCGATTGACAAGCTCCTTCCAATCGGTAACGCTTTCACTCCAGCCCAATTGATCCGCAGCTGCTTGCACGGCCGACACATTGCGGCCGCAGATCGCCACCATTTCAGGCTTCAGCGCCTCCGGGAAAAACATCGGCAGGCTCCGGTAAGCATTGCTGTGGGCTTTCCCCATAAATTTATAACCAATCATGCCGACACGTAATTGTTTCATCCTTCATTCCTCCTTAAATAAGAGTTATTCATTTCGATGAAGCGAAGATGCACGGATTACCAGGCGAGTTGGCAGCTGGCGATGGAGCACTGCGTTCGTTTCGCTGCCTTCTGGCAGATCGGAGGCGTCCAGCATACGAAGCACATGATCCGCTGCAAGGCATCCCAGTTCATAGAACGGAACCCTCACGCTGGTAAGCGGCGGCGTGCACAGCTCGGCGGCTTCCGAATCGTCATACCCGACAAAAGCAGGCATTCGCTCCTCTGAAATGCCTAGCGCACGCAGCCCCTGCTGAAGTCCAATCGCCATGCGGTCATTGGCGGCAAATACGGCTTCAATACAGTCCAGCTTCCCGGCGACCTGCTCGGCAGCGGCATAACCGCTTTTGCGGCTGAAGTTACCTTCGAACAGCAAAGTTTCATCCAGCACGATTCCCGCTTCATTCAGTGCCCGGCTGTACCCCTTCAACCGATCGCGGCTGTTGGAATACTGAGGCGGCCCATTAAGAAAAGCAATGTTCCGAAATCCCTGCTGCGTCAAGTGATGAACGGCTTGATAGCTGCCATCCACATGATCGGCATCCATAACGTGAAACGCCTCGCCGTCAAAGTATTGATTAATCAGGCAATAAGGGTGATCCGCTTCGCTCAGCTGTTTGATGGCCGCACGTTCGCCTTCATCATCCCGGGCACCAAGAATAATGCAAGCGTCTACCTTCTGGGTGCGGAACAGATTCAAGTAGTCCATTGAACCGCCGGGCTCACGGAACAGCATCAATAGGTCATATTGGCTTTCCAGCGCCTTACTGCCAATGCCGCTTAATATTTCGGAAAAATAATAAGCGGAGAAGATGCGGGCTTTCGGCAGGTAGGGCATGACAACGCCCAGGTTACCGCTTCTTCGGCGGGCAAAACTTCGGGCAAGCGCACTCGGGGTATACCCAAGCCGATCCGCCGCTTCCAGCACCCGCTGCTTGGTCTCTTCCTTGATAGGTCCGACCCCGTTCAATACACGGGATACCGTCGCTTCCGAAACGCCGGCAAGCTGTGCTACCTCTTTACGACTAGCGATATTCATCAAGCCTCCTGCAATTTATGTACGCGCGTACATTTTCTCATGGAGCCTTGCAGTTGTCAACCGTCTTAACCAGCAAAATTGTTCTTGCACCCTTATTTCAGATGTGCAATAATCTTCACCAGATACTTATTAAACCTATTTAAAAAGGAAGGGGAGTGGTGATGGATACGCGCAAAGAACCTTTACCCACACCGCAATCCATGAAATACGCCGTGCGGCGCGCGCTCCGCGCTTCCCTACTGGAGCTCGGCAGCGGAACCAAAGCGGAGCTTAGTGACAGGCTCGGCATCAGCTTTCCAACGGTGAGCAAAGTGCTGGAACAGATGGCGCAGGAAGGCGAAGTTACCCTGCTCGGGCTGGATGAGTCCAGCGGCGGGAGACGTGCAAACCGCTACGCTTTTAACCCGGACTATATGCTGGGTCTCGCCGTTTATTATGAGAAGGAGCGGAGCGTATACACCATTTTTAACTGGAACGGCGATCTGGTCGAACGACAAACTGAAGACGGCATACTCCAGCTTGGACCGGAAGCGCTGGCTTCCCAGCTAAGAAGCTGGATCCACCGTTATCCGAAAATCCGCTCGATTGCGGTCGGCATGCCGGCTGCGGTTCGTGATGGCGTCGTTTTTCACGTGCCGTTGTACGGGACATTCCAGGATTACGACCTCAAATCTTACCTGGAGAACCTGTTCTCCATTCCTGTCATCGTGGAGAATGACATGAATGCGGCCGTGCTTGGCTATCAGAATCTGAGCCGTACGGAGGAGGCTTCTCTTGTATACGTGTATTTCGGACACAATGGACCGGGGGCGGGGCTGCTGATCAATGGAAACGTCGTTCGGGGCAAGTCGTTCTTTACGGGTGAGATCGGTTATGTACCGATGAGCAAAGACAACAATTTTCAAGATGTATTGGAGCGTAAAAGTGCCGTCATGAGCAGTCTTATCGAGCCGGATGAGGAGCAAATTGATGCGTTAAGCCGATTAAGCGCCGCCTTCACCGCGATTCTCAATCCGGATGCCATTCTGTGGTGTGAGCATAACCTCCTGCCCTCCACCCTGCTCTCCATTAAAGACCGGGCTTCCGCCTACGTACCCGAGCGCCATCTGCCCGAAATGCTGCTTCGCGAGTGGGAGCATGACTATATAGCCGGCCTGCAGCGGCTTGCTCTGGATATGATGATATCCGATACAAGTGCAATGTAAAATTCAACGATGACGATTGGGGAATAACCGTGAATACAGACCTTCAAACGAAAGCAAAACCTAAATTCAGCAAAGACTACACCCTTCATCTGGCAACCATCTTTCTGGGCTTTATCATATTTGGAATATCGGAAAACATTAAGGGACCCGCCATTCCAAGGATCCAATTCGATTTCCACCTGGATGAAATGCAGATCGGCACCTTGCTATCCCTGAACGCGCTCGGGTACTTGATTGCCTGCTCTTTCACTGCGCTGTTAACGCGGAAGATCGGGATCAAGTGGGTCAGTATGGCCGCCTTCGGTTCGATGGCTATCTCGGGTGTGTTGATCTTCCTGTCGCACAGCTACCCGATGTTTACCGCATCCTATTTCTTTATGTACATTGGAAACGGTATGCTGGAGATCGGCCTCGCCATATTGGCTGCCCGGATCTTTGTGCGAAACACAGGCACGATGATGAACCTGTCCCATTTCTTCTACGGAATCAGCTCAACTGTGGCACCGATGATTGCATCCGGCCTCATGACCGTAACCGTGTTTAATTACACGCTGGACTGGCGGGGCATGTATCTGGCCATGCTGATGTTATCCGTGCTGCCAATGATCCCGGCACTCATGAGCAAGTTTCCCGGGGACGATCTATCCGAAACGGAACGAACCCCGCTTAAGTTGTTAGTTAAAGATCCTGCACTGTGGCTGGTCGTCATGATTCTATCCTTCGGTGTCGTATCGGAGATGGCAGTTGGCGGTTGGCTCGTAAACTTTCTTGAAAAATCGTACAAATGGGAACCTACGGCTGCTGCCGGGATGCTGTCCGCCTTCTTCCTCTGCTTCTCGGCAGCACGCCTGCTGCTCGGCCCGATAACGGACCGGATCGGCTTCACGCTGTCCATCATCATCCTGTCCGCGTTGACTGGCGTATGCACGTTTATTGCAATCTTTGGCGGAGAATCCTATGCGTTCCTGTTCGCGGCAGCAGGCATTGGAATTGCTCCGATTTATCCGACGGTCATGGCGCTCATTGCCAAAAGATATCCGAAAGAGAGCGACACCGCGATTACGTTCATCGTCACCATGATGGGAATCGGCAGCGTTATCGGCAATTACGCGATCGGAGCGATCACGAACGGCTTCAAGCAAATGTACGGCAGCGGAACAGAGCTCGGGCTGCTGCGCGGGCTTCAGGCGGGTTATGGTTTCATCGGATTGTGTGCCATCCTATGCTCGCTCTTTGGCATCCTTCTGTACCGTTATTTAAAAGTCCGTAAGCAGTTGGTCTAATCCTATGATTCATTGAACACTAAGGGAGCCCTCTTATAAGTACAAGAGGGCTCCCTTTTATTGATTATGATCGTTTGCCTACCCACACCCTAATTAACCCAAGTCGGGTTGATCAACAAGTTCGATGCTTGCTGTTTCGGTATGATGCAGCTCAAACACCAAGATTTCATTGCGGCCCTGCTTCAGCAGGGGTCCAGGCAGGTAAAGCGCTGCTTGCGGTCCTTGTTCCCAGTAACGCCCCAGGTTGAAGCCATTGACCCAAACAACCCCTTTTCCCCATCCGTCCAAGCGGATAAATGTATCTCCAATGTCATCCACCGAGAATTCACCCCGATAAAAGGTAGGGCGATCCTGCTGTTCAAACGGACCCGTAAGCGGTTGAAACGGTGCCGCATTGGGATTGTCAAGCGGCACAGGATAGATGCTCCAGTCATACAGGAACTGGTTGTTCATCCGGACTCCCTCAGTGATTCCTTTATAGTCCTTCAGCTTCGGGCCGTAATTGATACGCCCCATATTCTCGACAACGATCTCAAGCTTGGCGCCGGCTGCCGGAACATCGAACTGGAGGGCTTGGGGATTCCAGCGTTCAACCGTCCCCTGATACTTACCGTCCAGGAATACCTGTGCCCGGTCATGCACCTCTTGCAGATGCAACGACTCTCCCTGGCGAGGTCCGGAAATATCCGTTGCATAAACGATGAAGCCATAGCTTTGACCCAGCAGTTCCATCGGTACAGGTGTTGTACGTTTCACCGCCTCGGATAGCGTCGGCAGATGCTCCAGCAAGTCGGCATAATGCGTCATGCGAACCGAGCCATAGCTTTTTTTCTTGACGGGCTGAGGCAAACTTGGAAAATCAGAGAGCTCTTTTCCCTGATGCTTCGCAATCATGCTGCGAATAGCCTCGTACTTAGCTGTTACATCCCCGCACTCTGAGAGTGGGGCATCATAATCATAGCTGGTGATCGTCGGCTCATACTTCTCGTGATAATTCGCCCCGTTATAAAATCCGAAATTTGTTCCACCATGTAACATGTAGAAGTTCACGGATGCATTCAAGTCCAGCATCTCTTTGAATACGGCGGCAGCATCTTCCGCGTCCCGGGTATGATGAGGTTTCAGCCAATGATCAAACCATCCATTCCAGTATTCCATGCACATCAGAGGGTCTTCGGCCCGATATTCCCGCAGTTTAGCAAATGCCTCCTCCGTTCTTGAACCAAAATTAACGGTGGCAAGCACGCCTGGAACGGTTCCCCCTTGCAGCATCCCGTCGGTGGGACCATCCGAGGTGAACAGCAATACATCTACGCCCCGCTTGATCAAGCCATCCTTCAAATACTCCAGATATGCCGTATCATTTCCGTAGCTCCCGTACTCGTTCTCGATTTGCATTGCAATCACCGGGCCTCCATTGGAGGTTAATAACGGAACCAGCCGCGGAATCAGTTCATCATAATAATGGTCAACCTTCTCCAGATACAACGAATCCATGCATCGCAGATGGATATCTGGATACTGCAACAGCCAGGACGGCAGCCCGCCAAATTCCCATTCTGCGCATATGTAAGGGCTTGGCCGAAGGATCACATGCAGCCCGAGATCACCGGCGATTTGGACGAATCTTTCCAAGTCGGCGATGCCATCAAACGTAAATTGTCCTTCCTTGGGTTCGTGCAAATTCCAGGGTATATAGGTTTCCACGGTGTTTAATCCACAACTTTTCAGCTTCATTAGTCTGTCTTCCCAATACTCCGGTACGATCCGAAAATAATGTACGGCACCCGACAGAATCTGGATCGGCTCATCCCCGAGCACGAACTGTTGATTAACCGCTTTCAATTGAGCTTTCATTTCCTGTTTCCTCCCTGCTCGTATCATTTTGCTTGCTATTGTCATCATCTATCAAAAGCTCGTGCTGCTCAATCTCCAAATGGAGCATTCTTTATACCTTTTGTGCCGAATATTCAGAATCGAGAAGAACCTATTATGATACAATATATGGCATAATCATTGGAATTTTCGAAGCAAAAGGAGCATGGCCATTATGGATACCGCTTTTCGCTTTCCCAATATAATTCACACGCTTCAAGTAACGGGATGCCATTTTGATTCCCAGCCGCCCGGCTGGAGTTATCCGAGGCATCATCATCACCTGTTTGAGCTTCTGTACTGTCTGGAAGGCGAGGTCCTGCAGGAAATTCATCGGGAGTCTTTTACGCTGCGGCAAGGAGAATGGCTTCTGATCAAATCCGGAGTCCCCCATCAAACCACGAATCTGGCGAGCGGACCATATGGATACTTTAATGTTCATTTTGATCTCGATGATCAGGAAATTCGAAGCTCATTATCCGCTGCCCCTTACCGCCACATTCTCCAGCAGGAAAGCGCGCACAGCAATCTGAAGGCATACGTTCAAGAGCTGGAGGGAATCGTTCGACGCAGTCAGCCGGAAGCCCATTCGCTTCAACCTGAGAACCCGAGGGCTGAATACAATCTCACTTTTGAAGACAGACTGCTGCTCCAATCCTATACATTGCTCATCATCCACGATGTGCTTTCTCTCCTGAAGGTGCAGGATGAGGTCGAGCTGCCTTCATTGACACAGGCAGTATCAGGCTCCCACAAGCCGTCTTCCTTGCTTGCAGCCGATGCGGCGCATGCCATTGAAGAGAAGCTGTCATCAGGGCTCACAGAAGAGATCTCTGTCGCAGCCGTATCCAAAGAGCTGAATTTAAGCCGCAGCCAATGCAGCAAGTTGTTTCGCCAAGTTTACGGAATATCGCCAAGACAATATATCAGCCGACAAAAGCTCACCCTGGCCAAAGAGCTGCTGGTCACGACCCATCTGCCAATGACGGCGATTGCCGACAAACTCGGCTTTCGCTCAGCCAGCCATTTTTCAAGGCAATTCCGCCGCTGGACCGGGCAGTCGCCGACAGAATACCGTCCCAGACACTAAGTCGTGAAACCTGATTATTTTTAGTAAGTTACTTGACAATCAAAAGCATAATTGAGTATGATACATTCTATAGTTTCAGCTATATAAAAGTTAGTTGATAACCACTTAAAAATAAGGAGCTGTTACCATTCATGCGTAGCTATTCTTCTATGGGTACTTTCATTATTCGGGTTATTCTGGGCGTCATCTTTTTGGCTCACGGTTTGGATAAATTCCAGAGCGGCATCGGCAACATCGAGGGCTTTTTCGCCAGTTTGGGAATCCCCGCATTCATGGCGACCGTTGTGGCCATTATCGAAATTGTGGGTGGTATTGCATTGATTATTGGGTTGGGAACGAGAATTGCCTCCCTTGTTCTTGGCGTTGTGCTTGTCGTAGCTATTTTTCAGGCCAAGCTCGGCATGGGCTTCCTGGGTGGCTATGAATTGGATATTGCCTTGTTGGCTATGGCCGTTCATCTTGCCCTTAGCGGCAGCAGCCTGCTCTCGGTCGATTCGTTGTTTAGCAAGAAAAACAAAGCCTAAAGGATACGCAAAGGTTTGCCGGTAATCCAGGCGACGACCTTATGTAAGAATAATGTCAATCGACGTACTCTCATATAAAACAGACCGCGTTTAACGGTAGTTTTTCTTGCGATATCAGGCAGCACATCCTCCGAAGTTTATACTTTCTGATATCTTAGAACATAAAAAGAGCCGCACCTGACGATCAGTCTCCCAAGATCCTGATCCAGTGGTACGGCTCTTTTTTTACATGTTATGAAAAGCTGCTGCCGCCCGTTTCTGCCGTTAAAGCCGATTTCCTCTGCAGTCTCAGAAGCGCGAACGACAACCCTGCGGATATCGCAATACAGATGGAGCCTGCAATGTACACCATGCGAATACCGAGTGTATCCGCAATTAGACCCATGAACGCAATCGATAAACTCGTTACCGTGGACAGCAAAATATCACGCGAAGCGTAGATTTTCGGCAGCAGCTCTTGATCCACACTGGATTGGAGCGCGGTTTGCTGCGCCACATCCCGCAGCTGATAGGCTGGTCCCATTGAAATGCATAGGATCAATGCCATGATCGGGATACTGTTTAGGCCATACCACAGGGTAAGCAAACTGAACACCGCTGATCCTACCGCCATGCATGGAATCAGATTTTTCTGGATAAAGGAAGACAGGAGCAGCATCAGCAGCCCACCCGCAATGGCGCCTATATAATAACTGGCATTAATGAATCCCCACCAAGCTTCGCCTTGATGCAGCACTTCCTTGACATACACCAGCGTGATCGCCCCCACCCAGATGGTTCCCGCGATCCCTTCAATCATATCCATCATCGTGACGATTCTTAATGTCGGATTTCGCCACAGGTAGAACCAGCCTTCACGAATCACTTCCCAGCCTGGTTTCGCTCCTCCCGCCGCAGCCGGTTCCTTCTCCTTCATGGAGCGTGCTGCGATCCAAAGGCACAACACGGATACCCAGATGAGTACGCAGCTCATGATTAACGTCGGCATATGTCCAAACTGTACAACGAGAAAGCCCGTGAAGGTATATCCTGCAATCTGCAAGGATTGACTGGTCACGGATAGAGAGCTGTTAGCCTTAACCAGCCGGTCAGGTGCAACTACTCTCGGAACCATGGACTGAATGAGCGGGTTTCCCCATCCTTCGGTAAAAGCAATGAACAAGATAAACATACACAGCACGGAAACCTGAGATGATATATAGGGAAATGCGATAACCAATGCGGTTAACAACAGGGCTTTCATGACTTGAAGCCTCACCAGAAGCTTGGAGAAGCCGAATTTCTCCATCACAAGCGGAGCCGTAAGGCCGGCGACTAACCGTGCGACTGCGTTAAACAGCGGGAATAACGCGGCAATAAAGGCCGATCCGGATTCTTGATACATAAAGGTAGTCAGTACCATGATGTAGACAACGCCTGCAAGCGAAATGCTTGAATGCGCGGTCCAGTAGTATAGAAAGCCTCCTCGTTTCATGTCCACACCCTGTTCTGCTGATCTTTTTTCTAATAGTCATAACATAGGTTGAGAGTTTCTGTAAAGATAACGGAAGTTCCCCCATACTAAAAAAAGCCTGCTCCCATGATCCATCCATGAGAGCAGACTTACTATAACTCGGCTATGAAGCGCTATGGGCAACCGACCAACGGTCCTGCCCCGGATAAGGACATCGCTTGTCTTTCAGCTTTGCAGTGATCTGTACGATGCAGCCGCACAGCGTGCATGTCGTGTCCCCTTGCAGCTTTGGACAAGAGAAGCACGCACGCAGACGGGCATCATACTCACCATCCGGCACGCAACGGTCAGACGTAAACATTGGAGAAGATAGGACGCGCGTAATTTGTTCCTCGTTAACCCGGTAATCGTCATGACAACCTTTGCACCGATTATCCGACATCCCCTTCGTTTATCCTGCCGTAATCTCGAGGACGGTAACGGACATTGGTGCCAGCTTGGCACGCAGAACGTCGCCTTCCTGTTCAAAAGCATGGAAATCAGCCGGCTTCAAAGTCTCCGGCGATTCAAAGGTGTTGTGAGCGTCCAGCGAATCGGAGGCTAGCTGCCGGCCTACGATCTTGGACACCGCTCCGCTTAATCCCCGAAGCTGAATCGTCACGTCACTTTGCTCCGCATGACTTACATTACACAGACTCACATGGATCTTGCCGGCTTGATCCTTCGAGGCCGTTACGGATACTTGCGGAATCTTCTCGCCGTCCATCTCATAATCAGCGCCGCTGTAGTTGGTAGCCAAACGTTCTGCGTCCTGATGAACTTTATACATATCGAACACATGATAAGTCGGAGTAAGAATCATTTTCTCGCCTTCGGTTAAAATGACGGACTGCAGCACATTGACAATCTGCGCAATGTTCGCCATGACCACCCGATCATTATGCTCGTGGAAGATATTCAGCGTTAAACCCGCCACCAGAGCATCACGGATCGTATTCTGCTGATACAGGAAGCCCGGATTGGTGCCAGGCTCTACGTCAAACCAGGTCCCCCACTCATCTACAATGAGGCCGATCCGCTTGTTAGGATCATACTGGTCCATGATTGCCGAATGTCTCGTAATCAATTCATCCATATGAAGCGCCTTCTTCATCGTGGTAAACCAATCCTGTTCGCTGAATCCGGTAGCAGCGCCTTTGCCTGTCCAGAATTCGCCAGGAATGGTGTAATAGTGAAGACTGATGGCATCCATGAAAGGATGTGCTTCTCTCATCACGGTTTCCATCCAGCGGTAATCATCCACGTTCGGTCCGCAGGCAATCTTGTAAATCTTGTTATCGCCATAGTTGCGAACATAAGTCTGATAGCGTCTGTACAGATCCGCATAATACTCCGGCCGCATATTGCCGCCGCAGCCCCAGTTCTCGTTCCCGACGCCAAAATATTTTACATTCCATGGCTTCTCGCGGCCATTCTCCTGGCGCCATGCGGCCATCGGCGACACGCCATCAAAGGTCATATATTCAACCCATTCCGACATTTCCTGCACGGTGCCGCTGCCGACATTGCCCGATATGTATGGTTCACAACCCAGAAGCTCGCAAAGACGGAGGAATTCGTGGGTGCCAAAATGGTTGTTCTCTACAACGCCGCCCCAGTGCGTATTGACCATTTGCTTCCGATTCTCTCGTGGACCGACGCCGTCCTTCCAGTGATACTCGTCGGCAAAACAACCGCCAGGCCAGCGCAGCACCGGTATGTTAAGCTGTTTCAGCGCCTCCAGTACATCATTGCGGATCCCCTCCGTATTCGGAATCGGTGAATCCTCTCCCACCCATATGCCCTCATAAATGCAGCGACCCAGATGTTCGGAAAAATGACCATAAATATTGCGGTTGATCTTGCCTTTGGATAAATCCGAATGAATGGTAATAACATGACTCATGACTTATTCCGCTCCTCACCGTTGTTTTATAGATGTTTATATGAAACAGTTTAATAATCTTTAAAACAATGATATCGGCCAAACCGGATTCCGTCAACCCGTAATTTAAACGCTTTCACGAAATAGCCTTATTTTTCACCAAAAAAAAGACCGGCCCAAGCCGATCTTCCGATCGGGCTCTGAGCCAGTCTCTCTTCAACGCGTCGCCCGGATTAAAAATTCCCGGGTTCGCTCTGCCTTCGGTTGATTAAATATTTGATCAGGCGTGCCGGATTCGACGACCTGTCCGTTATCCATGAAGATAATTCGGTCCGCCACTTCTTTGGCAAAACTCATCTCATGCGTGACGATCACCATCGTCATATGCTCCTCGGCCAGCTGCTTAATAACCGCCAGCACCTCGCCGGTCAGCTCGGGATCCAGCGCCGATGTCGGTTCGTCAAACAGCATGATGTCCGGATTCATCATCAGTGCTCTCGCAATGGCCACACGCTGTTTCTGTCCGCCCGACAGATTCCCGGGGTATACATCTGCTTTATCAGATAAACCGACCTTCTTCAGCAGAGCGGCGCTGTTTAACCTGACTTCTTCCTTTGACTGTTTCTTCACATGTTTAGGTGCCAGTCCCAGATTCTCCTGTACCGTGAGATGAGGAAACAGGTTGAAATGCTGGAATACCATGCCCATCCGGGATGTGATCGCTTTGATCCCCGGCGGGCTGGCATATACGCCATCCTTCACGAGATATTGATCCTGCAGCTTGATCGATCCGCCATTAATCTCCTCCAGATGCACCAGGCTCCGGAGCATGGTGCTCTTCCCCGATCCGGAAGGTCCGATGACGGCAATCACTTCATTCTTCTGAATCTCAAAGCTGACGTCCTTCAGCACGTCCAGCTGGCCGAAGGATTTTTTTACATGGGTTACTTCGATAATTGCCATTACACGACAGTCCTTCTATTCATATTTAAATCGGCGTTCCAGAAACTTAAATAACATGGTTAACACGAGCGTCATTAGCAGGTATATTACGCCTGCAATGAAAAACGGCATAATCGTAACATCGCGATTGACCGCCGTATAGGCGAAGTGCAGTAACTCCGGAACCGCTACGGCATACAGCAGCGCCGTATCTTTTACCAGCGTAATGGATTCGTTGGATACCGCCGGCAGAGCTACGCGAAACATTTGGGGCAGAATCACTCTCGTGGTCGTTTGCCAGCGGTTCAGGCCCAGCACCTTGGACGCTTCATATTGACCCTTGTCAATCGCCAAGAGGCCTCCCCGAAAGATTTCCGCAAAATAAGCGGCATAGTTCAGCACAAATGCCAGACTTGCGGCTACAAAACGGTCCAGAACGAGATACTCTCCGATCACCGGCAGCACTGGGAGCCCGAAACAAAAGAACAACAGCTGCAGCAGCAGCGGGGTACCACGAAACACATAAATATAGGCATTGGCCAACCAAGCCAGCGGCTTGATTGCGCTTCGAACCATTAACGTGAACACAAACCCGAGCGGGATGGAGACCACGATAGCAATTAAAAACAACAGTATCGTTGTCTGTGCACCCTCCAGCATCGGTTTGCCGATTTGAACAATGTAATCCATACTCATATACGCTTAACTCCTAATGGAAAAACTTCTTGAGTTGCTTGAAGTTCTTCAAAAATATCGTAGACCCAAGGCAGGGAACACAAAACCGGAGCCTTTGGTCAAAGTCCGGTTTCTTGGAATACCTATGGAAGGATGAATAACCATCCTTGTGGAACGTCTTACTTCAACACTTTGTTTTCGCCAAACCATTTCTCGGAAATCTTGGCTGCCGTACCATCGGCATTCATTTCGTCCAGTGCTTTTTGCAGGCTTTGAAGCAGCTCCTCGTTGCCTTTTTTAACCCCGATCCCGTACTGCTCCGGTGCCAGAGATTCCTCGAGAATCTTGTATATTCCCTCTTCCTTGGACATGAAGTATTTCATCACCACTTCATCTATGACCACAGCCTCTAAGCGTCCATTCTTCAAATCGCTCAGAGCCAGCATATTGTCAGGAAATTCAATGATCTTCTTCACTTGCGTGTGAATCTCGTTGGCGCTTAACGCATCGGCAGCCGAGGACAGCGACTGCAAACCGATCTCTTTGCCTGCCAAATCGCTGATCGAAGTTATATCCGAATCAGCCAGCACGGCGACGACCTGACTGTTCTCCAGATAAGGCTTGGTGAACAACACTTTCTCCTTGCGCTCATCGGTGATGGTATAGCCGTTCCATATCAAGTCAATGCGGCCGCTGCTAAGTTCGGACTCCTTCGATTTCCAGTCAATCGGCTGGAACTTGACTTCCTTGCCCATCTTCTCAGCGGCTGCACGGGCATAATCGATATCAAAGCCGACAATTTCATTGCTCTCGTCACGAAAGCCCATGGGCGCGAACTTGTCATCGATCCCGACAACCAGCTCATTGCCGCCGCTTGCTGAGCTTGAACAGCCGACTACGGTTAATAACAGCATGAAACCTGCTAATACTGATGCTATCTTTTTCACCAAAAAATCCCCCTTGTAGACATTAAACGCAGCTATATTCTGGATGCAAAGGAATTCGCATCAGATGCAAATACTGCTTTTTCGCTTTAGTACGTTATCAAGACTCCATGATACCATATTAGCAGAGAAGAGTCGATAGTTTCATAGAATGGTCAATTTTCATCGCATGATATGAAATTTATGTATTTTCATCCTATTTTAAGGTTATTTTAAGGATGAATTCAGTTTAGCGGGAAAGAATGATGGACTGTAAGACCAACATCAAGAAAGGCGGTAAACAACAATGACAACCCACTTGAAGTCAGTGAAGCGGCTGGTGCTTGTCGCCATCGCTGTAGTCATGGGCCTCGCTTATCTTCCCGTCTCGGTCTCGGCGGAACCGATCGGACAGCAAACAGAATCATCGGCTGTTCCTTCTTCCCAGGACGAACGCGGGCAACATAAACCCGGTCATATGTTCAAGGCAATCTCCGAATTTCTGAAGCTGGAACCGCAAGTTCTTCGAGATAAACTCAAAACCTCGACACTCGCGGAAATAGCCAAGGAACAAGGTGTATCCAGAGAGGCCGTAAAAGCCAAGATCGTTGAGCTGTTGAAGGATAAAATCTCCTCGCATCCGAAGCAGCTGGGCAAATCCATCGATTACTCCGCTGCCGCGGACAAGCTGCTTGATGCCAAAGGCGGGTGGCAGAAGCAGCGGATGCATCATCGTCATGGCCGGCTGATCTCGGATAGCGACGAGCTGGCCAAACTTCTGAGGACGACGCCGGAAGCACTCAAGCAGTCGCTCCAATCCGGAAAATCGCTGGCACAGATCGCGAAGGAGCAAGACGTGCCTGTCCAGTCCGTCATTGATCAACAAGTTCAGGCACTCACCAAGCGCCTGGATCAGAAGTTGACCGAAGGCAAACTGACGAAGGAAGAATACGAGGAGCGCAAATCCAGAATTGCTCCGTTCGTGAGCGATGTGGTGAATGGTAAACTCAAACCGATGAAACACAGCCGGTAAAGTGCCCGCTTAACGCATAACCTTTTGTCATTGAAAACGAAAAACGTCTATCGACGTACTTTCCCAGTAGACAGACCGCATTTATGCGGAAGTTAATCTTGCGAGATAAGGATGCTAAGCCTCGGATGTTTATACTTTCTTATCTCTAAACACAAGAGCCGCTCCATCGGGGAATAACCCATGAAGCGGCTCTTTATCGTCCGTTTATTCTATTTAACATCCATTTAAGGCACGTATTGCTGGATCATCTTCACTACGACGCCATCTTCGACGGTGATATGAAATGGAAACCATTTCATGTCTACGATATCATCCTTTTCGTAGATATTCGTGAATTTGTCCAGGCTCACCATCTGGTTCCAGGAAATCTGAGCATCCTCATACCTTCCGGTATGATCGTACAACTGAAGCAGCACTTCGGCATCATCTGCCACAGGAAGTTCAATCTGTTCTTCCGTACCATTTACGATATAATAACCATCCGGTGCTTCCGTCATCTCAGGGTCCTGCTCCTGTTCGCGGAATACCTGATTTGCTTCCTCGCCCTCGTACCATTCAATCGGATCTACTTGCAGATAGACCTTGCCGTCTCTGATCTCAAGCCCGTTAATATAGACAGCTTCCTGATTCGAAGCTTTCGGAACCGGCTCATAATTGTTGCCTGAGGCTACGCCAACGGTTGTCATCATGATCAGTACCAGCAGCATCATTGCTCCCAATTTCCAAGCCGACTTCTTCATCTTCTCATCGCTCCCTCTTCATCTTCTATTAAATGGATTCAGCTCGTGAACCCAACCCGGCTTATCGCGCATTAAATATTAGTAACCCAATTCCTGGATATTTGAAACGTATATGTATTTTATCATTCATAACTTTATTATAAGGACCCACTAGGTAAAATGGATGTCAATTTGATGTAAATTCGTTACAATATTTCAATCTTCGTAAGCGCTTAAATACGGGACGATGAAGGATCGTACGCTATGTCGAACCGGGAAACGTCCCAAATAAAAAACAAGCCCTCCCCGCTGATTCCTCAGTCGATGGTCAGGCTTGTTTAGATTCACACAAATATTATTGATTGAATGCTTCGGTCAGGACAGGAACAATCTGCGATTTGCGGGAAACCACGCCTTTAAGAAGAGCCTTGTTCTCCGACAGGGACACATTGTAGGCTTTCTCAACGGCCTTGGACTCTTTACCGAGTGCAAGAGCGATCGAATCGTTGTTCAGAATATCTGTCACTACGAAGACGAACAGGTCCAGGTTTTTGTCGGCAATAATCGCTTGAATTGCATCTTCGAGTTCGGCTTGGCGGGACAATACATCATTGGTATCCACCGCGTTAACCTGTGCGATTTCCACTTTGGCTCCGCCCATTTGGAATTCCTTGGCGTCCAGGGAGATCAATTGCGCGATGGTTTTGTCGCTCAGATCGGCGCCTGCCTTGAGCATCTCCAACCCATAGCTGTCTGCATCCACGCCAGCGATCTCAGCCAGCTCGCGAGCTGCTGCGATATCTTCGTCTGTGCAGGTTGGGGATTTGAACAACAGGGAGTCCGAAATGATGGCGGACAGCATCAGGCCAGCAATTTCTTTGCGAACGGCGATACCTTTTTCCTTGTAGATCTTGTTCAGAATGGTAGCTGTGCAGCCGACAGGCTCCGCACGGTAGTATAATGGGTGGCTTGTCTCAAAATTCGCGATGCGGTGATGATCGATAACCTCAATCACGCGAACCTGATCAATGTCGCTTGCGCTTTGCTGACGCTCGTTATGGTCCACGAGGATAACGTCTTGGGCTTCGTTTACAACCGTCTCAACGAAACGAGGAGCTTCGACCTTAAAGTAATCGAGCGCATATTGCGTTTCACCGTTAACGTCTCCAAGACGCACGGGCTCGGCGGAAAGGCCGAGCTGGTTCTTCAAATCAGCATAAGCAATAGCAGAGCAGATTGTGTCCGTATCCGGATTTTTGTGTCCAAAAATTAATGTTTTTGCCATATATAATGCCCCTCTCGCAACATAAATTTCATCGTTTATATCAATAAACAGATGATCACCTATCTGATTATATCGTTAAATTCTACTTATTCCAATTCCTTTACAGAGATTATTTTCAGACCGTGTTTATACCAATACAATTTCCGGTTCCGGAACGAATCCAAAATGGTTGTTAATCGACTCCGAGATCAGATTCATCAAGTAGAGGATATCGGTTGCCTTCGCATGTTTCTGGTTCAGAATCATGTTGCCGTGATGCGGAGAGATGATCGCGCCGCCATATTCGGTTCCTTTCATATTCAGCTGATCCACGAGCGAGCCGACGGCTACTCCATAATCATAATTATTTTTGAATACGGAACCGCAGGACGGGTAGTCGAAATGGCGTTTACTCGTCCGGTACTTGATGATGTCAAGCATCGACTGTGGCGTCTCTATTCCCCTTCCTGCCAGCGCGTGCACCTCGCCCAGAAAGAATGAGAAGAACGATGGCAATGAGGATGGATGGCTTCCGCGAGTCTTCCACTCCGTGAGAAGTTCAGACGTCATGCTGATCTGTTCCTCCGAACTGACCGGAATATTAAGATCGGCCCCTACTATGATCCACGGATGCTGCTGGAAGATGGATTGCTTGTATGCAAATAAACAGTCCGCTACGGGAATGGACCGTACCTTTAAGCTCGGATCCGTCGTATCGATATAATAGACGGTGTCCAGAATATCGCAGATTTGATGTGCATTATATTTAGCGTTCATATAGATGCCGGCCCCTACGCAGCCTGGCAGCAAAAAAGTAAAATCAAGCAAATCCGTTCCACCCATTAACCCCATCAAGGACAACAACGACATCGGCGCGCCGGATGAAACGTACCATTTATCAGCCGACACCCGCAGCTCCACCAGGTTTTTGAGCGATATAAACACCAGGTCATGTTTCGGTTCATCCGGAAACAGAATATTGGAGCCCATTCCAAAGATGTACCATGGCATCCCGCGTTTCCTGCAGTCCTGCAGGAGATCCGCCAGGTCATTTGCCGTTTCAGGCATGGCCAGATAATTGGCTGAGCCGCCGATCCCATACGTCGAAAAAGCAGACAGCTCCACATTGCGCTTGCACATTCGGTCGATAGCAGATGTATGTAAAGTCATCGTAGACATGTCACTCCCTATTCTTCACATTAGGCACAACATTCCTTACTAAATGTGGGGATGTTACATCATTATGATCCAACTGCTTAGGTGGTGTCAATCTGGAGCAGACTCCTGGCGAAATAGCAAAAAATCCCTGGATTACAGCCCGTAGACCGTAACCAAGGATTCATTCATCATCTCTTTATTTGTCCCCCAGGATTTATTCAAGGAAATCCTTGAGACGTTTGCTGCGGCTCGGATGACGCAATTTACGAAGCGCCTTCGCCTCGATCTGCCGGATGCGTTCACGCGTAACGCCGAATACCTGGCCTACTTCCTCCAGGGTGCGGGTCCGTCCATCCTCAAGTCCAAAGCGCAGCCGGAGCACATTCTCTTCTCGCTCGGTGAGCGTATCCAGCACTTCCTCCAGCTGTTCCTTCAGCAGCTCAAACGCTGCGGCATCTGCCGGCGCCAATGCGTCCTGATCCTCAATGAAATCACCCAGGTTGGAGTCGCTTTCCTCGCCGACCGGCGTTTCCAGAGACACAGGTTCTTGGGATACCTTCTGGATCTCACGTACTTTTTCCGGCGAGATATCCATCTCTTTACCGATTTCTTCCGGTGTCGGTTCGCGTCCCAGCTCCTGAAGGAGCTGCCTGGAGACACGTACGAGCTTATTAATCGTCTCTACCATATGCACCGGAATCCGGATGGTTCTTGCTTGGTCAGCAATCGAGCGGGTAATCGCCTGGCGAATCCACCAAGTGGCATACGTACTAAACTTAAATCCCTTGGAGTAGTCGAACTTCTCCACCGCTTTGATCAGGCCCATATTGCCTTCCTGTATCAGATCCAGGAACTGCATTCCCCGGCCAGCATAGCGTCTTGCTATACTTACAACGAGACGAAGATTCGCTTCGGCCAGACGGCGTTTCGCTTCTTCATCTCCCTCCTCTATTCGTTTGGACAGTTCCACTTCTTCATCGGCTGTAAGGAGGGGAACACGACCGATTTCTTTCAGGTACATGCGAACCGGATCGCTAATCTTGATGCCTGGTGGAAGTGAGAGATCGTCATGAACCGAAAAATCCTCTGTCGGAGAATTAGCCGCTTTCTCTGTTTCCGTAACCTCTCGTTCCAATGCAAAATCCGCACTTTGACGGTTCTCCATTCTATGCCCCCCTGTTGACAATCCCATATTTTCATGCTAATCTAGCATTAGGTTATTATGACATTAAGCCAATAGTTATTTATCCTTCATTCTAGCATATTTTTCACACTATATCAACTTCTAATATATTCTAGTTCTGTTCACCCGATCTCAGGCTGAGATCGGGTTTTTATATGCTTCATCTTCTTACACTACATATGCTACGTTTACTTAAGCTGATCTAGTACCGCTTTCGTTTCTTGATTCAGCGATTTCACATCGGGAGCCTTCACGGGCTCATCGCTCAGCTGATATTTGTGCTTTAGTTCAAGCGTTGCCCTCACCCGGTCGTTCAGCATCTCCTCCGGGATCACGCCGCTATGGGCAGCCTCGGTTAATGCCTGAATGACGGCTTCTTCCAATGCATATTCATGTCCGATCAGAATCATGTTGCTCCCTGCTACGACGGACTTCACGGAAGCCTCTCCTACGTCTGTGCTGCCGGAAATCGCCCCCATTGTCATATCATCCGTTATAACGACACCCTTAAACCCCATTTCTTCCCTTAACAAATCGTTGATAACGGGTTTCGAATAGGAGGATGGCGTATCCGGATCGATGCTCTTCATCAGCAGATGCGCAACCATGACCACATCGACTCCTTCATCAATCGCTTGTTGAAACGGTACCAGCTCCAATTCATGCAGTCGCTTCAGATCATGGTCAACAACGGGCAGCCCAAGATGGGAATCGACCGAAGTATCGCCATGCCCAGGGAAATGCTTCACTACAGGAACGACACCATTCTCCTGTATCCCCTTCATTGAGGCGATTCCATGCGTGCTTACGGTTTCGGCCGTTGTGCCAAAGGATCGATCGCCGATGACCGGATTGTTCGGGTTGCTATCAATATCCAGCACCGGAGCAAAAACCATATTGATTCCGACTCCCGACACCTTCTGCGCGATAAGACCGCCAACTTGCTTGGTCAGCGTAAGATCATCGCTCCTCCCAATTTTACCGCTTGACGGCAGCTTCACGTATTCATCAGAAAAACGGGTAACCCGTCCGCCCTCCTCATCAATGCTCAGCCAGAGCGGAACCGGATTCGCAGCATTTGCTTTTTTCAGCTCATTCAGCAGGTCTACCGACTGCCGGGCGTTCTCGATATTATCCTTAAAAAGGATTATACCGCCTACATGGTAATCCTTCAGCAATCTGCGCGAAGTATCATCCATGGTAGTCCCTTCGATTCCAACCAGCACCAGCTGACCGATCTTCTCCTTGACGGTCATGCTATTCAGAAGCTCCGTTACCGCATCTTCAGTCCCGTTCTCGGGCAAATTCCCTTCCTCGCCTTTGTTGTCCGAGCTGCCAGATGGAGCAGGTGTCCCGTCTTCATCAGCTGGAGACGGAGTCTGCGGGTCCTGTATTTCCTCCGACGGCGAAGCTCCTTGTCCGTTGTCCCCGGGGTTGCCCGGTTCGGCTCCGCCCCGACAACCTGCCACAGCCAATAGCAAGATGACAACCAGCATCGTTAAGCACATCCATTTTGTCTTACGCCTCAACATTGTCACCTTCCTTCAAATTCACACTACATATATTCGTCCTCTGTTCCACAGAGTCCTTCCATCATAACATGATTTCGATACAGTCCAAACCAGCTGAAGCTGCCCGCTTGAAGTACAAAAGAGCCGCGTCAACAGCGACCCTTCTTCGCCTATTTAAGCAGGCCCAGCTTACGGGCTTGCCCCTCTGTTAATATAAACTGCTCTGTGTCCCACACTTCATCCTCATCCGTTCTTCCGAACATCAGCATGATATCATCCCATATATTCTTTTGCATCGCCTCAGCTTGCGTGATAATCACCTTCATGTTAACGTCATTCCTTTCCTTGGAATCAACTCCTACTACATATACAACCATCAAAGGTCATATCGAATCGAATCACAAGCAAAAGCCTGCAGATAGTATCTGCAGGCAGGATCTGTACTATAACTAGGAATAAGCAGGATGATATTTAATCCACGCCATGGCAATGGTGCCTTCGCCGGCATGGATGCCCGCAACGGGAATAAAGGTCATAATTTCGGTTTTCAACGCCGGATGAGCTCCGCTGATTTCCTTCTGGATTTCCTCGGCCTCTTCTACGTTGTTGGCGTGCATGATGCAGACCTTTTTAATTTTCTGCAAATCCATTTTCATAAGCTCCAGCATTCGTGACTTGGCCTTCTTGAACGTCCGGATTTTCTCTTCCACAATGACCTTGCCTTCATCAAAACGGAGCAGCAGATGAATTCGGAGCAGGTTGCTGAGAAGAAGCTGGGTGCCGGATACCCGGCCGCTGCTATGAAGCCGGTGCAGGCTTGCCGGAATAAGGTAGAACGACATATTTTGCACCATGGACTGGATTTTATCTTTTATCACCTGCACGGTATCCCCCTGGCTATGCCAGTGAATCCCGGACATGATCATTTCGCGTACCGGAAACGCTCCCGCTTGGGAATCGATGCCAACCACGTGTACCTCGGCAATCTCTGCCGCCTGCATAGATGAATTCAAGGTACCGCTGAGCTCGGATGAACAGTGAATGGCGATGATATCATCATACTTCACTTTCAAGGATTCATATAATTCGATGAATTCACCGATTGGAGGCTGTGAACTGCTGACTTTCGGTTCATCTTTCATTCTTTCATAAAAGGCCTCAGCTGAAATATCAATTCCTTCCCTGTACTCCTCCTGTCCAAGTATCAACCTCAAAGGTACAATATAAATATGATTTTCCTTGGCGAAGTCAGGATCAATCGTACTCGTGCTGTCGGTTACCCATGCTATGGATCTCATTATCGTGTTCACGTCTCGCTTTCGTGTAGTAAGAAGTAGGAAAGGAAGCGATTAAAGCCGCTAAATTCATCATATCTTACCCTTACAGCGTATTGCAAACGAAAGGATTGTGATTTCATGGCTGCACATCGGTTCGCCACACAAAAGCCTTATTTTCGCTCTGCGTTATATCCCTTTTCTCCAAAAGGTTCCAGCTGTTCAATCCAATATGCCTCCCGTTTGCTGACCGCGCCCTTCAGATCATAGAACGGATCCTCCTTCGGTTCTATGGTCTCCAGAATCTCGAAGACAAAAGCATCCTCGCCATACTCATTCCATTCCCGCTGAAGCGTCTTATTGTAGCTCGTTCCCATCTGCAGCTCGAATCGTTTGCCGTTCATGGTCTTCAAGTTATTCGTTCCGGCCACAAACACTTTGCCGTTCTTTGTGTTTCGAATTTGATACACGCCTGCTTCGATCTTGATTTCCTTATACATTTGATTTAGTTCCTGTCTGCGATTCATCGCGTTAAACCCTCCTAATCTTAGCGTTTACGTCGTTAACCAGTACTCGCTTCCATCATCCTTGCGATCCAAAAAACCATATTCAATCAAATACCGGCGAATCGTCACATAATCGGGATGGTCCCTCCCGATCGTATCGTTGATTTCTTGCTCCGTATATTTGACGTCCGGTTGAAAACGAGCTGCGATTTCTCGCAACACGACGTACTTCTGCTTCTCTTTGAGCTTAAATGTCTTCAGCGGACCATCGGTCCCTTCAGGAAACACCTTGGCCAGGATCGCTTGCCGCTCTTCTTCGGTGACATTGTAGCGCTCATCCACCATCTTGGCCCGCTTGGGAATCTCCACAAATGCCGGTGCATGGTCATCCTTTTCCTTCAGCAGCTCCATTAAAGTCAGCAGTACTTTGGACTGTCTTTCCTTCTCCTTCAAGGCAAACCGGTGATTGCGAATCGTCGAAGCACTGCCTATGCCGAGCTCCTGTTGCACCTCTTTATCGTTCATGCCTTGATAGAAGAGCTGCAGCAATCGATTCTGATGCTCGGTTAATCCAGTCAGCTTCTTATCGAGCCCTGACAGATACTGAAATACGGAGCCATGCTCCCGGCGGATATGAATGGTCATGTATCGTTCTGACTCATATAACACATCCTGGTCCGGATAGATGATCCCTTTCTCGATCGTCTTGCCGCACAGGAGGCATACCCATACGGGACCTTCGTCGATATAACCTTGCTTAAGTTCATCTATAGAAGCATTCCAGAAACGCTCGTTCGGATCCAATGCAAACACCACTTTTCAATTAGTAATTTATATAGACATTTTATATTTTTGTCTATAACATGTCAATCACACTTCATTTCGATATATTATTTCTTCCTCCCTTCTGTAGAACCTGCTAGAATAGAGGTTGCTGCTGTAAAATTTAGGGGGTATCATCATGAGTTTCATCCAACAGTCGGCAAAAGAAATGCGTTCTTGGCCGCGCAACATCAAGCTGTTTTTTCTAGCCAACGTGCTGTATCAGATCGGTACCGGCATGTTTAGCGTGCTCTACAATTTGTACATACAAGGTCTTGGGTATAATGACTCCATGAATGGAACAGTGGTCAGTATTCAATCCCTGGCAACGGCATTAATGTTCATTCCGATTGGCCTGATCGGAGACCGCGGCAGCCGTAAGCGAATCCTCGTCCTGGGGGCATTGTTAAGCGGTGCGGGGCTGATCGCGCGCTCTTTTCTGGAGAGCGAGTTCAGCTTGCTTGGTCTTGCGGTATATACCGGTCTGTTCGCATCCTTTTTTCAGGTGCTGGCTATCCCCTTTCTAGCGGAAAACACGGCGAAATCGGCTCGCATGCGGATCTTCAGCATTCACGCCTCGCTTGTCCTTGCTTCTCAAGTGCTCGGCAGCATGGGAGGCGGATTCTTGGCGGATGCCCTGCAGGCCGTTGGTATGAATAAGATCGGCAGCTTGAAAACCGCGCTATTCATAGGCGGCCTGGCTACCTTGGCGGCATTTATCCCGCTCTTATTCACAGCCGATCAGAAGGCCGAAGACATACAGGCACTGGATGCACCGCTTCCTGATCATCAACCGGCTCAGGCAGGAAGAGCAGTAAACGCCTCCGGTTTGGGGGATTACAAAATCATCGGGCAGTTCGCGCTTGCCCAATTATTAATCGGCCTGGGCTCAGGGCTTGTCGTGCCTTATTTGAATTTGTACTTTACCAACCGCTTCTCGGTATCGTTATCGGCAGTCGGCATTCTGATATCACTCGGACAAGTCATGACGATTGTATCGATGCTGATCGGACCAACGCTGGTGAATCGGGTGGGAGCCGTCAGGGCCGTTGTGCTCTTTCAAGTCCTATCCTTGCCCTTCCTGCTGTTAACCGGGTTCACGAACGTACTCCTCATTGCATCGGTCGGCTTCCTGTTCCGCCAAGCCTTGATGAATGCCGCCAATCCGATACAATCCTCGATTCTGATCGACCGTGTACCGGATCACCGAAGAGGAATCGCCAATTCGGTTACGCAAACGGCCTTCATGCTGGGCTGGGCCACCATGGGACCCGTACAATCCAAACTCGTCACCACTTACGGCAGCTATTGGGGGTATGCGATCACATTTTGCATTACCGGAACGCTTTATGTTGTATCTTCGTTTCTATACTACCGAATGTTCCGTGAGCGTAAGAGCAGCAGTCTCTCCTCCTCCGATACCGCCGCTACTCTCTAGCCTCAACCCGCAGAGGTTTCACATGGAGCGGAACAGCTCCATCGGCTACAGCAATAGTCCGGGCCTGGAAACTTCCTTTATACCGGAAGACAGGCCCCAATATCGGATTGCGCACCTCAACGGATATCCGGTATCGTTGATTCCCGTCATCATACCATTCGTTTACATCGGCTGTTCCGGTGAACCACCGGGGAAATCGAAACTGCAAGAGCCCCTCATAAAATCTCTGCTCCCCCGATTGAATGCAAATGCCGCTGCTCTCCCCCGCGGCTATCCGGAGATCGACCGCCAAGTGCTGTTTATTCCCTAAATAATCCACAACTCGGCTCCGCTGCGTACTATAGATCATCGTGGCATCAAACCGCCTTTGGACACCCGGAAAATCAAAGCTGCGACACCAAGTAACCGTTTCTCTTCCCCATTCGTCACGATAAGCATAATTCTCAATCCGAAACGGGATCCCTTTCCCTCGATTCGGAAACATAATATGCCGCATCGTGCCGATATAGAGAGGCAGTGCAGCCCAAGGCGCGTACCAGATCTCTTCCATGACGCCTTCGCCAATCGAAGCGATGTGATCCTTGCTGTCAAACCCGAACCGCTCCCGAATTTTGGGATGGAGCATTTGAAATTGCGAGCCTAGCGCTTGTTCATAGATCGAGGTCACGTCTTTCCCCTCCTTTTTTGCGGGATTTATCCCCGGGGACGGGTTTTCGTGCCGGGCGGTAGGCGCTTGGTAAATCTGCAGCGGACAGCGAAGCCATCAAGCAAAACCCCATCATGGATCCACTAAGCGTTAACGGATTGAACGGGGCCTTCATTAACTGAGGGTCTGTTATCCATGCGCCAAGCATCAAGATCGCAAGCAAGCTCATCAGCAGCCTGTACCACAACCGACTCTTGTGAAAGAGCAGCGTCAATAAGCCGAACCCGATCTCGGCAATGCCGAGTAGGGTTAGTACCACCCCCTCCAGCTCTCCAGCCAAGCCCGACTGCCTCAACAGATCAAGCTCCCCGGCTTCCGGGAACAACAGCTTCGGTACCAGCCCCTCATAACACCATAGAACGACCAGCATCATCACGCTCAAGGCATGGATGAATGCCTTCCGGATCGTTACCGAGGGCGGAATATCCTTCTCTGCCCACAATCGCAGCACATCAAAGCTCCAAGCCGTCGCCAGGCCGAATAAAGGCCGGAACAACAAACGGTCAAACCAGGCGCCCGCCAGGCCGAACCGCGTTTTGTAATCGTATTGGGTAGAGAAACGTATGCCCCCGCTCCCCTTGTCCGCATACTTCCAATAGCCGCTTCCCTCCCGAATGAGGGAGCTGCGCTGATCCGAGCCGAATCGCAGCACCGAGATCCGTTTCCCCGTCTTCGGGTGAACAGCCGTTTTCGTGGCTCCCGCCCCTGTCACTTCCAGTCCGAACCCAATGCGGGTTTTATATAAAAACCGCTGAATATTCGAATCAGCCTCCGGTACATAATGAATCTCGGAAAATCGCAGATCCCACTGTTGATGCAGCTCAGGCTTTTGCGTCAACGTCCACAGCTTATCCATATCCGTCTGGATATCGAGTTCAACATAGATCGGATTTCTCTTCATGCGCTTAGCTCCCCTCGGGATGTCCCCTAGTTTCTAAAGCCGGACACCTCTCTATCTACAAGTCATTTTACAGCCGCCGGGGACTCGCCGTTAGACCTCACTTTTGTAGAACATACCAAGAAGAGGTACTACGTTTCGTAGTAC
This sequence comes from Paenibacillus sp. LC231, assembly GCF_001860525.1. Lineage (NCBI taxonomy): Bacteria > Bacillati > Bacillota > Bacilli > Caryophanales > Paenibacillaceae > Paenibacillus > Paenibacillus sp. LC231. The sequence goes on along the minus strand of NZ_JFOM01000015.1, from coordinate 519,732 downwards.
CTCTTCCGATCCTTCGATATGATCCAGTCTTAATCCGCACCTGTGCTAGTTGTCGTTCTCTCTTACAATCCCTTTCCGGCGGACCTTCTCCACGGCTTCCTTGCTGCTTCTTACCCCGAGCTTTTTTAAAATTTTATTGATCTGGTTCTTGAGCGTGCTCTCGGTTTTGAACAGTTTCTGCTCCATTTGGGAATGGGTGTACCCTTCATCCAACAGATCAAACACCTCACGCTCCGCAGGCGTTAAGCCGCGAAGCTGCTCTTCGCGCTTGAGGCGGGCAAATTCCTTGAGCAGCACCTCCATCGACCCCGGATGAAGCACGGCGCTTCGGATCGCTGCCGGAAGCTCCTTAAACCTCGGCTTCTCAATATAATTGACGGCTCCAGCCGTAAAGGATTGCATGATCACCAGCTCGTCCCCCAGCGAGGTCAGCATGATGACCTTGGCCTGCGGTTTACGCTCAAGAATTTCCGCGGCTGTGTATATCCCGTCAAGTCGGCCTGCAGTCAGCTGAATATCCATAAGCACGATGTCAAAGGAGAGAATTTGCGCCATCGCAATCGCTTGTTCGGGCGACTCGGCCGTGCCGACAACGATCATGTCTTCCTGCGCATTCAGAAAAACGGTCATCGATTTAACCCAATCCGGATCATCCTCTACCAAGAAGATTTGTATGCGGTTCAAGCTTCTTCCCTCCCGGATAAACGAATGATTTTACTACGCGGAAAATATAACGAAATCTCCGTACCAACCGATTCGCGGCTCTCCAGACTTACGGAACCACCGCTTTTCTTCATCACGTTATAAACATACGACAAACCAAGCCCGAAGTTATCTTTCTTGTGGCCCTTGGTACTGTAAAAAGGTTCAAACACAAGCTCCTGCTGCGCTCTTGGAATGCCGGTCCCGTTATCTTTAACGGTAATCGCCGCTCCTTTGCGGTCAGCCGTTATCGTTATCGTAATCAGCCCACCCTCAGGCATTGCCTCCACGCTGTTGCGAATGAGATTGCTGATCGCTTCCTTCAAATGGACGGTATCCGCGAGCAGCCACGGCCGCTGGCGGCAGATTACGTTCAATTCGACGCCATGCCTGCGCAGCAGATCCTGCTCGCGGAGCTGCAGTTCTGCAAGCAGCTGATCCACGCGGACTGGCTGTTCCACCAGCTTAAACGCCTTCATCTGCTGCTGCATGCGTCCCACCATGGCAAGCAGATGCTCGGATGAATTCGCTATGACTTCAAGCTGTTCGATGGCAACGCCGTTGTCCTGTGGCAGCAGCCGCTTTACATTTTCCGTGCTCATCGCAATCTTCCCGATCTCGTTCTTAATGGTATGATTCAGCATCGATGTCCCCGAGCTGACAGCCTGCATCGTGCGATCCAGCGGATCGCGCTCGAATTTCAGGCGTACACCCAGGACGCCGTACACTAAGGTACAAATGACGGCAACGCCCAGCGAATACAGAATGAACAGGGACACGTACCGGAATGAATCATAACCGGGCGAGATCAGATTTCCCACATTAATCAGCAGCATCACGCCGAGCAGGGTAGGCACCATAATCCAGGTGGTGATCCACATGCCTTTGCGTTTTTGCGGATTCATCTCGTGCGACAACGCGCGAATTAGCAAGGCACATGCGGCCACATAATAGGGAACCGTCCACACGAATAACCAGCCATAATGAATTCGGTAAGCTTCCGTCAAAAGCACCTGGGCCAGCATCGCGAGCACCGGCAGAAACAAACCTAATTTGAAATCGCGCATTCTCTTATGATCCTCGGGCCTCCGGGTATACACCATGCAAAATATTAACACGCCGTACGGTGTCAACGTATGGTTGAGAAATTGAATCCACGGCTCGTACCGCCCCGCGATAAACCCCGCAGGCACAAGCAAATCTGTCAAGCCGCCGATTCCTGCGCTCCACAGAAAAAAAGCAGCCCAGCGGTTCACCTCGCTCCGAGGCTGATTGAACAGCAGCACAGCCGCCGCGCTCCAAAGCGCTACCACATAATATATCATGACGCATCGTCCATTCTCTTCGCGAATATAGTTTCATCCTACCACAATTGTTACAGCAGCGGGACCTCTTAGCTTGCCTTCAGCGAACAAGTCGGATCCATCGAATCATGAAATTCATCCTGCTTCGACACTTCGATTTTTACATAGCGAAAACATTCAGTTTACATTCAGCCGTATTTAAGAAAGCTATCAGGAACGATTGATAGGATAGATTTCGTAAGCAATCAAGCACACGAATGATAGAGAGAAACGAGGTGGAATCATGACAACCCAATTGAAATACCGGAACGAGCTTAAGTTTTTTGTGAATATTCACCAGTACCGAATCATCCGTCAACGATTAAGAAATCTGGTGACCTACGATCAGCACGCAGGCCCCGGCGGGGAATATCACATTCGAAGCTTGTACTTTGACGATATCAACAACAAAGCCTTATACGAGAAGCTGGCTGGGGTTCGGGACCGGGTCAAATACCGCATCCGTATCTACAACGTAACCGACAGCACCATTCATTTTGAGAAAAAAATCAAATTCCGGGATTACATTGCCAAGCTGAAGGAGCCGCTCACAAGGGAGACGGCCGATCAGATCATGGCCGGTCAATACGAATGTCTCTATCAGCCGGACAAGCCATTGATGATGGAGCTGTATCACGAGATGAAGCATAAGCTGCTGCGGCCCAAGGTCATTGTCGATTATGTCCGCGAGCCGTATGTCTGCGCCAACGGAAATGTCCGGATTACGTTTGACAAGGAGCTTCGAACCGGCCTGCACTCCACGGATCTGTTCAATCGGAATCTGCTGCCCATCCGGGCGATCGATGAGAATCTGATTATACTCGAGGTCAAATATGACGAATACATCCCGGATTACATCAAAATCGCACTGCAGCTGGAAGGACTGGGCCGTCAATCGGCCTCCAAATACGTGATGTGCCGTAAATTTCTGAAATATAACACATGGGAGGATCAATAATTCATGAATACCACATCGACTTCAAGCAATACGAGCACCACCAATTTTTCGGATATCGTCAAGAAATCCGTGATGGAAAATTTCGTATCCGATATCAGCATCGCCAAAATTCTGATTACGCTGGCCGTTGCCTTTGTTATCGGGTTATTCATCTATCTGCTCTATAAAAGAGTCTTCAGCGGCGTGCTGTATTCCAAAAGCTTTAACGTGTCTCTGATCGGGATGACCATGATCACGGCCGTTGTCATCATAGCCATTAACTCCAATCTCGTGCTCTCACTCGGTATGGTCGGCGCACTCTCCATTGTCCGTTTCCGTACGCCCATCAAGGACCCAACCGATCTGATCTTCCTGTTCTGGGCCGCAGTTGCCGGGATCGTAACCGGAGCCGGGTTCTACACGCTGGCTGCCATGGGCTCCATCGTAGTCGGTCTGATCCTGTTCTTCTTCATTAAAAAAGCAACGGTGGATACGCCTTATCTGCTCGTGATTCATTGCGAGAATGAACAGAGCGAGCAAGCCGTAAAAGAGCAAATCGGTCAAGCCGTGAAGCGTTATAATCTGAAGCAAAAAACCGTGACCCCAGGCAGCATCGAGCTGACACTGGAAGTAAGGCTGCGCGACGCCGAAGGCCAGTTCGTGAACAAGCTGTCCCAGCTGCCAGGTGTTCATAACGCAGTTCTGATCAGTTACAGTGGCGACTATGTATCCTAAGTCAGGCGGTGGTCAGAGATGATAAAAAAAAGAATGACGGGCCAACTGTTCCTCATGATGGCCATAATCCTACTAATCTCAGGCTGCGAGTGGACACCCACGGCTGCCGGGACGGTAAGCAGCACCGAGAGCGATGCTCAGCAGGAGCAGCAAATGGATTCAACGGTTTTTCCGAAAGATAAGGTTATTGATGTAAAAATCACGATTGACGAAGCTGATTTTCAGGATATGCTGGACAACGCCAGCGCTGAAGAATATAAAGAAGCATCCGTCAATTACAACGGCATGCAATTTGATCATGTCGGCATTCGCACCAAAGGCAATTTAAGCTTGCGCAGCGTGGTGAATTCGGACTCCGACCGCTACAGCTTCAAAATATCCTTTGACGAATACCTTAATCAGACCTTGAATGGAATCAGCAAAATCAATCTGAACAACAACTACAGCGACGCCTCGTATATGCGGGAATTCCTGACCTACGAGCTGGCGGATTCCGTAGGACTGCCGACGCCCGGCTTTTCCTACGTCAACGTATATGTTAACGATGAATTATGGGGGTTCTACCTCGCGATTGAACAGATTGGCGACTCCTATCTGCAGCGTCGTTTCGATAATTCCTACGGCGCGTTGTACAAGGCAGAAATGACCGGGGCAGGCAGCGATCTGACGTGGCTTGGCAATGATCCCGATTCCTACACCGGGCTTGTCATGAAATCCAAATCATCCAATGACGATATATTGATCGACATGCTGGATGAGCTTAATAACGGCACCGATTATGAGAAGGTGCTGGATGTCGATAATGTGCTCAAGTACGTTGCCTTGAATGTGGTTGCCTCCAATATGGACAGTTATCTGGGATCGAACAAACAGAACTATTATTTATATGAGAACAACGGCATTTTCTCCGTCCTGCCTTGGGATTATAATATGGCATTCGGGGGGCTTGGGGGCTCCAGCATCCTCATTGACGAGCCAACCCAGGGGGCTTTGGCGGAACGGCCCCTGATTGCCAAGCTGCTCGAGGTTGACGAATATAAGGAACGCTATCACGCCATCCTCTCGGAGATGCTGGAGGGCTACATGCAGCAGGAAACATTCAATGAACGAGTTGCGCAATTACAAGACTTGATTTCCGAGCACGTAAAGCAAGACCCACGACCTTTCTATTCCTATGAGGAGTATGAGCAATCCATCCCGACACTCACCTCATACGTTCAAGAATCAATGGATAACCTCCAGCAGCAGCTGGATGGAACGCTCCCCTCCGCTGGCGATGGAAGCGGCAGCGGTGGTGGTATGGGTCCCGGCGGTGGTCGCGGCATGCGACCTGGCGGCGAGACGAATGGAGCCGGATCGTTTCCCCCTAACGATGCCCCGGCCGGAGGCATCTCTGGCGGGTACACGCCTACCAACAATGACAGTGCTGCCCCTGATTCTTCTGACGACGCGTCGGGAAGCAGCGTCAACGTTACCTCCGGCAAAGCTGAGGAAGATCATGACACCGTGCTTGAAGGGGATGAACCTTCCTTGTCCGTCGTATCGGCTGTCGGATCGAGCACTAGCAGTTCCAACGAAAAAACAGCGATTGATTCTGCTCCAGCCGTAACTACGGAACCATCACCAAATGCAGCGGAGCTCCCTGAAGATCAAACCCAATCGTCGGAGCAGCCCCCTTCCGATGACAATCAACCAACCATGCCTCAGACTCCCGGCCAGAATGGGCAAAGCCAGATGCAGGATTTCCCTCAGGGGCAGATGGGGAACGGATTCGGCGGCGAGTTTGGCGGTCAAATGCAGGGAGGCCCAGGAATGGGCCGGCCGGGCGAGGGGTCAAACAGGGCTGCCGAGGAACAAGGAAGTGCCAAGGAGGCCTTGTACGCCGGCGTATCAATCGTACTGCTGCTTCTCTCTTGTCTCTTCGTGACGTTGTATAAACGAAAAAGGCTGTAATTATCAAACAAGGGCAGTTCCAAAGGTCGATACACCTTTGGAACTGCCCCTTTATATCCGAACGTTTTAACCTATGACCAATGGATTAAAACTATTTCAATGAACCACGTGATCATTATGGGCGAACCGATAAGGACCATGCCCATCGCCATGACAATCCTCGTCGTATTTCTGGACAGCTTGTGCTGGGTCGCGGCTGAACGATACCAACCGCTGAACTGCAGGCGATTCCGGTAGAGTACAAGAAACCACAATACATTCCCCGCGAACAGGAACAGCCAATATAGTCCATTCCAGGGTATCCAGCTCTTCAGTATTTGATGTTCTATGTTGCCCAGAACCATGACAAAGATCATCATAATGATCATCATTCGAATCATTTCCAGAATGGATGAGGCCAATTTGGTCATAACGCTTGCTCCTTTTCAATCATGCTATTCAACTGGACTCAAGCTCTGCTTGTTGATCGTGTACCGATTGTTTTCTTATAAAGTATGAATCCAGCTTCCGGCTGACCCATAAGGACAGTACGATAAAGGCAAGGACTCCGAACAATTTAAAAGGTTCCGCAATAAAATCGGACAGGTTGGCACCGATGTAAGAGACACAGAACACCATAATCCCCTTGCCCAAGGTGACAGCCATCAGATAGGACATCAGGTTCATTCTGGCCAGCCCGGCGGCCACATTGACCGCGACAAACGGTCCAACGGGAAGTATGCCAAGCAGGAAAACGTAACTGAAACCGTTGCGCTGAATCCAGCGCATACCACGCTGAACTTTAGGTTTTTTTGCCCAGCGTTCGATCAGGGGTGCACCGGATATTTTGCGCACGATGAGAAAGGTCGTTAAACATCCTGCCACCATACCGATCCAGGAGTAAAGAAACCCTGCCCAAAGCCCATACACCGCCGCATTCACACCCACGATCACGATCGTGGGCATCGGTGGAATGAAGGATTTCAGGAACGTCAGAAGGATGCCCGGCAGCGGGCCTAATGCTCTAAATTGGTCCAATAACCATTCCAGGTTGCTCTCTGTAAAGTAAGACATGATGTCCAAGTAGCCAATCAATGACTTCACCCATTTCTGCTAAGTTTGCCGACTAGCCGACCTGAAGCACCTGATTCAGCTGAGCCAGATGGTGGTTGTCATGCCAGATGAAATCCCGCATAAATTGCGCCACCTCAAAGGGATGCCCGTCCCCGTCCGTATACCGCATCTCGTATGCCCTTTCAGGCAAGGCTTCGATCGCTCGAATCAGTTTCTCCCTTGCGGCTATCGTCTGATCCACCAGCGTTTCTGTCGATAACGTCTTGGCATATTGCCTCGACTCTTCATTGAAAGTGTCATAATCTATATGGCGGACAGTCAAAACATCCCCTGTGGAAATTTTGGAAATGGCTTCATTGTAAAAATACTCATCCCACCGCATGATATGGCACACCACATCACGTACGGTCCATTTCCCCTCTGCCATCGGGGTGCTCCAGAATCCCTCTTCCTGTACCGCGAACTCTCTCACTTTGCCGATCCACGCGGAATACTCATTCAGCAGCTGCTGTTTGTCACTCATATCCATTCTCCTTGTCCATATAAGATTTAATATAGGCATCAAGTCGATCCTCCGGCCAATGATATATCTGGAGCAGCTCCTCATAAGGATCGCCCGTGATACGCAACAGCTTCGCAAAGGCAGGCTCCGTCTTATAACCCGACCTCTTCAGCTCGATAATCCCTTGTCTTGCAGTTTCACCGAGCCGCTTCAAAAGCTTGTATTCGACAATCATATGACGGTAACCATTCTGACTCGTTGAAGGTAATGGCTGTGCAAAAACCTCGAATTCCCATCCTTTGTACCGAAATCGCGCTACCGATCGATCCACGTTGTTGACGGTACGGGATGAGCACGTGAAATTCGTAACATCTTCGATATAACGCGTCTTGAGCTCTCGTTCAAAGCAGGCAAAATCCGTCACATGGCATATGATATCGAGATCGCTTGATTCGATGTCAATCCCGATAGGAATCGTGCCCACCAATATCGGGTTATAGGGTTTCAGATGATCCCATAGTCTAAGCTCGTCTATAACCATGGCTGCTTGCTTCTGTTTATCGGAGCCCAGACGTAAGTATTCCAAGTTAAGAAAATCCATGTTTTCTTGCATAGCTGTCTCCACCTGCCTCACTCCTCTGAACTTACAGGTTAGCGCTCGGTCCACGTCGTCCGAACATAGCCCAGCTTCATGCCGACCGATACCATGTTACGATGGCTCTGTGATAAGAAAGCGCACTGCGAGACAACAAGATCGCACCCTGCAAGCTTCGCCTCCCGTATTCTCCTGCGAAGCAGCTCCAGCTGCAAGCCTTGTCTACGATACTCCGGGAGTGTTGCGGCAAATGTTAGTGACGCTGTCGATTGATTTACGTACATAACGCCAGCTGCGGCCGGCTCATCTTCTACATAAGCCATATAGAAGCTCCATCCCGGCCGTGAATACAATACACGGTTATTCGAGGCTACAGATGGAATTCCTTGATCAGGCAATCCTGTTCCACGGCAATGAACTTTAGCATAATCCTCAAATTCATCTTTGTCTATTGCTCTGATCACAATTCCATTACCTTGCACCCCCTCCAGCTCCTGCGGGTTCATATACATTGAATTATGAAAAGCAGATTGATAGAATCCGCGTTCGGCAAGCGCAGCCAGGAATTCCTGATTTACCAGGCCGGGTACGATTTCGAACTGGAATTTGCGATCCTTCGATTGATAAAAGTCGATGATATCGTCCAAGTTATATAGATCCTCTGAACGCAGTCCTTTCACCGTGTTAAAAGAAAGCCAAGGCATCGTCTTGCTGTACAAACACAGCGCATGGCCGAAGCGCTTCGTTTCGATCCCTTCGGGATTTCCGGTCCGACCTTCGATTGCTTTCATTCGATTCAACATATAATCCGTTTCCGAAGCTTGAATTCGTTGGATAAGTTCCTCAGATGGAAGATGCCGCATATTGCCTCCTATGTATTATAACTAGTGCATTCTTAACTGGATAAATAGAGCCCGAAGATCGCTTACTGATGCTTCGGGCTCTTACTTGCTGTGTATGTTTTATTTCGCGCTGCCCGGCAGATCGCAAGAGCCATCGGCGCACATGCCGTCGCTGCTGTCGGAGTCATTCACCATCACTAGCGGATTCGCTTCACGATAAGCTTTATCTAAAGCGTCTGTGAACACTTCCAGTGGCTGCGCACCGGACACGGCGTATTTGCCTCCCAACACGAAGAATGGCACTCCCCGAATTCCCAAATTTGCTGCAGCTGCTTCGTCTGCCCTTACTTCGGACTGGAAATCGTCACTCTCGAGCGCGGCCGCAGCCAAATTGCGGTCAAGGCCGACTTCAGCCGCCAGATCGGCCAATCGATTCTTATCACCAAGATTCTCGCCGTCTGTAAAGTGTGCACGGAACAACCGCTCCGTCATTTCTTTCATTTTACCATGCCCGGATGCAAAATGAACCAGGCTGTGTGCATCAAACGAATTGGCCGGGATGACGCGATCCATGTGATAAGTTAGCCCGACGCTTGCCGCTTGCTGGGTCACGTTGGCGTTCGCAGCCTTGGCCTGTTCGATACTCATGCCGTATTTGGATGCCAATATCTCGTCCATGGAAACCCCGGCTTTATACGATGCACCGGGGTCAAGCTCAAAGCTGCGATAAACCACTTCAACTTGATCTTTATTAGGGAATTGCTCCAAAGCCGATTCGAAACGGCGTTTACCAATATAACAGAACGGACACATAAAATCCGACCATATTTCTACTTTCATTCTTTTCGCCTCCTAGCGAGCATTAATGCTAACTTACTTATTGTAACCCGCTTTCAGCATGACATCAACACTTCACATGAATATGGAAAGGTCTTGCAAGAATGTTCAGGATACCGAGTACAAACACGCCGGTTATCTAAGCGGGTTTGGTGTTCTCCTCTAATCTGGCAAGAATCCAATCCGTCACAACCTCAAAACCATGATTTCCCTTCAGGGAACTATTCAACACCAGATCCGCATGCCAACGGGTAGGCTCAACATATTCATCGTGCCTGTATCTCACAAGCTGCAAATATTCCTGAAGCACACTTTCCTCGCTATGCCCCTTTTCTATAAACCACCGGTTTCTGCGAAGCATTCTTTCATCCGCGGGACAATCTACGAACAGCTTCAAATCAAGTGAGTTCCGAAGGGATTCGAATTGATACAGGAGAAATCCTTCAATGACAATTATGTCGTATTTGCCATTATGGACGGCGTGATTATAATCCTCGGTCAGACGCTCGATATCGACTGCATCCGGATGGTTAAAATCCTCAAATATTTGATTGGTGAAGGGCGCTTTGGCCAAGGGTCTAATGGACTTATAATATTTATCCATATGGAAGATCGCCACCCGGTACTCGCTTAACCTCTCCTTGAGCTTAAGACTTAGCGTTGTCTTGCCGCTCCCCGAACCTCCGCCAATCCCGATCATTAAAGTCTGCCTATGCTCCATATCCATCCTTTCATCTTCCTCCGTATGTATGTCCAATGTATAGGTTCCATTATTATACAACCGATCCAAGTAAGTTGAAAGGTCCTGCGTTACAGAACAACATCTCCCGTTCCCGCCGTACGATCACAGAAGACAGACCGCGATAATAAAAAAACAGACAGCATAACGCTGCCTGTCACTTGTATTTTTTCCAATCCATCTCGCTATGTTCCAGTAAATATTCAAAATCATTGTCGCGCCGCTTCTGTTCAGCCTTGCGCACAGCTTCCCGTTCCTGCCTTTCCTTCTCAAGCCGCTCGGCTTCATTGGCTTTCAAGGATTCGGTTGTTGCCTTCAACTTCGCCAGAACTTGAGGGTCCAGCATATCCTTTAAAGTCGCGGGTTTATCGGCAGCCTCGGTTCGCGGCAAGGGGGACTTTTGTTTCTTTTTTGCCATGTTCATTCACCTCGATTTGCACATTATTATATCATCTTATGAAGGACCTGGCATCTATATCTGCTTGGTGATAACCACGAAAAAAGAGAGCCTCTCGGCTCTCCTTCTCATTATGTATACTTACTTTGAGGGCGATCGATGGGACTTGAACCCACGAATGCCGGAGCCACAATCCGGTGCGTTAACCCCTTCGCCACGACCGCCATGACAATGAGCAATGGATATGCCCGAGATAATAATTTATCAGATATTAAGCTGTTTGGCAAATTGTAATTTCTTACATCCTATTCTTGATTTCAACGGAAAGAACATACTATACTTACTTGATCCCAACTATCAGATAATAGCGCCCTTATTCGATACAACATGATGATGTAAGCACGGGAGGAAGCACATCGATGATCTATCATATTGACTATGTCTCAGAGGGATTGCATGTCATGGGGTATCTTGGTCTGCCGCCGCAACTGCCCCGTTCGGTCGCCCATGAGATGTCCAAAGCGTTCAACGCAATTCACGGCGTTACAATAACCGGCACGCTGGCATGCTCCTTGAACTTGGATCCTTTTTCACACGAACCACCTAAGCCAGTAATTGAGCCTAAGCTTCCTTTGGTCCTGTATTGCCGAGGCGGCATTGGACGGGTTGGCGCTGTAAGGTTGAAGTGGGTTGAAGAATTCGCTGCGCAAGGATATGCCGTGTTTGCTCCGGCCTATCGCGGGAATGAAGGCAGCGAGGGCAGGGATGAATTCGGCGGTGCCGATACGATGGATGTGATCTCCGCAATTGAATGGCTATCGAGCATTTCCTGGATAGATAACCGTCGTATTCATCTGTTGGGCTTTTCCCGCGGTGCAATCAATGCTGCCGTGGCTGCCGCTCTGTCACCACATGTATCCAAAATGATTCTCTGGAGCGGCGTCTCCGATCTGGCACAAACCTACGAAGAACGGATAGATCTGCGCAGAATGATGAAACGCGTCATTGGCGGAACGCCTGCCAAAGTACCTGAGCAGTATCTTCTTCGATCACCGATCCATTATGCAGACCGTATCCGATGTCCCGTCCTGCTTGTCCATGGGACGCGGGACGAGCAGGTTCTGGTGGAGCATAGTTACCGGATGCTGGACAAGCTTCAAGAACAGGGGCACCAGCCGGAAGCCCATCTGTACGAAGGGCTTGGGCATCATTTCCCATCGCCGCAGCATGCAGCGGCGATCAACCGAATGTTCGACTGGTTGAAGAGATAAGTAGAAATTGATGAGCGCTCCTCTCCTTCTACTTATTTCTCTCCAAGCACATGATTTGTTTGGCATTTCTTCGGCCTAGTTGTGCCCAGCAGCCGTTTCAATCCAGTATTTACAGGTCCCGTTCGTAATGGAACTTAACTCACCGTGATTCGATTCAATGATGCTGCGGGAAGCCAGATTGGCTTCATCGCAGGTCAGAAGGACCCGGCTTATGTTCTTCTCATTGGCTTTCTTGACCAACTCCGCCAGCAGCCGCGTGCCATATCCTTTCCTTCGTTCCGACGGCCGGATGACATACCCGATATGTCCCCCTAGCTCTAGCAGATTGTTATTCAAGCGATGTCTCAGCTTACCATATCCTATGGGCTTGTCGTTATCGTATAACCAATATAATACGAGTCCCATGCCTATTCCTCCACTTGAAAGATCGAATCTACAATGACAGGCAGCTGATCCCGTAAGGATACGGCTCCGAATACGGATCTGGCGTGAATTCCTTGATCCCCGAACACCTCAAGCATCAAGTCCGAGAATCCATTCAACACCTTATGATGCTCCTCATAGTCGGTTGTTGCGTTAACGAAGCCTTGCACCTTGACCACGCGCTTCACTTTATCAAGTGATCCCAGCCCTTCTCTTAATACGGCCAGAACTTCAATCCCGGTCAGACGGGCATATTCATACCCCTGCTCTGTTGTGTAATGCTCTCCGAGCTTCCCTCTCGGCTGTCCTGAGGGACCCTTACCTGAAACATACATCAACCCGTTAACGATAACATAGTTGGCATACTTGGCTGCTGGCGAGCCTGCTTTAGGCAGGCTGATACCCAGCTGCTTCAAACGTTCCTCGGCATGAACGGTCATGTGATCACTCCTACAGGAAATATATTCTATCTAAATTTCAACTATTGTATCACGGAATGACCCTTTTACAAGTAAAAAAAAGACCAACCTCACTCTTCGAGGCTGGTCTTAATTCCAACATGTCTGATGTTTAGATCCGGAACGAATAATAAGCATAACGCTCCGCGTTATGAATGGCCTGCCATACGTCCGTCGTCTCAGCGCCCGGATACCAGTAGGCATAACCGGCAATCTGATATTTGGCGGCCATGAGATGTTTCATCGATAAAGAGCGTGATTCCTCGGTCCATATACGATGCGGAATGCCGCCGCTGTTATAAGCTGCTTCATACTGCGCCACGCTCTCATTCCATGTGAATGAAGCCTTGTTCAGGCGAATACGATGTCCTTGCTCAGCCAAACTGATGTCCTGCGAGGATACCGACGAAGCGATCTTCCAATCTCTCGTGTACAGCGGATACGCGATGATGCTCTTCTTCGCCGGAACTTGGGTCAGCAGCTTGCTCAGTCCGGATTCGCTCCAAGGGAGCGAGGAAACGGAGCCCGCTTTGGGTGAACCGCCCCAGTGCTGGTCATAACTCATGAGCACCATATAGTCCACTTGTGTGCCAAGGGTTGCGTAATCGAATGCAGCCGTCCAATCCGTATTCAGATCAGGTGAAACATCGATGGATAGCTTGGCTCCGAGCCGCCTCATCTCTATGGATAATTGCGTGATAAAGGCCGTCAGATTCTGCCGGTCCTGAGGCATGACGTTCTCAAAATCAATATTGATCCCATCCAATCGATACCGGGATACATTCGCTGCAATACGATCAACGACAGACTTCCGGGCCTGAGCGCTGCTCAGTACTTGGTGAGTTCCTTCCGCATTCCCGCGGTTCCCCACCATAGCCCACACCTGCCGACTGTTGTTGCGAGCCCAATTCAACAGCTCCTTGTCGGTATGGTCCGTCACCTTACCGTTTGCCTCCATGTAGTACCAGCGCGGTACCAGAACATTCAAGCCGGCCCGTTTGGCATAGGTGATGTATTGCTGGGTCGTACCATTATACAACCAGCCCATATGAACATTTGCAGGAGTTTGAAGGTTAATTTGGGTCAGCACATTTCCCGACTGCAAGACCCGGTCCAGCAGCATTGCCGTCTCTTCCCGGGTGATTGCGTCCTGTGGTCTGAACTGTCCCTTGCTTCCCTGCAGCCAGCCTGTATCCGTCGCTTTACCCACCGCATTCCAAGCCCATTCCGCGATGGAAGCAGAATCCGTATAATAGTTGGTCGTATTTCCGTTGTAGTATCCATTTTCTTTCATAGCACGAATCACCATCACGGCAGCCTCTTGCCTTGTTATGGAAGCATTCGGGTAGAACCGGTAACCATTCCCCTCAACAATGGATAGATTAAGTCCTGCATGAATCCAGCCGTAGTACCATGCGGATTTGGAAACATCCCGAAACGCGGACAAATCATTTGGAACGGGTTCCATCTTGAGCATTCTGGCAATCATGGCAATAAATTCAGCCCGGGTAACCGGATTTCGCGGCAAAAAAGCTCCTGTGCCATCCCCGCTTACGATACCTCTCTTGGCCAGACGCTGGATCGCGTCTTTGGCAAAGCTTGCCGAGATATCGTGAAAATCGGTCGGACTTGGAGCTTGAGCCGCTGATGCCTGAAAATGGCCAAAAAACGATGAAAATGACAACAGCAAACAAAGTGACAGGAAATATTTCTTCAAAGGGACACCTCGATTCTATTCTATCATCTGATACCATCAGCATATCAGATGATCATAGAATCAGGCATTATTCATTTCTTGGTAATATTCGCTGCCGGTATAGATTTAACAGGATAAGATAACCGCACCGATCCCTTCTACAACAAGGGAATCCCGGGTTAAACGCGTAATATGCTCTTCGCCAAGCAGAATCTTCCATTCGCCCAGCTCAGGTAAAGCAAGGGAGGACTCTTTCCGTCCGGCATAATAGAGCACAAAGATATGTTTCTCTGGATCACCGCCCGCATGATCACGAAGCGTGAAAGCGACAGCATGCTCAGGACATGGTTCAAACCGAAAATGCTTACGAATCGACGCGGCATCCCTCAATCTGAATGCCGGATGATTCTTCCGGAGCTGAACGAGCCGTTGAATGTATTTCACTCCATCCTGGTGCTCCGATGCCATACCCCAGTCCAGCCGATTCACTTCATCACTAGCATTATAGCTGTTCTCCACTCCGTTCTTGGAGCGGTAATACTCTTGACCGGCGTGCAGGAAAGGGATTCCTTGACTGGTTAGAATCATGGCCGATGACAGCCGGTGCATATCGCGACGTGTCGCATCATTTTCCCCTTTGGTCGACAGCATAATTTTGTCCCATAGGGTATGGTTATCATGGCACTCCACGTAATTTACGCACTGATCCGGCTCAGAAGCAAACGCCTTAACATCTTTGGAATACGGAATGCCGCCCACGATGCCTTGCTTCACTTTATGAAGTAATCCACTGCCGCCGCTCACAAAGCCTTTATATTCAAAATGAAAAATATCTCCTTTAACCGCATCACGGAAACCGTCGTTAAAATGCGCGATTCGAGGCATCATGGCTGCTTGCTGCTGATTCGCTCGCTTCTTCTCATCCAGCTCGGTATTCATGACCCAGCCTTCGCCGATCGTGATGATCGACGGATCAATCTCGTCCAGGCGCGTCCTGATTTCATTCATCGTCTCCACATCCAGCAATCCCATCAGGTCGAATCGGAAACCGTCAACCCGGTACTCCTTCACCCAATGCAGAACGGATTCCACAATGAATTTCCGCATCATCGGACGCTCGGATGCCGTATCGTTACCGCACCCGGATCCGTTGGAAAATTTGCCGTCCTTCGTATAACGCAGGTAATAACCGGGTACCAGCTTCGTGAAATTGACCAGATACCCGTCATATACATGGTTATACACCACATCCATGATGACCCGTAGGCCTTGATCGTGGAATGTCTGAATCAACTCCTTCAATTCACGAATCCGAACCTCCGGCACATACGGATCCGTAGAATACGAGCCCTCGGGAGCATTGTAGTTCTTCGGGTCGTATCCCCAATTGTACTGCGGCTCATGAAGCCTGGTTTCATCCACGCTTTCCGTCGCAAAATCGTAGATCGGGAGCAGCTCCACATGCGTAGCCCCAAGCTCAACAATATGATCAAGCCCTGTACGAATCCCTCCGGGACCTCGGGTACCTGTCTCCGCCAGACCTTTAAACTTGCCTTTATGTTTCACTCCACTGTCCGGATGAATGGTGTAATCACGAACATGCAGCTCATAGATCACGGCATCTAGAGGACTATGAAGCGGCGGTTTGTCTTCTGTCCAGTGCTTAGGATCGGTCGAGGCCATGTCCAAGATGTAAGCACGATCCCCGTTGACGCCTACGGCGCCAGCATAAGGGTCGACAGCTTCGTTCCATTGATCCCCGATAAGGACCTGGTAGGTGTAGAACTTGCCTTGAAGATTCTCTCCTACTTTCAGCAGCCAAGTTCCCTTCACATCACGAGTCATCGCGAAACGCCGGGCTTCTGCTGCCTGCCAATCCGGATACAGCAGAACGTATGCCTCGCTAGCCGTCGGTGCCCATAGTCGAAACGTGGACTCTTCAGGTTGGTAGGTTAAACCCAGATCCGTTCCATCATAATAAAATTGCTTGTCAAATTCCTTATCAAAGACGGAGACTCCCCCGGTGACCGCGGGATCTCCGTAGTGAATAGCAGCGTTGCTTTCTTTTTGTACCGACAAGATGTTCACTCCTCATGTATGCTTCCTATCCAATTGTATCCGTTCAACTTCTTCCTCCGTAATGGTACGGGTACCATATCGGGCTTCCTCGTAAAGCTCAATCAAGGATTGTGGAATACGATCCTTCCTTCCATTCCATTCCTTAAGATCGCTTTCGGTTTCCCGCGGCGTTAGCGATGCTTTCCAATTATAGCCTTCCCTGATACTTCGGGAAAGTATCATCCGATACATTCGGCGAATTTTCTCATTCAAATGCTCCGATCCTTCTCCCGCCCGAAACTTTCCGCCGATACGAATACCGGACAACATCCGTTTTAGTCGTTTGGATGCCGGGTCAATATTCTCCACTTCATCTTCATAACCTAACGAGGGCTGAACGTTCTGTCTGTTCATCCTCCTGTTCATCCATGCAGAGAATCTTCTATATAGTTTAGGCAGTACTTTGCTAAACCTGAACAAAACATATATCATTCCGATCCCGATCACGGTGAACACGCCATAGATCAGCACTTGCTCCAATACTTTCATCCATGGGCTCGGCGGCTTGGTTTCTTCATCAAGAAACGACATTTCGGGAGGAGGCTCCGACGACAAAGGCGGTTCCGGAGTCTGCTCCGCACCGGAGCTGAACCATCCGGAGATCCATGCAGCGATCCCTCTCGCCATATCAGAAACCCATTGCTGCAGCTGCGGCAAGAAGGCGACCACCGCAACCAGAAGCAGCAATACGAGGATAAACCAGCGATTGTAGCGCAGAACCCGCCGTTCCAACACGGGCTGATCGTTGCCTGGCAGTGTTTCATCCAACACCAACTGCCGATTGACAAGCAACAGAGTCAATCCTAACGCCGCTGCCCCCATCCAGGTCAGAGAGGATATACCACCCTGGAATGAATCCATAAAACTTAATATAAAACTGCTGACCCCGAACAAAATCAATCCTATTAAGAAATACGTCCCCGGAAACATCAGATTCCAGCTTGCCTGCTCCATTCGGCTGCCACGATAACTGGAAATAAATATAAGGGGGATGAAATAAGCAAGGGTAATATCAACGCCTACAAATGTGATGGCTGCCGTAATGGAAACCAGGCACGCCCATAAGGTTGCCTTAAACTGACGGTCCAGCTTGAACCATCGCGCACCTGTGTAGCCAAGTAAGTACCCGCCTAATACTAGGGCAGGCCATACCCATCGGTGCGATTCAGGCAGCAGATAGAATGCCGGAATAAAGAGTACCGGAAAATAGAGCACGCATTCCACGAATCCCTGCAAGAACGTTTTTATAAATCCAGTGTCTCGAGAGGTCATGCAGACACCTCCTTCGCAGGAGACGGCGCTTCACCGAGAGGAAATACCTGAATCGTGTGCCCATGGTCCCGAAAACGCTGAAACATCTCTTCCAGCCTGGGGCTGACGTAAGTACTTAGAATGAGGATATCTCTAGCCTCTTCATGCCGGGACAGTTCAGAGGCCAAATAATCATGAAAAGAAGCCTTTCGAGTAAGCTCCAGTCTCGCCAGCATTTCAAATATCAGATGCTGCTGTGTCATGCCGCCTGCAACCGGGACGAATGCTTCATCGGTTGAATCCTCGCCAAGCGTTCCGTTTGTTCCCATTCCGATCTCCATGCCCTGCGATAATAAATGAGCTGTAATGCCCGCTGCCAGTCGGATGCCATACTCGATCGGCTCGGGCCGCGTCGCTTTGCTCCACATCTGCTCATGATCCTCTATATTCAGATAGATCAAGAGTCGGCTGTCCGCAGTGGTATCCCGCCTGTGGACCTGCAAGATGCCCGTCCGTGCGGTCGCTTTCCATTGAATATCCTTCAGCGGATCGCCGTCCCGATATTCGCGTACGCCTGATATCAGGAAAGGATCCTCCAAGATCCATCTTCGCACCAGCATTTCGCCCATCCAGGTCTGGACCGGGAGGGCCATGTCCGTCACATCCATCGGCATCGGGTACACGATAATGCCACCGGACAACGTCTTGCTCTGGACAATCGACTCCATTCCGACCAGATCCCCCGTCGTCATCGATACCGTACCCAGCTTGTACAGACCTCTGCGCTTAGCGGTAATCCGATGTCTGCGAAGGATCTTGGTCCATGGCAGAAGACTGAAGAAGCTCTTGTGGTTCTGATTGAATTGCCCCTCACTGATATCCAGGTTCAATTGATTATCAAATGCCAGCCCCGAGCGGAATTGGGATTCTACTCTTAACCAGGGCACAGGCAGCGCTTTGCGGTTCTCAATGATTTCGATCAATTCCACGGAATCTCCCTCATAGCAGGTCGACACCTTGAAGGAACGGCTGTAGTTCAGCTTTTTGAGTGCCGTCCGTTTGAAAATCTTGCCCTGCACAACGATGACCACAGCGGCGATTAACAATATCCAATAGGCTCCCATCGCCATCCGCCCCCTACGACGAAATGCCTTCTTCTGTCGGTACGGGAACCTGCTGCAGCAGCCGTTCGATCACTTCTTCCGCCGCGGCCGCACCGCCGCGGCTGTGAAGCGTCCCTCGAAGCTTCAGCCGATGCGCCCATGTCGGCACAGCCAATTCCTTCACATCATCAGGGGTAACAAACTCCCTGCCCTTGAGGACGGCTTGTACTTGCACCGCCTTCAATAAGGCTTGGCAG
The DNA here is from genome assembly GCF_001860525.1 of Paenibacillus sp. LC231. Taxonomy (NCBI): domain Bacteria; kingdom Bacillati; phylum Bacillota; class Bacilli; order Caryophanales; family Paenibacillaceae; genus Paenibacillus; species Paenibacillus sp. LC231. The sequence continues at coordinate 500,520 of NZ_JFOM01000015.1, read as the reverse complement.
CCCCTTGGGCTTACGCCCGAGGCAACCGCCTCATCCCGTCTTGAATGCTCGGAAAGCGCAACGATATAGGATAATATCACATCACTGACATGTACTTTGCTGACGATATGCCTGGCTTGTACAATCCGCTCAGACGTTGCAATCGCCATTAGAGACTCCAAGGGTTGATCATCTTTAAATCGCTTCAGAATATTCACACTTTCCTCTGAGCTAGGGTATCCCATATTCAGTTTGAACAGAAAGCGGTCCAGCTGCGCCTCCGGCAGTGGAAACGTTCCTTGCTGTTCCAGTGGATTTTGCGTCGCGATCACCAAAAACGGCTCTTTCAGCTGATGGGTTACACCGTCAATGCTGATCTGGCGTTCCTCCATGCACTCCAATAAACTGGACTGCGTACGAGGTGTCGCCCGGTTGATTTCATCGGCTAGAAGGATATTCGTGAACAGAGGACCCGGACGGAATTCAAACGTCGCGGATTGTTGATTATAGAAGTAGATGCCGCTCAGATCCGACGGCAGCAAATCCGGCGTGAACTGTACTCTCTTAAACGTGCAATCAATCGACTTCGAGATGGATTTGGCCAGCAATGTCTTGCCTGTGCCCGGCACATCCTCCAACAGAACATGACCAGAAGTGACCATGGCAATAAATAGTCTGTCAATCAGCTGCTCTTTACCTACCATAACTTTGGAAACGTTTGCTCGAATGTCGTCGGCAAGACGGCGAACGCCATGATAATCTATAGTAATTGTAACCACTCCTTATGTAGTTTAACTTTACAACAAAGTTCGTCATGACATCCCATAATTCCTGTTATTCGGGACAAAATAAGATCAATTGCCGGATATTCGGCTCCCCCGTCCTTTCAAATACGGCAAGAAGCTGTCCAAGGACAGCTTCCGAAAGTGCACCCTATGGACGGATCATCCGATATTTAAAAATCTGATTATTCTGCCGTCCTTTCTTCCTGGGAAGAAGTCAAATCCGTCCTGCTTTCTGGAATCAATAGTTTGGTCAGCTCCGCTTCAGCCTGCTCGCGACGATCGATCCGGATATCGATATAATGTTTAACCTCAGGCGGCCTTGCATAAAACGGCTCCAGAGACGCATTCCACAGCTTATAGTCCGGATGCCCGCGGAAGCCGATCAGGTGATCCTTAATCCCGCTCCAGCGGACAAGGAATATATATTCATCCCGGTTCTCCACGCACTTGTTAAGCTCATGGCTTACATATCCCTTTTTCGATAACAGAACGCCGGAAGCTTCCCGAAAAGCACTTTCAAACTCGCTTGCCAGCCCCGGTTTGATATAAAGTATCGCTGATTCCAGTATCATATCGTATCCCCCTCTTCGATATCCATCCGATCAACGGTAAAATGTAACGCTTGTATATGGCAGCGCCATCCTAGGAAAACAAGTAGGTGCAGTCAAGTATATGCTGATATAATGAGAAGCATGAATACACTTATAAGGATGAGACAAACATGGCATTCGGCATCTCGAGACAGGAATTGCAGCAATGGAAGCAGAGGGTCGCACAAGGAGACATCGCTTTTTTGACTCATTATTGGTACGACAAGCGGTTTCCGGAGTTTAATACCGTAACCAAAGTAGGCTGCTCGAACATCCAGCGCCTGGAAGACTGGTGTGTATCCAACGGACTTAATCCGGAATATATCCATTACCGTCTGCCTTACCCGCATTTTGATCTGATCGGTCCCAAGCAAACCGAATTACTGCATAAGTATAGGCTCGAAGAACATATCACCCGCTTCGGTCTGTAAACGCGGATCGGCTTACTCTTTCAGAAGACTACAAAACCCGCCTGGGTCCCACGGCCATTCTCACGACTTGCCGTGTTGATCAGGCGGTTATTCATATTATTTCATCGACTGGATCGTACCGAGTTTTCGAATTGTTCTGTTCTCTTTTCATAACCTCATGTAACGGCTCCGCTAGTCATCTTCTTCAGTGTCTTGTTAATCCAGATCGCAGCCGTTGCGCCTTCCCCCATCGCCACGGTGGTTAATTCGGAATGGACGCCCAGGTCACCCGCGGCCCAGAGTGACTCGACACTCGTCATTTTGGACCTTGGATCGGTCTTGACATGACGGTTGTGCTCCAGCTCTGCCCCCAGCTGCTCGGCCAATTCGGAATAGATCATATTCCCGCCAAAAGATAGGAACCCCCGCTCCGCAGGCACGATGCTCCCATCCTCCAACACAACGGCCGATAGGATGCCGCCCTCCTCGCGAATTGCCAACACCTTTTTCTCTATATACGGAATCCCGAGATCCGCCAATTGGGACATATGCTCGGAAGAAGCCGGCTCCCCCTCATGATTGATGTAGATGATATCCCGGGTTCGCTCCGATAGCAGCACAGCCATACTGGCACCGGGATCTCCTGATCCCATCACGACGGTCTTGCGATCCTGAATTTCATATCCATCGCAATCAGGGCATACAAAAACGGATGTGCCCAGCGTAGACATCAGGCCTGGCAGCTGGGGAAAACGGTCCATCACGCCTGTTGCGAGCAGCAAGGTTTTGGCCCTGTAATGAACTCCATCTTTACCAATTAACACAAAATACTCCGATTCATCCCGTTCCGCCTTCCGGATATCATCGGCTGCAAACGTAACGCCGACAGATTCCGCCTGCAGGCGCCCCCGCCCCCTGAGCTCTTCACCAGAGACCCCATCCGGCCATCCAAGGATATTGCGGTAGCTCTTGCAGATGGTGGACCGCCCCGTTCCCCGGTCGATCACCAGGACATCATAGGCAGAATACCGCCCCAGCTGTATAGCCGCCTGCAGACCTGCAATTCCGCCGCCAATGATAATGCAATCCTTCACTTCGGTATCCAACATGTAGGTTTATCCACTCATTTCTATATCGAATTAAGCGCAGGAACTCTTTGCTTCAAGATATACTTCAAGAAGAGAGGTACACCCTAATTATTTAACCAATCTGCCGTGATTTACTCCTGAAAAATCAAATAGACCCCGGCACACAGCGCCGAGGTCCAAACCAATGAATTACAGGAGAAGCTGTCCGGCTAATGCACCGGCAATCACAACAAGCCACGGAGGGCTCTTCCAGAACATCAGCATCCCGAACAGACCCGCACCAATCACAAATTCAAGCGGACTGTGGATGGAGGATGTCCAGATGGGATGGTACAGAGCAGCCAGCAAAATCCCGACCACTGCCGCATTCATGCCTGTCAGCAAGCCTTGCAGCTTAGGGTTTCTGCGGATGCTGTTCCAGAAAGGCATGGCCCCTACGATAAGCAGAAATCCAGGCAAAAAGATAGCCAGTGTAGCCACGATACCTCCAGGAATCCCCTGAATCAAGGCCCCGAGGTAAGCGGCAAAAGTAAATAACGGACCGGGTACTGCCTGTGTGGCTCCGTAACCCGTCAGGAAATCCTCTTTAGACATCCATCCGTTCAGCACCGTCTCACTCTCCAGCAGCGGGAGAACGACGTGCCCTCCGCCGAATACAAGCGATCCGGCTCGGTAGAAGCTGTCCACCATGGCTACCCAACCGTTATCGGTCAGCCCTTTAAGGAGCGGCAGACCCACTAATAACACAACAAACAGGCCCAAGCAAAAGAGTCCGGCTCTCCGTCCGATCGGCATCTTTATCTCGGGTGCTGCTTCTTCGTTCGCTTGACGCTTGAACAACCACAGTCCTGATATGCCGGCAAGAGCAATGACCGTCACTTGAGAAATGGGACTCTGCCACAGCAGAACGACTGCCATGGCTATTAAAGCTATAGCCGCCCTTACAGGGCCTGAGGCCAGCTTTCCTGCCATACCCAGAACCGCCTGCGCCACGATGGCCACTGCGACAATTTTCAGCCCTTGAATCCAGCCTGCCGAGCCGGGATCGAAGGTTTGCATCAAATAGGCGAAGATCATAAGCATGAGCACGGACGGTAATGTGAAGCCAAGCCAGGCGACGATGCCGCCCCAGATGCCCGCTCGCATCATCCCAACTCCAATACCCACCTGGCTGCTGGCGGGACCGGGAAGAAATTGGGCCAGGGCCACCAGATCCGCATAGCTTTTTTCGTCCAACCATTGCTTGCGGCGCACATAAGTTTGGTGGAAGTATCCAAGATGTGCGATCGGTCCGCCAAACGATGTAAGCCCCAGTTGCAGAGCGGTCCACCAGGTTTCGCCGAGGGCACGCCACCTACCAGAGGGCTGCCTATTGCCAACTTGAACTTGAACTTGTTCTTTGTCTGTCTCCGGATTCAATATTCATCGCTCCCCATATGCTTAGTGTCATGTAATAGAAATCGTAAACCCGTTAACCCTTAAGTATACAGGTCATCTTTATCAAATTTCAGAGTATACCAAACTCTCATGATCAATCTACCCATTTATGTAAACGCTATGTAAAATCTAAAGAATTTTGAGTGATATCGTGTGAAATTCCGGTACATGTACTAAAAAAAGAACGACCCAACTGAACTTATGTCCATGGTTCGCTCTTATGTTCCTATTCAATGTATGCGTCACTATAATGTGACTGATATAACGTTAAACCTCCGGCTTCGTTTCGTTCGGCACGGAGAGATACCCTGGTTTCGCAGCGCCAAAACCAAAAATGAACAATACAACGACAATGGCGGATAGTACCGCCAGAGGCACCTTCCATCCCCCTGTTGCATCATGCAGGAAACCAATGAGCAGCGGACCTACTGCAGCCAATAAATAACCCAGCGACTGGGCCATACCGGATAAAGCGGCAGCTTCTTGAGCCGATTTCGTACGAAGGGTAAAGAACATCAGAGATAAACTGAAATTGGCCCCGCCTGAAATACCTACCAGCATCACCCATAGCAGATTTAATGAAGTCAGACCAGAAAACAAGCCTGCGTATCCGGTCAGCATAGACAAGGCAGAGATCGTCACCAGCATGCGCTGATTGGGATTCCGGCCAGCCAGAACAGGAATAATGAAAGAGAATGGCAGGCTGACAAATTGGAGAATCGAGAGCATCCAGCCCGCGGCACTATAATCCATGCCTTGGCTTCTCAGAATCTCGGGCAGCCATGAGATGTTCACGTAGAACGTAAACGATTGAAGACCCATGAATAAAGTAATGTACCAAGCAAGCGGTGACCTCAGCACACTCTGATGTTTGGTAGCAGCCGAACTTACCTCAGCGGTTCTTCCGGAGCTCCGGCGCTGGATGATCCATACGATGAGAGCCAAGACGGATAACGAACCCCAGATTAATAGGGACCCTTGCCAACCAAGCCCAGCTTGGGTAGCCAGCGGAACGCTGATCCCGGATGCGATCGCGGCGAGCAGGTTCATCGAAGCAGAGTATGTCCCCGTCATCAATCCGATATGCCGGGGGAAATCCCGCTTGACCAGACTTGGAAGCAGCACGTTCCCAACGGCTATAGCCATTCCGAGAAATGCGGTACCGATTAACAGCGTATAAGGGGATGATATCGAGCGGATGCCGATGCCGAATGTCAGCACCACCATACTTAGTAAAAGAGTAGTCTCCAGCCCCCATTTTTTAGCCATGGCCGGTGCCATTGGCGACAATAAAGCAAAGGCTAGTAGCGGCAGTGTAGTGAGCATACCCGCCAACGTGTTCGAGATTCCCGTATCGTCGCGGATGATCCCGATCAGCGGGCCAACCGATGTAATCGCCGCTCTCAGGTTAATGGCAATCAGGATAATACCTGCAAACATCATCCATGTACGCCCGGCGGAAGTTGTGTTTTGATCTATTGATGTTCTTGATGTCATGACATGAACTCCTTACTTTCAAGCGATATGTAAAAATAAACTTATCCGAGTTTATCACAAACCCGGATATTAGGCTATAGCCTCGGGAAGCTTCATGGCAGCTTATAGGGCCAGTCTGTCGCCTATTCAGCGTTGTACATTAACCTGTAGACGCACGTATAGAGCCCTACACAAGCGGGCTCCAAGCATACACGGATAATTTTTGGACATCACGAATGAATTCATTATAACGTTTCTGTATTTCCTCGGATGCGTACTGACGGAACTGCTCGAAGATCCCCATGCACCGCAGCATCCCGTTATCACTTTTGGTTCTGATCGAATACTCGAGGCTGTCCAGGATGTAGGATAACCCCCAATCATACTGTTTAGCATTTAAATAGTATATCCCTAACTCGGCGAGGAGGCGGGTGTATCGGTTTAATGTGACCTGATCGCTAACCTTTCCAAGTTGATTTTGCTGCGATCTATAATGCAGATGCTCTTTAAAGCGTTCCAAAATTGGATCAACCTGAAGTTGATAACGATTAGCTGCGACCATGATATTGCATAGAGCTAGAAAGATCTCATCATTTCTTGATTCAACATAATCTACATACTGATTCAGAGAACCTGGCTGCCCACTCATTAAACCATACATATATCGATTAGCCTCAGCCCATTCGCTGAACTGCTCCAAAATCAGAGATTCCTCTTGGCTCGGATTTATTACCCAATCTGGTTTATCATACAATGATACATAGTGGAGAGCATGATCGTAATCACCTCGTTCTTGATACACAAATGCCTGAATTAGGTACGAATATAGTAAATAAAAAAGAAGAGGTCTCTTTGGAAATTCAAGCGATTCAAACGTATCTCTATTTTGCTGATAATGAATTCTGGCTTGATGTTCCATTCTTTTGGCTAGAGCTTCGATTTTATCCATTCGCTGCAAAGATATATTTAAATTAATAAGCTTAACTAACGCATCCAATTGATAGATTTCATCTAACCTATCAATATAAGGCTCAAAGTATACAGCTGCTTGTAAATTTTCCTCTTGGTTCTCACCTAACCTGATTAAGAATAGTCGATACTGGCAAAGAGCTAACCGTTCGGAATACTGAAATTTTTCGCACTCGGCAACGCACTCGTATAACAAAGCTTCGGCTTCACGCTTCTCCTCGTTGAATAAGGTCTCCGCCATATCAAAAAGCATCGGTGCGTAGTTAATGTTTTCCATCGTCATTCGTGCAGCTCTATGCAAACAATCCAATTTATCCAGTTCTGCACATCGCTCAAGAAAAGGTCCAAGCCTTCGCCAATCCGGAGTCGTATGAAAAATGCTTTCCGTTATGTAAAGTTCGTAGAAATGCCCCTCTTCCAGACCCATCCCTTCGGTTATCCGGTCTAACTGGTGCATGGACATGGGACGATTCCCATTCAGGATATTACTAAGTGTCCCGCTGTTAATACCCGATATCCTGGCAAATTGGTTGATTGTCATACGATGATTCTGCAAATATCTAACTATTTCTCCGCGAATCGTGGCTGTCGTCTCCATATAACAACACCCCCAGATGGAAAACCAAATATTAGTATAGTAAATAATTAATTACATGCTATTATTTTACAATCGTTAGGTCAATAGTGATAATGAATTGCTCTTTTTTTATAATTCGAAAAATACATTAATAAAAAGAAGATAGTCCCTCGTTTTTCAGGAACTATCTTCTTTAAGATATCTTTAGTATCAGTATTATCACCGTATCCTAACTTATTAGCTTCCGACACCATGATCATGTGATAATGTTGCCCGATGTGTCGGATCTAACAGATCCGCATTGTTTGAAATAACGGGTAATGTTATTAGCATTACAATACTAAATGTAGCTAGTAGACAAGCCAATTTTCTTTTCATTTAAATCCTGCACCTCACTTACTAAAGTTTTATAGCGTTTCTGACATTCATACGAAGAAAAATCGCGAAACTGTTCAAATAATCCCATACATCTTAGCATACCCCTGTTACTATTTATTGTAATAGATTTGTCTAAACTTTCCAATATAAATTGTAAACCTTTGTCGTAATTTTTTGAATTCAAATAATATATTCCTAATTCAGACAAAAGTCGGGTATATCTTTCAGTATTAACTTGTCGATTAATGGTGCCTATATTACTTGATTGATCTTTAAGTATTAAATACACCTCAAAACGTTCCAATATTTGTTCTACGTTCAAGTCATAACGGTTGGCAGCGATCATTATATTACACAGTGCAGTGAAAATTTCATTCTCTCTAGTCGAAATGTATTCTACGTAATCAGTTAAAACCTCAACTTGTCCAACCATAAGCTGGTAGAGATATTTATTAGCCTCTCCCCAGTCCTTAAACTGATTGATAACCCGAAGTTCATCTATAGAAGGCTCAGTAACCCAGTCAGGATTCATATATAATGATACATAGTATAATCCTTGCTCATAATTTCCTCTTTCTCGACAAACATTTGCTTGAATTAATTGAGCGTACAAAATATAGAAAATTAAAGGTTTCACCTCTCCTGCCTCTAGATCATACATTTTCACATCATTCTGATACTGAATCTTTGCTTTACTACCCATTTTTTTAGCTAATTCTTCAACTTTATCCCATCGATTTAGCGATACATTTATATTAATCAATTGTCTTAATGCATCCAACTGATACATCTCATCCAACCGATCCACAAACGGCTCAAAATAAACAGCTGCTTGCAAGTTTGCATCCTGATCATCCGTAAGCCCAAGCGTAAACAACCGATACTGACAAAGGGCCAACCGCTCCGAATGCTGAAATCGTTCACTCTCCGCCACACTTTTATACAGCAGTACAGCCGCCTCATGCTTTCCCTCTTTGAAAAAAAGCTCTGCCGTTTCAAAGAGTAAGGGGGAATAAGAGATATTATCCATCGTCATCCGGACAGCCTTGTCCAGACAATTCAGCTTCCCCAGCTCCGCGCATCGGTGAAGAAACGGACCCAGCCGACGCCAATCCGGCGTAGCATGAAAGATGCATTCATCTATATACAACTCGTAAAAATAACCCTCTTCCAGACCCATACCTAACGTAATCCGGTCCAACTGCTGCATGGAAATCGGACGGTTCCCATTCAGAATGTTGCTGAGTGTGCCGCTATTGACCCCCGATATCTCAGCAAATCGATTAATCGTCATTTCGTGCTTATGTAGAAACTCTTCCATTTGTTCGCGAATCGTGGCTGTCCTTTCCAAGCTAACACCACCCTCTAGGATCGAACCCAAATATTAGTATATTTCTCTATACAGTAATCATATTGATTAATATTCCAGCGGTCAATACTTATTTACGTCATTTTTTTACAAAAAATAACCAATACAATTTAAAAATGCCAAATTCAGCACTTTTCTTTACTATTTATATATCGTCATATGGATCACTACGATGAGAAAAAGCGCTCCGAAATTTTCGGAAGCGCTTTGAAAGTTGGATTAAACCTTCCTGACATCAATCAAGTCAGGGCCGTTACTTACTATATCCTCTCCTAGCTCCTTCTTGCCTGAATTAAGGTGAACCAATCCGAATCCCCATTAAATACACCGTGTACTCTGTATACAGGCTGATAGAAGCCCTTCGTGTCATATATAAACGTAAGCTCGATTCCTGTTATATCTAGTTGGTCACCCTTTTTAATGACGAGTTGATCAGGCTTTAATATTGCATTTCTTTTGATTTGAGGAAATTCTCCATCCTTGATACGCTCATATACCTCTGCAGGAGACAGGATATCTACTTCCTTAATGAATTGATTCTCTTGTATCCCGTCATTTATTGAATAGATACTGCCATCTTGTTTAAGACCGAGTAACAGTTCGCCAGTCCAATAATTTCCGTTTAACCCCGCTTTATCCGGGAGGGACCATTGAAATTCTCCGCTATCCAATGCTGTTAAATGAGCCTCTTGAGGGAGTAGGCCAAGATCGGCTATTATGGTTTTGGCTTTTGAGAGCATCGGTTCTTGGTCAGCGAATGAAGCCCGCTCTTCTGTATAATTGTTCTCGATTAACGACCAGTTCCCCTCTTGGGATTGATAGAAGGTATATGGTGTTCCTGATTTGTCTTCCATTAGAACCTCACGTACGCCGCCCAGATCCTTAACCTTCAACTCAGATAATCCTAACTTCTGCTGCAGCAGGGTCTCTACACCATCCCGCTGAATGATTTTCTTGTATACGGGAGCGACTGCAGGTGCCGTGCTTAGCTGAAGGGATGTTGTCACTTGAACATCTGTCATGTTCCATTTGGTATACGAGTTTATGGCCAGATTGCCGAACTCCTGTTGGGAATACACAATATGCATACCGATAAAAAACAAACCCATGATTAGAGGGATCGCCAGGTTTCCCAGCAGACTTTTCATTTTTACTCTTTTGTTGTCAACAATGGAAGCAGTAAGTCTGTATAACTGATATCCAAAAATACCACCAAGCGTGTTGTTCATGATATCAGCAAGCTCAAACAGCCCTGCACCTGACAGCGTCTGATAGGTTTCAATAAAGAGCGTAGAACCTACCACGACTAGAAGAAGCCACTTAAACGCTTTACATTTTCGGCTGATGAAGGGCAGCAATATTCCCATAGGGATAAACATGATGATATTAAATATGCCGTTCTGAAGATCACGTAAGGAATATTTGTTCCACGCTTCGATATAATCGCTGAATGGATGGAGATTTATCTGCAAGAAATGGGAATGGCCGCGCCCGAGCATGGTTAGCTCAAGCACAAATACAACATATCCGATGAACAAGGCGCCAAGAAAAAGCTTTTTCATATGAATCCTTGGCTTTCTCTCTGATTGTTGTTTTCTATAATAAAGATAATAATATAACCCGATTAGAACGAATTCGATCCCGATAATTAATATGACCGGCAGCATTAAAATACGTAGATTCGTATAGATTGCATCGATCCCCAAGACGAGGTCCCCCTTATGACTTTATTCTAATGATGGTTGACACTGTCTTTCCTTGCAGTTTCAAGTCAGAGTCGGTCATTTTTATATACTCTCCTGCTTTAACGCGTCGATAATGTTATCCTTTTTTACTTTCGCGCTGGAATATAGCATGGCAGAACCGACAATGACAAATACGGAGGCAATGACAGACAGAATACTCATCCAGGGAAGGACGAATCCGTAGCTAAATTTGTTCGCAAATGCCTTATAGATCACATACATCACGATGAAGCTGATAGGAAGCCCGAACAGCAGTGATTTGGCCCCATAAACAACACTTTCGTAGTTCATCATTTTCGCAAAGCCTTTTGGCGTCATTCCAACGGATTTCAGCATCGCAAATTCCCGCTTTCGAAGGGAGATGCTCGTTGAGATCGTATTAAAAATATTCGCAATCGAAATCACTGAAATTAATACGATAAAGCCATAAGAAAAGACGGACATCAATAGTATCATCTGTTCTTCCTGTTTTCTGGATTGATACACATTATACGCATACAGATTAGGTTCTTTCATATCTTCGATTTCCTGCTGCGTTTTCAGCGGGTCCGCACTTTTCAGATAGAGAAAGGTTTGAACGAACTCCCCGCTCTTATCGTCTGCCAGTTGATTCAGGACCTGTTCCGAAACGACTATATTTAGCCCGCCTGTTCCGACTAAGTTCAACCCCATCGGAGATCGATCTGTCAACGCCGCAATGTACACTTTACTTACATCCGTTTCTTGCTCCGTTTCCTCATGGATCGTCGTCAAATCGAGACTTTGCCCGACACCCGCATGAATTACCTTCGTTTGGACGTATTTTCCCGTCTCCATATCTTTATAATCGATCGTATCAATCACGATGGCGGCGGGATGATCCGGATCCGTCAGTAGCTCGTAATCTGCGCCGACTGCTTTGGCATAAGCCCGCAGGTTCGAATCGTTTAATGCAGCGATTTTAATATCATAAGGATATTTTCCGTCCTTCAGCATACTCCGATCCTTCTTGACCGCCTCCTGCAATTCATCGGCGATGGACGCTTCTTCGATCCAAGCGTTCCTGTACAACTCATGTATTACGCTGTATTCCGACACATCCGAAAGGGATGCAATGGATTGAACCAACCGATCGTCTATTCTTTTTTCATTGCCGTAAGATAGTTCGATATCATAGTTGACGCCTTCCTGCGACATAGCCAAGGTTTGTTTCAGATTACCGGTAAAAAATGATACCGTTAAAAACAAAACGATGCTGATCACGAGCGAAAACACGGTGGCATGGTATCTCCGCTTGTTCCTTTTCAAGTTTTTCAATCCGATCTCCGCTTCGATTCCGAAGAGCCTTCGAATCCATTTCGGCGTTTCCACGCTTTTGCCCGTAAGCTTCACATCGGTAGTTTGACGAATCGCATCCATGGCGGAAATCCGGGATGCTTTGACGGCCGGGAGATACGTCGAAATGAAAATCGTGAACATCGAAACAGTGCAGGCAATCAAAAGCGATAACGGCGTGACGATTACCGTTAGCTTTTCAGTAATTCCTAATGCTCCTTGAATTGTAGCGTTAATAAACTGAAAAGTAATGCCGATCCCGGCAAGACCGCATAGGATTCCAACGGGAATGCTGATCAAGCCAATAATGACCCCCTCAAAAAACACCGAATTTCTCTTCTGCCTTTTCGTAGCCCCCACGCTTGCAAGCATCCCTAAATGACGGGAACGTTCCGAGACGGAAATCGCAAAAGCATTATAGATCAGCGAAACCGAGCCGATCATAATAACCGCCATCAGGATCAACGATAAGGAGAACATCGTGCTGTACGAGGCTTCGCTTTTGGAGACGCCATAATAATGAAGCAAATCGTGATGATATTGGACTGTTTCGATATGGTTGTTCTCTGCCAAATTTTCAGCATGAGCGAACAAAGACTGATTGACTTTTTGCAAGACGACCACCGCATTGACTCGATCGTTTGCCCCGATGAGGTTTTCATTGACATAGCTAATGGCCGTATACCCCGGGGCCCACGCCGGTTCCCATACGGGAGATTTGATGAAGCCTACGACCGTGTAATCCCTTGTCGTTATATTTTGCAGCGTTTCGTTCTTTTCGTTATCTACCATGCGCAGCGATTCCGTTTGACCCAGCGGTTGATCGTTCCCTACCTCGAATCGTTTGCCGACGCGAAGGGTAAGACGATCTCCGAGTTCGTACTTCACCTTGGCATTCATCGCAATAGCTTCAGAAATTACAACTTCCTTGTCTGTTTGCGGCAGACGCCCCTTGCTCAATTCAATCGGAAATTGCGCTAAACCTTGTGCATCATACGCCTTGATGAACAAATACGGCTTATTTGTATTTTGTCCCCCTTCGAATGGGGCATAGCCAAGATCCTTGGTGATTGCAAGGGTCTTGGTTGCGTCATCGTTTTTTATCGCTGCAAGCTGTTCCTTGTTGACATCCTGATATAAGACATGCCATTCCCCTTCATCCGCGATGGTTTGCCTTTTCATTAAATCCAAGTAAGAAAAACCAAGCGTAGCAACAGCCGTCACCATGGCAACTGACAACATGACACCTATGATGGTTACAAGCGTTCGTCTCTTGTTTTGCCTCAAATGTCTGACGGTAAGTTTATTGACAATATTCAAGGACGAATCACCTCGTCTTTGGCAATTCTTCCGTCCTCAATCGAAATGACCCTGTCCGCTTGCAAAGCGATTCGTTCGTCATGCGTGATCACGATCAATGTCTGGCGATAGGTTTTATTCAACATTTGTAATAAGTCGATGATCTCGCTGCTATTCTTGCTGTCCAAATTCCCAGTGGGTTCGTCCGCCAGCATAATGGCAGGATTACTAATGAGCGCTCTGCCGATCGACACCCTTTGCTGTTGTCCGCCTGATAATTGATTGGGCAGATAGTTTAAACGATGCTGCAGATTCAGAGTCTTCACCAGACCATCCAACTGCTTCTGATCTACCTTTTGGTCATCAAGCAAGAGCGGGAGCGTAATATTCTCTTCCACCGTCAGGACGGGAATCAGATTAAAAAACTGGTAGATCAGTCCGATTTGTCTCCGCCTGAAGATGGCCAACTGCGTTTCGTCCAAGTTATACATGTCCGTACCCTCTACGAGGACTTTGCCGCTAGTCGGCCGATCCACACCGCCCAGCATATGCAGCAGCGTGGATTTCCCCGATCCGGACGGGCCGATAATCGCGACAAATTCGCCTTTTTGAACCGAAAATGAAATATCGTCAAGCGCCTTTACCGCCGATTCGCCTGTGCCGTATATTTTAGACAAATGCTCGATTTTTAAAATTTCCAATGCAAACCCTCCATCTCGTTGCTGATGGATATCATTTTACCTGTCCAAAATGACTTTCAAGTGACTGCCAAGATGACAATTTAGTCACATACGGTTAAATCACTTGTTTATAAAACTTAATTCGAAATTGCGTACCCTTGTCGCTGCTGCTTGTCACATCGATCACTCCGTTCTGGCTTGCAATAATGCTGTAAGCCATCGCAAGACCAATGCCGATGCTTCCCTCGCTCGCATTTTTCCCTTTGTAAAAACGCTTAAAAATATAAGGTAAATCTTCTTTTGGAATTCCTTTACCGTTATCGGCAATGATAATTTCCGTAAATAGCGCATTTTCGGAAAAAGAAATGGCTATGCGTCCGCCTTCATGCGTGTGCTCGACACCGTTTTTCAATATATTAATGAGCGCTTCGGCCGTCCATTTGAAATCACCGACAAAACAGACGTTTTCATCGCCTTTGATGGTTACCGTTTGGTCCTTGATTTCCAACGGAATCAACACCGGTTCTAATGCCTTTTGTATAAGCTTATTAACGAATACCTGATCTTTTTTGAACTGGATTGTCTTTTCCTCGATTTTCGATAGCTTTAATAAGGAAGAAACAAGCCAATCGATTCGTTCAAGCTGAATACGGATATTGCGAGTGAACTCCGTTCTTTTCGCTGGGGGCAGGTCGGGTTTGCTTAATAAATCCGCCATCACCGTCATGGAGGTAAGGGGCGTTTTAAGCTGATGCGAGATATCGGAAATGGCATCCGTTAGCCCCGTTTTGTCTCGCTGCAGAAGCGACCGCTGCTCTGATAGCATAAGCGTCACTTTATAAATATCATTCTTTAAAATGCTAAGCTCACCTTCTTGATTATCGCGAGCGTCAAGTGAATAATTACCGCTGCTAATTTCACGCAAATAGACGGACAGCTTTTCAAGTTCGCCGTATCTCCATCTCGTGAATAACAGACTGCTTCCCATAAGTAAAATAGACATGATGAAAACGAGCGCCGCAGCTACAGACGAAATAAAAGCAGCCGCAACGCCCCCCGCTAAACTGATGGAACCCATAATCAACAATAAAATCTGAACCTCTCGATTACGCAGCATCTAATCACCAACCTTATATCCTAAACCGCGTACCGTTTTGATCATCGTGGGATGCTGCGGATCATCCTCCAGCTTTTCCCGTAGCCTTTTGATATATACCGTTAGCGTATTGTCGTTCACGAAGTCGCCTGCCACGTCCCAAATCTGCTCCAAAAGCTGATTTCTTGACAGAACTTGCCCAATATGGTTACCAAAAATCAACAATAAGCGATACTCCAAAGCGGTCAATGAAATTTCGGCTCCGTTTTTATACACTTTTCCTTCCAGCGTATTCATGCGAACCTGGTTCAGGTTAATGATCCCTTGGGTTTGAGGGGACTTATGGTATCTACGCAGGACGGACTTGATCCGCGAGAGAAGCTCGCGAATACGAAAAGGCTTTGTAATATAATCATCGGCTCCCATATCAAGCCCCATAACAACATTGACCTCATCGTCGATCGCCGTTAAAAAGATGACCGGAATATCTCGTCGTTCTTTCACCATTTTGCACAATTCATAACCGCTTCCATCCGGAAGCGATAAATCAAATAAGCATAGAGCGAATTGATCTATATGTTCAGTAAGCACTTTTTTTGCAGATTCGACATCATAGCAAAGAACGGTAGAAAAGCGATCTTGCTGCAGCGAATATTCCAGTCCGGACGCGATCGTTTTATCATCTTCCACTAATAATATTTTCATCTGCAGATCATCTTTACGAACGACCATGAAGAAATAAGCCTCCTACATTCAAATGTCCGCTAGCTCAAGCTTAGCGGTCGTCAGGCATTTTCAAAACACAATCTTGATGTTATTCCCGATTAAAGATGTGGCTCACCCAACATTAACACGTTATCAGGAATCCTTGCAAAAAGCGATGGAACTGAAACCAGTCATATGATTAACCGGCCTCGATAGATAACTGACCAGGAAAAAATTAGCGTATAAAAAAACGCTAAGCCTGTCAAGATTGAAGGCTTAGCGTTATATTCATAGAATGATTCCCGTCTCAACGCAAGATGCTTACCCAAGAACCAAACGATCATCCGACAGCTTATGACCGCTAATCTGCTCAAATTCCCCGAGCAGCTGCTCCACCGTCAGCGATTTCTTGCGCTCTTCGTTCACATCCAGAATGATACGTCCTTTGTCCATCATAATGAGGCGATTGCCTAGACGGATTGCTTGCTCCATGTTATGTGTGACCATGAGCGTGGTCAGCTTCATGTCGCGTACGATGTCATCGGTTATTCGGATGATCAGCTCCGCACGTGCCGGATCAAGCGCTGCCGTATGTTCATCCAGCAGCAGGATTTGTGGCTGAGTGAAGGTCGCCATCAGCAAGCTTAGCGCTTGACGTTCCCCTCCGGAGAGCATCCCTACTTTGGCTCGGAGCCGATCCTCGAGACCAATGCCGAGCCGCTCTAAATGCTTGCGGAAGCCCGCGCGCTTGGAAGCTGTAACGCCAATGCTGAGTCCACGGGACTGGCCGCGGCGATGAGCCATCGCAAGATTCTCTTCAATGGTCATATGCGGCGCTGTCCCCGCCATCGGATCCTGAAATACCCGGCCGATCCAGCGGCTGCGACGATATTCCGGCAGATGGCCAATTGAAGTGCCGTCAATGCGTACTTCGCCCGCATCGGGCTTCATTACCCCGGAAATAATATTCATCAGCGTGGATTTGCCTGCACCATTACTTCCGATAACCGTTACAAAATCCCCCGGCTTCAAGTGAAGATTGATATCCATCAAGGCAATCTTCTCGTCCACGGTTCCCGGATTGAACAGCTTGGACACACGGTTCATTTCCAGCATCAGAGCGCACCTCCATTGGTCTTCCCTTGCGTAGCTAACAGTTCGGTTGAGCGCCTCCGTGCCTGTGAACGCTGTTTCATCGCCCGATTGATGGTCGGAACCACAAGAGCGATAATGACGATGATCGCTGTGATCAATTTTAAATCCGACGCTTCGAGCCATGGGATCTCATAAGCAGCAGCAACGACAATCCGATAAATAATCGAACCGCAGACTACAGCCAGCGTCGTCCGGAATACCGAACCGGTCCCCAGCACGGCTTCGCCAATAATAACGGATGCCAGACCGATAACAATCATTCCGATACCCGAACTGATGTCGGCAAAACTGGATTGCTGGGCAACCACCGCCCCGGATAAGGCAACCAAGCCGTTCGAGATGCTGAGCCCCAGAATGGTTGTGGTGTCCGTGTTGGCACCAAAGCTGCGGATCATCCGCTTGTTATCTCCTGTCGCACGCAGTGCAAGACCAAGATCCGTGCGGAAGAATGCATCCAGCAGCAGTTTTCCGATAATTACGATCACCAACATAATATAGATCGGATCAATGGATCCGAAGATATTCGCTTCCTGGCTTAACGAAATATTAGGCTTACCCATAATCCTCATATTGATCGAATACAGGGCAATCATCATAATAATGCCGGAGAGCAAACCGTTGATCTTGCCCTTGGTATGAAGCAGGCCTGTACAGATACCGGCTAACATGCCTCCGGCAAATGCAGCCAGCGTCGCAAGCCATGGATTCACACCGTTGGTAATCAGAATCGCTGCAATCGCTGCACCTGTAGTAAAACTCCCATCCACCGTCAGATCCGGAAAATCCAGAATCCGGAACGTAATATATACGCCAAGTGCCATCAGCGCATACAGCAGCCCCAATTCAATCGGACCATCCAGCCTCATCACGAAATCCAGCATGTCATTGACCTCCTTAAGGATTAAGAAGTAAGGCGCGGGCTGTTATCTCCGCGCCTTACCGTTACTCGATGATGTTGTTGTCCGGGTCCTTGACTTCCTGTTTCATGGCGTCTGTCACTTCAATACCATAGTCAGCCGCAACCTTCGTGTTCAGGATCAGATCCAACTTATCCGGCTTCGTCACTTCCATCTCCGCCGGATTTTTGCCGTTTTTCAGGATCTCTACAGCCATTTGTCCAACTTGATAGCCGTGGTCGTAATACTTAAATCCGACGGTTGCAAAAGCCCCCTTCTCCACCGTATCGCGGTCGCTGGAGAAGAACGGAATTTTATTCTTTTGTGCCGTTTGGATAATCGCGTCAACGCCGCTGACCACGACATTATCCAACGTGATATAGTATGCATCTACCTTGCCGACTAACGACTCTGCGGCCTGCTTCACTTCCGAAGTGTTTGTGACAGCTGCCTTAACCAGCTCGATGCCGTGCTCGGCAAGCGCCTCTTCAGCCGTCTTTGCCATCACCACTGCATTGGCTTCCCCTTCATTAATGACTAGGCCGATTTTCTTAACGTCCGGGAAGTTAGTGCTGATGAAATCCATCAGCTGTTTAGCTGCCTCCGGATTAGTATCCGATGCCCCGGTGACGTTGCCACCCGGCTTCTGAAGGTCGCTCACCAGCTTCGCGTCAACCGGATCCGTCACCGCTGCGAACAGCACCGGCTTCTCCTTTACGTTCTCAGCCACGGCCTGTGCGGACGGGGTTGCGATAGCGACCACCAGATCCGATTTCGTATCCTTCAGCTTCTGACCGATCGACAGGTTGTTCGCTGGATCGCCTTGCGCATTGTTGTAGTCGATTTTCAGCGTATTGTCTTCCTCGGAAATTCCGGCTTCCTTTAAAGCCGCCAGAATGCCTTCCCGCGTTGCATCCAAGGATGGATGCTCTACGATCTGCGAAATAGCGATGCTATAGGATTTCTTCTCCGCTTCTCCGCCGCTTCCCGTTTGAGTCGTACCGCCGCCTTCCGGCTTGTCCCCGCATCCTACCGCCGTAACCAGCAGTGCGGAGAGTGTTAGTGATAACCACATTTTTCTCTTCATCATGATTCCCCTCTCATTGATTAACCGCTTCGTTCTTAAACCATAATTTTCTACATAAAGCGACAACGCTTCCCCGCTTTCATCGACGAAAGCATTAAAGTCAAAAAATAGGTCGTTCCAATTGAACAACGGTCTATTATGAACATTTTATATGTACCTAATTGTTTTCGTCAATCAAGATTTTATAAAGCGTATGATGGTTTACATAAAGAACATCCCCGGATGTCACACGCTTCCGGGGATGTCAGCCAAATGAAGTATTATTTATATAGTAGAAAAAATATCGACGTCTACAAAATGGATCGGCCCTGCATCGTCGCTAACCACGCTTCGGCCATGAGCGCATGACCAGCCGGTGAAGGATGAACACCGTCAGATGCCCAATAAGCCATCTCGATCTTGGAGCTGGCTGCAGCAAAAATGCCGTCGAGCGGAACGTATAACGTCTCAAATTCTCGCGATAATTCCCGAACGGCCTGAATCTTGGGATCCAGATCCTCCCGCCACTCCTTCTTCGCTTCCGTAACAGGCAGCAAGAACGGCTCCATGAGAATAAAATTCGCGCCGGTTAACTCGCGGGTTTGGATAAGCAGTTCACGATACCCTTCATAGTAGGCTTCCACCGACGTTGCTTCCCCCCGGTTATACTTCCTGCCGGTCTCATTAATACCAACCAGGATGGATACCCATGTCGGATCCAGATCAATACAGTCTTCCTCCCAACGCCCCCGCAAATCGACGACCCGGTTACCGCTGATTCCGCGGTTTACAAAACGCAGCCTTTTCAAAGGCAGCTCCATGCTTAGCCGGGCAGCAGCCATCAGCGCATATCCGTTCCCCAAACTGTCCGACTCCTCGTAATTTCGACCGCAATCGGTAATACTGTCGCCCTGAAACAATACGAGTGCATTCTGTTCGATATGTACCATGCTGTTCAACGCCTCCAATAATGAAAGTGTTCTCCTGCTCACCCCTTCATCATAACCGCTTTCATGCG
The DNA here is from genome assembly GCF_001860525.1 of Paenibacillus sp. LC231. Classification (NCBI taxonomy): domain Bacteria; kingdom Bacillati; phylum Bacillota; class Bacilli; order Caryophanales; family Paenibacillaceae; genus Paenibacillus; species Paenibacillus sp. LC231. Next base: position 480,488 of record NZ_JFOM01000015.1, on the reverse strand, counting down.
TTCATGAAACCCCTTAATTTCACATATCATGCCAAACTTTCTATACATTTAAGTTGACTATGTGGAGTGAATTCACTACAATTCTATAGGTACACGTATGGCTGAATATATAAAAAGAACAGGTGATTAAATCATGTCAGAGCAACAGAACTATCAGATCCTTCTCTATTATAAATTTGTTCAAATCCCGGACCCTGGAGCGTTCAAAGACGAGCATCTGCAATACTGCAAAGATCTCGGACTCAAAGGACGGATTCTGGTTGCCTCCGAAGGCATCAATGGCACGGTATCCGGCACAATTGAACAAACTGAGCAATATATGCAGGATATGCACGCTAACCCGCTATTTGCGGACATGGTATTTAAGATTGACCCTTCCGAAGGGCATGCATTCAAAAAGATGTTTGTCCGTCACCGCGAAGAACTCGTTACCTTCCGGGTGGAAGATGAGCTCGACCCTAACGAGATTAGCGGAAAACGCTTGTCTCCTCAGGAATTCTTTGAACACTTGCAGCGTGATGATGTCATCGTCATCGACGGGCGGAATGACTACGAATACGATATCGGCCACTTCCGCAATGCGATACGTCCAGAGGTGCAATCCTTCCGTGAGTTTCCGGAGTGGATTCGCGAGAATCTGAGCGAGCACAAGGATAAAACCATCCTGACTTACTGCACAGGAGGCATTCGCTGTGAGAAGCTGACCGGCTTCATGCTTAAGGAAGGCTTCAAAGACGTTGCCCAGCTTGAGGGCGGCATTGTCACCTACGGTAAAGACCCTGAAGTCCAAGGCCGTCTGTTCGACGGGAAATGTTATGTATTTGATGAGCGTATTGCCGTGCCGATCAATCAAACGGACGAGGATGTCATCGTTGGTAAATGCCACCATTGCGGAAAGCCCGAAGACCGGTACATCAATTGCGATAATGACGCTTGCCACCTGCAGCATGTATGCTGCGAAGAGTGTGAGGAGCTTCATCATAGCTGCTGCTCTGGGGAGTGTGAAGAGATTGTTGCTGCAAGCCACAATGCTTCCTGAGCCAACCCAGCCCCATAAAATGCTATAACCAAACGAAAGGGCAAGGTGCGAATCACTCGCACCTTGCCCTTTACTATACAATCTCGTCTACATTCAGACGTATTAAATATCATGGAAAACAGCCAGTTCAGCTTCGATAGCAGCTTTGATCTTCTCGACGCATTCTTCCGTCGTTGCCGCGAATACACGTTTACCATTCACCAGTGCATATGGCCGCAGCTTGCACAGACCGCAAAGATTCATGCAATCAGCCCGCAGGACAGCGATTTCGGGATACAATTCCTCAAGATGCTCAAGTTCCAAAGCACTCATCAAGTTGCTGTCGCATATTTCCACAACGACAATCCCCATGCCCATCTTCATCACCACTATTCAATTTGACAATACGTTCATTCATTATGAGGAAAACGCCCGAATTTGTCAAATCGGTCTTTGTAGATGATCAATGAATGAGGGATTCCGCCCCATCAATGTAGATTTCAGTGCCGGTAATATGGGAAGCATCATCGGATGCAAGAAATGCTACAAGCTGGGCAACCTGTGAGGGCTGTCCCGGTCCATCCGCCAAGGGCTGGTCTCCTTCCGGATATTCAATAGGGATCGTCACCTCGTCCAGCTCTGGCTTCGCGATGGTGCTCTCATCAATGTTGGTGGCAATCGCGCCGGGGCAAATGGCATTCACCCGGATTTTATAACGTGCAAGCTCCAGAGCCGCCATCTTCATGAAAGCCACCTGCCCGGCCTTCGTGGTGCTGTAGGCTGAGAAACCAAAGCCGGTAAACACCCGGTTACCGTTAATGGAGCTCGTAATGATGATGCTGCCTCCATGCTCCTTCAAATAGGGTATCGCGTATTTAACCGTGGCAAACGTTCCTCTTAGATTGGTATTGATCGTAGCATCCCATTCATCCAGCTCCATGATCTCGATCGGGGCCTTGGTCCCGTTGATCCCAGCGTTGGCAAACACGATATCCATCTTTCCCCACTTCTCAGCAGCTTGGCTGAAGCAATTTTTCAGCGATTCCGCCTTGGAAATATCGCAGTTGCCGGTTAACGCTTCGCCCCCGCCTTGTTCAATCGTTTGTTTAACCTTCTCCACGCGTTCACGATCAATATCGATCAACAGCAGTTTAGCTCCTTGCTCCGCCAAAAGAAGGGCTGCGGCCTGGCCGATTCCGGAACCAGCACCGGTAACGATGGCTACTTTACCATCCAAACGTTGATTAGTTGACATTGCCACAACCTCCTCGTTTAAGTTTTCCTGATTATAGATAACCCAACGAGTCCGTGTCTGAATCTTGGTACCTCGAGCTGTTATGATGCGTGTACGTAATCAATCTCTTCTCTGCTCGAAATCTCCTGTCAGGTAAAAAAGAAACCGCTCCTCGACTCATCATGGCAAACAGCTTACCACTTGAGCCGTAAGAACGATCTCTAAGTTCATTCGCTATGCGATTACTTGTTCTTTCGAACCTAAAGCTGGAATACCGCTGGTTTTACGCATACCGGTTTGGACTGCGAAACCGTATATTCTGTAAAGGCAAGCTTGCCATCCTCCGGATTCACCTTAAATAATACAAGATTATTCCCATCTCTATTGGCAACAACCAAGAACTTGCCCCCCGGCATGAGTGTAAAATGACGCGGGTGCCCGCCTTCTGTCGAAATATATTGGACCGGGCTTAAGCGACCGGTATCTTCATGCACGCTGAATACAACAAGGCTGTCATGTCCGCGGTTAGATCCATATACCGTTTTGCCATCCGCCGACACGGCGATTTCGGCGCAGTAACTCTCCCTGTCAAAATCCGCAGGCAGTGTCGATATCGTCTCCAGCACCTCAAAACGACCTTCGTCTTGGATATAGCGAAGCACCGTGACACTGGAATTCAGCTCGTTGATGACATATGCGTAAGCACCGCTTGGGTGGAACGCCAGATGACGAGGGCCTACGCCCGCTTCCAGCTGGGTTTCGCCATGAAAGCTCAATTTTTGGGCATTCTCATTTACCGTGTAAGCGAGAATTTTGTCCAGTCCCAAGTCCTGTACGAACACGTATTGACCATCCGGACTGTAAAACGCCGAATGCGCTCTGGATTGCTGATCTCCCTGCACAGTTACGAGATCGGCATGTTTCTTCTCATCCAGCAGTTCACCGGCTTGTCCATCCTTACCGATTGCATGAAGGCCTACCAACCCTCCATGATAACTCGAAACAATCAGATACTTACTCGCTTCATCTCGCTGGATATGGCAAGTAGAGCTGCTCACACTGCGAACACGGCTGCCTTCGGTCAGCTTGCCGGCAATAGGGTCAATCTCAAAGCTGATGACCTCGCCAGCCTTACCGCCATCCTCTGAAATTTCGCCAATGGCATATAAACGTCTGGCTTCCGGGTCCACGTTCAGGAAGGTCGGATTCTTAATGCCGGACACCTCATCAAGCAGCTTCAATTCGCCGCTATCCTCGTTAAATTCATATACGCATACTCCGCTTTGGTTGTCTTCCGCATACGCACCTGTAAACAGCAGCGTACGCTGGGATGGATTCGCCATAAAGCCTAACTCTCCTCTCGTTTATCTATAATGATCATGATTTATGTAATGGACTATCAGTTACCATGTTAACTTTAACCCCCATGAAAATCAAATGACTTGATGTCCGTTGCCTGTTTGTCTTTTGCCATACCGGGTATGTATGTATTATATCGACTGAAGGAGGTATTCCCATGAAACAACCCAACAGCGAGGAAGTACGCAATCAGGAGAATACGGAGAATGACTCTCAGGAACAAAGAGACAAGGTGAAGAAACATCAGGATGTGGAGCCTCAGGCTGAAAATTGGAACCCTCGGGATCTCCCCGATCCGAACGATAACGATAAATCAAAATCATAATCGCTTATATAAGAAGGCCGCATGGCAATGTCCATGCGGCCTTCTTATTATGATTGTGTCGCAAAGCTTGGATAGTTAGCCTTCCAGAAGCAGCGACTCTGGATCTTCAAGGAGCTCTTTAACCGTTACCAGGAAGCGAACCGCTTCGGAACCATCAACGATCCGATGATCATAAGACAATGCGATGTACATCATAGGACGATTCTCCATACGCTCAGCATCAATCGCTACCGGGCGAAGCTGGATTTTGTGCATGCCGAGGATACCCACCTGCGGCGTATTCAGGATCGGCGTAGACAACAGCGAGCCGAAGACGCCGCCATTCGTAATCGTAAATGTACCGCCTTGCAGTTCAGACAAGGACAGCGCATTATTTCGAGCCTTCGCAGCCAGATTGCCGATTTCCTTCTCAATCTCAGCAAAGCCAAGACGATCTGCATCGCGCACGACCGGAACAACAAGTCCTTCTTTCGCGGACACCGCAATACCGATATCATAGAATTTCTTCACAACAATATCATCGCCATCGATCTCGGCATTCAGATGCGGGAATCTCTTCAACGCACCTACAACCGCCTTGGTGAAGAAGGACATGAAACCGAGGCCTACGTCATGCTTCTCTTGGAAAGCTTGCTTACGACGCTTGCGCACATCCAGGATCGCTGTCATATCCACTTCATTGAAGGTAGTCAGCATGGCAGCCGTATGCTGCGCTTCGACCAAACGATTCGCAATCGTCTGACGACGACGGGACATGCGAGTGCGTTCTACCGGCTTGCCATACTCAGCGGCCGGAGCTTGTGCTGCCGGTGCGGCAGTGGAAGCTGCAGGCTTGCTTGGTGCAGCAGGCTGCTTGGCTTCATTATGATTCTTCACATCATCATGGTAAATCCGACCGATTGGATCGCGGCCCTGTACCTGGTCCAGATCAATCCCGCGTTCACGAGCCAGTTTGCGTGCGGATGGCGATGCAGTCAGACCCGCTCCTTCCTCGTTCTGAGCCGGTACCGGAGCTTGCGGCTTCGGTGCTTCTGCTGCGGGTGCCGGAGCAGCCTCCGTTTGTGCGGATGCTGGAGCTTCAGCCGCCTTCGCTGCCGGTGCGCTTGCAACGCCTTCCTGCGGAGAAATTTGACCGATGACTTCACCGATCGTTACATTCTCCCCTTCTTGACGAAGGATTTTTTCCACAACGCCTTCAGACTCTGCGCTAATTTCAAGATTAACCTTATCCGTTTCTAACTCGAGCAGCACATCACCGATGTTAACGCTATCCCCTTCTTTAACGTGCCATTTGAATATCGTTCCTTCGGTGATGGATTCGCCCATAGCTGGTACAGTAATTTCGTTCACAGCCGCTACCTCCCCAATGAGATCTCTTGATTTATAGTTTTACGATTAAGGGCAAAAGAAATGATGGTCTGTTGCTCATAAGCATGAACATCCTGATAGCCGCTAGCAGGGCTGGAACGCTCAGGACGTCCGCTGTAACGGACCTCTGTGCCTTTAGGTGCAATTTCACGAATTCTTGGTTCCATGAAGCTCCAGCTGCCCATGTTCTGAGGTTCTTCCTGAACCCACAGAATCTCTTTCAGGTTCGGATACTTCTGCAACACACGGGAAATTTCTTCTTTAGGGAATGGATACAGCTGTTCCACACGAAGAATATGAATCCAGGACTGATCCTGATCCTTCTGCTTATCCAGCGCATCCTCCAAATCGATGGCAACTTTCCCCGAGCACAGAACAAGGCGCTCCACCTTCTTCGGTGATTGGCCAAGACCCGGCTGCTCCATCACTTTCTGGAAACCGCCCTCACTGAACGCGTTCACAGGCGATGCCACGCGCGGATTACGAATCAAGCTCTTCGGTGCCATAATCACCAGCGGTCTGGCATCTTCCGTTTCCGTCAAGGAAGCCTGTTTGCGCAGCAGATGGAAATACTGAGCAGCGGAAGTCAGATTCGCAACCGTCCAGTTGTCTTCTCCACTCAGCTGGAGGAAGCGTTCCAGTCTTGCACTGGAGTGCTCAGGACCATTTCCTTCATACCCGTGAGGAAGCAGCATAACCAAGCTGGACTTCTGTCTCCACTTCGAGCGGCCGGCTGTGATGAACTGATCAATGATAACCTGGGCACAGTTAACGAAATCACCATACTGCGCTTCCCAGATCACTAAAGTCTCCGGAGAGTACACATTGTAGCCATATTCAAATCCAACGACGGCTGCTTCGGTCAACGGGCTGTTGTGGATCGCAAACGATGCCTTAGCTTGCGGCAACCGGTGCAGCGGGCAGAAGGTCTCTCCATTAACCGCATCGTGAAGCACGAGGTTACGATGGGCAAACGTTGCACGTTCGGCATCCTGTCCCGTAATCCGGATCGGCTTGCCGTCGGCAAGAATCGTAGCGAAAGCCAGCGTTTCGGCATGGCCCCAGTCCACCTTCTCGCCCTCGTCGAGCGAGTTGCTGCGGCGCTCGAGAATACGTTGAAGCTTCGGATATACCGTAAAGCCTTCCGGCCACTGCAGGAGCTCGCGATTAATCCCGCGCAGCACTTCTGCAGATACATTCGTAGCTGCTTCCGTCTTGGATTTACCGTCCGTAGCGTTTAGTCCAAGCAGGATCTGATCAACAGGATCCTTCGACTTCACGCTCTCGTAAGAATTCTTCAGGACCTCCAGAACGCTATTCTTCAGACCGTCCACTTGTTCTTGGGTCAGAATGTTTCCATCCACCAGTTTCTTCATATAAATCGTGCTGACAGTTGGATGGTTCTTCACCTTCTGGTAGATCAGCGGCTGGGTGGTTTCAGGATCATCGGTTTCGTTATGGCCATATTTCCGGTAACCGACAAGATCAATCAGAATGCTCTTCTTGAACTTGTTGCGATAATCGCTGGCTAGACGAGCAACCGCGATACATGCTTCCGGATCATCCGCGTTCACGTGGATAATCGGAATCTCATATCCTTTTGCCAAGTCACTCGCATAATGAGTGGATCTGGAATCCTTGCCTTCTGTCGTAAATCCGATACGGTTATTCACGATAATGTGAATCGATCCGCCCGTACGGAATGCCGGCAGTTTATTAAAGTTCAAGGTTTCCGGTACGATCCCTTCGCCAGGGAACGCGGAATCACCATGAATCTGAATGCTCAGCGCTTTGTTTACATCCTGCTTCGGATAACCCGCTTCACTGCGATCCTCCTGAGCAGCACGAGCAAAGCCCTCAACCACCGGATTGACGTACTCCAGGTGACTCGGGTTGTTTGCAAGGGTAATCCGAACCTGCCGTGCTTCATCCTTCTTCAGATAACGGTCCGCGCCCAAATGATATTTCACGTCACCTGTCCAGCCATAGTTAATGCCCATAGAGCCTTCGGATGGAACGAGATGTTTATTCGGAGAGTGCATGAACTCCGAGAAAATCTTGCTGTAATCCTTGCCCAGTACATGAGCGAGGACGTTCAAGCGACCGCGGTGTGCCATCCCCACGAGGATGGAATTGACATCCACTTCGGCCATTTGGCGAACAATCTCGTCAAGCAGCGGTACAAGTGCTTCGTTGCCCTCAACCGAGAAGCGTTTCGCACCTACGAACGTGCGGTGCAGGAATTCCTCGAATTGCTCGGCCTCAAGCAGCTTTTTCAAAAGCCCCCTGCGCTCTTCTACGCTCATGGCGGACAAATAACGTCCCGATTCTGCCTGCTCGTTGAGCCATTTGCGTTCTTCTTCATCGTGAACATGGCTAAATTCATAGGCAATGGAGCCTGTATATAGTTGTAACAGCCGCTGGATTGCCTCTAAGCCATTCTTGATATCGCTAGGAGCCTCCTCCCAGACGATCTCTGCAGGCAGGGCTGCCAAATCCGCTTGGCTGAGTTGGTAGCTTTCTGGTTGAAGCAGACGCGTGTCAGCTTCGTTTCCAATTCCAATCGGATCAATGTCGGCGGCCAGATGACCGTAGGTTCTAATGTTCCATACCAGTTTGCCGGCAGCTACCCCTTTTTTCAACAATTGCGGGTCGTAGCTAACACCTTGTCCCTGCGAATCCGCTTTCTTTTCATTGTTTTCCAAAGATGGAGGCGGTCCCCAGCTGGCGAACAGCTCACGGTATCCTGGCTCCACAGATTGCGGGTCTTGCAAAAACTTCTCATACTGATCTTGAATGTACCCCAAGTTCGGACCGTGATATTTCTGCCAAGGTCCATCTGTCATTCTGTCAAGGGTCTTCATCGCTGACTCCCTCCGTCAGATTATTTTGATTGCTCAAGGACGGAATTTCTAATTTTACATTTTACGTACTGCATTTTACATTAAATAAACGTTTTCTTACGATTACATTATAATACACTTGGCCTCAATACCGAAAATACCCTTTATATATAATAATGATCTCAGAAACAGATGAATTTGCGTCAATTTTTTGACGATTTGTCCATGAACCACCCATTTCTCTGTATAGGGTTCCAATTAAAGTCATTATTCTGAAAAAGTATCCACTTCCAGCCAGTCCATCTGCCGCAGCGGTTCAGGTCCGGTATCCATCCCCAGCAGCCGGAGAAGCTGTTTGGCGTTATCGGAAGCATCGCCTCCCGAATTGTTATTGAATATGATCCAGCACTGCTTCGACTTCTCAAGCAATTGCTCGATCCATCCCTTCCACTGCTCCAATTCCTCTAAGCTGTAACGGTATAAATATCGCACCTCGCGCCAGTTGGGTTGACCGCTGGAGTGCCACCCTTCGGCGTTTCGTCCATGCATCCGGATCATCACAGCTTCTGTACCCGTTGTCTCAAGAACGACCGGTACGGATCCAATACCTGCTTGCGGCTCATCGGCGATGCTGTGAATCCAGCCCTCGCTTCGCATAAACTCAAGCGTCCTCTCCCGAAACTCCGGCGCATACCAGCTCTGATGCCGAAATTCCAGGGCTACGGGCACATCCTTCATCCACTCCCGCGTCCGCTTCAGAATGTCCACGTGTTTGCGTTCGCACCCGAACCAGGGCGGGTATTGAAACAGAACGGTCCTTAATTTGTCCGCAGCCCGCAACTCCTCAACTGACGTGAGCAAATGATCAAACATCGTTTTGACGCTAGGATATCTGTCCTTGCCCTGGCCGCGTGCATGACCTGTCATGCCTTGATAAGCTTTTACAATAAAACCGAAGTGGTCTGGGACGGCAGCTGCCCACTTATTCATTTGTTCCGCTGACGGTATGGCATAGAACGAATTGTCCATCTCCACGAGGGGAAAATGCCGGCTGTACATTTCCAGCCTGTCCGAAGGCCTCGCCCCTTCATCATACAGCTTGTCATGATCTCCCCAGCCGGACAGGCCCACCTGAATTACATGCTCATACTTTTCTTCCTTTAACATAACAATCCTCTCATCCACATGATTTACCATATCGGGGACTTCTATTAATTAACCTCAAGCGGGATATTTCAAAAGTAGGCAACACCTTACTGATTTTACCATTGCCTTCAAATATGCTTACTTCTGATCGTAAAAAACATGATGCGCCTCCAGTATTCCGTTCTCGATGAGCATCCTTCCATAGGAGTACCGGGGCTGCCGCCTTTTATCCGTGGCGGAACCGGGATTGAAGAGCAGCACCCCTTGCACATGTTCTTTAAACGGGATATGGGAGTGACCGAACAAGATACAATCCACCTCCGTGTCCGCAAAAGCCTTCCTTGCGCGAGAGGGCGTTGTTCCTCCTTGTCCGTGCCCATGCACCATACCGATGCGTTTGCCTTCGATTTCGACCAGCTTCTTGTAACCTAACCGTTCGATGATCCGCTCATCGTCCACATTTCCGGCTACACCTTCCACCGTGGCATATTGACTAAGCTGTTCATAGAGCTCCCAATTGGACCAGTCACCAGCATGAAGGATAAGATCCGAATGCCTTATATCTTCAAGCAGCGAGGCTGGGAGCTCTTTCGCTTTTCTTGGCATATGAGTGTCTGACAATACCGTAATCCGAAATGGATGACTCATCTTGATGGCCCCCTTCTTCATGATATGAAATGCTGAGAAATCTGCTTTCTAATACCAATCTATATCCTACCAAATAATCGAATCCAAACAAAACCGCGCAGAGTGAGCTGCGCGGTTTGCTGGTCAGTTACCTGACAGAAAAAAATTTCCAATCTTAAGTTTTAGTTTGTCCATGTGCTGAATACAATGTACGAGCATGAGGGTACAAGCTTTCTTACTTATCCATGTTCATGACGAGAGGTGGAAGTCAATGAGTATTTTTATTAGCTACATGATTCTGGGCCTTTCTCTATCAGCCCCCGTAGGCCCGGTCAATGCAGCGCAGCTCGACAAGGGGATCAAGAAAGGTTTTTGGCATGCATGGTTGTTTGGCATCGGCGCGGTCCTGGCGGATATCCTTTATATGATTTTGGTCTACCTGGGCGTTGTTCACTTTCTGAGTACGCCGTTTATGCAGACCTTCCTTTGGCTGTTTGGTGCCTTTGTTCTTATTTACTCCGGGCTGGAAAGCATCCTGAATGCCCAAAAAGTGACGATCAGCCAAGAGAGTAGTGAAGATTCATTATGGAGAAGTATGCTCTCCGGATTTCTCATGTCCGTATCCAATCCGATGACGATTCTATTCTGGCTTGGCATTTACGGCTCCATTCTTGTCAAAACTGCGGCGGATGAGGGATCCGGAAATCTGTTCCTCTACAGCGTGGCCGTTATCGCTGGAGTCGTGATATGGGATTTGTTCATGGCTGCGCTTGGCAGCGTATTCCGCCGATATTTGAGCAATAGAGCCCTTTCCCTGGTCTCCATTCTATCCGGAATCTCGTTGATCATCTTCGGCGTTTATTTTGGAATCCGAGCTCTTGCCCTGCTATATCCGCTCATATTCTAACGGGCCGGCTTAGGACGAAGCTTGGGCTTGTCCGCCTCTCTGGCATGGCCTTGCCCGGATTTCTTCCACACGGAGCGCATGCATAGTACCACCAGACCGATTACCAGAATAAACCCAAGACTGATCCAGAGCCCCGGCCGACTCGTGGGGTGCAGTGCGGTTCCACTTACAGCAGCCGCAATCAGAAGCATTCCGATATATCGTTTGATCTTGCCCCAAACCGTAAGCTCTATAAGCCGGCCCGCCGATATGAGGATGAAGAACCAATTATACAGCAGCATAAGTCCTGCACCGGTGGTCAAATACTCATAAATTTTGCCTGGCATGAGCAGTGACAACACAATGGATACAATCAATCCGACAGCTGTAAGGGATAGTGCATATATAGGCGTATCCCGCTTAAACTTTTTCATGGCAAACAACTTGGGAGCGTCCTTATCCTCGGATAATGTAACCAGCATCGTCGTCACAGCATACAGCGAAGCAACCATGGTCGAGAAACCGGCTATAATCAATACAGCATTAAATATATGCGGGATAAAAGGAAGCTGGTAGGAGCTTAGCGCCACCACAAAGGGACTTTTCGTCGTGGAGAATTGATTCCAGGCCACCATGATCACCGCCATCCCAATAGAAAGAACGTATACGATGGATAGCAGCAGAATCATCACTCTACCTGCTTTAGGCGCTTCCTTCGGATTCTTCAAGCGAATCGCCATAACCCCCATGACTTCGATTCCGCCAAAGGCATAAAACGCAAAAATCAGGGACGACCACATGCCCATGCCGCCTGCCGGAAAAATTGCGTTCAGGCTGCCTGGAACCTGCAGCTTCGACCCTCCTTTTAACCACCCCATCAGGGCGGCAGCAGCAATGACGAGAAACATGACAATCGCGGCGATCTTAATTACAGCCAATACATTCTCCAGCCGGTCAAAGCCTTTGTTCCCGATCCATATGACAAACAGCCCCAATACGGCATAACCTGACGCAAATATCCACATCGGAATGCCAGGAAACCAAAAACGCGAGAAAATCGCAAGCGCCGTCATCTGGCTCCCCATGATCAACACTTCGGAGCACCAGTACATCCATCCTGTAGAGAAGCCTGCCCATCGGCCATAGGCTTTTTTGGCGTAGGTTCGGAACGAGCCCTTCTGCGGGTCCTCGGCCGTCATCCTTGACAGCACATCAAATACGAAGAAGGTGGCTGTCGCCGCCAGTATTATCGATAGAAGAAAAGCCGGTCCTCCCAGCCGGATACCTAATGCAGATCCGAGAAAATACCCTGTGCCGATCGTTGATGCAACCCCCAACAGCGATAGCTGCCACCATTTCAAGTTCCCTGCCTCCGTCTTCGCCCCTTTGTTCACGGTTCAATCCTCCAGAATATTGTTATGGGTTCGTTCAAAACTTTCCTTATTATGAAGGGAACGTCCGTGCTTTATGTACAAGGCGGCTGACCTAAAAATACCTTTTTCGAAAAACAGAAGGCTATGTCCTAACCTCTTGCTGGGTTCTTTCGCATATTATGGTTGTTCTCCGTGAACCATAAACGGGAAGAAAGCTGAATTGGGGGATCACACATGTCAGGAGTTCGCGGTATTCCAACGAATCAGGCGTTTATGATTATGATGCTTACTGCCGGCTTGACCAATCATGTCATGATCATACCTGTGCTTCTGGAGAAATCCGGACGGGATGCCTGGATCACCATTATGGTGTCCGCCGTATTATTCTTGCCCTGGGTTCTGCTTATTTACGGGATCATCAATAAGATCGGCAATCGTTCCATTACGCAGGCGTTAGACGAAAGCAGCGGCAGAGGGTTCCGCTTGCTGGTGATGAGTATGTCAGGTTTGTATTTTTTCGCCTTTGCCTTCTATACCTTGAAGGAAGTTATCGATTGGACGAAGTCCTCCTATATGATCCAAACTCCCGTCATTGCAACGGCATTGATACTCATGGTGTTATGTCTTGTCACTATGAATCACGGCATAAAGACCATCGGCGTGTCCGCCGGCATATTGCTTCCTTTTGTTGTATTGCTGGGGATCTTCGTATCCTTATCCAACGTTAAAGTAAAAAACTATAACTATCTGCTGCCCGTGCTGGAGGACGGCTTCCTGCCGGTGATTAGCGGGATCCCCGTTATGTTCGGAGGGCTATCCCAGTTTATATTGATATTATTCTTGCGTCCCCATCTTCAGAAAAAGCCTAGTTTTCTTACGATCCTACTCATCCATATCGTCCTCATATTCCTTACGTTCGGACCCACCGTCGGAGGTCTTGCCGAATTTGGTCCGGAAGAAATGAAGCTTCAGCGGTATCCTGCCTATGAACAGTGGCGTCTCGTTAAGTTAGGCAAATTCGTGGAGCATGTCGATTTTTTATCCATTTTTCAATGGCTTAGCGGTGCTTACATCTCGATATCGGTTTCGATTTTTATGCTCTGCGAAACCCTGCTTCCCAAGTCCAAACAAAGTGTCGGCATATTAGCCGTTTCCACGCTGCTCATTATTTTGTGCGCCTCCCCGATCAGCAATCTCAAAATGTATTATGCGATGGCCGACTATTTTTTGCCCGTGTCCGCCATCTATATTACCATCTTAAGCCTGCTGCTATTCTTCCTGATCCGCAAGCCCGAGCAACAACAGCAACAACAGAAATCCACTTCAGCGAAAGGAGAACCTCAGTCATGACCTTGACAGAGCAACAACTTCGAGACCGTTATACCGATTCCGATGACGTATACATTACGTCTTATCCGGGTGAGGAAGGCGATTTATTGCCATGGGCGATCCTAGTTTACAGTCCGTTAATGTGCGATTCACAACTGCTGTCCAAAATTCTGCTGCCTGTTATCAGTAAAGAATGGAATATGGCGGTTTCCCAAAGACAACCGTTCGATCCAAAACATCTGGAATATCATCTTACCCTTGACATATACGAGTCCAACATGGAGTCGGTCGATGACATTGTTTACTCTGGTTATGTTGCGTTGTATTTTCCAAAGGACAACATGCTCTATTCTTACAGCGCAAGCAAAAGTATTGGACGTGCACCTGAAGAAAGTGCCACAGAAACCTCTGTCAAAGGACCTCGTGACGGATTTGTCGAGGATTTGGATATCAATGTATCGCTTATTCGCAAACGGCTGAAATCTCCCGGCCTTGTCTATTCCTCCTTTAAGCTGGGCGACAAGAGTAAAACCTCTGTCGGCATCATGTACTTAAAGGACAAGGTGATACCGGAGACTGTCAAGGCAGTCGTAGATAAACTCAATGATTTCTCCGGTGACCCTCCCGTGGGCATCGGCGAGCTTGCCGAGCATTTATCACCGTATCGCTTCACGGTGCTCCCGATGTTCGATTATACGGGCAGGACGGATCTGGCTTACGACTCGTTAACTCGCGGCCGATTAATCATTATTATGCAGGGAAGCCCCGTGCTATTGATAACGCCTGCCAGCTTCATGCAACTTCTGTTTGCCGCGGAGGATCCGCAAATGCCGTTTTATTTCATCATGCCCTGGAGAATTCTGAGAATGGTTGGCTTCATACTTTCAGTTTTCCTTCCAGGATTTTATATAACGCTGTTGTCCTTTCATCAGGATCAAATCCCCTTTCCGCTGCTGGCAACCGTGGCAAACACCAGGCTCGGGCTTCCTATTCCAACAGGGTTTGAGATGCTCATCATCCTGTTTCTGCTCAGCCTGCTGCGAGAAGCCGGCATGCAGATGCCTTCTCCCATCGCGTCAACCATTACGGTTGTATCCGGTATCATTATCGGCGACGCAGCCATTCGGGGCGGTTTCTTTTCCCCGACGTTGACGGTGATTGGTGCACTTTCCTTCGTTGCGGGCTCCACCCACTCCAACCAGGATTTTGTTGTCACGCAGACGATCCTTCGCTTTTTTGTCCTAACCATCTCCTCGATGTTTGGGTTATTCGGCTTCTTCATATCGCTCTTCTTAATCGTTCAGTATGCAGCCAACCATAATCCCTTCGGACAGCCGTACCTTGCTCCCTTCTCCCCGTTCTCCATTTCCAAAATCATTGGAAACCTCATGCGATTTCCGGGTAAGCGAAAAAAGGGTGGCGCGCTATGAAACGGATATTGATGCTCCTGAGTATGCTGTCTTTGCTGCTCTCCGGCTGTTGGGACAACAAAGAAGTACAGGATATCAACTATATCACCGCTTTGGGTATCGATTACAAGGACAATAAGTATATCATCTATGTGCAGATGCTCGACTTTGCCACGATTGCCAAGCAAGAAAGCAGCAAGCCAACTGAAAAAGCGCCAATTTGGGTCGGCCGAGGAACCGGCACCACATTGACTGAGGCCCTTATTGATTTGTATACATCGAGTCAGCAGCGGGTCTCCTGGGGCCATGTCACGGCCTTGGTGCTTACGGAATCCGTATTACAACCTAAGCAGTTGTCCCAAGTGTTCGACCTGACCAACCGTTCGCAGGAAATCCGGTATACGAAATGGCTTTACGGCACCAAGGATAAGATGGAGGATCTCTTTACGGTGTCTCCGTTCTTTCAGCTCTCCCCCCTGCATTCGCTGCTTCATGAACCCAGGGAAAGCTATGTCCAATTCTCGTTTATTCGTCCGATTCAATTCGTGAACTTTATTCGTCTCTACCGGGAAAAAGCCGCCACCGTTATGCTGCCTTCCCTTCATATTTCAACGCAGAACTGGTCGGAAAATCTGAAGCAGCATCCGATTCTGGAAGTCAACGGCGGATTTCTGATCAAGAACAAGGAATTGATGGGCTGGCTTAAACGTTCCGATCTGCTGGGGACCCGCTGGTTAGCATCGGCTAATACTCACGCTGCCGTCATCGTTAAGGCGGATGGCGAAGCCATCGGGAGTATAAGACTGGAGAACCCGCACTCTTCGATTGAAGTTATCCGCAAACCCAACAATGCTTCATATCGAATCAAGCTTAACGTAACCGGGACGGTACAGACAATGTACAAGAAGGTTGGAATTAATGAAATGAAGCGGTTAACAGAAGAGACCCTGCGAAAAGAAATGCATAATACCTTCCATAAAGCAGCATTGATACAAGCGGATCCGTATGAGTTATGTCTCCAATTGTACCGAACGGATCCGAAGCTCTGGAAGAAACTAGTGGATCAGAAAAAGGAAATCAATGATGAAACGCCTCTTGAGCTTGAAGTTGACGTCAACCTCCGATATTGGGGACAGCGCAAAAGCTTGAACCGATGAACGCGGGTCTATGAACTGCTGCATATACCTGAAATGTGAAAACAACAAAAAGAAGCAGACCTTTATCAGCCTGCTTCTTTTTGTTGTTTCTTTATTTCTTCATAATTTCCTTGATGTCGTCCTTAATGGATTCCGCCTGCGGTCCGAATACGATCTGAACCGCGCCCTGACCCAGACGCATGACACCGGATGCTCCTAACTTTTTGAGCTCCGAATCCTTCACAGCCTTCTCGTCCTTAACAACCAGACGGAGTCGTGTGATACAAGCATCGACGCTGACAATGTTATCTTCTCCGCCGATGTTTTGCAGCACCTTGGCCGCCTTGGACTCATTGGATGCTGCGCCGGATGGGGATGGGGCATCTGTATCAGCATCGTCAGAAATCGTATCCACGTCGTCATCTTCCTCACGTCCAGGCGTTTTCAAGTTCAGCTTGATGATGAGGATTCTGAACAGCAGATAGTAAACGACACCGAAAGCCAATCCAACCGGGAGAAGCAGCCAAGCATTGGTAGACAGCTTCAGATTCACCAGGTAGTCGATCAAGCCCGCCGAGAACGAGAAGCCCAAATGCACATCCAGGACATACATGATCAATCCGGAAAGCCCTGTTAAAATCGCATGCACCACATACAATACAGGTGCAATGAACATGAACGCGAATTCAAGCGGTTCGGTGATTCCCGTCAGGAACGATGCCACTGCCGAACCGATAAAGATGGATCCGACGAGCTTGCGTTTGGACGGCTTGGCGGTATGCATAAAGGCCAGCGCCGCAGCCGGCATCGCAAACATCATGATCGGGAAGAAACCGGACATGAACATACCAGCCGTCGGGTCTCCAGCAAAGAAACGCCATAGGTCACCGTGTACGACTTCACCCGCGGCATTCGTGTAATCGCCGATCTGAAACCATGCGATGGAGTTTAATACATGGTGAAGACCCAGAGGGATCAGCAAGCGGTTGGCCGTACCGAATATGAAGGATCCGATGCCTCCAAGGCCGACAACCCAGTTGCCGAAGACGGAAATGCCATCTTGAATTGGGCTCCAAATCATACCGATCAGAACCGCAAGCACCATCGTGGAGGCTGCTGTGATAATCGGAACGAATCGTTTACCCGCAAAGAAGCCCAGCCAATCCGGCATTTTTATCTTGTGGAATTTATTATACAGGTATGCGGACCACATACCGACAAAGAGACCGCCAAGAACGCCCATATTGAGCTTCACGTCATCCGGTATAAACGGCATCTGCAGCGGTACTTGTTCCAGCACTCTTGTTAGCACCATGTACCCAATAAGAGCAGATAGAGCCGCAACGGCGTCTCCGGCGAACCCGATTGCAACGCCGATCGCAAAGATAAACGGCAGATTATCCAGAATCGCAAGGGCACCAGAGGTCATGAACGGAGTTACATATTGATTTAGAAAAGCGCCTAGGGCACCCAAAGGTATATCTTTTTGATAGTCGATCATTCCAAGCCCCTGCAAGATCCCAGCAGCAGGCAAGGTGGCCACCGGCAGCATAAGGGACTTACCCAGCTTTTGCAATTTAGCCAGCATGTCAATCATCCTTTCAACTTCAATAATTTAGCTTTTTACTGAAACCGTTTACATAATGCGTCGAATGAATAACCATTTATTCCCTTCCTTCAAGGAACAAAAAAGACTTAGAAAATCCTCCTCCTTGGTCGTACATATATTCATCATTTTAAGGCGGCATGGATGCCATCATGATTACATACCAACAAAAAAAGCCAAGAAGAACGGTGACTATAAAAGTTATAGTCCGATTCTTCTTGGCTCATGCCCATATTTATGGTAACACGCCTTAAAACGTATTCATTTGATGTTGTTATCTTAATTCACGACTTCCTGTTTGTCAATAACCAATATTTAAATCATTCGCGCCTATAGAATTGATCTATTTCAATTCAATGGTCATGACAGGATCCTGGCCGATCACGACACTGCCGGTCTGACCGTCAACCTTGGAAGCCACCTCATCCGCATTGGTCACGATGATCGGGGTAATCGTCGGATAACCTGCGGCTTGGATTGCGGCCATGTCGAATTCGATGAGCGTCTGACCCGACTTCACCTGATCGCCTGCTTGGACATGGCTTGTGAAACCTTCGCCTTTCAAACCGACTGTATTAATCCCGATATGGAACAAATACTGCAGACCGGTCGCCGGATCCTCCAGCATCACGGCGTGCTTGGATTTGATGACATGCGCAACCGTCCCGTCAAAAGGCGCAATTAATTTGCCCTCTGAAGGCTCGATGGCTATGCCTTTGCCCATATGACCAGCAGCAAATGCCTCATCCGGTACTTGCGATAAAGGCACGGCTTTACCCGACAATGGTGCTGTGAGTTGAATAGCAGTAGCTGTTTTTTTCTTTTTCCAACGATCAAACATGTTATGATTCCTCCCTGGGTTGATTCTTTTGTTGTAGCCGGCCTGTGAAGAGCCGATATAGATGCATCGCTAGAAAGCAAACCTCCGCTTCAGGTACTTTCTTGCCGAGTTCTTTCTCCATCATGCCTGCGAGACGTGTAGCCAGACCATATTCATTCGTGAACTTGGAACGGATCTGATCCGCGAACGGATTATCCACTTGGATGTCTTGATTCAGCATCCGGTCTACCGAGAACCTCAAATGCATCAGAAGACGGACATAATCCATGCTTCCCCGGTCAAAAGCGACCTGCCGCTCCTCCTCAATATACCTTACCAGGTTTCCCACCACATTCGAAGCCTTCACCAGATGGCCTACGGGCACATGGCTGACGGCGGAATACACATGGTAGGTCAAGAAGCCGATCTCATCCTCCGGAACTTCGATATCGAAGGTCTGACCGATTAATTCCGCTGCTTTGGCTGCGATATCATATTCTTTTGGGAAGCTGATCCGGGTCTCTTCAAGGAAAGGATTAATAATATCCATGCCTTTGCGGATTCTGTATATCGTAAACTGAATATGGCTTGGAAGCGCCAGGTACACCTTGTCATTTAATGTGCCCGGAAACTCTTGTCCAATGAGATTGAGTATCTGATCCGTGATCTCCATCACCAGTGGATCAAATTCTTCCAGCAGATGGTGAGCTTGACTCCACTGCTCCCGATCCTCGAGCCTGAAGAGCTTCTCAATCCGCTTATCGTCCGAAGCGATCGTTCCGCCTGCTTTGGCGCCAAAGCCAATCCCTTTGCCCAGGATGACGTATTCCGATTCTTTCTTGCCGCCTGTGACCATCACGACATTGTTACCAATAACACGTACGACTGTAAACAACTCGATCCCGCTCATTAACTTCCCCCTTTCCTTTAAGTTTAATCAGAGAAACGGCGAAGGATTCATATACGAAGTAATGCTGCATACCGATTCTCCTAAACATTAAAAAAGCCAAGAAAAGACCCCAAATGAAAGCTGTCTCTTCTTGGCTCATGCCCTGTTAAGGTAACACGCCGTCTTATGTTCCTGCTATGAATCCATCATAAAACAATTGGCTTGCATTCGTCAACATACGACATAACGACAATATGCTAGGCTACCGCAACGGGTAAAAAAATCTCCTCAAGCCCCAATCCATTGTTGTAACGCATGGATCACTTCTTGGATATGAATGGGCTTGTGCAGATATCCATTCGCACCGTCTGCAATAAACTGATCCGTATCCCTCATGGTGTTGGAGCTCATCACGATAATGGGGAGTTCCGCCCATTCCGGGTTCTCGCGAATCCGCTTCATCGTTTCGATTCCGTCCATTTCCGGCATGACCATATCCAGCAGCACCGCATCGATGGTTTGATGCTTGTATAACAGCTCCAAGCATTCGAAACCGTTCTGGGCCGTATGCACGGTCATCTGGAGTTTCTCCAATACGTTGGTCAAACCGTATACATTCCGAATATCATCATCCACGATCAATACGGTTTTGTGCTCCAATCGGCTGGTTACTTCCATGTCGAATGCCTCCATTGGGAGATCACTCCAACTGGCGCTGCTCGAGGAGGCAGCCACTTCAGGCAGCATAAACAAACTTTCATTGGAGCCGTATTCCGTTAGCAGCGGTAAATATAAAACAAACGTGCTCCCGATTCCTTCCTCGCTCTCCACGGTAATATACCCGCCAAGCAGCTTCGCCAAATGCAGCGATATGGATAAGCCGAGACCAGTCCCCCCGAATCTTCTGGCTGTAGTCTCTTCGCCTTGCTGGAACGCTTCGAAGATCGGTTGAAGATGCTCTGCAGCAATCCCGATGCCAGTATCCTCAACGGAAAAAGCAATGACGTCTCCACTGATCACGAAATCCGAGGTTACAATGGAATTCATCTTCTTCACCCGTAGTTTAACGCTGCCGCTCTCCGTAAACTTAATCGCATTCGAGAGCAGATTACGCAGAATTTGGTGAAGCCGCATTCCATCGCTGTATATCATGTCAGGCAAGTCGTCGGCCATCTCAATTTCAAATTCCAGATTTTTGGATTCCGCGCTTTTGGAGAAATAGCCTTCCATCAGTTCTGGAAGCTCCGTCAAATTAACCAAGTCCATTTCGATCTGCATCTTACCGGCCTCAACCTTAGACAGATCGAGAATATCGTTGATTAAATTCAGCAATTCACTGCCTGAATTATGAATGACAGAAGCGTAATGCTGCTCTTCCTCCGTCAGGTTCCCTTGCTTGTTCTCAGCTAAAATCTGGGAAAGAATTAACATGCTGTTCAGCGGTGTCCGCAGTTCATGGGACATATTGGCCAGAAATTGAGACTTGTACTTCGAGCTCTTCTCCAGCTCTTTCGCGTATTTTTCCAATTCGCTGGCCGCGATTAATGCGGCTTCCTTCTGGGCTCCTAATCGTTCGTTCAGCATATACATTTCCGCAGAATGGGTCTGCAGCTCCTCGGTCTGCGCCTGCAGTTCTTCGGTCTGACTCTGAAGTTCCTCATTCAGCGTTTGGGATTCATGGTACAATTGCTGGATTTCCATCTTGCTTTGAATCGAGTTCAATGTTACCCCAAGCTGAAAATTCAGTTGTTCGATCAGCTGAATTTCCAGCTCGTCAAACGGTTTAAACTTGGCCAATTCAATCACACCCAGAACTTGTCCTTCAAACATAACAGGCGCCAGCATCAGCGTGGTAGGCTCAGCATCACCCAGCCCTGATTCAATCCGCACATAGTTAGGTGGTATATCGTCCAGAATAATCATGCGCTGCTCCAGCATGCATTGTCCCACCAAACCTTCTCCTGGTAAAAAACGATCTCTGACCTTATTCCAAGGCTCACCATCCGGATCGGCAAAAGCAGCGGCCTTTACCAGTTCCGATCCGCCCCGGTTTATAAAAACGGCGCCGTACGGCAGCTTCATGATCAAAGCCAGCTTATGAATGAAAAACTGTACGGCCGTCTCCACGCGATCGGATGATTGGAGAAGCGTCGACATAACCGAAATATGATCCTTCGCCCAGTTCTGCCTGCCGACCTGTGCAAGAAGTTCGTTGGTTGTATCCGCCAACTGGCGGACTTCATCATTGGATCGCACGTGAATCCGCTGGGAAAGGTTCCCTCCTTTGACAATATCGGAGATGATATGAGTTACCTGCGTGATCGGCCTTACGATGCTCTTTGATATCACCAAAGCTGCACAAATGGTAATCAGCGCTGCTCCCGCCCACAGGAGATACATCGTATACAATAAATGGGTATTGCTCTCCTTCATCTCTTCGATCCTGCTGGTTGTCAGTTCTCTCTCCTTGCTTCGAAACGAGAGGAACAACTCATGAATCGAGTTCATGGCCTGCTGACCGGGATCGTTAATAAAGAAATGAAGAGCCTCCTCATCCTGTCCGAGCTGCTTCAATTGGACAGCAGGCTGACCGGCGTTGGTAATCCACTCCTTGATATTCTCCTTAATATTTTCAAGGTGATTGGCTTGCTCCGAATTATCGCTAACAAGCTTGTATAGCTTGTTATAGTTAATCTGCCAAGACGACAGCGCTTGATTGAAAGGCTCCAGGTAGGTATCATCCCCTGTTATGACATACCCCCTCTGACCGGTCTCCATTTCAAGTAAATTCTTCTCAATTTCGTGCGTGAGATTATGTACTTCGATATCGTGCTTCTCTATAAAATCCGCCTCTTGCTGCAGGGAAGAGATGCGGTCTGATACAATCCAGAGAAAAGCTCCAAGACATAATAATATCATTAAATATCCGACTACGATCTTGCTGCGGATGTTGAATTTCAGGTTGTTAGACAAATGGCTAACCTCCCTTGTCATCTATCAGTCTAAGTCTGCTCCTATCCTCATAGTAATTGTTATGAAAATGGTTTACAAGCAAAACCAGTTTTGAAGCCATCAATGATTCTTTAGTCGTAGGCAGTCAGATTTAGAAACGTTTGGGCATATATTATAAAGGAACACGCTTGTACAACATCCTTCGTTCTCATTCTTAAAAAAGGAGAGTACCTTATATGATGACCTTAAGCGCGCTTGCGGGGATACTGCATTGACAAGGCATGTTTATCATTCCAGGAAACAGGCAGAGCGTTTAGCGGGCCACGGAGTTGCGAATGTGTCGTCGCTGGAGCTGCCCCTTCTGCAAGGCATGATGATGTCAGAAACCCATCTTGAACGCGGTAAGGGTCTCTCTCCCCATAGCCACCCGGACACGGACGAATTGTGTTATGTCATTCACGGTGAAATCAGTTATTCCCTAATTGATCCGGACACTCATCAGAATCTTGTATATCAGGTAGTACCCGGTCAGGTGGTTCACGCTCCCATTGGTTGGTGTCACTGGGTAACTGCGCTAACCCCTGGAACGATCTTGCTGTTGATCTATAACACCGAGCACCCACATCAAATGGACATTGCGCCAGTCTGGGCTAATACGCTCATGGGAAGTGAAGCGCTGCAATGCAATGGCCTGAACATGAAACCTCATTCGAAGGCGCTTATAACACCTGTCCCGTTACATAAAATGACGGAGAGCGACGTTTCAGGCGGACCTCTGCCGGCCCCACCCTTACTCATAACCGGGCATCCAAACAACAAAACCACACGCAGCCGGTGATCGGCCATGTGTGGTTATTGTTGTAGAGATGCTTTTTATGTAATGATTTCGATCGTATAACATCAATCAATATAAAATCTTTGTTCAGGGCGGATCTGTTTCTTAAGGGTACGCAGGTCGGCTTCCAGCTTCGCCACCGTTTCTTCAATCTCTTCCGGGTTCAGCGCCGGACGTTCTGCCTCTGGCTTAACGCCAGCCCTGAGATCGCGAATGGTGATCTGCTGCTCCTGCCATTTATCCATAAGATCGGAGATGGTGGCATAAAACCGCTCATAATCTTGAATCACTTCGTCCAGAAAGGAATCCACTTCCTCCTGATCATAACCCCGCAGTTTATTCGAAAAATTCTTTTCATGGATAGACAAAGCGTCCAGTTGAATGCCTAGTTGCCGAAATAGCTTTTTCTGTTTATCCAATCGGCGTTTCATGTGTTCATCCATAATGATTTACCTCCAAATATTGGTGCAGCCCTACTTTTTCAGCCTTCTCTCTCTATCTTTGTTTATATCATATTAAGCACTGGGATTAAAACACTCCGGGGCTTTTTTGGAGAATGTTCCAAAAACGAGAGGCTGCCGTTCCCATGGTTCATGTGATTGTTACCAATCCATTTCGGGTATTGATTGTACATAAGAAGCTATATTACGTACTCAACCCAGAGAGGAGCGACTTTTCTATGACAACGATGACAAAACAACAATACAACGAACTTAAACAGCGGTTGCTCAGTGATAAAGAACGATTGGAAGAGCAGCTGGAGTCCCGCGATGAAACCAACAGGGATTACTCTCTACGGGAATCTACAGGGGAGCTGAGTGCTGCCGATAACCATCCTGCAGATGTAGGGACTGAGGTATTCGAACGCGAGCGTGATCTGGCCATCCAGGGAACCCTAGAGCATGAATTGGAGCAAATCCATTCTGCCTTGCAGCGAATGGACCAGGGCGAATACGGAACCTGTGCCGTGTGCGGCCTGGAAATTCCGTATGAGCGGCTGGAAGCTTTGCCATATACGGCACATTGTCTCGAACATGCACCGCGGAAAGATATCAACAACAACCGGCCGGTAGAAGAGGATGTCATGACACCGCCCCCCTCCGGAGCTGGCGTCAACCGCCAAGCGGCCGACGGCAAATTTGATGACGCAGGCGCGTGGGATGCCGTTGAAGATTACGGAACGTCGACGTCGCCCGGCATGTCCATTAAACCCGGACAAGACGATTATAAGAAGAATGTATGATCCAGTACAGCAAAATAGAAGGGAAAGCTGGTACCTGCACGTTAGGTACCAGCTTGTTTTCCGTGATCAGGATTCTTTACGAGTCCGAACATTGGAAGCAAAAAACTCATATTCGTCGTAACCTTCCCCGCGTTTCTTTTTATAAGGGGTCAGCATTTTATCCAGCTCAACAAAAAACTCGCGCGCTTCATCTTCGCTCATATACAAGGTGGTATTAGTCAACATGGAGGTCGTTTCGCCCTCTTGACTCATATTTTTGAAGAAACGGTCTCTATTCTGGTCAAACAACTCAGATAACAATTTGTTCGTTTCGGATCGAATTAATTCCTTGATGACCGGCTCGTCGGAATCTGCCCCTCGTTTGATCTTTACCGTACCGACAAAAGGTTCATAATATTTAGCGATGATACCGTTGATCTCTTTCGTGGATACGATCTTGACCAGTCCGATTCGCTCCAGCTTCTTCATATGATAATGAACTTTAGCCGGCACATCCCCGATCTTGTCCGCGACTTCCTTTACCGTTGCCGGACGGTCCATCTTATTCAATACATTCAAAATCTGGAGCCGATATGGATCTGAATATATTTTGATCTCTTCCAGTGTAGTCAGTTCCTTCGTTTCCACACCGTACACCTCAGCTTCATGTTATTTTTCACTTCTTTTCATTATAGGCCGAGAATGTCGAAATTACAAAACGCTGAGGATTTAAATGGCACGGAAACTCTTCTTCCGAATGAGGAATATCAAGGGGAGCATCATGATGAATCCCATGATCGAAAACAGAATGGGAGGGGAGTAATGCTCCGCTACAAATCCAGTAATCAAACTCCCCACAGGAATGGCAGCTGTGCAAGCTACCGTCATAAGGGCACCTATTCTGCCGAGCATATGCCTCGGCGTTACTTCCATCAGATACGTCGAGATAGGTGCGGTAAGCATAGAGACGGCAAAACCGGTAATGAACATGCAGAACGCTGCAGACTCCACCCGCCATGCCGGCAGATGTCCTGGAATCCCTAACGCAAAATAACCGATTCCGAGCAGGATAGATCCTGACATGATCAAGGTGCTCTTTTTGAAGCTGTTCCCGTAACGTCCAATCCATAGCCCGCTGCAAATCATGCCGATCAGGAGGGCCGTTCCCAGTACGCTCAGACCTCCGGCTCCGGCACCCAAGGTCTCTTTAACGTAGACCGGCTGCAGTACATTCAGCGGTGCCAAACAGAAATTGTTGATCATGGCGAGCACCGTTGTTATGAGGAGCAGCGTATGCTGCTTAACAAAAAGAAGAGCCTCTTTAATATCGCCGAACACCGTTCTCGTCGTCTCTGTCGTAGGCCGTGCGGAGGCTTCCTTGGCTTCAGCCTGTTCGGCTGCCTCCGGATTCGGCATAAACGCGATAATGGTGGCAGCAATGAGAAACGTTACGGCATCGATCAGGATCGTCCCCGAAATTCCGACCAAAGCGATGAGAGCACCAGCGATGGATAAACCGATTAATTCAGCGCTCCGACTTACGGAAGTTGAGAAGGAATTGCCTGCGAGCAGTTTATCCTTGGGAAGCAACCGGGGGACAATGGAAGTCTCGGCGGGTCTGGAGAAGCATTCCATGGTTGAATTTAGAAACGTGAACAGGAACAAATGCCATACTTCTAGAGACCCCACAGCATACAGAAAGGCCGTTAGCGAAACCACAATGCCGCGGCTGAGATAGGTTAAGGCAAGCACCAGTTTCTTCGGCCAGCGATCGACATAGGTCCCGGTAAACAAACTGAACAGCAATCCAGGCAGAAAGTTAAAGGCGAACAATGTACCCATTAATAGTTCAGAACCTGTGAGCATATAGACCATCCAGCTGTAAGCGATGGAGTCCAGGGAGTCCCCGAATCGGGTAATGACCTGGGCAGATAAATAAATCAGGTAGGGGCGGATTTTCAAGAGCTGACCAAAGCCTTGCTTTTCCAAAACAGCGGCATTTTGCATGGTTTCCTTCTCCTCTTCGTTAAATGGATAACAACATTAAACTTTTTCAGTGCGTTAAAATAATAATTACGTTAAAATTATTTTATCGTTAAGTTTATTTTAATGATTTCGAAGAGGAATGCAATAGGCAAAAAAAATAAATCGCCAACAGGGCGATTTATTCGATCTAACGATGACAGAGTTGCTTCTTTATTTAATGATCACTCGCGATGAGGATCTGGCTGCTTGAAGGCATGCTTCAATGGCCCTGATATTGCTGATGGCATCTTCCGGACCATAGGGCAGCGGCGTGCCGTCCATTACGGCCGCTGCCATAGCATCCGCTTGCAGTGCAAAGTGGTTATAAATCCCTACCTTCTCCTCGCGGGAGCCCCTGGCCGTATGAACGCAGATCTGGGCCATGTCCTCCATCCTCTCCCATCCAAAAGCTGAAGGAAGCTCAATCCTGCCATCGGTACCTGCAATCTCTAAAGAGCATTTGGAATAGGTCCACATCCCGCACTCAAACGTAAGCCCCAATCCATCTTCAAATTCCACCATCCCGTGGACCATCATGTCCACGCCGTCATGCTCCTCAGAGAAAAAAGC
Organism: Paenibacillus sp. LC231; assembly: GCF_001860525.1. NCBI lineage: Bacteria > Bacillati > Bacillota > Bacilli > Caryophanales > Paenibacillaceae > Paenibacillus > Paenibacillus sp. LC231. The sequence goes on along the minus strand of NZ_JFOM01000015.1, from coordinate 453,516 downwards.
ATGGGCCGTTACTGCCTTGGGCTCCTGCCCATAAATCATTCGCGCCGCCGAGATGGGATAGCATCCCACGTCATAGATTGAGCCTCCGCCCATGTCCTTGCTGTAACGGACATTGCTTTTATCCTCCGCATTGTTGAAGGTGAACGATCCGTGAATCCCGCGAAGCTGCCCGATTTCGCCGCTTTCGATGATTTCGCGTACACGCGCGTGTTTCGGATGATATCGGTACATAAAGGCTTCCGCAAAAAGCACGTTGTGTGCTTTAGCAACCTCAGCCATTTCACGGACATCCGCTTCGGTCAGGGCTGCCGGTTTCTCGCATAAGATATGCTTGCCGGCCTGTGCGGCTTTGATGGTCCAAGGTTTATGAAGGTGATTCGGCAAAGGAATATATACCGCATCAATGTCCGGATCCTCCAGAAGCTCGTCATAAGAACCATAGTATTTCCCGATATGATATCGCTCGGCGAGCTCACTTGCTTTTTCTGCGTTGCGGCTAGCAACCGCCCCGACCTCACAGCGTTCCGATTTCAATATGCCTGGTATCATTGAATTTCTTGCAATCCGAGCAGTACTCATAATTCCAAAGCGCAGTTTCTTGCTCACGAGGTCATTCCTCCTTTGGCTGCATTCCATTCAGATTATTTTGCTAAAAATTATCGTTTACGGCTTTATGAAGGATCCCTAAACACCGATCCAAATCTGTTTTAACCTGTTTTTTGTAGAGTTTGGCTTTCTCCGCACCGTCATCGGTAAAATGGTAAAGAACGATTTCTTGAAAATCGACCCGCGGATCATTCCCTTTCAGCTGCTTGGTACGGTATAACACACCCTCCTGCACCAGCTCATGCAAAGCCCGGTAAATTTCGCTTTGCGGCGGTGAGTACCCATGGCTCTTGAATTCTTGCCGCAGTTCTTCCAGCATCTGATATCCATATCCGCGCTGCTGCTCCACCATGGTAATGAGATACACTTTGATAAAAGCACGCTGGGCGATCATAAATGCCATCTGGACGCCTCCTCCTTCACGAGCTACTTGTCCCATAATATACCTAATTATAACCCACAGTTTCCCAGTTTGCACAATAGGAAGTATCCCCCTCTTTTTAAACCAAGAAGGTGTAGATTGAAACGTGGTCGGGTGTTAATTGAATAAATGTGATGCAATAACGTCAGCTTTTATTCTATTGTGAATTTTTCATATGATGAAATTATATAGTATATGATTTTTCATCTGCTGTTTTATGGGTTGTTGGCGTGGCTCGTTCAGATTGTTTCAAACAAAAAACCCACCCTGAAGGGTGGGTTTAATTTCTTCACATTCCGGCGGACGTGTCTGTGCTTGGTCGCGATTTGCCGTATGGGCGAACCCCGCGGCTTTTTCCTGCTCCCGCGATTCCGACAAGCCACTTCCCGAACGGCAGCTTGGCTAGCATGCGAGTGGCACCATAAGCCACGGCCACGCTGATAATCCATGAAGAGAGGATCCGAACCAGAGGGTGCATGCTGATCAGCAAAGATTCATCGACTGCATAGCTTATACGCAGTGTCAATAGATGCATCAGGTAAGCACCATAGGAATAGAGCCCCATGGAGGACAAAAGCGCATTCGCACCCGCTCCGGCATGACGACATATCCAGCCGGCCACATCGTACATGACCAATATAGAGCTAATCAGGAAAAGTGCCATCATCGGGCCAAGCAGCGATAAGGAATAGAACGTAATCGCGCCATTCGCAGCAAAACGGATTTCATGGACGGCTTGCATGAGCATCCATCCGAACAAAAATGCGAAGACCAGCCATATGACCGGCCGTGCCTTTTGAATCCATTTTTTCCAAGAGTCATGGTATAAACCGGCTGCCGCCCCCAGCGCAAAATAGAAGAAGTAATAAAGTGCGTTCCGATCTGCGTAGGTTGTGAACAGCTCACTCCATACCGGGATATTCAAGCTCCCCATCCATTGGCCAATATCGTTAATCATTCCTGTCAAACCCACGTACAATAGTCCGGATAAGATCAATATCGTAAGCTGCGTCTGCCAGCCCCATCTTTCTTTGATTCCTAGTATAGCGGAGCGGAACAACGGGTACAGCAGATAGAATTGAAACAGCATAATGATGTACCAAAAATGCGAGCTCGATTTCCCGGTTAGCCATACTTCTCCAAGATATTTCCAATCCTCAATGACAGCAGGATTAAACCTATGATTGATTAATAAAGTAATCAAGGTCCATACAGCAAACGGAACGTAGATGTCGCCAAAACGCCTCTTGATGAACCTTCCGTAATGCAGCTGACCTTTATCGTTATAAAACAGCACCATGCCTGTAATAAAAATAAAGACGGGTACAGCAAATTTCGTCGCCATCAGAAGAACTGCCATCATCAAACCATCACCTGTCGTCATTCCCGGCGCGACCGAATAATGTGCGATGGAGTGCTGCAAGACCACGGCTAGAAATGCAATTCCCCGTAAGCGCTCGATTTCCGGTATTCTTTCTTTGGGCATACTGCTCCCCCCTTCGTCTGACTTCGTGCGCACACCTCATTGTAAGGGACACTGCCCCTGATCGGGTAATCCAATTATTTACTGATTCTGATGTTACCAGCACTATTAAGTACGTTCTATTGGGCTATGTATCAAGAAACACACCTGTCGATCGTACCTTTACCCAAGACAGAATGCGATTGATCTCTATTAAAAAACCCGGTTCCCATCGGAACCGGGTTTTGTTTTCCTTACAGCAGCGTAGTGCCGCGCGGCGGAAGCGTGTCGTCCCGTTCCAGATCAACTGCTCCCGCACGGCCCTCGTTTCTGTAATCATTATCGCGGAATATATCGTAGATGCCTGTGTTTTCTTGATCGGCGTCCACCAGCACCAGAATCCGTCCTTGCTCTATATAGGATTCGTATTCTTTTGCCTCATCTTCCGGGATGCCAAGGCCGACAAAACCACCGACCAGCCCCCCGGCTCCCGCACCGACTGCTGCGCCGGCGAGCGTCGCCGCTATAGGTCCTGCGGCAAGTATCGGGCCGATGCCGGGAATAGCCAAAGCCCCGAGTCCTGCCAGCAAACCTGCCGTACCTCCTAGAATGCCGCCTGTTGCTGCGCCTGCAGCTACCCCTTCAGGCGCCAGCGTCCCCGTCTGCTCGGCTATCATGTCTGCTTCGCGTTGATCCTTCGCTATAATGGAAATGGCCTCGTTCGGAATCCCATGCCGCTGAAGCTGCTCGATTGCTTGGGCTGCTTCCTGTTCCGAACGGAATACTCCAACAATTTTCTTCTCCATGATAAACCCTCCTCATCGGTGGTCGTTCATAATTAACATTACCCGACGGAGGGGGAAATTAAACGTGACGCTGCCGTGTTAAGCCTTGGGGCGAGTCCGATGGGTTGCAGTCGCCTCCGTGGGATCATCAGGCCAATAATGCTTAGGATATCTTCCCTTTAAGTCTTTTTTCACCTCGAAATAGCCGCTGCGCCAGAAACTGGACAGGTCCGAGGTAACCTGAACGGGCCTTTGAGCCGGCGACAGCAAATGTAAGGTCAACGCAACCCGTCCGCCAGCAATTCGCGGCGTATCCTGAAGTCCGAACATCTCCTGCAGTCGAACGGCTAGGAACGGTTGTTCAGGGTCATTGTAGTTAACTGGGATCAAGGACCCGCTCGGGACCCTAATATGAGTCGGCGCTTCCTTCTGAAGCTTCTGCTTTTGCTCCCAGCTCAGCATATGCTCCAAGAGCGTTCCCGGAGCAAGTCGTCTCATATCATTTCGATTCCGCAGCCCTTCCAAGTATGGGAGCAGCCACTCCTCCGCCTGATTCAGCAAGCCTTCGTCCGAAACATCAGGCCATTCCCCCTCGGGATCATGCCGGAACATGAAGGCCAGTCGTTCTCTCAGCTGCAATGCCGCCTTGCTCCACTGCAGCAATCCAAGACCCTCCAACCTGATCCCTTGCAGAATGGCTTCCGCTATTTCCTCTCCTGTCGGATTCGAATAGGCTTGTTCCTTGATAACGAGGGCTCCAAGCATCAGCTTCAGTCTCGCCCTGATGCTGCCGGAAGCTGAATCCCATACAACCTCTTTATGCTGTTCCATCTCGTCATGGTAATACTTATCGAGCCATAATTCATCCATTTCAGAAGCAAGCTGAACATTCCCGTCCGGGCCTTGATCATCAACGGCAGCGACCACAATATACGGTGCGCGGCTCATTGGCTGAACCGACACCAATTTCACGCCTCTGCCGCTGCGCATCAAAAAACCGGTTCCTCCCCTGTTCTTCGCGATCCGATCCGGATAGGCGAACGACAGCAAAAGGCCGCAGAGATTCAAGTCCCCGCTAGTCGTATATGCAATATTCAGCTGTGCATGCAGTTTTCTGATCTCTTGTTTCATCCGCTGCAGCACGGCTTCATTTGTCATGTCTTGTTCAGCCGATCGCTGACCTTGTCGTTCAATCAAGAGAAGCCGCTCCACACGTGAGCGCAAATCCTGATCCCTGATGGCTTCACCTCTGCTCATGATGTCACGCTCTTGAAGCAGTACAGCAATTCGGATAGCCAGCGATGTTTCACCTATTTCTTGTGCTTTCAGCAGCATGTGAGCGAGCCTCGGATGAAGCCCAAGAAGCGCCATCGCTCGGCCATGCTGTGTGATACTGCCTGAATCGTCCAGAGCCGACAGCTGCTTCAATAACGCTTGTCCTTGCGCAAGAGCTAGTCGGGGCGGCGCATCAAGCCAAGCAAGCTCCTCCGGGTCACGCGTTCCCCATACCGCCAATTCCAAGGCCAGCGGCGTCAAATCGGATTCGCGGATCGCCGGAATGGTGCTTTCCGACAGATGACGATGCTCTTCCTCGCTCCATAAGCGATAACATACACCAGCCGATACGCGCCCGGCCCTTCCCCTTCTCTGATCCGCGGATGCCCTGGATAACCGTCTCGTAATCAATTGCGGCAGTCCGGTTCTGGGCGAGAACACCTCCGTGCGCATATAACCGCTGTCAACAACCGTCTTGATCCCCTCAATGGTAATACTGCTCTCGGCAATGCTTGTGGAGAGTACAATTTTACGCCTGCCGTTCGAATCGCGTCTGATCGCTTCGTCCTGCTTGTCTGCCGGAAGCGCGCTGTACAATTCCCGAATGACGACATCTTGGCTTAAACCTATTCTTAATAATTCATTAGCGGTTCTCCTGATTTCGCGGGCACCCGGCAAGAATACAAGGATATCGCCTTCCTGTTCGGAGAGCGCGCGCGTGATGGCATTCGCTGCACCTTTATGCAGCTCGTCAAGAGAGAATGAGCGCAAATAGTGAGTAGACACTGGAAAAGCACGCCCTTCGCTAACGATGACCGGTGCGTCGCCAAGAAGCTTCGCGACTGGCTCAGCCTCTAGGGTAGCAGACATGACGAGCAGCCTTAAATCTTCCCGCAGCACCGACTGGGATTCCATCGCAAAAGCCAGGCCGGTATCAGCCTGCAAATTCCGTTCATGAAATTCGTCAAATATAATCATACCGATGCCGGTTAATTCCGGATCATCCTGCAGCATACGCGTCATGATGCCTTCCGTCACAACTTCGATCCGAGTGTTCTGACCGATCTTGCTGTCCATTCGGACGCGATATCCGATCGTCTCACCAACGGCCTCTCCCAAAGAGGATGCCATATAACTCGCAGCCGAGCGAGCTGCAATTCTTCTGGGCTCGAGCATGATGATCCGCTTGTCTTCCAGCCACGGTTCATTCAGAAGTGCCAAGGGCACCTGGGTTGTCTTACCCGCCCCCGGTTCAGCGATCAAAACCGCACGGGTTCCAGCAGATAAAGCCATTTTCAATTGTGGAAGTATTCGGTGAATCGGTAATTCAGTCATGGATACATCTCCGTTATCCTATCAAATATCAATATAATCCCTTAATTATATAAAACAGCCGATGTACGTCAAGGGGAGCTGCTTGTCGCCACGGCTGGAAAGTATCGATATAATTGCGATACAATAGGAACATCATTCCCATGTCAACATCAAGATTCATGTAGTCGGAAGGTGAAATGTATGGAGCAGCATGCCACATTTCGCGGCCGCTTTGCCCCTACGCCATCAGGAAAGATGCACATCGGCAATGCGTTGACCGCTTTACTTGGATGGCTGCAAATGAGGAGTATGAACGGACAGTATATACTCCGTATAGAAGATATCGATGTCCAGCGTTCCCGGCAGGAGCTTGCCGTCGAGATTATGAGAGATCTGGAATGGCTCGGCTTGGATTGGGATGAAGGTCCCGGTGTTGCCGGAGACTACGGACCCTATCATCAGGCGGCGCGCCAAGCGTTATATGAGCGGGAAATCACCAAGCTGCAGGAAGCCAATAACCTGTACCCCTGCTATTGCAGTCGGGCCGATATTACGGCCGCAGCCAGCGCACCGCACGGCATTGCATCGGAAGGCCTCCGTTATCCGGGAACTTGTAGAGACTTGACTCGAGAGGAAGCGGCGCTTCGAGAGCTTCATAAGAAGCCTTCGCTGCGGATGAAGGTACCGGAAGACATCGTTTCCTTCGTCGACGGCATCGCCGGGGTGCAGTGCCATCGACTATCTGACGGAGGAGACTTTGTGGTTCGCAGGGCTGACGATATCATCTCATATCAACTCGCGGTGGTTGTGGATGATGCTTTAATGGGCATAACCCATGTACTCCGAGGAGCCGATCTACTGGACTCCACGCCACGTCAGCTGCTCTTATACCATGCGTTAGGCTATCAGCCGCCACAGTTTGCACATACCCCGCTAATGGTCGATGCGGAAGGCAGAAGGCTCGCCAAGAGGACCCGCGGGCTTAGCCTCTCCTTTCTTCGCGGCCAGGGCATCCTGCCCGAGCGCATCATCGGCTGGCTCGCTTGGACCGCCGGTCTCCTGGACAATCCGGAACCCGTTCGACCTGTCGATTTAATTCCTGTGTTTGACTTATCGAAAGTATCTTCTGTCCCGATCAAAATGACGGATCATGTCAAAAATCAGCTGTTTGAATCCTAGATGCACGCATCGAAATAAGGGATTCATAAGCGTTATTAAATTTCATTTCCTTCGTATCCTGATAAACAAGCAGCGCCAGCACTTTCATCCTCTAAGAGAAGAAAGGCTGGCGCTGTTCTGTTATTTCTCATGGGTTAATCGTTCCCTAACTTTGGACTCATACTGCGTAAACGCGCTATTGCCGCTAAGCCCGCGCTGTTCCATCAGCAATTGCAGTTTTAGACGCTTTTCATTAAGCTTGCGTTGAAGCTGCTCCTGCTCACCGTCGCTGCGGGCAGCACCGAGCAAGTCATACAGCTGAACGCATTTCTTGCGAAGCGTAACTTCTTCAGGGACATAACCCGCATTTTTCATGATGCGATAAGACATTCTCAGATCCTCCGGAATGTGCGAAAGATCGTCGATCGGAAGTTTCTTTCCGGCATATGGCATATGATCGAGCTCTCCGTTGCGGATCGCTTCTTCGATCTTCTGCTCAGCCAATCTGGAAAAGATGCTCATGATTACACAGCCTCCTCCTTTTTCCCTTTGTCCTCTTCATCATATAGCAGCGCAGTTTATATTCCAAGTTCTGAATGCAGGAAACTGTCGAGAACTCTCCCGATCTCATTTACAACAGGGATTCGGCTCCATCTATGAAGATTTGTGCCCCTGTAATATGTCTTGATTGATCGGAAGCGAGAAACGCCACCAAATCCGCGACCTCTTCAGGCGTACCCGGTCCATCAGACAGCGGCTGGCTCCCTTCAGGATATTCAACCGGAATCACGATCTCTTCCAGATCTCCCTGCTTCTTCGTGCTTTGATCAATGTTGGTGGATATGGCGCCGGGGCAGATGACATTAACCCTAATCTTGAATTTCGCCAGCTCCAGCGCAGCCATCTTCGCAAAAGCCACCTGTCCCGCTTTGGTTGTGCTGTATGCGCTCATCCCAAAGTTGGAGAAGGTTCGGGTACCATTGACGGAGCTGGTAATGATAATGCTGCCCTGCCCCCTTTTCTTGAGGTGCGGAATCGCATATTTGACCGTCAGAAACGTCCCGTTCAAATTTACGTTCAGCGTCTTGGTCCATTCCTCCAGCTTCATTTCGTCAATTGGCGTCATCACGCCATTAATCCCTGCATTGGCGAATACAATATCAACACCGCCAAAAATCTCCACCGTTTCGAGGACCGCCTTCTCCACCCGGTCAGGATCTGTAGTATCTACGTCAAAGGCTCTGGCGGAACCTTCGCGAATCAAGTTGATCTCCGATTCCGCTTTATTCGTTCGGTCATCCAACAGATCGAATAAAGCAACATTTGCGCCTTCCTTCGCCAGCTGAATGGCGGCTGCCTTCCCTATGCCTGATCCGGCTCCGGTAATGATCGCTGTTCTCCCATGAAAACGTCCGTGTCCTTCATTCATTATCAACACGCTCCTTATTATCGTAATCCGTTATGCGTTCATCTGTCACAAGATTACCCAAAAGGAGTTGTTTTATAATCATGATTTCTAATTTTTTGCACAAAAAAGCCGGACCTCTTGGGTCCGACCATTGTTTACCATAATCTTACATTATTAGAAACCTACCATACAATCTCCAGAAACGAAGCGTCATCTTCCAGACCGTCTGTATGGCGAGCATTCATTAATACTTGCACTTGCTCATCAGGAATCGGCTCCTTCATCGGATCCAGATCGTTGAGCCCATCGCTGTATAACTGAAGCCGATATTCGGTCTCCGGATCTAATTTGCACGAAAACACATGAGGACTGCCTCCGATCGGACCACTACGGGAAGACCAACGTTCCGACGTCCGGAAACGATCTCCGAATACCGAGGTAATCTCGTCTTCCTTACGCCACAAGCGTACCCTGGAGTCACCCTGCCAGGCGAGCCACAATCTTCCTTTGCGGCGAAAACCCGAGGAGAGCTCTATGCGGCCGCAAATATACATAGCTTCGCTTCCCTTGCGCTGCTTCTCTTCCAGCACTTCGCGAAGCAGCTTGGGCGTTTCGGAACTCAGGGAATGAGTCCGCATTTCCCGATCGGCTTCCTGCGTAAGCTCCTTCAGTCTGCGTTCAAGCGATGCGGTCGTGAGTTCCTCAACCGTCTCCAGCCAATTCATTAACCCTTGGCCAAGCAGACGTGAGGCCACATCGCCCCGATAACTCAATCCGACACCATCGCACAATACAAAATGGCACACATCTTCATTCATCTTCAAAGCAATGAAATCCTGACCCATCTCGGAGAGCATGACAGATTCTGCCGCTCTGCCATACGCATAACGACATGTGAACAAATCTTTAATCTTCGTAACCGGTTCTTCCACGGTCTGCTTGCTCTCGTAATAAAACGATGCTGCCTGAGCCTTCCGTTTACGAATTCCCAACGATTCCATGCTTCTTGCGTATGATCGCTTCATCTTTGTGACCCTCTTACCTTACCGGCGTGGCAGCTGACATCTGAAACCCGATGGACACCAGCTCAGAGCAAGTGCCTGGAAGCATCATCAAAGCTCCCGGGCTCAGTTGATAATCCGCCTCAACCAGCATTTCTCGATAACTTTCGGGAAGAACGGAAGACATCATTTTAAGTTTGCGCGCGTGTTCATCCTCAAGCGAAGTATCGGCCAAAATCCCTTTCCAGCGGCGCGGTTCGGATATCGGCTGGTTCATCAGATGATCGGATATGAATATATTCTCCACAAGCACGTTGCCGTCCGGAACACTCATGTTCATGATGCGGCGGGCAATCGGTTCCGGATCCTCCCCCGTAGCCACGCCATCCGTCATATGGCACACAAGCGGGGCAGGGCAATCCTGCATGTTCGGAATCTCCGACTGCAGGATTTTCTCGGCCTGCAGGAACGCTTTCGCCGAATCGGAGAAACGCTTCGGCGTTAAATCCGGAAGCGATCCGATCGCCGCAATTTCGTCAATGCCCTTAATCCCGTTTAACAAATCATAGACATCATCGCTGTAAGCAAGGATGGCAATCCGGTATCTAGGCGTCAGCCGATTGCCCTTCGTGGACCGAAATACCATTTGCCGAATGGCCAGGGACAAGGCCTCGTAAACGACATCGATCCGCCTCCGGTCCTCCATCAGCATGTTCATGGACGCGCTGATATCAATCAGATATATAATAAGCGCTGGCGTGCGCTGTGATGCTTGAATGGTATAGTTCATCGTGAATAACATTCACCCCTGCATTTTCGTCATGTTTACTTCCTTACAGTTTAGGTATCCAGTGGCTGTCGTCACTTATGAATTGCTGCAGATTGCTAAGGCGGCTGCTCATTTTACCAACGGTTTTATAATAGGCCTTATCCTTGTTATATAACTGTATGAATTCACGTGCGGCGTTCTTAGCACGGTCTTTGTTCCCGGCTACCTGCGCATTATACGCTTTATTGTATAAGGCAACCAGTTCTACAACGTTTTGGGAACGCTGTTTCTGAAGCGCTGCGGCTTGGGCTTGTTGGGCAGCTCTGGCTCGCGCCTGGCGCTCCGCCTCCGCCTTGGCAGCTTCCCTAGCCGCCGCCTCTTCCTGTGCCTGCCTGTTCTTCTTCTCTTCCAGCTGAGCTAAGTACGCCTCATACTTGGCCTGATTATCATATTTCTCTTGCAATGCCTGCTTCTTTTTCTTCTCTTCAAGTGATGCCAGATAAGCTTCATACTTCGCCTGCTTCTCATACTTGGCCTGAAGCTCAGCTTTCTCCTGTTCCTTCAGTGCCTGCTCAGCTTCTTGAGCCTTTTTGGCCTCCTCAGCCTTCTTGCGCTCCTCTTCCGCTTTCTTAGCCTCTGCCTCTTTCTGGGCAGCCTCTTCCTGCTGCCTCCGTGCTTCTTCCTCTTGCTTACGCGCTGCTTCTTCCTTCTCCTGCGCTTGCTGCTCGGCTAATTTCTGAGCATCCAACTGACGGCTCTCTGCCTTCTCCGCCAGAATCTGATTCACCGTAATCGCAGAACCTGCCAATATGACGATGGCCGCAGCGGTTGAGAGCATGAATTTACGGGATAACAACAGCGCTTTTATGCCTTTGTTGGATGATTCTTCAGCTGGACGCAGCTGCTCTTCGAGCCCCTGTATAGCCGCGGCAAGCTCCACTTCAAGCGGACTGTCCTTCTTTACGAAATGATACGCGGAGCGGAATATTTCCAACGCGCCGGAAAGATTACCCGCATCCTCCAGATCACGGGCTTGATGAAACAAGCGTCCAACCACATTGTCGTTGACCTCTCGGGTGCCCGGCTCTATGCCAAGCGATGCCATAATTTCAGCCGGCACCTCTTGGACGGTTTCAGAACGGGCTTCATCAGCCTTATCATCATGGGCAGCAGCAGCGGCTACAGGAGCTTGGGCTTCCTCGACTACTTCTTCTTCACTCAAGGATGATAAAGCAATCAGCCACTCACCAAAGGTAGGGCAGCTGCTCAAATCCTGACTGTCCCAGGTTCTGCCAAACAGATCCGCAATCCGTGTGCCCCAACGCTGACCCAGCGATTTTTTCAGTAAAAAATAACGCTCGCACGGGGTCTGCATTTCATGCTGATCAAAATAGCTTTCGCCCCATGCCCGATTCACGATAGCCGGATCGCTCCATCCCAGCATTTCCGCAATGATAACAGCACCTGCGAAACGATCGGCATATGAACTCCATAACCCGCTATGCACCGTACGATGAGCCGCATATCCAGGAGAGCCAGCAAGCAAAACATCAGGCCGATCCATTTTGGGGCTGTACATCTGCTCCACATCGACAAGCTCAACGGCGGCAGCGCCTTCCGGCAGCTTCACTTCCGAAAAAAACGGAAGCATGACATTAGGCGCAGACAGGTCACAGTGGGCTAATCCGCGCTGCTCCATGCTTGAGCCGATGGCTGCCAATGCCTTGGCAAGCATCAGACTATCAGAACGTCCCAGATTACGCTGATCGCTTATAACGTCAAACCAAGTACATCCATGAATCCATGGCATGATGACCGCGTAGAGCAAATCCGGATATTCCGCTATCAAATCTCCGTTTCTTTCGGGAGTGAGCACCTCTCGACTGCTTACCTGCAAACCCGGTATCTCGCGATAATTCCCCATATGTTCGGATTGATACACCATAGCCGGAATTCTGAACTTAGGAAAAAATACCTTTAGTGCTTTGGCTTCATGCAGTTCCCCGTCCACAGGAATCAACTGGTAGACGATTCCCTGACGCCCAGCTTGGGCATAGGCTACGCCTGGCGCTGCGGGATGCTGCCCCACTGTATAAGCCGTTCCATTTACAACAATCCCATCGCCCGGGTTTGGCTGAAATGTCATGAACGTCATCCTCTCTTAACTCCGTTACCTAACTATATAACTCTATTAACCACATGGTTATATTCTAAACATCCAAAATTGCAAGAAAACCGGGTTGTCTACCACCCGGTTTATTCTGCCTATTAAACTATTATAAAGCAAAAGTCTCCGAATGGATATTAACGGGATTCGTCAGCCATACGGAATTTCTGAGCGATCGCTTTCAGCTCATTGCTGATGCTGTCAAGCGTTTGAACGAAGGAGTTCATCAAGCGGCTTGCTTCCTGGAATTCCTGGAAAAAGCGCTGCTTCGTCATACCATCCCATTGACCTTCCATGCCGTTGATCGATTGAGTCAGGCTGTTAACGATTTGCTGACTTTGATCACCGCTCTGTTTAAATTGGTTTGCTACTTGTTCAACTTGTTCTGGCGTAATTAAAATACGTCCTGCCATTTATGTAACCTCCTAGAAATTCGTTTTCTGGTGACACTTGACATCTTAGCCCATGAGCCTCAGTTTATCAAAGCGTCCTCAGACCTAATTTCCAGTTACCCTATACGTCCCAATTTGAAACATTTACCATCCCGATTTTCCCGAAAGGAATAGGGATTTAGTTGGCAATGCCAAACGAAGACGGATCGGTAAAGGTCCAGCTTTGCCCGGCTAACGCGGCTTGTTTAGCCGAATCCCCGTTGTCTCCACTGGTCATGCCCACGGCAGCGGCTACCGAACTCGGGTTCGATATAACCGTCGATGAATTGCCATATTCCGGTAATATGGATGAGCGCCCCTCCATGCCGGAAGCGGCAAACAGAGCCGTCGGTGATACTGTACTTACGATGGCATGCTCCAAAATCGTATGGTACTGATGATCCGTTTCTTGAAATTGATCGGCTTTGCTTTGAAGATGCTTGCCCAGCTGAGCAAGAAGAGCTCCCAGATGCTCTCCAAGACTCCGGGCAGACTGCCACTCATCAATAACCGCCGCTTTGAGAGACGTCTCCCAAACGAGTGATTCCATAGCTTGGTTGAGCGTTCTCGTAATCGCTAAATATTCATCGCCACTATGCTGCAGCTGACGGCTTAACGTCCGGAGAGACTCCGGCTCGACAGAAATACGCATTGGTCCTCACCTTTCATACAGGCTCTGTTACTGTTTCAGCCACATGAGTAGCATATGACGAAACTGCTCTTTGGTCGCTGGCGCTGCGGTTAACCAGTCCTGGTCTCCCTCCAGGCTCATACGCAGCAGCCAATTCATGGACTCGTTCACTATAAATGCTGCATTTTGACTTTCCCAGCTGTTTCCGTTCCAAATCGACAGCTGGAGTTCCCCCGAAGACACCTTGTTTTTCATACATTTCGCTAAAGCGATGGAACCTTCCGCATCATCCGTCAACCTGGCCAAGCGATCGCCGATATCATCGCTGTTCTGTTCGGAAACGGAGGTGTAAATATCTCCGAATTCTTTCCGGCTAAGGAGCAGTGCCGGAATATCCCCCCAGTTTTGGTCGCTTAGGGCCAGATCCTGCACCAGTTGATCGCAGGTTTGTTCGATCGTGCCAAGTTCGCTTAGCAGGTAACATCGGTTGTCTTCGCCGCTTCTGCATACTTGTATTACCCGTTCGTCAGTAACATGCAGATATCCTTCAAACGCCGAATCCTGATTTTCATATTTCAACCAGCACGCACGTTCCGCAAGTCCGGCAATAGCCACTCTTGAGAAGACCTCGGGTGGAATCGACAATTCCCCGCCTTCCTCTTGAATCAAATATTGCTTGCTTAGGAGCGATTGTTTGGTTTTCTCCCACTCAACCGCGATTTCTTCCGTTAAGTATCCTACAAAAGGATCTTCAACACCAAGTAATCGGTCCGATCCGATAATTCCAGCCAAGAAGAAAAATTCCTTGTCATTCAGCGTGATCGTTTCTTGTTTGGAAGCATGAATTGTCAACATTATGAGCCACCTCCCCTCAAACTACAACATGCCATCGGTCGCGAATTTCTGTGACCCATCTTTGGGCGTTCCATTCGTCATCAAACGGAACTGCGCCTTTTATTCTGGAAAATTTGCGTTTTACGTAGTACCCCTGTCCTGGCGGGAGTATTTTTAGTCCTCCAGGACTATTAGCAGATTCGGAAAAAGGAATTCTGAAGAACGATAAATCGTTGGAATCCAATGTTCCGAATAAAAATCCGTTTTGTGCAGCCTTGATATCAGTAAACCAATCGACGCCATACGTCGGGAAATCGGCCGGCACACCGGCAACGATAACGTGTACCCGGCGATCCCTCCCCTGTCTGACGATGGCTGACAGCTGGTCTTTCAAGGTGAAATCGGAAAGCTGCTTGCTAAGCACGTCAGCGTCATCAATCATAAGCAGGATCGTCGGGTCTTCACTGTCTTTCGACCGGGTTTGAACCCGTTCATAAAGACCTGAAATGAGCGGAGCCAGGTCTTCCTCATTCTCCGCATGTCCACGGACATGCGGAAGATGATTCATCCGACTCAGACCGCTGCTTCCATAGCGCGTATCTACCGTATAGATTTCCAGCTCATCCGGCGATGTATGATATGCAAGTGATAACATCCAGCTAAGAAGGAATGACGTTTTACCGCCTTCCATCGGACTCGCCACAATAAAATGCGGCCCATCCTCCAAATTGATAGCAAAAGGAGTCAGATCGTCCGTAGCCACCCCGACAGGAACCCGATACTTCGCCATACCTGCTGTTTCGTAAGGCTTTTGTACCTTCAGCAGTTGATGAAGCGGAATCTTGTCCGGCAGTGACTCAATCCGCGGCGCTTCCTCCCCGTGCCACGCTGCCCGGTGAGTGCGAATCATATCGCGGAGCGCTGCGGAGCGGTCCCCCTCTTCCTGGCCTGAAGCCGGCAAGGCCGTCTGAAATTCAAGCGGCGGCACCTGCCCCTTGACCAGACCTCTTCCCGGAGGAAGCTGGCTGGGAGCTCTTGTTGGACGCCCTACCGCATAGTAGTAATCAGCAGGATCGGCCAGTTCGTACGACACTGCTTGCGAAATGTTGCTTCGAACCTTCTCGAACATATCCGAAATCCGGTTCGCCGTAATGACAAACGTTATTCCCAGACTGCCGCCTTCTCGCAGCAGGTATTCAAGCATATCATTCTCATCCGGATAGGAGTTCCGGAAATTCAGATAACCGTCAATAACCACGACCAGTTGCGGAACGGGTTCTGTGTTGCCCCGGCGATAGGATGCAACAGTCTTCACACCCGCTTCGGCAATCATGTCCTTGCGAGTCGCCGCCGTTTTCGTCAGAAAACGGAACAGGCGCTTGATGCGATCCTCTTCCTCCGCCGTCATGACTCCTCCGATATGAGGCAGCCCTGTAAAGTCCCGCATCATTCGGCCCATATCCACTATATACCCATGCCAAAAGTCCGGGGTGTACCGACTGGCTAACGACATCAGCATCGTTTGAATAAAGGTGGTCTTTCCAAGTCCGGGCATGCCGTACACGGCCCAGTGGCCTTGCTCGAGATTAAGCATCAACGGCTTCTGGCATTGGTTTGGCAGATCATCAACCATCCCAACGTAGGACACAAGCGCCGAATCGCCGAACAGCTCCTGCTTCTGCAGCTCGGTCCCGGACTGAATGCTCTCCAGATCCAAGCTCTCCGGAAGCGGTGGAAGCCAAGGCCCCTGTAGCCGTTCGATTCCTTGCTCTTCGGCAACTTCCGCTACATGGTCGATAAACACCTGGAGCTGTTTGGGTACCTCCAGATGCGCTCCCAGGGAAGGATTAGATGCAAGCAGAGGCTCACTCTTCCCGTTGATTCGCACCTCGCGAATAACCACTGCGCCAGGCGTATCCTTCTCTTCAATGTAAGGAGCGCCGCTCCAGGCAAATTGCATTTCTTCAAACACTTCATCACTGCCCACCTGAAAATAGCCTCGTCCGGGCTTGTTAATCCAGGCTGCATTCGGAATCTTCAGCATATCACGGCTATCGCCCTCGCTTTGTACCCGAAGGCAGATCCGAAAGCGCGAATTACTCCAAATTTTATCGTCCACGACGCCTGCCGGCTTCTGAGTCGCAAGAATCAGGTGGACTCCGAGTGTTCGTCCAATAGCGGCAATGCTAATCAATTCATCCATGAATTCCGGTTGGTCTTTCTTCAGCTGTGCAAATTCATCAATGATAATAACGAGATGCGGAAGCGGTTCGCCATGCCGATTGCGCAGCAGCTTGTAGTACTCGTCGATATGCTGCAGATTTCCCGCATCGTTCAATATTTTCTGGCGGCGGACCAGCTCGGCTTTCAGCGACACCTTCGCGCGCTCGATTAGATTGTTATCCAGGTTCGTTATGGTTCCTACAACGTGCGGCAAATTGACAAACGTGTTCGACATGCCGCCGCCCTTGTAATCAATAAGCATAAATGCCAGGTCATGAGGGTGGAATTCGGATGCCAGGGAGGCAACAATGGATTGAATAACCTCACTTTTCCCGGAACCGGTCGTTCCCGCAATCAGACCGTGCGGTCCATGACCTTGACGCTCTATTTTATCATGAAGATTCAAATTAATCTTCTTTCCGCCCGCCCGGACCCCCATCGGAACGGGTAATGAATCCGGATATCGGTTCTGCTGCCAGCGTCTGTGTACATCCAAATCGTTGATTTTTTGAATATCCATCATCTCGAAGAGTGCCAAAACGCTTGGGATATCCGACGCAGAGGATCGTTTCAGCCGGATCGGCGCCATGTATCGGGCCAAGGCTTCAATTTGCTCCCTGCTAATATGATGGGATTGGAAAGTTTGCTTGGAGACCGTGCCATCTGCTTTCTTAATCGTATACGCCGCCTGCTCCCGGTCAACCTCAACAATAAGCTGGCAGTGCATCGGCAAGCTTTCCTTGCGGTCGGACAAGATGATGGTAACCGCATCGGTCGCTTCGGCATCTTCCATCAACAGAGGCAGCAGCGGTTCTTCCTCGATTAATTGGCTAGCGGATAAAATCACCACGTATGCCGGTGTCTCAATCGATTTCTTCCCATGCTCGGCGCGATTATTTTTACGCCGGTATAGGTGAGTAAATATTTCATCGGCAAGCTGATGGGCATTGCTCCGTCGATCCGCAAGATAGCGGCTGGATCGATCATCATCCCACGTATGTGGGAGCCAGCGCAGCCATTGCCACTCGCTCGCTTCTTTCTCTTCGTAGAACGCGGCGATCTTCACTTCATCGGGTGAGTGCCGCACCGCCGTTTGGGCCATCATTACGCGCAGCATATTTAATACGCGCTCCCTTCCGCCTACGATCCCTATGACCTTGGATTCGAATAACGGCAGCGCAATCGATGCGTCGTCGACGGACTGAAATTCGGAAGACAGCAATTCAGCTGCTTCGATCAAAGGGTCCTTGTCATACCCATCCGCGCGGGGAGGCTTTACGTTAATGTAAAACGGAACCTCTCCCTTGCCCACGCAAATCTCCAGAAAGTCCTTATCTTCCGGGGAGCGTTCCCATAAGCTGCTGCTACGGTTCTTCACGACGTTGTAACACACGTCCGGATCGCCATGGATTTCAAACAGAATGTGTACCTGATCCTCCTGCCGCTCCTTCAGTTCTTCCCGATGCAGATCAAGCTGTGCCCGGTACTTCTGATTACGTTCGGCCAGATTCTTCTGATAGGTCTTCTTGTTGCTTAAATACATGAAGAACGGCAGCGTGTAGGATGTCAGCATCATAAAGACGGAGAGCATCTGGAACATCATGTAGTTGGGATTCCCCATTTTGCCGCTTACGTTCATATAAACATAGAAACCAACCGTCGCAGCCGTCATAATAATCGGGATAATGATGGCAATCATCGAAAACGACGGTTTGCTCGGCTCGGACGGCGGTCTCAGAATCTCCATGTCTTCATTCGGTAAAGCCGGTCTAATACGCGGCGAACGTTGGTACAACACGTTCATAAGTCACTTCCTCCTAATCCAGAGCATCTGAAATGTACAATTATGTATTTGGCTGTTTCATTCAAAACCAATGGGTTACTTACCCAATCTCAGCTTTCTTGAAACAACGATCTTCTGCCATAGACAGGAGCTTCCTCGGTGGTTGTTGAGAATGCCCGTTGCAAACGAATATAAGAGCCTTCCCTAAGTCCCGCTTCAACAAGGTTAGAATGGCCGCCTACCGTAAACCACAAGCCCTCCGGGAACTTTGCTTCTAATATATATTGAATCCCTTCACCCGAGGGTTCACGAAAAAGACGTAGCCCCAGCAGCTCATTCAACCGTTCAATGGAGCACTCATCGGGTACGTCGATATCAAACCAATCATCTTCATTTCGACCGCTGATCACGGTGAGTATCATCTAGTCAACCTGCCTTCCCAAACATGGTAATCCTTATGTTAATTCCATATGCAAAGTCCAATCACCTATTTCAATAGTTACAAAAAATAGTTACATTATTGTAATAATATCATCCCAGGGTCAGTTCTGTCAATTTGTGTCATATTTCCTATTTCCTATTTTTCATGCGGGTTTGTTAGTCCTGAGGGACTATTTATATATTGATTATAGGGTAAATCCGGGTTTTTCGTCGGTATAATAACGCCGTTCACAAAAATGTCACGCTCTGAAAAATGATGCTGATTAATTCTATGAATTTAAGGTTATTTTAAGATTGGCAATTTATAATGCAAATATCATGAAAAATCTTTCGTGAGGTGATTGATATGAAAACACTTATCATGTTCCAAAATAAGCCGGTTCCCGTATACTTTACAACGGATAGCAAGCAGCCGGTACAGAAAGTATTAAAACTGCTAACCAGCGCGCTTGACCATAAAATTCAAACCGGCAAAAAGGCGCTGCAAAAATGCCTCAACTCCCTGATCAGCATTGAAATCGAGGGATCCGAGGCAATTCTTCACAGCAAAAGCGAAAACGACTCTCTTGCGCTATCTCTCTTTTAAAAAAGAGGGATAGCCCTTTTTTTGTTTAACTCCATTATAACCCGTAATGACGATCCTGGGCTATCTGCGCTCTCTGAATTCGGATTTGAAACAATTTTACGAGATTTCTCCGCGTTGTGATCTCCTGGCAACTGTCCAATTTTTTTAATATAAACCGATCGATGGACATACTGTTCATCCCTCCATTCATATCTTGGAAAAACGACCCTATGTTCTGATAACTTCTATTAACCGCACCTTTTCAAGATTAAACGAGACTTTCTTACGTTCCACAAAGCTTCTTATGATTCGACGATGCTCTGGTAATAACCCATTTTATATTCAGTACCTTGCATTAATCAGTACTTAGTGATATCTTATTGTAGACCACTACTGAATATTAATCACTACCTCATGTTTACAGCATGAACATGGACTTATGAAAGGAGGTATCTGCCGTATGAATGTTAGTATTCAATTCAAAAAAGGCGTTCTTGAACTCTGCGTGCTTGTGTTAATCCATCGCAAGGACCAGTATGGCTACGAGTTGGCTCAAGCGGTATCGAGGCATATTGAGGTAGCCGAAGGGGCGTTGTACCCTCTCCTTCGCCGACTTGTTAATGAAGGCTATTGTACGACATATCTCCAGGAATCGACCGAGGGTCCGCCCCGTAAATATTATAAGCTGACGCCCAGCGGAGTGATTTATATGAGAGCCTTGGTAAAGGAATGGCAAGCTTTTGTGGGCAATGTGACCAATCTGATAGAGGAAGGAAATTTGTATGACTAAAAAACAGTTTATTGCAATTTTGGAATCGCGTCTTGCCGCGCTTCCTCCCGACGAACGGCGGGAATTCATTCATGATGTGGCGTCCCATTTTGTCATTGGCATGCAGAATGGACGAACTGAAGAGGAAATCGCCCGTGAACTGGGAGATCCTTTTGAAATGGCAAAGGAAGCGTTAGGCGACCGGTATGTGGATATGGATATGCCTGCTCCCGCAGCGATCCGAAGACCGTCTTCTTTTGGAAAATATGCAGTAGGAGTCGGTTTGTTCTTCTGTGCATTGGTGGCGGTCCCCTTCCTTGCGGCATTATGGTCCGGAGGCGTCGCTATTGCTCTGGGTGCCCTGGCAACCTTGCTGAGCCCGGTGCTCGTTCTGCTTGACTATATCGTAAACGGAACGTTTTATCCGGCCAAATTATTCTTATCCATTTCTTTGATCGGAATCGGCATCTTCCTCGGATATGCCACACGCTCAGCCATGGTTGGGTTGTTATCGTTAACCTTGAGGTACTCCAGATGGAATACGCGTTTATTGAAGGGACGTGACGCACAGTGAACAGAAAATGGTTGTTCAGTTTAGCAATCGCACTTATATTGGTAGGAATCGTCGGCATGGCTGCGAACAAGTTTAAATTCGGTGAAGAGCTTGTCAGCTATCAAAATCGATGGGATCTTCAGGATGCCGTAAATTTGAAGAAATTAACGATTGCCAGCAATATGAATATCAGCTTCGCGTTTGAGGACAGCGGCGATTCGAACGGATATATCGCGTTTGACGGCAAATTAAAACCGGAGCATGTCGATATTCTTAAAAACTTTAATCCATCAGGCCCTGAGGTGGAATTGGATCTGACTACACCTTCTACTTTCCAGTTGATGAGTGTGGACTTTCGTTCACCAAAAGGAACACTGACCATCGTGCTTCCATCAAGCACGCAACTGGACGAACTCGATTTGTCGACCATCTCCGATAACATCCAGGTAAGCGGAGCTTCCTCCAAGGTGGTTGACATCTCCGTGAAGTCAGGCAGCATTAACATGAGCGGAATACAAGCCGAGCAGTTAAGCGTTGAGAACATTTCGGGAAGTATTCGCGGTTCTGACATTCGGGCATCCACCCGGCTCGTCAATCATTCGGGAAATGTCGTGCTGAAAAATATGGAAGGTCCCTTGGACATCGAGGTCACCTCCGGTAACGTAAACGCAGGTTTGCTTGGCGTTTCATCGGTTAATATCCTGTGCAGATCCGGCAACGTAAAAGTGCAGCCTGACCCGTCATTCCGCGGTTTCTATGACCTTAAGACACTGTCGGGATCCGTCTCGGCGCCGGAGTCACTGAAAGAAACAACCGATACCATCCAAGTGGAAACGTACTCCGGTAATATCGATATCGTACATTGAGACGTTGTTGACAAACGATAAAAATGAAATATACTATACTTTATAAAGTAAACCTAACAACAAGGAGTGTTTTCATACATGTCTAATGTACTATTCATCAAAGCAAACAACAGAGCCATCGAACAATCGGTCAGCGTAAAAATGTACCACGCGTTTTTGGAGTCCTTCAAAGAAAGCCATCCGGAAGACCAAATCACGGAGCTTGACCTATTTGCAGAGAATCTTCCTTATTATGATAGCACTGCCATCAACGGTATGTTTAAAGCTGCCCAAGGATTGGAAGCTACACCGGAAGAGCAGGCGGCTGCTTCGAATGTGAGCAAATATCTTGACCAGTTTCTTGCTGCAGACAAAATCGTGCTTGCTTTCCCATTGTGGAACATGACCGTACCTGCCGTTCTTCATACGTATATCGACTATCTGAACCAAGCAGGCAAAACGTTCAAATATACCCCTCAAGGCGTTGTAGGTCTCGTGACTGGCAAAAAAGTCGTCATCCTGAATGCGCGCGGCGGCAACTATTCCGAAGGACCTATGGCTGCGGCTGAGATGGCTGTTAACTTCGTGATGGGCAATCTTCGTCAATGGGGCGTACAGGATATCGAAACCCTGATCATTGAAGGCCACAACCAATTCCCTAATGAAGCAGAAATGATCGTTCAGAACGGTCTTGAGCTCGTTAAAAAGGCTGCTGCCGGTTTCTAATCGAACTTATACGGAATAATAACACGGATCGTTATATACAATAGCCACCTTCAACTGTCTTAGGCAGTGAAAGGTGGCTTTTTGTGATAATCCCATTTAAACCTTTTCCCATTGGGTCCATAACTCGCGCGGGTTACGAATATAGATTTCATGATCACGGCTCATATATTGATGAATGATAAATTCCCGCCGAATGGTTGCATAATCCGCATAATAACGCTTGATAAACGCATTGATATCCTTTTCCGGATATTCCTTCCCTGCTTCAAGCTGCTCAACCAGGTATTCCAATATGACGAGTTTCTTCTTGTACTGGGCCGGAATGGAGCGCAGCGTTCCGTCTTTCGCTATAAAATTCCGGAGAACGGTTGTTTTATAAGCTTCGCTAGCAGTCGTTTCCATCTTTTTTCTTCCTCCCTCCTAATCACAAGTTTCATAACCGTCTAATTTAATATTTATCTAATTAGATGGTAATCAAATTAATGGTGTTTGTCAAATACTTTCTGCTTGAAGTCAATTCAGCCAGGCTCCATACCGCCTAATCTGGATTTATCCTCTTATTTGCTGTAGGATTATAATGCTGATCTAAACGCAAGGTTAATACATAAGGAGGTTCACCATGCTCGACGTCTTAATTATCGGCGCAGGCCCATGCGGTCTCTCAGCTGCCATTGAATGCCGCAATCAGGGCCTCAGCTGCGAGATCATCGATAAACACAATGTAGTTCATTCCATTTATCTCTATCCAACACATATGCAGTTTTTCAGTACGGCCGAAATGCTTGAAATCGGAGATGTTCCGTTCGCCATATCGAATGATAAACCGTTTCGGCACGAGGCGCTGGCCTATTATCGCAGAGTTGCCAGACACTTTAATCTGAAAATCTCCCCATACGAAGAAGCACTCACCATAACCAAGCAGCCCGACGGGAGCTTTCAGGTGAAGACCCAGCGCCGCGGTGGTGCAGAGTCCATACGAGAAGCTAAACACGTAGTCATTGCTACGGGTTATTTTGATCATCCGAATTATATTGGCATTCCTGGAGAAGACTTGGAGAAAGTAACCCATTATTTCCGGGAAGCCCATCCATATGCAGGAATGAAAACCGCGATCATCGGCGGCAGTAATTCCGCCGTGGATGCTGCCATGGAGCTTATCCGTGTCGGAGCCGAGGTGACGATGGTATACCGGGGTGAGGAAGTTTCACAAAACATCAAACCTTGGGTACGTCCTCTGTTTGACAGCATGGTGCAAAAAGGTCATATCCAGCTTCACCTGAACTCGCGTGTCGTACAAATCGCGGAATCTTCCGTTACCGTTCTTTCGAATCAAGGCCAGGAAACAATCATTGAGAATGATTTTGTACTGGCATTGACCGGATTCCGTCCTGACCGAAAGCTGCTTGCCTCCTCCGGCGTTGAACTGAATGAAGACATGGAGAAGCCGCTTTATAATCCGGATACGATGGAGACCAACGTTCCGGGACTCTATGTCGCAGGCGTCATTGCATCCGGCCGCAACGCCAATGAGGTGTTCATTGAGACAGGCAGACTACATGGTCGTCTGATTGCCGAGCATCTGGTCTCGAACGCTTAAACGATTACCAACGTGCTTTCCCAGAGGACGGACCGGTTTTTTTGATGATGTTTTTCTTACGATATCAGGAAGGCATACGTCTCGTAGTCTAAACTTTCTGATATCTTAAACATAAGGAGTGATTCCCCATGGACGTAACTTCACTCATCCTGCTGGCTATGGCGGGACTTGGTATTATCAGCAGCAATTCTGCCGTGACCATTGCGATGCTGGCATTGCTTCTCATCCGGGTAACCGGCTTTCAGCAAGCATTTCCATGGCTGGAGAAATACGGTCTGACACTCGGCATTATCATTCTCACCATAGGTGTCATGTCACCGCTGGCCAGCGGAAAGATGAGTCTGCAAACGATCGGCGAATCATTCCTGAACTGGAAATCGCTGTTGGCCATCGCCGTCGGCATGCTTGTCGCATATCTAGGCGGCCGGGGGGCCACTCTGATGGGAACCAATCCCACCGTGGTTGCGGGTCTTCTCGTTGGCACGGTGCTTGGGGTAGCCCTGTTCCGAGGCGTACCCGTCGGGCCGCTCATTGCGGCTGGTCTGCTGTCCCTGCTGATCGGCAAATCATGATGAAACGAATACTGCCTTCTTTTTTTACAATTAATTAAGTAGAAACATAACCTCCCTGCCGGTTTGTGAACGCTTGGGGAGGTTTATTTGTTCTATATGTAAGCTTCGCAACCAACGGACCATTACCATATATAGTCTATTTTATGGTATGATAGCTATCGTGTTTTAGCGCTATTTCCCGCAATCCTTTATGAAATATGATGTATCAGGAGGTAACACCATTGTCTTCAACGAATACCGAATCGGTCGCTGCTCCGCTTAAACAGCTTCCCTTGCTGCTCTTCAGGCAGCTGAGGCCAAAGCAATGGACCAAAAACCTGCTCATATTCGCAGCCCCCCTCTTCTCCTTTGAAGGGGTGAATCCCGGCGTGCTCTTCGACACCCTGATCGGTTTTTTTCTGTTGTCATTCGTGTCCGGCTGCGTCTACATTGTGAACGATTATGCCGATCGCGAAGCGGATCGCAATCATCCGGTGAAAAAATACCGACCGATGGCCTCGGGAGCTCTTCCTCCTAAGCTGGCTATTGGATTCGGCGCGCTGCTGCTGACAGCTTCGCTGGTCATATCTTATTTGCTCAATCCGCTGTTTACCGTATTATTGGTGCTCTATTTTGCCATGAACGTAGCTTATTCCTTCCGGCTGAAGCATGTTGTCATCATTGACATCATGATTATCGCGGCCGGGTTTGTGCTGCGCGCCATCGCAGGCGGACTGGTCATCCACGTCCCGTTCACGCCATGGTTTCTTCTCTGTACGATGCTGTTATCGCTCTTCCTGGCGATCGGCAAGAGAAGGCATGAGCTTCATCTGCTGCAGCATGACAAGGGCTCTCACCGCAAGGTGCTCGATCAATATTCGTTCGATCTGCTGGATCAGATGAGCAGCATTGTCACCACAGCAACCATCATCAGTTATTCGCTGTTTACTTTTACGTCCGGCAGAACCGTTCATCTCATGTGGACCATACCGCTCGTTATTTACGGGATGTTCCGCTATCTTTATCTGATTCACATCGAGAAAAAAGGCGGGGCTCCGGACCGGGTGCTCCTGGAGGACGCTCACATCCTGGTCACCGTGATCCTTTATGTCATCTGCGTCATCGGAATTTTGGTATACTTTGAATAATACAGAATCGGTAAATTGAGGGAAATGATATGAATCAGAAATTCGCAATCTTTGACATCGACAAAACGGTCATCCACTCGGACTCCATGTTTCAATTTTTAAAGTATGGCATACGAAAAAAACCGTCCACGGCCCCCGTCATACTGAAAGTCCTGCTTCACTCCGTTCTGTACAAGCTCCGTCTTCTGGGAGCTGAAAAAGCAAAGAGCGCTTATTTTCATGCGATGCGCCATATGGATGAAGCCGACCTGAAACATTTTTACGAAACGGAATTGAAACCTGCGATCTTCCCGGCTGCGCTGAAGGAAATGCAACGAAAAAAAAGCGAGGGCTATCATGTGCTCCTTGTAACGGCGTCCCCCGATGCTTACATGAGATACTTTGCAGAGCTTGCTTGTGTCGACACGGTGATCGCTACCAAGCTTTCCGTACAGGACGGACGCTTTACGTCTATGATCGAAGGGAACAATTGTAAGGGGGAGGAAAAAGTGAACCGGATTCAGCAGTACTTGAACGAGCGGCAGCTGACCATTGACTATGCAGCTTCCTGCGCTTATTCCGACTCCTTGTCCGACCTCCCGATGTTCGGGCTCGTCAAACATAAATATTTGATCAACCACAAATCCGCTCAGGGATGCGAGGGATTAACATGGAACAGATAAAAGCGCAGAGCGCCCCGCGCCACTTGGGCAAGCTGTTCATGGTCTTATCGGCTTTTTTGACGGCTACCGGCCAGCTGTTCTGGAAATGGGGACACGACAACTTGCTGTACATGGGAATCGGCTTTATCTGTTACGGCCTCGGAGCCATACTCATGATCAAATCGTTTTCATTGGAGAAACTGTCCGTTGCCTATCCCCTAATGTGCATCAGCTATATTGTGGCTCTGTTTTATGGTGACTTTTTTCTGGATGAACCGTTAACCCTGCAAAAACTGGCAGCCGTCGCCCTGCTCGGAATCGGGGTGACATTAACGTCCTATGAAAAATGACGGATTCCTATACTTGCTCCTGCTTCTGATGACTTTGCTTGGCTCGCTGGGGAGCGTATTCTTCAAGGGGTATACCGCAAACAAACAAATCAAGCTGCTGCTGATCGGTTTCCTTAGTTACGGATTGGGAGCCTTGTTAAACATATACCTTCTAGGGGAGCTTCCCTATACGCTGGTTATGCCTGCCAATGCACTGACTTTCCTGTGGGCCTTGTTGTTTGCCAAATGGGTATTCAAGGAAACCATCGGGATCCGCAAAATCGCCGGCGTCGCTTTTATTATTTCCGGATTGCTTCTGCTGATCTGGTAAGCGAACGCAGCTTAAGCCTATTCACAGTACATATATAATGGAAAGATTGGTGGAGCGTAAAACATGACTTTTTTCAGTTATTTATTCCGACATAAAAAAGATAATTACACAGCGATCGGCCTAAGTATCTGTCTTGTCCTATGGTATGTTTTCATGAACCTTCCGTTCGTGACCTACATCAAGGATCATGCAGCCGGTTTGATGCCGCACAGCCCGTTCTATGGTGCGCCTTTCACATTGAATCTGTTCAACTTCGATCCTTCCATGGAATATGGACCGGAGAATATCTCGATCATCCATCCATTCATTAATTTCCTGACCAGTCCGTTAACGACGATGATCGGGAGTGCGAACCTCCCTTATCTTCTGATTCAATCGGTCTTGAATGCCTTAAGCGCTGCGCTGGTCTACTATATCGTCCGAAGAAGCGGAGCCGGCTGGTTGTTGTCCTTCGTAACGGCGGCTTTCTTCGGTATCAGCTCTTATACGCTGTTCACGGCGTTCATACCGGATTCCTATGCTTATGCGCAGTTCATGATCATCTTATCAGCCGCTTACTTGCACTATTGCCGGCTTACGAATCGATATGCCGTCATGCCGAATGCCTCCCTAGCCCTGATTAATTTCGGCATCACGTCTACGAATGTGGCAACGTTCGCAGGTGCGCTCCTGATCAGCCTGTTCGATCGACGCTGGAAGGATGCCTTTAAACGCTTCATCCTCATTATACTGGCTTTTCTGGGGATGGTGATTATCGTAACCCTGCTTCAACACTTGCTGTTCTCAGGTAAATCCTGGATCGCGAACGTGTTTTCAAGCGTACAAAACGGTGCGCTCAGCTATGTTTCTCCTTTTTCATTCGAGCACCATTCCCGGGTCTTCTACATGCTGTTTGTAAGCCCGATCCTGTCGCCGGAGCTTGCCATGATTGACCCGGGGATCGCGGCATTCGTGACGAATTTGGCCAAGCCGTATCCGATTCATGTCCATATCGTCGGGATCGGGATGCTTATTCTTGCGATTCTGTCCTTCATTAAGGGCATCCGATCCCGCGATACCTGGGCATTTGCCATCTATATCCTGTTCGCGATTCTGCTGCACATCATCGTTGGGTTCGGTTTGGCTACTTACGCTTACGATCTGTACTTGTACGCAGGACATTATCTGTTTGCCGTGTTTGTGCTTGCAGCGCTGTTTATTGCCAAAACGAAGAACCTCCGGATTCAACAAGCTCTGACCGGCATCATGATCCTGTTCCTGCTGATCACCTTAGTGAACAATATCGTATTGCACGGACAGACGCTTGAGTATATTCAGATGACCTATGACACGGTGTTCAAGAATATCGAGAAATAAGCCTTTACCCTAAAATAAAGACCCGTTCCCTGAAGCATGGCCCAACACCATGCCACAGAAGGACGGGTCTTTCGTATTAAGTCTCCAGATGCTGCACGTTATACAGTCTGGCATAACTTCCATCCAGATTCATCAGCTCGCCGTGCGTTCCCTGCTCTGTAATTCTGCCATTCTCCAGCACAACGATTTGATCGGCGTGCGTAATCGTTGACAGGCGATGGGCCACGATTAATGTGGTACGGTTGTTGGACAGGGATTGCAGCGCCTGCTGTATCAGATGCTCGGACTCCAAATCCAGCGCCGACGTCGCTTCATCCAGCACCAGAATGTCCGGATCCTTAAGGAAGACACGCGCAATCGCCAGTCTCTGTTTCTGTCCTCCTGAGAGCTTGACGCCGCGTTCACCCACTTCCGTCTCATAGCCTTGCGGTAGCTGGGTGATGAAATCATGCGCATTGGCGGCTTTGGCAGCGGCGACGATTCTCTCTTCATCCGCCTCCGGATTGCCGAACAGAATATTCTCACGGACGGTGCCGCTGAACAGGAAGTTGTCCTGCAGGACCATGCCCACCGATCCGCGCAGGCTGTCCAGCGTCAAATCCCTGACGTCATGACCGTTAATCTTCACCGCGCCCTGCTGTACATCGTAGAATCTCGGAATCAGTCCGATCAGAGACGATTTACCGCCGCCGCTCATGCCGACAAACGCAACCGTCTGCCCCTGCCGAATGGTTAAGTTTATATCTTGAAGCACCCAACCGGCAGCGTCGTTGTACTTAAAGGAGACACGGTCGAATTCGATCTGTCCCGCTGTCTTAAGCGTTTTGGCATCCGGACGGTCCACAATGTCATACGGCTCGTCCATGAGCTCCTTGACCCGCTCCAGCGACGCTGAAGCCTGCGTTAACACCGTTGACGAGTTGATCAGACGGCGAAGGGGCGCATACAGCCTGTCGAGATAGCCAAAGAAGGCAACAAACGTACCTAATGTCAGATCTCCCTGAATTACCCGGTATCCCCCATAACCGATAACCAGGATAGGCGCAATGTCGGTGAGCGTGTTGATAATGGAAAAGGTGAGCGCATTCCAGCGGGTCTGGGCCATCGCTTTTTTCAGGAAATTGCCGTTGATCCCTTCGAACTTCTTCTGGTCGTAACGCTCCAGAGTAAAACTGCGGATAACCGAGATCCCCTGAATCCGTTCATGCAGATACGCCTGGATACCGGCGAGAGCCTGCGACCGGTCCTTAGTCAGACGTTTAAGCCGCTTATACAACAAATTCACCGCTAGTCCATATAGAGGAAGAATCGAAATGGCAACCAGCGTCAATACGGGATTCATGAAGAACATGACAATTAACACGAACAGCAGTGTAAACATATCCAGCCAGATGTTCATCATGCCGACTTCCACCAGGTTCTTGGATTGTTCCACGTCATTGATAAAGCGCGATATCGCCTCACCTACCTTGGTATTCTGATAGTAGCGGAGAGATAAGCGCTGCAAATGGGCATATAACCGGTTACGCATATCGAATAAAATACGGCTGGTAATGAATTGGGCAAAATACTGCCGCAAGTATTCCACCGGACCACGCACCACGACAAACAGCACCAGCGTCCCGGCAAGAATCCACATCAGATCCTGAATTTTCTGTTCGATCGTCATCTGCTGGTTGATCAGCAGATCATCCACGACATATTTCATGATCATGGGCAGCAATAACGGGATTGCAAATTTGATCATGCCGATAATAAGGGTCAGAATGATCCACTTCATGTACGGCTTAACAAACGGATAATAGATTTTCCATGATTTCAAAGGTAATTAAAGCCCCTTTCTTTAGATTATAGAATTTACGAGTTTTCTGCGAAGCTGAATCCATTCAATAATCGCAAGAATAACACCTTTAACCCGCGGTCTGTCTTCTGTGAAAGTACGTCGATGGATGTTATTGTTAAGTAAGATCCACGCGGTTGTTAGGCGAAGAGCAGTTGACATTTATGAACTTCAATGCTTTATTAGTTCTAAACTTATGAATTGTATCATGTCTTGCAGGAGGATTTAGTCATGACCAGAATTTTCGTGACGGAGGCCGTCATGCTGGCTATTTACGGTCAGCTGTTAGTACCACCGAAACCCGTCGAGTATATCATTCCGTACACAACCATTTTGGAATTATATGAGCTTCATACCACCGAAGAACATCTCATGAATAGCAGTGCTGATGACCAGCACGTCAAGATAAAGATCGGCGAATTGATTTCCTATTTTGAAGAGCCGCTGAACAAAAAGAAAATTGAGCGTGCCCTGCAGGTTCCCTGGTCCAAGAGCCCTACCATTCCCGTTAGTGAAACTACCCGGGTCTCGGTCATGAACACCATGGACACCGCACCTTATGGGGAATCCTTTGATCCTGTTGAAACTGAGCTGCTCCTGGCATCCCAAAGAGCCGAGGCTCCCATACTGACCGATCAATACGAACTGATTCAGCGTATCGTCGAGAGCGCTCTTCCCGTTCAGGTATATGATATCGACGATTTTGACTTTGCATTGGAGGTCCCGCTGTCCGGGCAGTCAGAATGAGCGTATGTACACACCTTCGCATGGCAAAAGGAGTCCCTTCCCCCCGGTTTGAATGGGGCAGGGACTCCTCATGTTGACCGAAAAAAATTCCCCATGCGGGGAATTTAAAGCGTATAAAACTGCCACCACTAACGAAGCCTCAGCTGTTCTTTTTAATCTTGTCCAGCAAGCGGACCGTGATCGCATCCATTGCGGGCAATGCTTGAAAATCAAAATATTTAAGAGATACTTCCGTATTAGGGGACAAATGAATGGCACTGTGCAGACCGGTTGCCTCATACACACCTATCACATAATACACTTCATCTCCACCAATTTGCTTCTTCATATACTCCGGACCAGATACAAGGTCCAAGAGTCGCATATCATCCGCTGTCTGGCCGCTCTCCTCCCACAGCTCTCTGGACGCTGTGTCTTCAAGAGCTTCGCCGGGCTTCAGGGTTCCGATGGGAAGTCCCCACTCGTCCTTGTTCTGCCGTTTCAGGAGCAGAATCTCTCCATTATCGTTCAGCACAAGAACCGCCGCTTTCACACGAACCACCGAACGTTTGCCGATGTATTGGCGAATATCACGGTGATATACGCTCATCTTGGGAACCTCCTTTCCCTAGATGGCGCTGCAGTCTCTCATCAGGTTAATTTACTGCGCCCTCTTCTTCATAAATATACGAAATGTCATCCAAGGATTCCTCATATTTCACGCGTAGCGTATATCCCTTCAAATACCACAGATCCTGTTCTTCCATAAAGAATGTTACCTCTTCGGAACACTCCGTCAGTCCCGCTTCTCTTGGTTCTTCTACCGAAATACCGAGCGAAAAGCCAGGATGGAGGCCTCCGCCTGAGCTATATCGTGGAAAGAAGCGAACGAACGTGCCTGCCTGAAGGTCAAGTTCCTTCTTGTACCAACGTGCCGCCTGATCGCTGACTTGAATTTGCATGTATCGTACACCCTCCTTAGACGTCATAATATGTTGACCCCAATCTGTTAGCAGACCGGAGATCTTAGGGACGGTATCCATATTTAGCTGCAATATTATCATAACGCATACATACGTTAGGATACAAATCATTTTGATAATAAAATAGTGACATAAGGTTCTAACCTACCTTCACTATCGAATATCTTGCGAGTGATCCTGAAAAATAAGTTTGACACATTCCAGTTCATGGTGATAAAATTCAGTCCATACGAGATCGATTTGAATAAAATGTAAATTACGAAGAAAGGGTGAGTGACATGTTGAAACTGTTTGCAATGGATCAAGATCATCTTGATCATCATTTCCTACAATTAAATATGGATCGACTCCCCAATGGTGCTGTCTCATCATCATCAAGCCTCGTTCATTCGTTGCCAGAATGATCTGAACGAAGCTGCTAACCGTTGCACGGAAGTCAGGATCACCGTGCGTATGATAAGTTCAAAATTAATGAAGCATATCGTCCGTCGTCGGATGATGTGCTTTTTTTGGTTTTTGCGGATGATATGATGCCAGAACGACCTACGAAAGGAAGGGATAATGTGTTTGCCGTACTTAAAAATCTAGGCTGGTTTTTCAAGCAAGAAAAAAAGCGTTACTTGATCGGCCTTGCGCTTCTCATCTTTTGCGGACTGGTTGAGCTACTGCCGCCGCTTCTGCTCGGAAACGCCATTGACGATATCGTCAGCAGTTCCATAACGTGGACTTCCCTCGTTCAATATCTGCTCATGATTCTCGGCATCGTTGCTGTCGTATACGGCGCCACTTACATATGGATGCACCGTTTATTCGGAGGAGCGAACCTCGTGGAACGCCTGCTCCGTACCCGGTACATGAACCATTTGCTGCGGATGCTTCCGCCGTTTTTCGAACGCAACCGTACCGGAGACCTCATGGCAAAAGCCACGAATGATCTTCGCTCCGTGGCAGCAACTGCCGGCTTCGGGATGCTCGTCATGACCGACTCTACCATATACTTGATTGTCGTCCTCTTCGCCATGGGCTTCATTGTCAGCTGGCAGCTGACGCTGGCGGCTATTCTGCCCATGCCGATCATTGCCATTGGCATGGTCATCTATGGAAGAGCCATTCATAAGCGCTACACACTGGCGCAGGATGCCTTCGGTGACATGAACGATCAGGTTCTGGAGTCAGTAGCCGGTGTGCGCGTCGTCCGTGCATATGTACAAGAACGCGCCGATCAGCAGCGATTCCAGGACATTACGGATGACGTATATCGTAAAAATCTGGCGGTAGCGAAAGTAGACGCCTTATTCGAACCGACCATCAATTTCTCCATTGGTCTCAGTTACGTCATCGGTTTAGCCTACGGCGTGTACCTCGTGTTCCAGAATCAAATCACACTCGGAGATCTCGTATCGTTCAACATGTACCTCGGGATGATGATTTGGCCGATGTTCGCCATCGGGGAATTGATCAACATTATGCAGCGCGGAAACGCTTCACTGGATCGGGTCAACGAAACCTTAAAGACCCCGCCGGATGTTACCGACGCCGCGAACCCTGTAGACGTGAAGGTTCCGGATACCATTCAATTCAAGGATGTCACTTTCCGTTACCCGACCTCTACAATAGATAATTTGAAAAATATTAACTTTACACTGGAAAAAGGTCAGACGCTCGGCGTCGTAGGGCGCACGGGCAGCGGCAAATCGACGCTCTTGAAGCAGCTTCTCCATGAGTACCCTACCGGAACCGGCGAAATCCTCATTTCCGACATCCCCATGGAAATGCTGGCGACCGATCAGCTCCACAGCTGGATCGGGTACGTTCCCCAGGAGCAGATTTTGTTCTCCAAGACGGTGCGCCAGAACATCCAATTCGGCAAAAAGGATGCCAGCGACGAACTGATAATGGATGCCATTACAACTGCCGCTTTTGACCGCGATCTGGTTACCCTGTCCGATGGCCTGGATACCATTGTCGGCGAAAAAGGGGTGGCGTTATCCGGCGGACAAAAACAAAGGGTCTCACTGGCCCGAGCTTTTATCAGCGACCCTGACATCTTAATTTTGGACGATTCCTTGTCCGCTGTGGATGCCCGGACGGAAGCCAGAATCATCGATAATATCCGGAGCAAACGCGCCGGCAAAACGACGCTGATCTCCACGCATCGACTCTCGGCCGTTCAGCATGCCGATATCATCGTGGTGCTGGAGGACGGCCGAATCACGGAGCAGGGAACCCATGATGAACTGCTGGAGCTCGGCGGCTGGTACCGTGAGCAATTCGAACGCCAGCAGGTAGAAAACAATCTGACCTCCGAGGAGGTGTCTTAATTGACTCCAAACGATACAACCATCTCGAATGAATCCGGAATTGCCAAACGGCTGTTCCGCTATGCCTTAACGGCCAAGGGCACCTTCATTACCGCCTTGATTCTGCTGGCCATCGGTGTTGCCGCAGAGCTTGCTGGGCCCTTCATCGCAAAAACGATGATCGACGAGCATATCCTGGGCATCGAGCGTCCCTATTATGAGACGACGCAAGCCCAAGGTGCTGCATCCTATAATGGAACTTATTATAAACGGGAGGATCGCTTTCAAGAAGGCGAGACGCGAGGACAGGAAGTACGCCTCGTCCAGGCAGGCCGCAGCTTCTATTTCATTAATGAGCCGGTAGCCCGAACGGAAGGAAACCGTTCCTTCCAGGACGGTGTATTGACGATTTCCTATGCCTCAGAAGAATTGCAATATCCGGCCGTCAAATTAACCAAAGAACAGCTGTTTGAATTTTATAAACCCGAGCTGCCCAGCATTTACAAGCTCGTCGGCCTGTTCCTGATCTGTCTGCTGATCTCCATGATTACGGTATTCGGCAGAACCTACTGGCTGCAATCGGCAGCCAACCGGGTCATTCAGAAGCTGCGTACCGATGTATATGCCCATATTCAGCGGCTGCCCGTCAACTTCTTTGATAATTTACCGGCGGGCAAAGTCGTTTCCCGGGTAACCAATGATACCGAAGCGGTAAAGGACCTGTTTGTTGCGGTATTATCCAACTTCAGCTCTGGCGCCGTATATATCACGGGTGTCTATGTTGCCTTGTTCCTTCTGGACGTTAGATTGGGCTTAATCAGTTTGTTTGTTATTCCAATGCTGATTGTATGGACCATCCTGTACCGTAAATTCGCAACCAAATACAATACGGTCATCCGCTCCCGGCTGAGCGAGATCAACGCCATTATTAATGAATCCATTCAGGGCATGGCCATCATTCGTGTATTCCGCCGCCAAAAAGCGACCCAAGAAGAGTTCGAGTCCCTGAATGCGGACTATATGGCCCATCAGAACAAAATGCTCAATCTGAACTCCTTCACCACGCACAATCTGGTGAATGTGCTGCGTAACGTATCTTTTGTGGTCGTTCTTTGGTATTTCGGTTCGGCATCATTGAACGGTGCCGGCATCGTATCGATCGGCGTCCTCTACGCCTTCGTTGATCTGCTTGGCCGCATGTTCCAGCCGATTACGGGCATGGTTAACCAGCTGGCCGCGCTCGATACCTCCATCGTCTCCGCCAAACGGGTATTCGAGCTGATGGATGAAACGGGCGAAAAAGTAACGGACGGCAGCATGCCGCGGTATTTAGGAAATGTGGAGTTTCAGAATGTCTCCTTCGCATACAAGAAGGACTATGTGCTAAAAGACATTACATTTGAAGCGAAGCAGGGCCAAACCGTGGCGCTTGTCGGTCATACCGGCTCCGGCAAAAGTTCCATCATCAATCTGTTGTTCCGTTTCTATGACCCGCAGAAAGGCACGATTACCATTGATGGGCAGCCCGTTACCGATATTCCGAAGCAATGGCTCCGCAAGCATATGGGCATCGTGCTGCAAGACCCGTACCTGTTCACCGGCACGATTGCTTCGAATGTCAGCCTCGGTGATCCCGGGATCACGCGGGAACAGGTGGAGCAGGCGCTTCGCGACGTCGGGGCCGACCGACTGCTCGCTCATCTTCCGCAAGGCTTTGATGAGCCGGTACTGGAGAAGGGCAGTACGCTGTCGGCAGGACAGCGCCAGTTAATCTCGTTTGCCCGGGCTCTTGCATTCAATCCGGCCATACTGATTCTCGACGAAGCCACCGCTAACATCGATACGGAGACGGAAGCCTTAATCCAGGAAGCCCTGGAGGTACTGAAGCGTGGGCGCACGACCTTTATCATCGCTCACCGCCTATCCACGATTCGCAGCGCCGATCAGATTTTGGTCCTTCACCGTGGAGAAATTGTAGAGCAGGGCTCCCATGACGAGTTGATGGCCCTGGGCGGAAGGTATTTTAAAATGTACCAGCTCCAGCAGGGCAGCACGGCTTCGATTGCAGAGACCAAGGAAACGGTGCTTGCCACCTCCAACAGCAAGCTGGCCGGTGGTCATGTGTAGTACCAGCTGCGTTAGATAAATGTAGGATTAAACAAGAAGGCTGTCCCCCGGTCGAATGTAACATTCGCTTGGGAACAGCCTTTTTAACATGGTATGCTGGCAGTATATTGCAAAAATTACTTTGTCGAATCAAGAGTACCTTCTGTACCTTCTGCTTTGACCGTGATTTTGGTGTACTTGGAAGGCACGAGCACGTCATCGGAAGATTTCGAGATGACTTGCGGGTACATTTTGTCCGGATCGGGTTGAAGAACTTTGTAGTGGATCACGGCTTCGGTATCGCTAACATAGTCGACCGACGTAATTTTAATGCCGTACCCCGGATTCGGCAGGTCTTCCTTGGTTACCGTAACTTTGTTCTGCGATTCATCCACCTTAACAACTTTTGTACTTACATCCGGTTCAGATTGTCCCGGCTTCTGGGGTATCATGTTCTTCTGATGCTCCTCAATGAATCGGAACGAATGGTAAGCAAGCTCTGCCGCTTCTATTCGCGTTAAATTCTTCGTTGGATGGAACTTGGCGTTAACGTCGAGTTCAGCGATCTTGGTTAACAGCAGGAACTGCACCGCTCCCCGGCTCTCCTCTTTCATCAGATCCTCGTCGGCTACATGCAAATACATCATAACCACGGGATAATTCCCGGTCTTCTGAATCGCTTCCGAGAGCAATGTCGCGAACCCTTCACGCGTTATCGGCTCATTCCATTTCATGTCTGCGGATACGGACAATCCGTTCTGAGCCGCTATATTCACAGCTTCAGCAAACCAGGCATCCTTCGGCACACTGTCAAACGAACGGCCCGTAAAGTTCGGTTGTACCTTCAGGTCGGCGATATTCACAATCATCTGCACCGCTTGTGCGGTCGTTATTGTTTTGGCCGGAGCGAATTTGTCTGCGCTAACCCCTTGGATTATACCTTTCGCTTGCAGCTCCTTCACCATTTGCAAAGGCTTCCCCTC
Source organism: Paenibacillus sp. LC231 (assembly GCF_001860525.1). Lineage (NCBI taxonomy): Bacteria > Bacillati > Bacillota > Bacilli > Caryophanales > Paenibacillaceae > Paenibacillus > Paenibacillus sp. LC231. The sequence continues at coordinate 416,458 of NZ_JFOM01000015.1, read as the reverse complement.
TTGAACATCCTGGAAAGCAGAGGCGGCGCCGGCACCGAGCAATGACGAAGTGACAAGCAATGCAGTTAACAATTTCGTAGTTTTTTTCATAATTACACCTCCTATTCTTTCTGACGCAGAGGTGCTGGAATATGTTTCATCTCAGCCCTAATTTCTTTTATAGAGGTTGTTCAAAAAGTCCGCTTTTGATAAGAAAACCTCTATCGAGGCCACTTCAAGGATGAGCGACCGCGATGCATAGGTAGGTTTTCTTGCGATATAGAATTTCATCAGCTCCACTGATAACTCATAAATTCTATATCTAACACGAAGCGAATCAGGAAGCAGCTCGGCATCGAATCTTGAATTCAGCCGAGCCTAAGTATAAGCTTCCGAAGCATGTTTCCTGCGGAAACATTTCAGGTGCTCACGTACCCAAAACAGCGGATGCTTTCGAAGTCGTTTTCTGCGAAAACGTGTAGCTCCACTCCTCACTCCCTAGCTTCATCCAACTGAAGCGTTTTGAAAAAACGCACATCGGAAGCATAAGCCTCGGTGCTGAAAATCGACCTTTTTGAACACGCACTTACACGCTTTTTTCGCTGTCTAGGCCAAGCTTCACATACATTTCGCGGGAATAACCCTGCAGCTTCTGCTCCAGCGCTTGGGCCTGGTCCTTAAAAGCGGTCAGCTCCCGAATCATTCGGGATCGGCCAGCCGGGCTGAATGTCTCATGAATCCGCTCTTTGAAATAATCATGAACGATATAGTTGCGCTGCTTCCAGACCTCTTTTAATTGAAGTGTTTCTTCTTCGGAGAATGGAAAGTAATGCTGGATCTCGTGTACCAATTGGCCCAGAGAGCTGCTTAATTTCCGCTGATATAATTGGGTGAAATCTTCTTCTGAAGGCACATTCCCCTGGGAAAGCTTGATCAGCATCAACAGATTCGCCAGCTGCTGCTCAAGCGCCTGTGAATAATACACCGCTAATCCGAAATAGGCAAACAGCTCTTTGGAGTGGTCGCTGTCCATCAGTCGAGATTGTTTCATGGTATCCTCCTCTAGTATTGGCTGTCTTTACCGTTTCTATTTGTGTATATCCCTATGGTAAAGGAAGATACCTCCTACTTCAACCTACTTTTCGGATCACGGTTGCCGCATCCTTGCGGCAGGCCATCCATAGATAAACAGCCAGCAAAATGAAGCTGTATATGAACGTATATGTAAGGGTCATGAATAACATGGCCCGGGAACGCTCGTCAGCATGAATGAGCATATCAATCATTACAGAGACGGGAGGCAGCACATAAGGAATCATTCTCAAATAAGCCAAATCATCCTGAACGATGGATTGTCCGGCTATGGAAATAACGATAACGATTAACAGCAAACCTGCCGCTCTTCCCTGGTTCTCCATAAAGCCAAACTGAAAAAATACCGAAATTGAAATGCCGAGCAAGGACAAAGCAGCATGTCCCAGATAACCCAAAACAAACTGGGATAATGTAATCGGCTTATCGAACATTCCATACACGATCGGGTAAAGGACAGCAAATAAGCTGAACAGGATAGATAGAAGCGTTACGGTTAAATACTGGGCGGCATAATATCGTATGGCCTTCCCGCTATGAACAATCAGCAGCATCGTTTGACGCCCTTGATCATGGTTGAGAAAGTTCAAACCAAGCCAAGCGGAGCCGACAAACAGAAATGCTGCCGTTACGGCATAGCTGTCCATGATCGGGTTAGGCCGGTAAGAGTAGATAAACACTACCGATATCAGCATAAAGGCCATCGGCGCGAAATACCGATAGGATCTCGTATAACTGGCAAGCATGTAATGAATCAATGATCCCATTATGCTCCCTCCCCTTCCATGGATTGACCAAGGTTTGGCTGCACTTGCTCTGCCTTCTCCATGCTCCAAGGCTCCAGCCGTGTCAGCGATCCGCCTGACTGTAGAATATCCAGCAGCATTTCATCCGCGACCTGCCGCGAGACTACCATCGATGCAGGATTTCCTCTCGATATCCAATAATGGAACCCTGAACGGCGTTCCAGTTCCAGCATTTTGTCTTGAGTAACACGTGTGAATTCCAGCTTCATCCGTCCCATCTCCGTATCGGTTTCCAGCATGCCGTCCCGCTCGATCCGACCCTCGCGGAGTTGCGTCTCCCGGTCGGCCAGCGAAGCAATAAGCAGCGGCTCGTGAACGGACATCACGATCGCTGTTCCTTGTCTTTTGATTTCACTTAGAATGCCGATCATCTCCATTTGAGAGGGCTCGTCCAATCCCGACAGAGGTTCATCCAGAACCAATAAATCGGGCTGGCGAAGCAAAGCCTGCATGATATTGACCTTTTGCAGCATCCCCTTGGAGCATAGCGTCATCTTCATGTCCTGCAATCGAAACACATTCAGCATGGCATCGATCCGCTTCGCTGCTTCTTGTTTGTCCATGCCCTGAATGCCAGCCATGTGGCGCAAATATTCGGAAGGGCGAAACCGCAGCGCAGGAAAACGTTCCGGTACATAGCCGACACGCAGCGATGTTCCATGTTCGATCCGTGACCCTACCGACGGATTAGCAAGCCCTGCTATCACATGCAGCATGGTGCTCTTTCCTGCGCCATTGCTTCCTGTTATCGCAACGCACTCAGCGCGGGAGATGCTCCAGGTGATGTCATGCAGGACGGCATACTTGCCGAAACGCTTATGTACTCCGTTTAATTCCAGCAGCTCCTGCAAACACTTCAACTCCTGTTCACATAATCTGGTGTTTGTATGTATTGTAGTGCTAATTTACCTGTAAACACAACATCTCAAGCTCAGCGTACAACGGATTTGTACCTCACATGACAATATCATGGCCCGCATCTGCTTTCAAGGACTCCTTCGTGATTCGAATCCATAATAAAATGCAAAGGCGGCCCCGCGGGCCGCCTTTTGTATCATGTCGCTCTTCATGTTCAACCAGCTTTCAATATATGCTGCCGGCCGCCCGATGCGTCCTTAATGAATCAACCCAGCCGTTGACCCGCGGTTTCAAACGAGACAACCTCCCCTGATCCGACGGCCGCGGTTAGCGCAGCGCCTACCGCGCCTTCCTCGGAATGAGTCGGTACATGCACGGGAAGACCAAACTGCCTGACTGCTTCGTCCCTTAGCCTATCGTTGCTGCGGATGGCATTTCCGGCTCCAACCAGAGAAGTGACGTTATGACGAATAGCTCTCGGCAGTCGCTCAAAATACGCATGCAGTTCCTCCACCATACCCCGGAGGAAGCCTACAACCAACAATTCGGGGAGAAAGTTATCTACAGAAATGCCGACAATCTGACCCCGCCGATCGGGTTCTTGCCTTGTCCCGAGAAATTGCGTATTCACGGACAAGCTGTCGCCACCACATAAGCTATCTTCGGCTGCCAGTCGCTCCATCCAGGCGTAGACCTGCCCCGCGGACACAGGCTCACCGGTATAGGAGGCGATAACTTTCCGAAAAAACTGCTCCAAGATTGCATAAGCTTTTCCGCCGCAAAGGGAAGAGCCGACAAGCAGCCTGCCGCCCCCTGGAAACGGTCTGGCTTCCAACCCTTCCGGGACATCGGGGCCATTCGTCGGTTCATGGATCGAAAGCTGCCCCCCTGTTCCGATATTCAGCAGTACCGTGCGGTGAATGTCTTTTACGCTGCCCAGGAAGCTGGCCTGGTTATCACCCAGCGATACAAACACCGGAATTCCGCCGGACGTTGATCCAGCCATCGTTCCCGAAGCCCGAACGGAAGGAAACCAGCTACGATTTATCCCTGCTTGCTCCATCGCTTCAGCATCAAAGTCTTGTTTTTGCAACGAATAGCAGCCGATCCCCGCTGCATGCGTCGGATCCATCAACGGATTTTGACGACCGGTCAGCTTTATCACGATATAATCAGGGATCGTGCAGACACGGCATGCAGACGACGGGATTAGATGATTCATCCAGTTGAAAAAATGCGTTACAACGCCGTACCCCGTTGACAGCGTATATCCTGTGAGTTCGGACAGCCGCTCGGCGTAAGTCTGTTGTGTAAGGCGCTCCGCTCCGCGTTGATCCTGCCATGTGTACAAGGGACTGACCGCTCTGCCAAGCTCATCCAGGTATAGGATGCCATGCATTTGGCCTGTTACGCCAATGCCGCCAATATCCGGATGCTCCTGCTGCAGCTGTCTCATTACCGCTTCTGCCTGCAGCCAAATCGCCTCGGGATCTTGAAGCCGTTCCCACGGGTAAGCCCCGTCTCGTGCGGCCCGGTTGGCTTCAGCTGCGGTGGACAATATTTCGCCAAGTCCGGCATCGAATACCACACCGCAAATGCTCGTTGTTCCGATATCCAAACCAATATATTTCATCGGCATAACTCCTACTTCAACGTATTCCTGCTTGACCCCGCGCGCTAATCGATGCATCGCAGCATGTCTTCGCTGTTACACTCGATATCCAGCAATATCGCGAGCGGCTGCGGCGTCAGACGACTCTCCTGCCGGTGCAACCATTCCAGCCATACCTTCGCCAACTTCCCATATCGTTTGCCGCTGAGTCTGTGCAGCTCAAGAAGAGCGCCTCTCCCTAACAGCGACCGGCTGTCATCCAGGTAATCGATCAGAATTTCATATCCTGCCATGCTTCCCGATCGGGCCAGAGCCCTTCCAATCGCCAGCTCCAGCATCGAGCGCCTCTCCAAAAAGTAATCGGGCTGCGCTCCCCTTTTGCAGGATTGTCCCCGCAGCTCGGGGATGTTATGGAGCTTTAACAACACCGGGACGGCATCCCTTGACCCTAGCCGTTCGGCTCCATGGCATATCGCATCAATATAATAGTAGATTCCCTGCAGGGTATCCTTGAAATCCTCCTCACCGGGATGCAGCAACCCCGCAACCCGCTGCCATACCGTCAAGCTGCGAGGATCCCTTGCCGCTGCAAGGGAGTATAACCAATTGGCGGCTTCGGGCATTGCTCCGTGGTCCGGAGGCAGCTGCACATACATGATCTCTGCCGTACGCATCGGCAGCCGGCCGCCTTGGAGTTCTTTCGTAATCGCATCCATCAGCACCTGGACTCCCGACTTTGCACCCAGCATGGACAGAGCCTGAGCGAGCACGATTTTCTTGCGCTCGGACGCCTTCGTTAAGGCCGATTCCAGATAGGGAATGCTCCGCTGTCCCAGCGAGCATATCTCGACAAACGGCAGGCGTCCCCGATAGATCTCGTTCATTCGCATATTCGAATATTCATAGAGCGGCACATCACCTTCGATGGAGTCCACGAGTTGGGACAATTCTTCATCCGTGTACCTGTAAGGGGAGAGCTTTCGGGTAACGGCGTCTTCCGGTATGAGCCCCTCCTTGCCAAGACGTTGTTGCAGCAGCTTGATGTCAATCTCTCTTGGCGACCGGCAACAGCCAACCGCTTGTACGGCTGCCAGCGCGCAAACGGCGCCCAGATTCTCCAGATCGGACTGCATGCGTATGGCAGGCAGAGCATCATGCGTCGCCGAAACCGCCTTGCCTGCAACCAGAATGCCGTCCAGCCCTTTCGGCAGCAGCATACGGTACGGGATCTCGATCTCAAGGTTCGGAGGGATCAATCCGATGTTGACCCAATCCGCTCCGCTTACCCCTTTTATGTCATGGTTGCTGAAATGAACATTAATAACGTCTGGCCAACGCCGGTGCAGCAGCTGATCTGGAAGCTGCATCACGGCATCGCCCACGATATGCCGGCTCTCCCTTGTTGCTACGTAGATGCCGTGATCATGACATTCTTCGCCCCTTCGCCGCCCGGCCAGGATAGCCCGGGTATAGTCGAGAATGCTGGAAACATCGACCATGCTGGTAAAATTGTTCTGCAGTTTGGAAGGCGCCTTGTATTGGGATAAGGAATACCACATCACGGTGTGATCCTTGCTGGAGCCGTACACATATTCCGCGCCGGCAAAAGCGGCTGCATCCCCGTCGCCCGAAGCATCGATCACGACGTCAGCCAACAGTACAACAGGTCCCCAGCGCGTGGCGGCTGCAATTCCGCATACCCGGTTCCCTTGCTTCACCGTACCCCAGGTCGTGCAATTGAACAGCGCATCCGTTCCCGCTTCCTCCGTCAGCTGCAGCAGCGCAAATGCCTTGGCTTCGATATTCCATTTATGGCCCCTATACCCGATGGAAGACTGTACCTGTTGAACGGCTTCATGAATTCGTGCCGCATAGCCGCCCCGGCGGCCAAACCAGTAGCTGTCAACCCCGCCATAGGTTCCCGTTCCTCCGAGACCGGGATTAAGCTCCACCAAAACGGTATCCATACCTTCAAAGCCAGCCGTTATGGAAGCACTTGCCCCGCTGGAGCCTCCTCCGACGACCAGCACGTTTGCTTTTTTGAGCACAGGCAGCCCCATGGCTGCAACCTCCGCTTCTTCTCCTGCCCATTCCTTCCGAAAAGAGGAAATGGACGATATTTCATAATCGTTCTTTTCACCCTCTTCGGAATTGGCCGACCGGTTGATCCAAGCTCTTTCCGGATCAGCCCCGCTTTCGGTGATAACCGTTTCGGCTTCTTGCAGCGTCCTTCCAAGGGCATACGTTTCTCCTTCCAGCAGCAAGAGAGCCGCCGCCTCTCCTGATGCAGCTGCGCTTACGGGATTCAACAAGCGGGCATTTCCGTTCACATAGACATCCCTGTACAAGCACAGGAGGCCGGGCCAAGGGCCTTGCATGGATTCATTGGCGGAAGTGGCTTCCCATCCGTGCAAATCTCCCGCCGGACCGAAAGCATAAGGACCAGATAATTCATGGGAAGCAAAGCTCAATACGGCTTTGCCAAAACCCGGTACCTGCTTCGTCAAATACGAAGCCACTTTCATGCCGATGAATCGTGCGGACACTTCCCTGTCGCGGTCCGCTTTCATCGTGTTGCCGCTCTGGAGCGACAGACCGAACGTAACGTAAACATGGCCTTCTCCCCGGCAGCCGAAGCGAACACGGATCGTGTTATCCAGAAAGCCTAGCTCTTCCGGTATTAACATCTCACCTGACCGCACATCCACGGCTCCTGTAAATTCCAAGGTCCTATAATAACATGCCGACGATCCATGAGGAAACCGGGCAAGCGGTTCTCCCATCAGCGCAGCCGTGATGGCCGTCTCGGTGGCATCCACGATGCATTCGGCGCGTATCACCTGCCGGCCTGATTTGTTGGCGACCACGATGCCGTTCAGGCGGCCATGTTCATGATGCAGCGCAATCGGTATGGAGGAATATACGAACTCAATTCCACGTTCAAGAAGAAGATCCTCCAAGCCCCGTTTTAATCGGTCTGGGTGCATAGGAATACAAGAAATGCTTGCTGCCTGATCATCCAGCCCCTGCCCCTCCCTGATGCTGCCCGCATAACTTTCATGGAGCAGCGCTCCCATATTCTGCTGAGCCATCACAGCTTTAATGAGTTCGGGTAATGCCGAATCCGTATCCCCGTTAAGCTCGATCCAAGGCATCAGCTTGGCTGTCATTTCCGTTCCCAGGTACGTTCGGGACTCGATTAATACGACCTGCTTGCCCCCCTTTGCCAGACGGATTGCCGCAGCGATGCCCGCAAAACTCCCGCCGATGACAACCACATCACTCCTGCCTAGAACAGGCAAGGTTTCCGGATTCATGAACACGTTCATCACGCTCTTCCCCCTAGTTATCATGTCTTGGTCAGACAGATGCTTCACAACGGCAGATCCAGATCGGCCGCGTATGCCATCGCTTCTTGTGAAGCATACAATACAAGTCCCACGCACCAGGCATGGGATAACGTCAGCATCATGCCTTTGGGCTGGAAACAATTCGTGTTGTAAAACCGCTCGGTAACCATCCCTTTATATGCGTTAAAATCACCGTCTTCCCTGGCCACGAACTGAAGGAAGCAGGCAATATGATCTCTCGTCCGGTCCTTGTAATAATCATCCCCGCTGTACCTCCATAGCCTGAGCATCTCCGGAACGCAGAACAATCCGTAATTGTGCAGGTGCTGATTCGAGGTTGACGCCTGGTCCGCGCCCCGGGACTTGAAATCATACTGACCCAGAAACGAAAACTTGGGAAAATCGAGATTGTACGTCCAACGAAAGGTCATCATCCAATCCGCAGCGCTTTTTGCCAAGTCCAGCCATTTGTCCTGCTTGTCGTGCTCATACAAAAGAACGTAGGAGACCACTGCATTGTAAGCATCCTCCGACGTAGGCGTCAGATGCACGTCTTCCGGCGCGCCGTAAATATATTCATTGATGATGAAGCTCTCATAATAGGCTCCACCTGCGACGGCGGCTTCCTTATAATCGCTGTTACCGAACAGCCGGGCTCCTTCGAGCAATGCGGCAATCCACAGCATTCCTCCTGCGCCGTCCCATTCCTCTACCCGACCACTCTCGCAGTGGTAATACGAGCCGAAATTGCCGTCTTCCCGTTGGTGCGCTTCAGCAAAATCCAGATTGGACAGAACCGCTTGTTCCCAATCCTTGTGCTGATCTCCATAGGATTGCTCCAAGACCAGCGCCCGGATCATGAACAGCGTCGCTTCGGCGATCGTACGCGCCTGCAGCCAGTCCGATTTCGGATTCCATCCGGTAGTCCAGCCTTTGCCGACTATCCAGGATGCCCAGAACGTACCGTTTGGCGCAATCCCCGAGGCAACCTTGGAAAGCACCGAATGCGCGGCCTGAATATATCTAGATATGCCATGTTTTCGCCCATAGGCAAGCAATGCATAAGCATAAGGCGCGCCACTGACCCATCCGACATGCATATGGGGTCTGTCTCCCTGCTGCTTGACGTTGTTGTTAAATTCCCGGTCAAATGCCGCCGTTTCGTTCAAGATTCCGTATTCTTCGCGATAATGCCACGTATACAGGCCATGTGCTGTCAATTCGCCTGCTTCCTTCAAACCGATCCATGGATTCAACGTGTGGTCCTCCTGGTGCAGTTTGTACATCTGACGTACAAACGGATCGTAGGCATGCGGGTCCGACGCTCCAGCATACAGCTTGAACTTCAATCGGATCTGCTCGCCTGGTTTGAAGGAATGCATGTTTACATCCGCCGGATCCGGAACCGGCTCTCCGACGAAGGTGACCGGCTCTTCACGGTAAGGGAAATCGAGCCAAATCTGGGTCCCTTCCGCGTTCCCTCTGAAGCCGAGACCACTGAGTCCGATCACCGAGACTTCGTCCGTGCAGAGCGCCCCGCACATGCCGTCATTCCAAGCGAACACGGCAGGCAGCGCCGCCCTGTCGCTCCGAAATGACCAATGATCCGATACCATCTCCGCAGCCTTTCCTCCGTGATAATCATACCTGGGGTATTTTCGGAAGTTATGCTCAAATCGGTTCTCCTTATAAAAGGCTCCGGGAATCATCCAGTCAGGTTTGCCTCCGCCGAGGAGATCGCAGCCAATTCGAAGTCCGGCCTCCTTCTCAACGCTGCCTGTATAACACATCTCCAGATGGACGTCGTAATAGGAAGTGATATCGTGAATCAATACCCAGCGGCTTACAATCTCGAAATCTTCATGCTTACCTTCAACCTGAAACCCGTCCTTCGTCGGAATCACACGGTCAACGGGAATATCCACGGCATGACCGGAATCGTCCAGCAAACTTAACAGCGCGGCAAAACGCATGGAACAGGTTGAACCCGCCTGTCCCCCAAGAATATGAAGCTCCGTCCCACCGTTTCTATTCTGCGTCGTCCATTCCATTTATTCATATCGCCTCCATCATTCGTTATAGTTCCATCATCCAGCCGGGGAAGAGCCGCTAGAGTCGATAAAGCTCCATCAGATTATCGCGGAATATTCGATCCGCAAACGTTATCGCTTCCCGTTCGTTTAGCGAGCCTTCACGGACTTTCTCTTGGAGAACATCCGCGGCAATCTGCCGTGCCAGCTTCTGATGGGCATAAGTGCCTTCAACGAAATTGTAGTCACCGCCGAAGCCCTGAATTTTGGTGCCCGGCACCATTTCGATCATCTGGCTTAAGATTTGCTTGGCCGCCGTCGGCGATATAATGTAAACCCAGGTGAAATCCGCATAAACGTTCGGGAAATTTTTCGCTAAACTCAAATATTCATTCTGGTATGGAAGGCCGCAGTGCAAAAGCACAAACTTGGCTTCCGGGTATTCAAGCAGAAGCGGCAGCAGGCCTGTCACCCTGGAATTTGTAATGATATTCCCGTTGCCGGAGACGCTGGTCTCGTGATGGCCGGTATGGATCTGAATCGGCAATTCATAGGCAATGGACCGACGGACGATGAAATGGATCAGGTAATCCTGAAGAGGCAAACAATCCGTTTGACTCAGCGGCTCATCCAGCGACCCGACCATCATTCGGTTAAAAGCTTGTTCCGCCTCAAATCGAGTCGGTTTGCCGCAAGCCAGGCTGCGCCAGTACGCATGTCCCAGCTTCGTGGCAACCATCCCTTCCTGAACGTATCTATATAGCAAGGAATCCACCGCATTCAAGTAATCCTCCAAGGTATGCACGGTAACGGCAGCGGAACGCTCCACCGCCTGAATATCCTTTAATGTTCGCAGTTTAAAGGCAAAGTCCAGGAACATGATCGGCCTCAGCAGCTCGGTGTTCATCTCGGTTGTCTGAATCAGCGTAAACGCCACGTCGATCCCTGATTGCTCGTTCAGCACTTTGCGGTACCAATCATCGTTGGCAGAGGCGGCTTTCACCTTCCCGTCCAATTCCAGGATGCCCTGTACGCTCCAATCCCTGAATCCGTACAGATCCTCTAAGGCGGTCTTCAACATCCGGGCATACGTCGTATTATTCGTACGGTCCCAATATTTCAGGAAGACGGCAGCTTTCTCTTCGTCGCTGGTTTTGCTTCTTGGGCTTAAAATATCCCGTGGCATGCCGGCCGTAATCAGATCCGAGTCCAGGTAATGAAGCAAGCCAAAGATACCGGTATTCTCCTTTTTTCTAATGGCCGGCGTAGCCAAATGCTCATGCCCGTCAATGATACGGATTTGTTGCACATATTCCTGCAAGCTGTTCATCAAGGTGTCTCCTTCCACTCTATACAATGTCTTCTTCCTACATCCAAGGTCTATCCTTCACGAAAAAGGACAGGAAAAGGCTGCCTCGCGAAGGAAGCAGCCTCCCCCATCAACCGCAGATATGATATGTGACGTGCTTAATCGATTTTCAGTTCAGGGAAAGAATTCTTTACTTCCTTTATAAAATCGGACAATACTTCGTCATAACTCCGATTATTGGTGACCCCTTCACCAGCAACCTTTCTCCACTTGCTCAGAATTTCCTCGCCATACTTGTCTGCGGTATGTCCCGGCATTTGCTTAACCGTTTCATAGTACGGAGCCAGTATGTTCTGATCACCGAACAGCGGGGATTTGAATTGTTCCAGGTTGTCTTCGTAAACTTTGCCGGAAGCCGGCATATTTCCTGTCTTCTCCAGATTGTGCTGCTGCCACTCCGGTCCAGCGATGTATTTAATAAATTCAAAGGCCAGCTCCTGATTCTCGGATTTGGAATATATGCTGCGGTAAGTGCCTCCGCTGTAGAAGCCTAACGGCGTCTTGGCTACCCCATATTTCCCTTCGGCCTTGCCATCCTTGTTATCCACCATAAAGCCCGCCCATGCCGGCATGGAAGTCAGCACGACACTGCCGTCATTCAAGGCATTACCCCATCCCGCCGACATGAACGGCAGCTTAGCGTCCACGTTGTTCTGACGAATCTCTTTCTGAATCTCATAGTATTCCTGCCACTGTGGATCCACGTTAAGCTTGTTATCCTTCACCCATGGTTCCAGATTATAGGCAGCAATATCAAATACGTCTCCGGCGTTTGCGATCAGGTGAATCTTGCCACCGCTCGCCTCATAGACCTGCTTTCCAAGCTGGATGATTTTGTCCCAGCTGTCGACCATCCCGCTGATTTCGTCAGGGTCGTCGGTACCAAGGTATTCCTGTGCCGTCTCGCGCAGATACCAGAATCCGCCCGGTGACGAATGATCCGATACCGCGCGGATTTTGCCGTCCGACCCTCTTCCGAGCTCCGTTACGTATGGAATATTATCTTTGACAAGCTCATCAATGCCCAACGCCGATAAGTCCGTCGTGAATTTGGAGTCGATGAATTTGCCGATGTATCCCCGCTCCAAATCGAAGATATCCGGCGTATCCTTGCCGGTCTGCAGCGCCGTCAGCAGCTTCGTCTGGTACTGATCGCCCGGGAACATCTTCACCTCGACGGTCACTCCCGGATGTTTCACCTCGAACTGGTCCGCCATGTCCTGCACTTGATCAAAGAATGTCCATATCACCAGTTTGCCTTGAAGCTCCCCGTTCTCGTTCTTGGCCGGAGATGATCCTCCCTGACTTGCTTCGCTGCCGCCGGAGCATCCGGCGAGAAGTCCGGTTAACAGAATGGCGGACAGCAGCATGCCGATTAACTTGTTCCTTTTCAAAACAATCTCCCCCTATACATTTCATTCGTTTCTAGACAAACCTCGATTAAACCCATCCGAAATGATTTCATAAAGAAGCGACAAGCAGGCCTAGGCCAGGGCATCCCTCCTTTCAGACTCCTTGCGGCCGTCACCCCTTTACGGCTCCCGCCGCGATTTCGCTGATTACTTTCTTCGACATGATCGAAAATACGATCAGAATCGGGATGGTTGAGATCACAACGCCGACGTACTGCGCGCCAAAGTCGGAAGTGAACTGGGATTTAACGCTGGCAATCATCACCGGAAGCGTTTGCAGCTGATTATCGAACAAAATGATCATCGGGGTCAGGAATTCGTTCCAGCTGCCGATGAAATTCAAAATGCCGAGCGTGGCAATGCCGGGGATCATCAACGGAATGACAAGGCGGTGGAAAATTCTCAGTTCCCCGTAGCCGTCGATCCGGCCCGATTCCATAATCTCCGTCGGCACCGAAGAGTCCGCGATCTGACGCAGGAAAAAGATGCCGAATGCGCTTGAAATGGAAGGCAAGATCAACGGCCAGTACGTATTCAGCATATTGAACGTATCCATCAGCTTGTAGAAACCGATGATGCCAAGCTGTCCCGGAATCATCATCGTTCCCAGTACGGCCACGAAGAGAATGTTCTTATGCTTGAAGTTGTACTTGGCAAATCCGTAGCCGCCCAATGCCGCAAAATATAAGCCAATGGCCGTGGATACTACGGAAATGATGATCGAATTGGCAAACCCGCGCCAAATGTGGACCGTATCGATCAGCCGCTCATAATTGACTAGAAACTGGTCTCCCGGTACGACCAGCAACCTTCTGGCGATATCCGAATTGGCATGCGTCGAGGTCATGATCATGCTGTAAAAAGGAATGAGACAGGTCAGGGCAATCACAAGCAGAAAAAGGTAGAGCACCGTTCGCCCCAAAATCATCTTGACGTTGTTTTGTTTAACCGCTGCAGCTCTCATAAGTTCTGGCACCCCCTAGTCCTTCAGTCTCGCAGCCCGAGCCGTAATCAGCGAGAACAGCATAATCACGATGAAGATCGCGTAGGCAATCGTTGCCCCGTAGCTGTAATCGAAGTTCAGGAAAGCTGTTTCGTACAGATACATCGCCATGGTCCGGGTCGCGTTGCCTGGGCCCGATCCGAGCATCAGCGGCGCATCGAACAGCTGCAGGCCACCGATCACCGACGTAATAAGCGTGAACAGAAAGACCGGGCGCAGCATCGGGAACGTGATACGAAGCGCCGTTTGGAACTTCGTCGCCCCATCCACTTCCGCGGCCTCGTACACCTCGGACGGAATGGATTGAAGACCTGCGATAAAGACGATCATGTTGTAACCGAAATATTGCCAGCAGATGACGCCGGCGACAATCATCCTGGCGAGCCAAGGATGGTTGAACCAGTTGACCGGATCATCCACCAAGCCCATCGCCATGATGATTTTGTTGATGCTTCCCGTCTGCCAGTCGAACATCAGACTGAACATGACGCCGAGCGTAACCGGCGTAATGATGTGGGGAAAGAAATAGACCGCGCGGAAAAAATGCTTGCCGCGAATGAACTTCTCGTTCAGGATCATGGCCAATATAAGCGCAATTGTCAGCTGCGGTATGATCGACATCAGCCAGATGATCAGCGTGTTTCCGATCGCCTGATAAAAGAAGCTGTCCTGGAGGATCCGCTCATAATTGGCAATGCCCAGAAACACGGGATCGTCAAAGCCATCCCATTTCGTGAAGCTGAGATACAAGGTGTATAAAATCGGCACCAGACCAAAAATAATGAATCCAATAAAAAAAGGTGAAATAAACAGGTAGCCGTAATTCGATTTATTGATTTTCGTCTTCACCGGGCGTGCCTCCCTTTACGTGTTCGCACAGGAATTCCGAATAATAAGCTTCGGTCTTAATAAATGACTTGCGCTCTCCGCATGCGGCCTGCCGTGAATTTTATCGAACAGGCCGGCCGCCGCCTTGTTACCGATTTCAAAAAATGGCTGGCGAACTGTCGTCAAGGCCGGATATACCCACTGCGCGATGGAGATGTCGTCAAATCCGACAATCGACATATGCTCCGGCATGCTGCGGCCGCTTTCCTGGATGGCTCGCATGGCGCCGACGGCGGTCTCGTCATTGGAGGCGAGAACGGCGGTAATCCCCTCAAAACCGTTGATCTCCAGCATCGCCTCGTACCCTCCCTGATTGCTCCAATCAGATGTCACCACCCATTCCGGGCGATACGGAATTCCCAACGCCCCAAGCGTGTCGATGTATCCCTTCAGTCTGTATTTGCTGGCAGCTGCATGATCGGGTCCGGTAATATAAGCCATGTTCCGATGTCCGATCGAATGCAGGTAAGCAACCAGCTCGGACACGCCGAACGCATTATCGACGTCGACGGAGAAGATGCCGTCCTTCCCGCCACGGTCGCCGATAAGCACCACCGGCAGCGGAGACTCCCGGATCTTCTGCAGTTCTTCCTCTTGCCTGCGCCTGAAGCTGACGAGAATCAACCCGTCAATCTGTCCTTCATACAGCAGATCCAAAAACGATATTTCCCGGTTGAAATTCGATGTCCAGCTGTAATAGATGCAGTTATAGCCTTCTTTTTTGACAGCGTCCTCGATCCCCTTGATCATCCCGGAGTAAAACACGTTGGAGATGTCGTCGATGGCGATGCCGATCGTGAACGTCTTGCTGGTTACCAAACGGCGGGCGTGGGCGTTGCGGTGAAAATTCAGCTCCCGTATCGCCCTGTCGAGTGCAGCCTGCGTCGTTTTCTTAACCTTTTGGCCGTTTAAGTAGCGGGATACCGTACTCTTGGAGGTATTCGCCAGTTTGGCCACGTCATGAATCGTAGGAACCATAGCGATAAACGCTCCTTCTTCTAAGTGATGGCTGAACAGACTCATGCAATAGCAAATTTTTGGGAACGTTCCCAAAACGGGGATCGCCGAGGAAAGGCCGTTTTCTAACTGATCCGTCCTGGCTGCCAGATAGCAACTGCGACCTCTCCAAGGCGCATTCGGCCTTAAACTTTGAACTCTTGGAAAATCTCGATGACAGGCTCTCCCTCTATTTCGCAGCAATCAATCTCACACAGCTCCCCGCTCCGAACCACCCTGGCTTCCAAGCCATTGACTATAGCCTTAACGGAGCGGGCAGGGTCCGCTGTAAACCCGAAGATGCCGCCTTCAACCAAGCGAACCGCCGTTTTCTGAGGATGCTCTTCAATCTGCAGCACAGCGTGAGTGGATAGAAACTTATCCGTCAAACCGATAGGCGTGCAGAATTTCCGAACCGGGATCACGTTGTAAACCGCAACCTCACCCGGCTGTAAATGCAGGCTCAGCTCCTCTCCTCTTTGGAGCGTACGCACCTTCCGCGTAAGCGGTTCAAACAGTACAAAAGCTTCGCCCTCAAGGCCCGGTACATCGCTTGGACGGACGGTGCCCTTCACAATCGCGTCATCCAGCGTGATGTTAAAAGCGGCGATGACGCCCGATGGTCCGACCCGGTTCCATACCTTTAACGGAATCGGCTCCGTGTTCGGGTTGCGGAACAGGCAATCCACTGTCGGCTGGGCCGGCAGGTCTCCTCTCGCGATCCGGCCATCCCGATAGATCATGGGCCATACCCTAGCCGGGTCGGTGGTCCCAACGGGATCGCTGAAATAGACCGGTCCACCGCTGATTGCCCTGAGCACGGCGCTCTGCAGCGCATCCTCATGCGATGTCCAGAACATGTCCCAATCTCCCCAGTAGAACTGTCCATGATAATAGGAATTGTATACATTCTGAAGCGCATGCTCCTTAAAGCTGCCTGCCTCCTGCGGCACAAAGTCGTCACTGTTCCGGGACATGGAAGAGACGGGTCGGTGCCATACGTTCTCCGAACCCATGCCCATGCAGTTCATGATGTTCCCCTCAAAATGTTGATACACCGAAGCCTCCAAAGCCTCATGGGCTCCTGCCGCTGCTTCGCCGGCCGTCATGTTGTACATGGTCATGTTCGTAATGGAATTTTGGCCATCAACCTTGACGAAATCGATGCCCTGTTCCTTAAGCTCACGGTGCCAAACATCCCAGAACCCGAAGCCCTTGCTTTGTTCCGGAGATGGAATCAGCCGCCCATTCCGAGTTTCGTGCAGGAACTCCCCGTACCGCGCCGCCAAGTCGCTTCCTTGGGAAATGCCGCCCCAGTAGCCGGCAATGGTATGCCATACTCCGACCCAGTCCACGCCATAATCTTCTTTGAGCTGACGCGTAACCGGCAGAAAACCTTCCGGGAACTTATTCCCGTCCGGCTTCAGCGACTGGAGCCGCATCTCCGACACATCGAGCCAGCCATCATCAATCATGAACCACCTGACCGGCAGCTTCAGGAGCTTCAGCTCCTCGGCCTTCTCCAGTATTCCGCCCGCATGAACCTCATGGTAGAAGGCATCCCAGGAGCAAAAACCGATATACTCCATCAACGGCGGGTATGCCTTCCCTTTACGATGCTCCCGGTTCAACGCATGAAGGCTATCTGATGAAGCCTTCTCTGCAACCTCGTAAGGCTCCGTTCCCCACGATAGCGAAAACGCCAGCGCTTTGATCGAATCATGACCGAGGATCAAAGGCGATACTACGGCTTGAAGCCCGCTGTCATCCCCTTGCAGATCCGTTCGGCATCGGTCATCGCAGACCGGGAGCAGATACAGGTACTGGTCCGGGGCCGTTCTCCACACCAGCGACTGGGTACGCCGAGGCAGCGTATCCCATCCCGGTCCGAAATGCGGACGTGTCCACCAGTCCTTATGCCGGTAATTCGCCATATACCCCTCATGAACGGGATGGCCAAAGCTTATAGTGACGGCCGCTTCCGGTTTGAAATAGCTTTGTTTGCCAAACAGGCTATCATTCGCCAGCTTGGCATCCACATAGGCCAGCACGCTCTTTTCCTTTATCACGATTCGAATATCCGCCGAGGCGGTTCCATCGGCACTGCGATAAGCATAGAGAAGACAACCGTCCAGCCTTCCACCATCCGTGTTGCAACATATTGCGTTTGCGGCTCCCGAATGATTCGTGGCAGTATAATTCGATCCCGCCTCGTCCTGTACGCTCTTTTCCGAGACGCTTGTGTCTTTTGTAACCGTTACCGGTATATTCCCTTCTCTGTGCACACCAGCGTCATGATCGAATCCGATTTCTTGAACGCCGATGAGCTCCAAGGGAATCATTCCTCGTTCATAGTCATGGACGGAAACCGCCATTTGATGGATCAGATCGAGCACATACCTGCGCTGAGGCAGCTCTTGCCTGGTTGCATTCGTGTAGGTTGCGGACATTTCCGATATTCCCCCTCTTTGCTTCATCATCGTGGATTAACTGTCTCCGCATCTGCCAGCATGGACAGTGCATGCATGGCGACCGATAGGCCCGCATAATCTCCGACCCGTTCGCCCAGCGCTGCCGGAACCACTTTGCATACCGACAAAGCCCCAGGTAACGCTTCCCGTTTCAGAACTTCAAGCGCCACAGGCTCCAGCAGCTTTTGCTGACGGCCGTAGATGCTGCCGATGACAATCATCTCGGGATTCAAAATATCCACCAGCACGGACAGTCCCCGCCCCAGTTCTTCTCCCACGAGGTGAAAAACCTTCAGGGCCGTTGGGTCACCATCCTGGGCCGCTTCGCCGACCGACTGGGCCGTGATGGAAGCCAGCTGTTCTTTATCGCTGCAAAAGGAGGTCGTACCTCCGGCGTTCAGCACCGCTTCCGCATGGGTTGCAGCCAGTCTGGCGATCCCGCCGCCGCTGCAAAAGCCTTCAAAGGATCCCGCTTTGCCATACCCGACCGGACCGTCATGCTCCAGCCGGATATGGCCGATCTCGCCGGCCATATCGTTCGTTCCCGTATACAGCCGACCGTTCAAGATCAAGCCGGCTCCCATGCCTGTTCCGAATGTCAGGAACAGCATGTTTTTCGTGCCACGGCCGGCGCCCCATCTCCATTCTGACAAGGCGCATGCATTGGCATCGTTTTGGAGGCCGACCGGTACCCGGAAACGTTGTTTGACCGGACTCACAACATCAATCCCATTCCAATGCGGCAAATTCGGCGGACTGTGGACAAGCCCGAGCTCGCTGTTCAACGGACTGCCGCAGCTGATGCCGATTGCCTCAACGCCGGGCAGGTGCAATTGCTGCAGCAATTGCTCAAGCACATTCATCATGATGGTTAGTGCTTCCTCCGGTTCATGAGGCGTCGGAAAGCGTTCTTTGGCCAGGATGGTCAGCGTTCCGTCAGCTTCTTGCCTGCCGACGGACACGGAGCATTTCGTCCCTCCAATATCGAAACCGGACAAATAGGTCATGCAAAGAACGCCTCCTCCAGCATCAGACATAAGGCATGATAAACCGGAAGATGCCGTTCCTGAACGTCCGAGGTCTCTTCCCAAGGAACGGCAATCGTGACATCGCTGATCGTTTTAAGGACTCCCCCGCTTTTGCCGGTCATGACGACGCTGCTCATCCCCGCTGCCTTGGCCACCTGGACCGCCCGAATTACGTTGACGGAATTGCCTGAAGTGCTGAGTCCCAGCAGAACATCGCCAGGTTTGCCGTACCCGTATACCTGCTGGGCATACACCATGGACGGCTCCACGTCATTGCTGAACGCGCTGATCAGACCCTGTTGGCTGACGAGCGATATGGCCGGGAGCGCTCCCTGCAGGTGATCGGCCATATAATCCCCCTGCTCCGGGTCGACCTCGATTAGTTTCCTTCGAAACGCCAGGGGCACCGGACGCGTCATCCGGAACCCCTTCATCAATTCGCCGACGATGTGCTCCGAATCCGAAGCGCTTCCCCCGTTGCCGCAGATCAACAGTTTGTTCCCTTTATAAAAAGCAGATTTTATAATTTCAAAAGCACGCAGAACATCATGCGCGCAGCCCGCAAGCTCCGGGTATTTGCGCTGCATATTTTCCATGATTGCATTCATGTTAGCCTTCACTCCTCATCCAGCTCATTTCCGTAATCTAAGATGATGGCTGATCGGAATATATTGAGATTCGTAAATATCACGGTAAGCCGAATGCTCCTCCTCCCGAAACGGGATATACTTAGAGCTCCTTGCGTTATTTGCGCTGGCCGCTGCTTTCCGGAGCGAGGAATAGATACCTGATCCCGTGCCGCCGAGCAGCGCCGCTCCCATCATGGACGCCTCCCGGATATCCGGTACCTC
The DNA here is from genome assembly GCF_001860525.1 of Paenibacillus sp. LC231. NCBI lineage: Bacteria > Bacillati > Bacillota > Bacilli > Caryophanales > Paenibacillaceae > Paenibacillus > Paenibacillus sp. LC231. The sequence continues at coordinate 396,713 of NZ_JFOM01000015.1, read as the reverse complement.
CAGCATACATCCGGACACGGCCGCTTTTATTCGCAGCCAAGAAGCAAGCCTTGCACCACCGCCCGTCACGCGGATCCGTCCCATCGGCCCTTCCAGCAAGCCCGCTGCCGTTTCGCGTACGCGTTCCATCTGGTACGAGGTCCCTTCCAGCACCGCTTTGCACAGATGACCGCGGGTATGGCCTTGGGTTAATCCGATGAACGCAGCTTTGGCATTCGCATCGGGCTCCGGCGGACCGCTTCCTGTCAGAAACGGAAAGTACAGAATTCCGGTCGGTCCCGGCCCGCAGCCGACCACCTCCTGTTCCATCGCTTCGTAAGTGAGACGAGGATGGCCCATAATCGAGCGTGCCCATTCCACAGAACCTCCGGAGGCCGAATTGCTGCCCATCCAGAACATGCGCCCCTCCACCGGATGGAGTCCGAAGGCAAGCTTTGAATCATAATCGCGCGACTTGAGCCCTCGTTCCTCCATAACGCCCACCAGCGTTTCTGCGGTGCCCATGGAACTGTACACGTCTCCCGGTCTTAACGCTTCCACCGCCAGCGAGGCGCAGAGATGGTCATGGCCGCCGATGCATACGAGCGCCGAGCGCGGCAGGCCGAGATGGTTCGCAGCGCCGGTCACATGCCCGATCGCATGACCGCTTGGAAATGCCTCCGGAAACAGGTCCAGCGGCAGTTTCAAATGGCCTAGCCACTCCTTATCCCACGTCCTGGTCCGGATATCGAAGGCATAGGTCCGGGCCGCAAGCGAATAATCGAAGGCCATCACGCCCGTCAGCCGGTAGGCGATGTAGCCGGCTACCGATAGCCATACCGCATGACTCATTACGGTCGGATCGCGCTGCTTCAGCCACAGGATTTTTGCCAGGCTCAGCTTGAAGGAAGGATGCAGTCCGCTGGCGAGAAACCTCGCTAACGGATCATCCTCCGTTTCCAGCAGTTGAGCCTGAGGCGCGGAGCTTCTGTCCGACCAGGGCACGATCTCCGATATGGGCTCTCCCGTTCTCCTGTCAAGCAGCAGTCCGCTCTCCGCCATGCTGGTGATTCCGATGGAAACGATCCTTGCCGCTTCCACCTTGCCGGCGGCTTCCTTGATCATGTCCGCCACGTCGGTCCATATGCGGAGCGGGTCAAAGTAGGTACTGGCATCCCTGTGAACATAAAGCTTGGTTTGACGGCTCGCTTGGGACAGCATCCTGCCCGTATCATCAAAGACACCGACCTTGCTGTTGGTCGTTCCGATATCAATGCCGATCATGAGCATGCCAAACCCTCTCCTTATCCGTTGAATTCAGCCACCGACAACCGATTTATTTCAATCCGGAGCCTTCCTCCAGATCCCATTCCATCAGGTTGGTCTCCTTCACCGGCTCTTCCGGATTTTTCGGGATGCGAAAGGTTTTGATCTCGCTTGGCCCGAATGCCGCATCGATGCTGCGGTTCCATTTCGGCAGTCGAATGACGGCCTCGGTTCCGACCCGGTTGCTTTCGTAACAACGGATCACCAAATCATCATTGTCCTCCGCTTGTTTCACGGCGCTCACGATGATATTGTCCTGATCCACCTCCAGCAGTGAGTCCTTCTGCGGCAGTTCGCCATCGTGATAGGTCTCGATGACAATCGTCGGCCGTTGATTAAGCTCGAGCGCCCGCTTGACGGTGTCGGCATGCTCCCATGTTCCGGCATGGGGAAGCAGCCGGTATTGGAACTGCTGAATGCCTTGGTCGATGAAGGAATAGTGCCCGTCGCGCTTCGGCACATGCGGATCATGGTGGGCATATATTGGACTCCGGAGTACGGTAAGGGCCAGCTCCTTGTTATGGATGCTGTAGCTGTACTTCGCGTCATTCATCAGCGACATCCCGTAGACGCTTTCGTCCTCACGTACAATACCGCTGAAATCGACCCAGCTTTGGCCAGGCTCCTCTTCCCCGTTTCCTTCGCGTTCGATGTAACCGAACGGAATTTCATAGCTGTGGCGGGTAAAGATCAGATTCATCGGGAAGACCAGCTTGAGCATTTTGAACTGCTCGCGCCAGTCCGCGTGCACCTTAACATCGATGTAATCAAGCTCCTTGTACATCGTAAAATCCTGCACCAGACGCGAAGCGCCGTACTCGCTTGTCACCCGGATGACCGACTTCACCGGACCATGCTCCACTCGCTTCACCGAGACGGCCCGAAATTCGCCGATCTTGTCCTGGAAGTGCAGCACCTCATGACTCCATGTATCCGACTCGTCCTTCATGACGGTCGGCACAGCAGCCGGACCCTTAAACAGCTCAAAGCCGACCTTCTTGTCGTAGAGGCTGCTGATACATCCGGTTGCCGGATCAAATTCCAGCCGGAAGCGCTTGTTCTCCATCGCGAAGTCGCTGGCTTTCAAGCCTTCCGGTTTGACGTCGGTGCTACCGGCAAGCTGAAGCAGCTTATACACGCGGTATCCCATGGACGGCAGTTCGGCCACGAAGCTCAAACGGTAGCGTCCATTGGACGTGGCATGGGGCTGCACCGTCTGATAAGGGATCGTTTTTCCCGTTTCATCCACCAAAACGGCCCCTTCCTTCAAGCCGCCGATCTCCACCTCGACATTGACACTGCTTGCCCAGGCATGCGGGTTGAAAACCACGAACGGCTTCATTCCCTCCTCATGCTCGATGCCGATGTTCCATGAGAACTTCTGTATCGCATAATTCAGATTGCGCTCGGCAATCGACATGGCTTCCCCATGCATGTTCCGGGCATCCTCATAAGCGGATTCCAGGCTTGTGCCAGCCAGAATATCATGGAACTGGTTGAACAATACGTTCTTCCAGGCGGTTCCGTAATCGTGCGGATAAGGCTGACCCAACAGACGTTCCGCGAGAGCGGACCATTTCTCTGCAGCGCTCAGCTTGTTCTCGGCTTGCCGGTTCCATTGCTTGATGCCGGAATGGGCCGCGTAACAGCCGCTGGCATGGTGCTGGAGATCGTCATGAACGACAGGCAGGGGAACCTCCAGCCTCTCCATCTCCGCAAAATATTGATTCGGCGTAGAGAATACCAGCTCCGGGAAAGACTCGTCGTCATTCAGCCTCCGGATGCTCTCGATGTTTTCCTTCGTCGGTCCGCCCCCATGATTGCCCACGCCGTAAAACACCATGATCTCGTTATGCGGATCCTTAAGCTCTGTCATACAGCGGCTGACGTGCCGCTCCAAATCCTTGCCCCAGGACAAATATTCGAACGGAATGCGGTAAGAGGTAACCCGGCTCCCATCGCTGGACTCCCATAGGAATAACCGGCCGGGCAATCCCTTCTCGCTTGGCATCGGACGCATGAAAATATAGGAATCCATCCCGCTTTTCTTCAAAATTTGCGGCAGCATGCCGTTATGGCCGAAGCTGTCCACGTTGTAGCCGACCTTGGCCGTCACGCCGAATTTCTCCAGAAAATATCGCTGACCGTACAGACCTTGGCGGACAAAGGATTCCCCGTTCGGAATGTTACAGTCCGGCTGGATCCACCAGCCGCCCACGATCTCCCAGCGGCCTTCCGAGATGCGCTGCCGAATCTCTTCAAACATGGCGGGATCGTTGTTCTCCACCCATTCGTACATGGCAGCCGAGCTTGACGTATAGACGAAATCGTCATACTCGCTCATCCGGTCGAGCACCGAACGGAAAGTCGCCTTTGTCTCCTGAAAACCTTCCTGCCACTGCCACAGCCACACGGGATCCAGATGGGCATTGCCAATCATGTGGAGCTTCTGCTTTTGCTTCATATGTGTGAACCTCCTGTAAGTTCAAAGATTTGAATGTGTATCTATAATTCAAACGCATCCGGATTTCAGCAAATGAGCCTACTAAAAATGATGTCCTTGACCCTCGCTGTTCAGAACATGGCGAATTTTCTCCACCACCGTCTCCGCAACGGCCTCCCGCCCCAAAGCTAGCTGGGCTGGACTTAACCGAAGGCATTCCTTGTTTGTCATCCGTTCCTTCCGGTTCAAAGCGTCCAGCAGCGCCAGCTCCAGATCGGTGGCGATATTCACCTTGCTGACACCGCCATCCGGCAGCTTAACCGCCTTCTGGACCATATCGGCCGGCACACCCGAACCCCCATGCAGGACCAGATGTACGGGAGTCAGGGTACGAATCGCCCGGAGCCTTTCATAGTCCACTTTGGGCTGCTTTACCATGTAGACACCGTGAGCTGTACCGCACGAAACCGCAAGTGCATCCACACCGGTCTGCCGGACAAAATAAGCCGCTTCCTCGGGATCCGTATACAGCTCCTCATCCTTGTCCGTCTCCACGAAATCCGTCGTTCCGATCATGCCGAGCTCGGCCTCGACCGATACGCCCTTGGCATGAGCATACTCCGCCACCTCCCGGGAAATGGCGATGTTATCCTCCAGGCTTTTCTCCGAAGCATCAATCATGACGGATGTGAAACCTGCCTCTATCGCTTCCTGAATCGGTCCCGGTTCCTTGGTATGATCCAAATGCAGAACGACCGGAACGGTGATGCGGTCCGTGTTCAGCCGCTCGTAAAATTCATCCGCGAATTCGGCCGGTGTTATGCCGTAACGGATCAATTCTTTATGTGAAATTTGCACGATTGCCGGTGAGCCGCTCTTCTGGGCTCCTTGTAGCACGGCCGCGATCATGGGCGTATAGCGTGGCGAGAAGGAACCGATGGCAAACCGGTTGACCTCGGCAATCTCCAATGCTTTTTTCAGCGTAAGTACGTTGTCCGGCTTGGTTGTACGAGTCATGATTTCATCTCTCCCTATCCTTTTTGTCTAGGTAAAATAAAGCTGCTTTAGCCGCTCCATCCCTAACCTTGGGCTGGTTAATATGCGCGATCCGATTTCCTTCGGTAAGGCCGGTATGACCCTGGACATCGATGCCTGCGCCAACACCACGACTTCGCATTGCTGCGCCAGCTGCTGGAGCTGCTCCGCAAGAAGCTCATCATGCCCCTTCTGGTCCCCGTCCATCAATTTGGCGTAAGCCTCGGAAACGACCAGCGGAATGAGCTGGATGGAATCCTGTTGATCGGCGGCCTTTCTGTGAAGCAGATTTAGGGTGGGCCTCATGGTCGTCTCCAGCGTTGCGGCGACCCCGATCCTCCGGCCCCTCGATACGGCCAGATCTGCCATGGCATCATCAATGCGAACCACGGGCACGCTGACCGTTCCCGCGGCCCGCTCGGCGATGTCGCCAACGGAGGAACAGGCGGACAGTATACATTCGGCCCCCGCTTCTTCCGCATACCGGGCATAGGTGGACCATTTGTTTGCCACGGTCTGGACGGCTGCCTCATCCCCCTCCCTCAACTGCGACAGGATCGAATCATCCAGCCAATGAAGGAGTGTGCAGCCGGGCAGTATTTCCGAAGCCAGCTCTTTCAACAGCGGGATCGTGACCGCCGTCGTATGGATAATGGCTAATTTGTTCACGTTCGTGCCTCCTTGTCGATACCATAGTTGGCATTGCATATTTATTTTTGGGAACGTTCCCGTTCGCATGGAAAAGAGCGGATGGACATCTGGATGCCCATGCCCATGGACATGAGCATGGGGGTTACGGCTGCGAAAACCGTCATCTAGATGGCTCAACCCTTCAGGGCCCCATTCAGATTCATGCCTTCTAGGAAATAGCGCTGGAACAGCAGGAACACGATAATAATCGGAAGCAGCACCATGCAGGATGCGGCCAGCAGAAAGTTCCACTGCGTGTTCAGCTGTCCGATGAATACCTTCAGACCGATGGGCAGCGTAAAGGTTGCCGGGTCCGTCAAGTACAGCAAGGGGCCGAGAAAATCGTTCCAGCTGCCGTTGAAAGCCAGTACTCCGACGGTGGTCAAAGCCGGTGCGGACATGGGCACAATCAGTTTTCGCCAGATATAAAAATTGTTGGCCCCGTCAATATAAGCCGATTCGATCAGTTCCGTAGGTATCGTCATATAGAACTGCCTCAGCATGAAGATGAAGAACGCGGAGCCCAGAAACGGCGGAACGATCAGCGGCAGAAACGTACCTACCCACCCAATATTCGCATAAAGAATATACTGCGGGATCATCGTTACGAACCCCGGGATCATCATCGTGGCCAGGATGACCGCAAACCAGAAATTTCGTCCGACAAACCTCATTTTTGCAAACCCATATGCAACGAGCGAGTTGGACAAGACGGATCCGACCACCGCAAAGGCGGCGACGATGACCGAATTGCCGAGGTAGCCGCTAAACGGCGCCGCCTGCCAGGCTTCACCGAAATTGCTCCATACAAATTCCGTAGGCCACCATGTCGGGGGATAGGCGAATACCTCCTGAGATGTCTTTACCGCTGTAATGAACATGAACCACATGGGCAGCAGTACGGTTAACGAGAATAACGACAGCAGAATAAAGTTGACCGCCTTCAGCATGCGGTTGGTCTTTTTCACGCTCGACAGCCGTTTCAACTTGGCGGCTGCTTCTGGTGCAGGTACGGAATAATGGGGAGTGCTCATCGATGGTCACCGCCTTCGTAATGAACCCAATATTTCGAAGCGGTCATGTTGATGACCGTGATGATCATGACAATGACGAACAGGAACCATGCCATAGCCGAAGCGTATCCCATCCTATAGTCCACGAACGCCTCGTTGAACAAATGCAAATTGTAGAACAGCAGGGAGGAGGCCGGGCCGCCTGCCCCGTTCTCTGACATGACGTAAGCTTCCTGGAACACCTGGAACGCGCCGATCATCGTCGTGACGACGTCAAAGAATATGATGGGTGTAATCATCGGAATCGTAATTTTGAAAAAACGGCGGATTCTTCCCGCCCCGTCGATCTCTGCGGCTTCATACAGCTGCTTCGGAACGGAATGGATGGCGGATAGGTAAAGCAGCATGCTGGTCCCGATTCCCCACAGTCTCATCAGCACGAGCGAAGGCTTCGTCCATGCCGGATCCGTCAGCCACGAAGGGCCTTCGATCCCGAAGAAACGGAGAACCGTATTGATCAGGCCGGTCTGGGGACCAAGCATTTGCATCCACAGCATATACATCGCAACGCCCGCCAGTACGGTCGGCAAATAGAACAGCATCCGGAAAAATCCGCCGCCCCAAACCTTCTGGCTCAGCAGCGCGGATACGGCGATGGCCGCGATGGCCGAGAACGGAACCCCGACCGCTACGTACCACAGCGTGTTGGAGATCGATTTCCAGAAGAGAGTATCCTGAAAGAACATTTCGGAATAATTGCTGAGGCCGATCCAGTCCCGCCTGGAAGTAATATTGTAGTTGGTGAATGAGACATACAGGGAAAACAGCAACGGTCCGCCGGTTAGAGCGAAGAACCCCAACAACCACGGCGAGATAAACAAGTAACCCTCCAAATTGCTTCTTAAGCCGATTCTTGCCTTATTCCGCATTTTCATCACTTCCCGCTTCTAGTTAGTGGTATATCCGCAAAAGGGTGCAACACCGAGTCGCGCCCTTTTGCGGATCATACGGTTATGATGCTTACTTCTTATTTCGCTGCACGAGATCCTCGACCGCTTTCTGGGCTTCGGCCATGGCTTCTTCCGGCGTCTTTTTGCCGATCCATACTTCCTCCACCTTCGGTTTCACGAGGTCCATGTGGCTTGGCGCGAATACGGGGAACGGCGTCAGCGCGGTCCACTCCATGTTCTCGGTCGCTTTTTGGAATACTGGATGAGAGAGCGCCTCCTTGCTCTCCGCGGCTTCGATGTTGGCTACGCTGTCGTATACTTGCGTCGCCCAATATGTTTGAGCCTTCGTATCCGTCAAATACTTGACGAATTCCCACGAGGCATCCGGATGCTTGGCCCCGACCGGAATTTCAGCTGTAAAGCCGCCGCCCCAGGACCAGTACCCTGAGCCTTCTTTGAACTCGGGAATGAAGGCCATGCCGTAATTTTTATCCGGCGCGAAATCGCGTACCTTGGTGAACTCGGTAGCCGTTTGCGCAATCATCGCTACCTTGCCGGATACGAACGGATTGGTCATCCCGTTGCCGAACTCGGCTGTAAACGCATCCAGTTTTCTTTTGGTGTAATAATCAAAATAGTTCTCCTTCACCCATTTCACGGCTGCCAGCTTCTCAGGCGTATTCACGGTTACAGTTCCGTCAGGTTGGAGGAAAGACTGTCCCCCGGACGCATTCAATGCCCAGAAGTCCCAATCGACATGGGTTAACGGGTAGAATCCCAGGCGCTCGATATTTCCCTCGTCACTCACCTTATCGAGCTTTCTGGCGGTCTCAATCAATTCGTCCCATGTTGACGGAGGAGCTTCCGGATCCAGGCCCGCTTCTTTGAACATATCTTTATCGTAGAACAGGAGCCTTGTATCCGTGGTAAACGGAATGCCGTAGGAATGGCCCTCATGAACGGTTGCATCCCACAGCTGAGGATAGAATTTATCTTTAAAGCCCGGCTCCTTATCGATATAAGGCTGCAAATCCATCGATTGCTTGGCGTCCGCCCGGGTTGGAACGCTGTTAATATCCTGAATGACAATGTCTGGAGGATTGCCTGCCGCGGTTGCCGCTAACGCCTTTGTCCACACATCACCCCAAGGATAATGGACATGCTTGACAACGATTTTGTCCTGGGAAGTATTGAAATCACTTACAATTTGCTCGATGACAGCCTTATGCGTACCGTCACCCCACCAATCCCATAACTCCAGCGTGATTTTCCCGGCATCGGCCGGATTCGCCGATGTATTCGTGTCCGTCTCTGCGCAGCCTACTAAAGCAGTTGACATTAAGAGTACAAAGGTTAAAAGCATAGTGCCAAGCCTTATCTTCTTCATCATCGTGGCCCCCTGTATGAGTAGTAGTGAACATTTGAACATTCGATCATTAATTATTAAACCTTATTCAATAATTAAGGAGTCATATCGGAATTATAAACGCTTACATTATAAAATGTCTATATTTTTTTAATGATTTCACTAAATTTATTAAACTATCTTTAATAATAAAGGGGGGTGAGGGTAATCATTCCCCTCTACTCGCTCATTTCGTTCAGAAATTTTTCGAGCACGATCGTTCCGGCACCGATGATCCCTGCAAACTCTCCCAGCTCGGATGGCTGTAGCACGATTTTATTGTGGAAGCTGGACAGGCTTCTGTTATAGGATGTCTCTTTGACATATTTGAAGAAATCCGGGTATCGGTTCGCAAGGACTCCACCGATGATAATGGTCTCCGGGGTAAGCAGATTAATGACATTCGCCAGAGATATGCCGACATAACGAGCCGATTCGTTCAGCATGTTGGCAGCCAATTGATCTCCTTCCAGACCGGCCGTAATCACATCGGTGACGTCCAATCCGTGATCATTGCCATCAAACGAGGATTTAAGAGAACTCGCAGCTCCGCGCCGCAGCTCTTCTCCGACCCTGCGGACGATGGCGATGCCGGAGGCGATCGCTTCCAGGCAGCCATAATTGCCGCAATTGCAGCGCGGACCGTCAATATCGATCGTGCAGTGCCCGATCTCACCGGCTCCAAAAGGGTACCCCTGATATATTTTCTGGTTGAAGATCAATCCGCTCCCGATTCCGATATCAGCATCCACGTATACCAAATTGCTGAAATGCCTGCCGTTTCCATACCATAACTCACCGAGTGCCATCACGTTAGCGTCCTTCTCGATTTGGGTCGGAAGCTCCGTATTCTCCTCGATCAGTCCCTTTAATCGCACCTGATGCAGCCCGGGAAGGTTCGGCGGAGACAGGATCTTGCCTTGGACCGGATCCAGCGGTCCGGGAGCTCCCACGCCTATGCCGATGATTTGGGACTTCAGGCCCGACTCGTCCAATACGGCTTGGATCGTGGAAATAATGACATTCACCACGCTGCCGCGATTCGCGTTATCTTCGAAGATGGAGCGTTTCTCCATCATCGCTTTCCCCTGCAAATTAATGACTGCCGCTCTTACGGAGGAGGCGCTGATATGAACGCCGACCGCGTAAATATCACCGGAATTCAAGGAGAGGAGTTTGGGCTTCCTGCCCCGGCTGGACTCGTCATAAAACCCGGCTTCAGCAATCAGCCGATCCCTCATCAGCTCTTCCACCAAATTGTTAACGGCGGTAAACGTCAAATTCATCTTGGCTGCGATTTCCGCTTTCGTTAAACTGCCATAGTCGCGGAGCAGCGCAATAATGCCGATACGATTCAGGTTTCGGACATGCCGATTGTTCTTTCCAACGGAATTATTCATGTTACAACCTCATTCTTTTACCAATAATTGTACTTGCCCTCTAACACATCTATCATAGGGGAAATTTCGGAGTTAGTAAAACCCCTTCCTCAGTCTGCAAATGAAAAGCCTGATCTCCTCATGGGAAATCAGGCCTAATGATATCGCACAATTGCGTTTGTTTAACTTAAACGTGGCTCAGCATTTCGCGGCATGCTTCGGCACATTTCCGGCATGCATCTGCGCATTGTTTGCAATGCTCGTGCTCATGCTTCCCACACTCTTCCGCGCAAGCGAGGCATGCCTTGATGCACAGCTCGCAAATCTCCTTAACGTAAGGGCTTTTTCGTGACATGGCTTGAGCCGCAAACGCACATATATCGGCACACTCTCTGTCGAGGGTTATACAATCGCGAAGCATGGCCAGTTCGTACTCTTTCAGGCAGGACACATAACATACATTGCAAGCGTTCATACATTGGAGACATGCTTCGATACATTCTTTATATTTGAGTTCATTTAACATTGGATAGATCCTCCTTGTAGTTATTACGCTATGCCTTTGTATTAAACGTTCGACTGCCCTCTGAATCAAACACCGGCCAGAAGACCCAAGGTATAATTGCCCAAGTTAACTAGGCAAATGGTTGACTTATGCCCAGCTTGTCTTCCCCTCGAGCTTTTCAAGCTGCTCTCTTAGCAGCGACTTCTGGAAGTGCTCCCCAATAAACACCACCACATCCGGCACTTGGCCCTGGGGCGTAATCTTCATAAAATCGGATTCGCGAAACGCGTACTGGAACAAAAAACGGCTGTTCGTATCGCTGAAGGTGAGAATGCCTTTCGCCCGGTACACATCCCGTGGCAGCCCGGCTATCAATCGTTCGAATTCCACACTGTTTACCGGATGGCTGAAATAGTATGTGTAGGACATTACATGATCATGAGAATCGTGAGCATGACCATGCTCATGGCTGTTGGCTTGCTTGTTCTTGTCTGTATGCTCATGGGCATCCCTGCCCTCTCGATTATGTGCAATCGAATGCTCATCCCGGTCCTGGGGATCGCTCTGCAGCAGATCTTCAAGCTTTATGTCGCAGCGCACCGCAGGCATGATCGGAGCATACGGATTCCAGCGCTCGACCAGCTGCTGAACCGTCTCTTTGCCCTGATCCGTCACTTGGTCCATCTTATTGAGGACAAGTGCCGAGGCTGCTCGAATCTGCTCCTGCATCAAACGATAGGTTTTCCCTTTCTGCTCTATATTCAAATGCAGCAGATGCGCGGCATCCACGACAGTGATCAGTTTTTTCACATCGATTCTCATGTATAAAGAAGCTTCCGCCGCCGCGTCCAGGATTTCCATCGGATTGGCGATCCCCGTCGCTTCAATGACGATGACATCCGGCTGCTCCCGCTGGATTAGCATCGCGATTTCAGATGATAAATTGGATCGGATGGTACAACAAATACAGCCGCTCAGCATCTCCGCCGTCGGTACTTCTTCACCGGCGACAAGCCCTTCGATGTTGACCTCGCCGATCTCATTCATGACAATGGCCGGCCGCAATCCCTGCTGCTTGAAGGAGGTAATGAGTCGGCTAAGCAATGTCGTTTTTCCACTGCCAAGAAAACCTGATAAAATATAAATGGGTGTTACGTGCTCCACGTTCCATACTCCTTTGCGTGCATCATGATTATGCTAGCGAGTGTACTACATTTCATCCGTCTACTGCAAGCGCGCCGCCACTAACTATAACAGGAGATGTCATTTCTATGAATTCATCGCAAGAGCATAAACACCAATCCCCCGCTTCTGTGAACTGTAAGGTGATTACGGTTTCGGATACGCGGACCAAGGACACGGACAAGAGCGGCAAACTGATGATGAGCTTGCTTGAAGAAGCCGGGCATGCCGTTGTATCTTACAGCATTGTTCAGGACGACTACGAAACGATCCGCGAAACGATCTATACTGCGGTCAGCAATCCGGAGATTGATGTCGTCCTGCTAACAGGCGGAACAGGCATATCGAGCCGGGATACCACCTACGAAGCCGTATCCTCACTGCTTGATAAGGAACTCCCCGGATTCGGCGAAATCTTCCGCTTCCTAAGCTTTACGGAGGATATTGGGTCTGCGGCCATATTGAGCCGTGCGATCGGCGGCACGCTAAGCCACACGGCCGTCTTCTCCATGCCGGGTTCGAGCGGAGCCGTCAAGCTTGCGATGAACCGGATTCTGCTGCCTGAGCTGCGGCACATCAAATATGAGCTGGATAAACACAGATCATAATCAACGCAAGGGACCATGCAAAAGGCCGGATGCATATGGGCATCCGGCCTTGGCAGTATCCTAACTGCTGGCACGTCGTTGATGTTTGGCAAGCAGGGAGGGCGCTATTTTTTTGACCTGATCATAATAGTTATCCGTTTTGTCGCCCGTCGACGTATATACGATGGACGTTTCCTTGTCGCTCACGATCAGGTTATGTCCGCCGGCCGCATTGGCATCCCCTTCTGTAACGCCGTATATCTCTTTGATCCCTTTTTCCCTGCCCGCTTGATCCTGATAGACATATACGGTGATAAACTGGCTTGCATCATAATTGATCCGGTATTGATACGTAATATTGCCGACGTTGTCCTCCGCATAGGTTTCATTGGTCAACGGCATGCCCACCTGGTTAAACGAGGCTTGGAGATCCTCAAGGAATTTTCCGTTCAAACCCCGTCCCGATATCCGGGCCTCTCTGGAACCTTCCTCGTAAGCCCTCATGTTATATAGGCGCATCTCGTCCCTTGCTATCTGCCTGGAACAACCGACCGATATGGCAAGAATGGAACAAAGCAATAAAACGGTAACGATTCTGCGATAATTCATGTTCACTCACCCTTCCTTAGGTGTCAGAGGTTGCCTTCCCTTAGAATGCCTGAGGATGAGGAACATTATGCGTATGAGAAATCAAGGTAATATTATAGAGCGATAACGCTTCTTCCAACCGCTCTGCCCTGCAGAATGGTGTTCAGCACTTCAGGCAGATCGTGTAGACTGTATTCTGTAATTCCTTCTTGTAGCACGGATGCCGGCTTCCATTCATCCGCCAGTTTCGACCATACCGATCGGCGGTAGGCCATAGGGCAGTATACCGAATCGATTCCGAGGAGATTGATGCCTCTAAGGATAAACGGAAACACCGTCGAATCAAAAGCACCGCCACCCGTCATACCGGAAACAGCGACGCCTCCGCCATATTTTACGCTTTTCAGAAGTGAACCCAGTTGGTTTCCTCCGACCGGATCTACTACCGCTGCCCAGCGCTCGGCAGAGATGGCCCCTTTGGAGGCCGCCGCGGCTTCCTCTCTTGATATCACTTCATGAGCTCCCAGCTGTAATAGCCAATCCCTCTGACTGGATTTCCCTGTAGATGCCGTCACGCGATAGCCTAATTGACTCAGGATGGACACTGCGAAGCTGCCCACTCCCCCTGTTGCCCCGGTAACTAGAACGGCCCCCTGTTCCTGTCGCAGTCCATTCCGTATCAAGGCCTCTATCGATAATGCAGCCGTAAAACCTGCGGTTCCGATAGCCATCGCATCACGCGGAGACAAGCCCTGCGGCAGCGAGACAAGCCATTCTCCCTTAACCCGTGCATACTGGCTGAACCCGCCTTCATGAGATACGCCTAATTCATAACCGGTACAAAGAACGGAATCGCCTTCCTTGTAATCAGCATGAGCGGAATGCACAACCGTTCCTGCCAGATCAATGCCTGGTATGAACGGATACCTGCGAACGATTTTTCCATCCGGTATGCTGGCCAGCCCGTCTTTATAGTTAACCCCGCTGTATAATACCCGCACAATAACGTCACCTTCGGGCAGCTGCTTCAAACTCAGGTTCTCCACACTGCCGCGAACTCCTTGCTCATCTTGACGCAGCACGTAGGCCTGAAAATTGGTTTCGTTGTCCACACATATCACTCCTTGGGTTAGTTTAGGTGCTATAAAACAATCCGGATTTACACTATGAATATGTCGAAGCTTTATACATGCTCTCGGAATATGGCGACTTATGCGCTTTCCCGAGAAATGACCCAGTATCATCTTTATAATCAGAATTATGTTATTATGGAAAAAGAATACTTTTACAAAAAAATGATCCGCAGGAGTTGAAATCCACGTTATGACTCATTTTAATTATGGATCTAAACGTAGATCCTTCCGCTTCTCGTACTTGCTCACGCTGGTAACACTACTTCTGTTACCGGTCGTCCATAAACCGATCAGCCAGGTTTTTGGATTCCTTGGTATTCATACACAATCAGGGGGCATTGCCGGCTCGTTTCTCGTTTTCTTTTTGAGTTTGGGTCTCATTCTTACGCTGTTTAGACTAGTCTTCTGGGTTTTCCCTTTAATTACCTGGCCTGGTCTCAAAGTGTACGTACTAATCGGCTTCCTCTTCATTTTAATGACAGGGATCTACGAATACACAAACACACATCGCTCGGTAGAAGCGGCGGTATTGAACGAGAAACATGCTTTTCTTGAAGCACCTTTCCGCATAGATCATGCTGAAATCATACAATCCGAATTAACCTCTGAGAATGTTTATGCTTTCGTGGGTACACCTGGACTGGGACTGCAATTATCCACCTATACCAAAGGATGGTTCGGATGGTATAGGTCCGCCGTAACTACATTATACCCTTCTCCTGAGAATCCCGCTTCTCCGTCCGTATTCTCGGAGACAAACCTGGATTCATCACTCGTGTTTGGCCTGTATAGAAGCACAGAACCCATTCAGATTCATGTAAATGGTCAGCCGGCACATACCATACCCTACCAACAACTGAGGCCTGATGTCAGTGAAGATTGGTACATCTGGTATTACGAACGCCAGCCCGACACGATAGAGAACAAGGACAAGGTTCACCTCACCGCGCGTGACGTCAACGGAAGTATAGTGGATCGACTTGAGTTATAGCCGAGTACAAAAAGACGCCCCTTCTCCTGCCAAGCGGCAAGATTGGGAAAGCGTCTTTTTCATTGCTGTATTTTATAACCTAATCTTCATGCTGTTCCATGAACTCGGCCATCATCCGCTGTTTCACTTCCCAGACCTCTTCACTCAGATTCACACGGTAAATTTCCGGATTCAGCTTCCGCAGATACTCCGGCCAGAACTGATCCAGCTGAGCATCATGATAGCTGCGAATCTCTTCGAGCTTCGGCAGCTCATACACCAGTTCGCCATTCACAAACACCGGTTCAAGCATGGACACCGCTTCAAAGTTCTTTACATTCTTGCGCATGTAAGGATGCAGCGGATTAAACAGCTTTAATTTCCCGTTTTCCGGCGGCATCTCTTCTTCCGGGAAGCAGATGTAATCGGCGATCGCTTTGCCGCTGCCCTTGGATATGATGCGGTATACCTCTTTTTTGCCTGGGGTAGATACTTTTTCGGGGTTGCCCGAGATTTTGATGGTCGGTACCATCTTCCCGTCAACCTCCCGCTCCACCAGCTTATAAACGCCCCCAAGCGCAGGCTGGTCGGCTGCCGTAATCAATTGGGTACCGACGCCCCAAGTATCTACTTTGGCCCCTTGCGCCTTGAGATCCAGAATGGTGCCTTCATCCAGATCGTTCGATGCCACGATACCGACGTAATGAAGACCGGCCTCATCCAGCATCTTCCTTGCCTGAATCGACAGGTACGCCAAATCCCCGCTATCTAAACGAATGGCATTCATCCGTTTCCCTTGGGCCTCCAGCTTCTTCGCTGTTACGATGGCATGGGGAATCCCGCTCTTTAACGTATCGAAGGTATCCACCAGCAGCGTCACTTGATCCGGCATAACCTCGGCAAATATATCAAAGGCCTCCTGCTCGCTCCGGAAGGTCTGCACCCAGGAATGCGCATGTGTGCCTTTTGTCGGGATGCCGAATTTCTCGCCAGCCAGCATATTCGACGTGGCATGGAAACCGGCCAGATACGCAGCACGCGCCCCCCATACCGCCGCATCCGCTTCCTGTGCACGTCTTGTACCAAACTCCAGCAAGGTATCGCCGCTGGCAACCTGCCGGATACGGGACGCTTTGGTAGCGATCAAGGTTTGAAAGTTCATAAAGTTCAAGAGTGCCGTTTCGACCAACTGTGTCTCGAAAATGGTGCCTTCCACTCGAATGAGCGGCTCATTCGGGAATACCAGCGCCCCCTCCTTCATGGAATGAATATTCCCTAGAAAACGGAATCGGCGAAGCTCTTCGAGAAATTCAGGTTTATACTTCTCTTCCTGTTTGGCCAAATACGCGATATCCTCATCCGAGAAACGCAAGGACTCAATATAATGTACAATCCGCTCTAGACCGGCAAAAACGGCATATCCGTTACCGAATGGCAGCTTACGGAAATACGCCTCAAACACCGCACGCGTACGATGAGAGCCATTAATCCAGTGAGCGTACATCATGTTAATCTGGTATTTGTCCGTGTGTAGTGCTAATCCTGCTGTCAGCATCACGATCATCCTCCACTGTTACCCGGTTCATCTAGGCTTCCGGGTGGTTCAAGCTGTCTATTGATTAAGAAGTTCCTTACTTCGCACTACCGATGCCCCGAGACCGCCTTGAAAGTGACTTAAAGCCCACTTGTGCCCTTCCGGATTAAAGCTTGCGACGGCATCTTCATAAACGGTAATCCGATATCCGTAATTATAGGCATCCACTGCGGTATGCAGCACGCAGATGTCAGTGCAAACTCCGATGAGATCGACTTCGGTAATCCCGCGTTCCCGCAGCTTCTGGTTCAGATCCGTACCGCAAAATGCGCTGTATCTCGTTTTGTCCATCCAATAGATCGCATCTTTTCGTTCCTCATACACCCGCTGAAGTTCACCGTATAATTCCCGACCCCGGGTTCCCCGAATGTTATGCGGAGGGAACAGCTTGGTTTCGGGATGATATGCGTCATTGCTCTCATGCAGGTCCACGGCCATGACAACAAAATCACCACGATCGCTGTATAACTTGGTCAACTCCGCGATGTTTTTCTGAATGTCAATGGCGGGCTTCCCTACCGGCAGATTGCCATCCACGAAATCATTCGTGAAATCTATCACGATCAAGGCTTTCATCTGACACACTCCTCTACGACATGATTAATGTGATCGATAAAATAACAGCTTGTGAATCCCATCCTACGTATAAATCGATAGCAATGGTGCATGATCCGTAAACCGATACAATTGGGCCGGCCGCTGGGAATATTGATTGGAGTTTAGCGGCTTGCCGTTCTCATCCCGTGCTTCTTCCAGTATCCCCTGCCTGCTGCGGGTCGATGTGATTTTACGGATAAAATTGGGCTCGTTGAACTCGGGCACAACCGTCTGGATGACCTGATATAACTCGCTCAGTGTAAAATGCTCCGGTAAAAACTGCCGCGCAATCGTCGTCTGCAGCATTTGCTGCTGAATCTTGCGGTACGCATCCATGATGATATCCCTGTGGTCAAAAGCAAGCTCCAACTCTTCCAAAGCTTCCGCGACCGTAAACAGACCTACCTCTTCCGCATCATCGGCAGCCTGGCGGTGCTCCAGCATCCATTCTTCTACCAGCGCGTAGAATGCATGGCTGATAATCCAGCCCCTTGGATCCCGTCCCGGTGCGCTGTACACGCCCAAGTACTCCAAATGGCCGCCATCCACCCCGGTCTCTTCTTTCAGCTCCCGTTTGGCGGCATCGTAGATCGACTCACTCTCACGGCAAAATCCGCCGGGGAGTGCCCACATACCCGCACATGGCCATGACCTACGCCTGATCAGCATCACCTTAAGCTCTCGTATGGGCAATGTCTTGGTGAAGGTTTTCCGTTCCCGCTTCGTTAAGGTAAACATCACGATATCAGCGGGCACACCATCCGGTGTTCTGTATTTCTTGGCACTGCTCTTTGGAGCCTGTTCGCGATCCGTCATTTCCATCACCATAACTATTATTTTGATAATTTCATTATGACATATTTAAAAATGATGTCAAGGATTTCCTGACCCCATCCTTTATATAAGTTTACTATGCCCTATTCATTCTCATTCTGTACATGAAATAACAAGAATAGAAAAGGTGCGGAACCATTCCGCACCTCGTTTCATCTATCCGCAGCTGCTTGGCGGCGTATCTTTTCCTGTTTCCACATTCACTTTTTCCGAAACCGTATCATGAATCACGGATACGACCAGCTGAAGAAGATAATTAATGTCGCTTTGACTTTGCTGGAACTCCATCACGAGCGGAATACCGTCAATCTCCTCTTGCAGTTCTTCGATCTCCCGTTCGATTTTGGCGACCATATCCTTGTTCTGGAACGTTTCAAAAGCCACGATTTCCTTTTGCTTTTTCTTAATGGTTTTTATCAGGTTTTGAACCCGTTCATGGTTCTGGATCTTCTCTTCGGCCTGCTTAAACATCTGAACTTCTTCACTGGTGGATATTAATTCCGCCAGCTCGCCGGCTTTTGCCAAAATATCGTCACGTATAATCAATTCACGCGTGTTGTAAGTTGACATACCGTATGTGTTCGTACGAACATGATCATGTGCCAAGGTTCATCGCTCCAATTCTTCATCATCTATATGGGAATATGCAGCACCGGCCGGTTTTTTGTTCGCGGCTCTATGCTGCATTTGAATGCTGCCTGCTCCTCTATTATACCGCATCCGAGGCCGGAATCGTGTCCGGGATTCTATCCCCTTTGATATACCAGGTCTTCGTATCCGTAATCCGGACATTTACGAAGCTGCCTATGAGGTCCGTCGAGCCTTCGAAATGCACCAGCTTGTTCGTGCGCGTGCGTCCCGACAGCATGGAATCATTGTTCTTGCTGACTCCTTCTACCAGCACCTCCACCGTAGAACCTAGCAGCCTGTCGTTGCTCTTGCGGCTGTACTCATTGATGGCGGCATTCAATCGCTGAAGACGCTCGCTCTTGACCTCCATCGGTACATTATCCTCCATCACCGCCGCTGGCGTTCCTTCTCGAGGAGAATAAATGAACGTGTAAGCGGAGTCGTAGCCGACCTCCCGAACCAGGGACAGCGTCTCCTCAAACTGCTCATCGGTCTCACCGGGGAATCCGACAATGATGTCGGTGGTGAATGCTACATTGGGAATCGCCTTCTTAATCTTATGGGCCAGCTCCAAATACGTCTCACGCGTATATTTGCGGCTCATTTTTTTGAGCACTTGCGTGCTTCCCGACTGTACCGGCAGGTGAATATGCTCGACCAGGTTACCACCCTTCGCCAGCACCTCAATCAGGTGATCATCGAAATCCCTTGGATGGGATGTGGTAAAGCGAACACGCGGGATATCGATCTTGTGAATATCATCCATCAGATCGCCGAAACGGTAATCGATATCTTCAAAGTCTTTGCCATATGCGTTCACGTTCTGACCGAGCAGCGTAATTTCCTTATACCCTTGCCGGGCTAATTCACGAACCTCAGCGATGACATCCTCCGGACGCCGGCTGCGTTCCTTGCCGCGGGTATATGGGACGATGCAGTATGTACAGAATTTATCACAGCCGTACATAATGTTGACC
The DNA here is from genome assembly GCF_001860525.1 of Paenibacillus sp. LC231. NCBI lineage: Bacteria > Bacillati > Bacillota > Bacilli > Caryophanales > Paenibacillaceae > Paenibacillus > Paenibacillus sp. LC231. Next base: position 376,896 of record NZ_JFOM01000015.1, on the reverse strand, counting down.
CAGCCGCGGAGACCTTCTCTCTTTTTCGGTAGATTCTCAACAATGTCGCCCTCTTTGGACCACACTTCAACCACCATTTCCTTGCTGAAGAGCGCTTCCTGAATAAGATAAGGCAGACGATGCACGTTATGCGTACCAAAAATCAAATCCACAAAGCCATGCTTTTGGAGAATTCGATTAACAACCGATTCTTCCTGCGACATGCAGCCGCAAACGCCAAGCAGCATATCCGGCTTTTCCGTCTTCAAATGCTTCAGATGGCCGAGTTCGCCAAACACTTTATCCTCCGCGTTTTCACGAATGGCACATGTATTGAGCAAGATGATGTCCGCCTGCTTCCGATCCTCGGTTGCCCGGTAGCCCATCTGCTCCAGCAATCCCTTAATCGTTTCGGAATCATGCTCATTCATCTGACATCCGTACGTATACACGATATAATGCTTGCCAGCCCCAAGGGTTCGAAACGCTTCCGGCAGCTCGGTATCGTACAAGACTTCGACACTCTGCTTGCCGCGCTGTTTTTCCTGTCTATGATTAGGCTCCGAAAGGATGTTGATTTCCCGGCCATTGATGCGAATTCTCTTCCCGTGTTCATCTTCGGAGAGAACTTTGGCTCCTGAAAAATCAAAATACTTGGAGTAGTCCTTACTTTCTTTGGACATGCTAGGTCACTCCTTAGATCCGCAAAATCTCTGGTTTACATGACAAAATATCTTAATTAGGCACTGTTTTAAATTATATCATGATCTTATTGCCTAAGCTACCACCTTGGGCATTAATGAGTCCAAACCTTAACAGACGCTCTCTCCTTCAAAATAGGTCCTCCGAAACATGGAACCCGTAGAAAATTTCAAAAAAGAGCCTGAAATCGAAATGAATCGACTCAGGCTCTTCCAGCTGTCGCTAAAAACGCTTAACAGCAGCACATGCGTGACACATACAGTATGTTCATGAAGTTTACTGAAGCTATAGATTAATCAATAATTTCAGCAGTGTCTCCGTTTTTGGCGCCGGCAGCATTAGCTTCATCGGTATCGATATGCATGTCGAGCGCAAAATTGTCGGATACGCGGGCAATGACGTTCTCCAGAACAAGACCGCGTTCGCCGCCTAAGCGTACCTTCAGCAGGTCCTTGTCTTTAATACCCCATTGATCCGCATCGGATGTATGGAAGTGAATATGACGAGCGGCTACGATGACACCTTCATCCACCGTTACTTCACCAGCCGGACCTTTAATCGTAATTCCCGGGGTTCCCGCGATGTTTCCGGATTCGCGTACAGGTGCTTTCACACCGATGGCGAAGGAATCCGTGCGGGAAATCTCCAGCTGGGTTGCAGGACGTGCAGGTCCCAAAATTCTTACTTTATCGAATTGTCCCTTCGTTCCAATAACCGCTACCGTTTCGTTGGCTGCGAATTGTCCTGGCTGGGACAATGGTTTGAACTCTGTCAGCTGATATCCAGGGCCGAACAATGCCTCAATATGCTCTTGGGTTAAATGAATATGGCGGGCGGATACACCCACAGGTACAGTTTTACTCATCTGTCTCACTCCTTGTTTTTCTCTATATGCTGTACATGCCATCACCTATTATACTCTCTATTACCCAAAAATAAAAAGGCAACCCGGGTGATTCAGGCCGCCTTCTTCCGATTCACGAGCAATCTGCAACAGGATTGTCAAAGTTATCCTCGAATCATGGTCGTTATGCGAAAGGTTACTATGCTTGGGCTGACAATGAAGGTAAATTCTGCTCAAGAAAATGGAGGGCATACTCCGACATCCAGCCCTTTACCATCGATTCCGGGTAATGTTTAAGCAGCAGCTCCTGAAATTCAGGATACCGGCCCGGATGCTCAAGCCCGGCAACCCATTGATCAATCCCGTCGAAGTCCGAACCAAACATGATGTGCTTTTCACCGCCCAGCTCACAAATCTTCTCGATATGCGGCAATATGTCCTCCGGCTTCACACGATCTACTCCGCTGCGGATAAACCAGGGCACAAACGTGATTCCAATCATTCCGTTTAGCGCAATTAGTGCCCTTATCTGCTCATCATTCAAATTCCGGGGATGCTGGCAGACGGAGTACGCATTGGAATGCGAGGCGATGATAGGCCCTTTGGTCAGCTCCACGAGCTCCCAGAAGCCAGCTTGGGACAGATGAGACACATCCAGAATGATGCCCGTCGAATGGCATAGCTCTATCAGCTGCCGTCCCCGTTCCGTGAATCCCCCATTTCGCTGCTCTAATGCTCCATCCGCAGCCCAGTTCGCATAATTCCAGGTAACCCCCATCAAACGCACGCCCATCTCAAACAAGAGCTGGACGTAATATAAATTCCCCTCCAGCCCGTCAACGCCTTCCAAGGACAGAACGCCGAACCGTCCATGCTGCCCTTGTCTGATCTCTTGGAGCTGCTCCCGCCAGAGCAGGGGCTTAAGATGTCCCGGTTTAACGATGCGGCTGCGATATGTATCGAGTTGTGCCAGCACCCGTTCAAAGGATGGTCTACCCCATTTCTCCGATAAAAAAACAGCGAACACCTGAAGGGCCAGGTCGCCCTCCTCCATGCGCTGCAGCGTTACATCCAAATGCGGGTCGTCCACAAAGGAGGCTTGGGGAGCTTCCCACATTTTGCTCAAAACATCACAGTGAAAATCAACCGTACGCATCGCGCCGCTCATCTCCCTTCTGAACTTGTCACAGCAAAAAGCCTGTTTACACCAAGTAGAGTAAACAGGCTAATACCTCAACATTCGAAATTTATCTAGGTTCTACGATCAATTTAATTGCCGTCCGGTCTTCGCCATCAATCACAATATCCGTAAAAGCAGGGATGCAAATCAAATCCACCCCGCTCGGTGCTACAAATCCCCGGGCAATCGCTACCGCTTTAATGGCCTGGTTCAGTGCTCCCGCCCCAATCGCTTGCAGTTCCGCTCCGCCCCGCTCCCTAAGAACTCCAGCGAGCGCCCCTGCAACTGAATTAGGATTGGATTTTGCTGAAACTTTTAATACTTCCATGGTAAGTACCTCCCCTGGGAATGTTGAGTGATGGTTTGCTTCCGCTTACTAGATGTTATTCGTGAGAGGGGAAAAAATTCCTGCTTTTTACCATCCGTTCCTAATTTAATTAAACGGATTCCGCCTTTTTTAATCCATCCGCCATTCGTCTTCGTACATGCGGATTTTCTGTATCTTCCGGGCTCTTCCCGTGTCCTCATCCATATCCACGCATACCGCATGGAACTGCCATTTACCTTCGTCGACCTGGAAACGGGCAGGAAGCTGGGTCTTGAACTTATACATCACCGCATCACGCTGCATGCCGAGGATGCCTTCCTTGGAGCCCACCATGCCGGTATCCGTAATATAAGCTGTTCCTCCCGGCAGTATGGTATCGTCATTGCTTTGCACGTGGGTGTGCGTTCCGACCACCATCGAGGCGCGGCCTTCCAGATGCCATCCCATGGCAATCTTCTCCGACGTCGCCTCGGCATGGAAATCCACCAGAATGCACTTCGTCTTCTGGCGAAGCTCATCCACAATGTCATCGGCAGCGCGAAACGGGCAATCGATGGCTGGCAGGAAGGTTCGTCCTTGTAAATTCACGATCGCCAGCTGTTTGCCGTTCGCTTTGATGATTGTGTATCCACGCCCCGGGGTGCCGGGCGGAAAATTTGCCGGACGAATCATGCGCGGCTCATCATCAATAAACTCAAAAATGTCCTTGTTATCCCAGGTGTGGTTACCCAAAGTGATGCCATGAATGCCCCAATTGAAAAATTCATTGGCGATGGCCGAGGTAATGCCTCGCCCTGAAGCAGCATTCTCCCCATTGGCAATAATGATGTGCGGATTATATTTGGACTTCAGCTCTGGAAGAGAAGCCTTCAAAGCTTTACGCCCTGTACTGCCGACAATGTCTCCGATGAATAATACGTTGATGTCAATCACTCCTTCAGGGATGCTTGTCCTGATTCCCGGCAGGACCGTTCCCGATTCATAAATGTCCAAAACTGTATTTTCGGTACTTGAAAGATAAAAAGTGGCCGGATTGCGGCCACTTTTTAAGGTCCAAACTCTATTTCGCGTAATCCACCGCTCGGGTTTCCCGGATGACGGTGACTTTGATATGACCCGGATAATCCAGTTCATTCTCAATGGTTTTGGTAATGTCACGCGCCAGGCGGAATGCTTCGGCATCGTCGATTTTCTCAGGCTGTACCATGACGCGAACTTCACGTCCCGCTTGAATGGCGTAGGATTTCTCAACGCCTTCAAAGGATTCGGAAATTTCTTCGAGCTTCTCAAGACGGCGGATATACGTCTCAAGCGTCTCTCTGCGTGCTCCCGGTCTTGCAGCAGACAATGCGTCAGCTGCGCCAACCAGCATGGCAATAACCGAAGTTGCTTCACAATCACCGTGATGAGAGGCAATGCTGTTGATAACCACCGGATGTTCCTTATACTTCTTCGCCAGCTCCACGCCGATTTCAACGTGCGATCCTTCCACTTCATGATCCAGCGCTTTCCCGATGTCATGCAACAGTCCTGCCCGTTTCGCAAGCACGATGTCTTCACCCAGTTCGCCGGCCATCAGGCCAGTCAAATAGGCCACTTCCATGGAGTGTTTCAACACATTTTGTCCATAGCTTGTACGGAATTTCAGTCGGCCCAGAATTTTGATCAAATCTGGGTGCAAGCCGTGAACGCCAACCTCGAAAGTGGCTTGTTCTCCGTATTCGCGAATGCGTTCGTCCACTTCCTTGCGGGATTTCTCCACCATTTCTTCGATACGAGCCGGATGAATCCGTCCGTCCGCCACAAGCTTTTCCAAAGCTGTACGGGCAATTTCACGGCGAATCGGATCAAAACCGGAGAGAATAACAGCTTCCGGAGTATCATCGATAATAAGGTCAATCCCTGTAAGGGTCTCAAGCGCACGAATATTCCGGCCTTCACGTCCGATAATCCGGCCCTTCATTTCTTCATTCGGCAAAGTGACAACAGATACCGTGGTCTCCGCGACGTGATCAGCCGCACAGCGCTGAATAGCCAGCGTAATGATCTCGCGTGATTTCTTATCTGCCTCTTCCTTCGCCTGCTGCTCGATTTCTTTAATCATCTGAGCGGTTTCATGACGAACTTCCTGCTCAACATTACTGAGAATAATGCTGCGGGCATCCTCCATCGTCAGATTGGAGATGCGCTCCAGTTCTGTCGTTTGTTTCTTGTAAATGGCATCGATTTGCTGCTGTGTCTCTTCTATTCGTTTCTCTTTGTTCGCCACTTGTTCTTCTTTACGTTCCAAAGATTCTATTTTTTTATCCAGCGACTCTTCCTTTTGCAACAATCTGCGCTCCTGCCGTTGAATTTCATTCCGGCGCTCACGAGTGTCTTTTTCAGCTTCGGCTCTGATTTTATGAACTTCGTCTTTAGCTTCGAGAACCGTTTCTTTCTTCAATGCTTCTGCTTCCTTCTTCGCACTTTCTACGATCTGCAAAGCGGCATGCTCGGCACTGGAAATTTTAGCTTCTGCAAGGGATTTGCGAATAAAATAACCGAACCCAAAGAATATAGCGGCTACAACGAGAACGATTATGATCCACCAAATGGAATCCATCTGATCACCTCCTCGTTGGTTCCTCCAAGGCATTCCTTGGGAAATGTGCAATTGTCAGGTTACTCATTCATACATAAAATTTTCCGGCAGTGGAAGCTGCCGTCCATACTGCGCACGCCGTATCACGTACGCAAATCCCGCCTTAGCCAGCGGAATACATTTCACTATGAATTGGCGATTAAAGAATCTTTCACAAAGTAGTCACTTTTTTGGAAGGAAAAAGGATTCTAATTTATGATAAAAAGATTCATATTTATTTTAGTATTTATAAAAAGATATTGTCAAGGGAAAGCAATGGGTAAACGTCAGTTTCATCCAATGAAACCATTTCTTTCGCGAAAAAGTACCCAAACTGCCCTTTATTCGAAATCTTCCAGCTCGTCGTCCCACTCGCCCTTTTCCTGATCCTCGTCAACCAAACGCTTGAGCACCTGACGCACCTGATCCCCGCCGAAGCCTCTACGCATTAAATATGCTCCCGTTTTACGTTTGCGATCCAGCATCTCTCCATGGGTTTGCTGCCATTTTTTCCGTCCCACGGCAAGCGCGCTCTCCAATTCGGCATCTGCACTGATCTCGCCCAGAGCCTCGGAGATCAGCTCCGTGCCGATTCCCTTCTGTCTCAGCTCCTGTTTGACCCACAGCCGTCCCTTCTTGTGGCTGGTCATTCGCTGCTCTGTCCACATCTTGGCGTATAATGCGTCATCAATCAGCTTGTCCTTCTCCAATCGCTCCAGCGTCGTCTCTATGCAGCTCGGCTCAAAACCTTTTTGCTGCAGACGCTGGGTGATCTCCTTGGCTGTTCTGGGTTTCCTGGACAGATGATTCAGTGCCTCTACATAAGCCCTCTGTCGTTCATCGGCCACGATAATTTCTTCAAGCTCTTCCTTGCGAAAAACATTCCCCTTGAACATCCGGTATTTCAGCATCACATCTTCATGAACGGTCATGAGGTACGGACCAAACGCGATTTGGTATCGGTGCTTGGGCTTTTTCAGCATTTCAACTGACGTTACAATCAAATCCTCATGGTCCGGAAAATGTCCTATACCTGATGCTTCTGCCTGCTCCGACATTTCCTTATTCTCTTCTTCCATATGTCGCTCCTCTCACTACCGCACCATTTCTGAGTAAAATAACCAAGACTGCATCTGGAAGTCTGAATAAATGCAAAGAAGACCGTCTGGCGTTACAAACACCGGACGGTCCTCAACACTGTAATCGATAACCAGCAATGTGCTACTCTACTTTAAACAACTCTTGCTCTTCTATTTCCTCTTGTTCCTTATCCTTCTCGGAAGGCTCAGGAACAGCCGTGGTCAGATTGCTCGCTTCACGAATTTTGTTCTCGATAACACTAGCGATCTCCGGATTCTCTTTCAAGAATTGCTTCGCATTCTCCCGTCCTTGGCCAAGACGGTCACCTGAATAAGAATACCATGCGCCGCTCTTATCCACGATATCGAGTTCCGTTCCGATATCGATCAGGCTTCCCTCTCTAGAGATGCCTTCACCGTACATAATATCAAGCTCTGCCTGTTTGAAAGGAGGGGCTACCTTGTTCTTAACAACCTTAATCCGTGTGCGGTTACCCACCACATCGTTCCCCATCTTGATGCTCTCAATTCGACGCACGTCCAAACGAACCGTCGAGTAGAACTTCAGAGCACGTCCACCTGGAGTCGTCTCAGGGTTACCGAACATAACACCAACCTTCTCACGAAGCTGGTTGATAAAGATGGCAATTGTTTTCGATTTATTAATAGCACCCGACAATTTCCGAAGAGCCTGGGACATCAAACGAGCTTGCAGACCTACGTGGGAGTCACCCATGTCGCCTTCAATTTCAGCTTTTGGTACCAGTGCAGCAACCGAGTCAATAACGATGATATCAACTGCACCACTGCGTACCAGAGCTTCCGCAATTTCCAGCGCCTGCTCACCCGTGTCCGGTTGGGAGAGCAGCAATTCATCAATGTTAACGCCCAGTTTGCTTGCATACGATGGATCCAGAGCATGCTCGGCATCGATAAATGCAGCCTGTCCACCAGCCTTCTGAACTTCAGCAATCGCATGGAGGGCTACTGTTGTTTTACCGGAGGATTCCGGTCCATATACTTCAATAATCCGGCCTCTAGGCAAGCCGCCGGTTCCTAAAGCTATATCCAATGCCAACGATCCGCTCGGCACAATCTCTACTTGCATGTGGGTGGATTCACCCAGTTTCATGATGGAACCTTTTCCGAACTGTTTCTCTATCTGACGAAGCGCCATTTCCAGCGCAGCACGACGATCTGACAATTGTTCCACAACCCTTCACTGTTGATAGTCATATCATACCTTGTTTTGACACGTTTGCCAAGCTTTTTTTCGAACATACATTCGTTTTTTTATTCGGCACCCCTTCCCGTATATGCTCCATGCCTTATGTATAAACAACAAGAACCGTGGCAACATCATACGATATGCCACGGTTCTTCCGTATTTCCCATTATACTTGGAACTGTTCGTTAATTCAAGAAGAGCTGCCAAGCAAGGTGTAAATTATTTACTTTTTTCGAATAGCGGATATCCCTATTCCGCAACCCTAAACCTGTTTAGAGGCAACAAGACGCTGCCAAAGCCGGTAGAGCAGCGCCTTCGCAGCTCGGAGCCGGATCGTTTCACGGTTACCCTGAAGGTGCAGCTCGTGCACTTCCGTTTCTTTTCCCCGTTGAGACAATCCGATGTAAACAAGACCTATAGGCTTGCGTTCAGCATACCCTGGACCTGCCACGCCCGTTACCGATAAACCAAAGTCGCTGTCCGTTACCATCCGGACATGATCCGCAAGCGCTTGGGCAACCTCTGCACTGACGGCTCCCGGCGCATCATCCCCCTCAAGCAGCGCATGCGGGATATGCACAAGCTTCTCCTTGATCTGGTTGGTATAACAGATGATCCCGCCAAGGAACATGGACGCGCTCCCGGGGATAGAGGTCAGCGTCTCCGCTACAAGGCCTCCCGTGCAGCTCTCTGCAGCGCTCAGCGTCCAGCTATGATCCGCCATCATATCCACGATGACCTTCTCAATGGGCACATCCTCGTTAGCATACATAAATTCCGGGCCTCTCTCCTGGATCCGGGCTTCCAGCTCATTCAGCCGCACCATGGCCTCAGCCTCGCTGGCTGCCTTCGTGGAGATTCGGACGGTGACCTCCCCCTCCTTGGCATACAACGCAATCGTCGGATCGGTCTGGGCCGTAATCAGGTCCTCCAGGCGCTTATCAAGCGCGGACTCCCCGATGCCTGCGAATTTGAGCATCTTCGAATAGATGGGAAGCTCTCCCGTAAGCACATGCTGCAGAAGCCAAGGCTTGGCCTCCTGCTCAAACATCGGCATCAGCTCTTTCGGCGGTCCCGGCAACACAATGTAATGAGTCCCTTCATAGGATACCGCATTCCCGACGGCGAGGCCTGTTTCGTTCGGAAGCGGAGTCCCTCCCTCGATGGCCAGGGCCTGGCGCCGATTGTTCTCGGTCATTACGGAACCCCGTTCATGGAAGAAGCGTTCAATCCGATCCATGGCCATCCGATCAATATGCAATGACCGATTTAGAAAAGATGCGAGCGCATCCTTTGTCAGGTCATCCTGTGTGGGGCCCAGACCACCGGACAGGAGAACGATATCGGCTCTGCTGCTGGACAGCCGCAAAGCCTCCTTGAGTCTCTCCATGTTATCCCCGACAACGGTTTGATAGTATACATCGATTCCCATTGAAGCAAGCTGTCTGGACAAATACTGTGCATTGGTATTCACAATCTGTCCAAGTAGAAGTTCGGTTCCAACTGCAATGATTTCTGCTTTCATGATTCGTCCATCCTCCTGTGTCTGCTATCTCTTCACAAATACCCGCTTTCACTATGTTCTTACCCTGCGGAAGAAAAAAGCAATAGGATTGCTCCTATTGCCGTTATGCCCCGGCACCTTTGAGAAGGTGCCTGTTCTGGACAAAATATTCGATTCCCGAATAGATCGTAATCACCGCGGCAGCCCAGATTGCAATGACATCAAACGGAATTCCCAAGAATACAAACGGGAAATTATTGATCAGAAGCGCGACAATCGCCACAATCTGAATCACCGTCTTGATTTTCCCCGATTGACCTGCTGCAACGACGGAACCTTCCAGGAGTGCAATTTGTCTCAAGCCAGTAACCGCGAATTCTCTGCTGATGATGACTACAGCAATCCAGGATTCGCATTTGCCCATCTCCACAAGCGATATGAGGATGGCTGCCACCAGCAGTTTGTCCGCGAGCGGATCCAGAAGTTTACCCAGGTTCGTCACCATATTGTTTTTCCGGGCCAAATATCCGTCAATCCCATCCGTACTTGCTGCAAGTATGAATATCAATGCTGCAATTAATTGGTTGTAGGGAAGGACAAAATCATTCCACACAATAGGAGCCGGATAAAAATCAAAATCCACCAGCAGAAAAATCATCATGACAGGGATCAAGCAAATGCGGGCCAACGTGATACGATTGGGTAAATTCATGGGGCAACCTCCCTTGCAACGGGTTGTCTTGAAATTTTCGCAGACCCCGCGACTGTTATCCATCTGTACTTCAATAGGGTCGCTCTTCCCAAGAGCCTAAAGGGTTCGAAGCGTGAAGCGCTGTCTGTCATATTCATCCCCCAGTAATCTATGTATACGTTAATCCTTATATATCGTTTTTTAGTATAATATTTCCGCTCACGCCCTGTCAAAAGAAACAAACCTGTCCTTCCAATCCTATATGAGCCTGTGGCGGCGTTTATTTAAAATTCGTGAATTGCAGGTCTAGAGAAAGATCCGCTTTGCGAAGCAGCTGCATGATCTGCTGAAGATCATCCTTGCTTTTTCCGGTTACCCGAATTTGGTCACCTTGAATCTGACTCTTGACCTTCAGCTTGGAATCACGGATCAAGATGTTGATCTTTTTCGAATTTTCCTGATCGATTCCTTGCTTTAAGGTCAGGCGCTGGCGAACGGTACCCATGGAAGCCGGCTCGATCTTGCCGTACTCCACATTTTTCAGCGACAAGCCCCGTTTCACCATCTTGGTTTGCAAAATATCAATAACGGCGTTGAGTTTGTACTCGTCATCGGATGCAATGACCAGTGCGTCCTTGTCCAGCTTCAAGCTGCTCTTGCTGCCCTTGAAGTCAAAACGGTTCTCGATCTCCCGCTCCGCCTGATTAACCGCATTGCTAAGTTCCTGCATATCCATTTTGGATACGATATCAAATGAGTTTTCTGAAGCCATGGTGAATCCTTCCTTTCATTTGGCGATAATGCTTCTATTATAGGTAAAACCGTGAGCCAAGTCTAATCCTCTACGAGATCAGCGGGATAAATGTGAACGAAAAAGACTCCGCTTATCGCCAACATCCGGCGAAAACGAAGCCTGCTCCGTCAACTGCTAGCTTTCTCATCATGCACCGGACGGCGGAACATGCTCAATATACCGAGCAAAATATGTGCCAGTCCAAAGCCTAATATGCCATATCCCCAGTCACTTGGAATCAAATAGTAGCCCAAGAGGCTGACGATAACGCCTAATCCGAATATAATCCAGTTGACCGTCACGAGAGCATCACCTCTTCCAGGAAGTGCAATAACAGCATGCAGCTGCATGCTGTTATGATGGCCTGGAGAACAGGCAATTATTCGATATCTGTGGTATCCGATGTACCTGTAGTATCTGTGGTAGTACCTGTGGCATCCGTAGTACCCGTGTTGTCCATCGTGCTTGCGGAACCATCAGCCGGCTCCAGCAAGATGCGCGACGTTGATTTTCCATCCGTTACAGGCTGGCCGCCAACCGTAATAGTGGTTGCAGCGGAGTTCCCTGATTTCACGTAAAGTCCCTGGCTATCCAGGTCAAAGCTCAGAGAATCACCATTCTCAAGCATTTGGAAAGCCAGCTTCTCCCCGGAGGTATTGTAGCCACGATACACTTCTACCCAGCTCTTACCGTCGCTCGTTGCTACAATCTCAACCTTCACAGACGAGCCTGTTACCTTAAATACGGTGTTCTTGCCTTCCGTCCGGTCCTGCGTCACCGTAGCTACTCCAGGCGTTGAATCACCCGGTTCATCGACGTCCGTTCCTTCTGTGCCATCTGTTCCGTCCGGGGCGTCTGTCCCTTCTCCGTCCGTGCCTTCGTTAGCCGTGCCGTCTGGGGTGTTGTCGCCGCCCTGCGCTCCGTCACCTGGCGTGGCGGGATCCGTATTGCCCGGGTCTTCCGGCTTTTGCGCTTGATCCGTCTGCGTCTGATCATTATTGCTTACCGGAGGTTCATCCTTAGGCTCATTCGAATTAATGGCCACCAAGTAAATGACAACAACGATCAGAATCGGGAATGTCCACATCAGCAGTGTAGGCAGCCATTTCATGTTCCGTTCGGCTGAAGGTCTGGCGGCACGTTTTTGAATAACCGGTTCCATCGTCGCTTCCGGTTCGGATTTTGGCACATCCTGTTTATGGCCTTCAAGCAGTTCGTCCGGGTCAATCCCCACCGCTTCCGCATAGGTTTTGATGAATGCCCGCACGTAAAAACTGCCGGGAAGTACTTTGTAATCCCCTGCCTCGATGGCTTCCAAGTATCGCTTGCGTATTTTTGTCATTTCCTGCACATCATCAAGGCTCATCCCTTTTTGTAGACGCGCCTCCCTTAATTGCTGTCCCAGTTCGGACATGCCATCACCTCCTACTTTAGAAATTCGTGGTCAAAGTCAAAAACAATATTATAAATCGTCACTATAAGAGCCCGTGAACGTATCATAAACGATTTCCTCTTCCGGATTGTTTCGCAATTCGATTATAATATCGAAATCCTCATAGGAATATTCGGATTCGCGAACAAAAATATCCGGATGCTCGATCACCTTCGTGCTCTCCATGTCCATGATATCCTGCAGGAGCTGATAATGACGTTCGTTGGATCGGATCGTGCTCACAATGCCGTCAATGATGAAAACATTGTTCGAATTCATCTCGTCCTCGGAGAGTTGACTGCGAATGGTTTGACGGAGCAGCGTAGAGGAAACAAAGGTCCAGCGCTTCATCGCGCAGACGCTGCCGGCGATAATGGACTCGGTTTTGCCGACGCGGGGCATTCCGCGAAGACCGATAACCTGATTACCTTCCCTTTTGAACAATTCACCCAAAAAATCAACAAGTAAACCGAGCTCATCACGCGTAAAACGGAACGTTTTACGATCATCCGAGTCCCGGTCAATATATCGTCCATGTCGGACAGCCAAAATATCGACCAGTTTTGGCGGTCTCAAGGCTGTTACCGTAATATTTTTCATTTTGTTTAACATTTTGCCCATCAGGATAATTTTTTCTTCATCATCCGTTTCCAGCAGCATTCCGCGAGTTTGGCCTTCAACCCCGTTAATGGTCAGGATGTTTACTTCGAGCATACCTAATACGGAAGCAATATCGCCGAGCAGACCAGGCCGGTTCTTATGTATCTTGTATTCCATGTACCATTGATTCGATTCCACAAAGACACCTCTTTGCACTTCTTTTCCATCAATATTCGACAAATTCCAGCGAAAATTGCACGCAAAAACAGGTCAAATGAAAAATGGGTCACGTTAATGATATATAAAATAAAAATGAAAGGCAAGTATTAACGATGACATGAAAATTACATTCTTTTTTCTTGACAAAAAGCCCCCGTTCGCGGGGGGCTTTTTGCAAGAGGGTTATGCGTTGTTCTTGGCCAGTTTCACCATCAGACGCGCGATAACGTGGCGTTCTTCCTCGTTACCTACATCCCACAATTCTTTCAGTGCCCGGTTAGATGAGTTTTGCGGGTCGACCTTCTCATCGAGGAAATCACCGATCTCATAAGCCAGCTGAGAAATGGTGTCTTCACTCATGCCCGCTTTCTCGGCTTGAACGACGCGCTCGCCCAGAAATTTCTTCCAGGAATCAAAGTTTTTGATTACGGATGACATGAATTAAATCCTCCTTTTGCGTGGTGGCAATTCAGATTTAAAGTAACAATAGTAATATGTCCCCGTAACCAATACCTTATGAGTGGTGAATTGCACCACGAATGACGATCAGGTCACCCAACCGCCATTCGGGCTGATCACTTGCCCGGTAATGTAGCCCGACTCGGGCAGCGCCAGAAAATACACCAGTGATGAAATCTCATCCGGCTGCGCCAATCTGCCGACCGGAATTTCATCCTCCAGCATGCGGATCTCATCCGATTCCAAATGCCCCAGCATGGACGTATCCACCGCGCCGGGGGCAACGGCATTCACCGTCACGCCTGATGGGGCAAGCTCCTTCGCAAGGGCCTTCGTAAAAGCGTTAACGCCACCCTTGCTTGTTGAATACAATACCTCGCAGGAGGCACCCGACAACCCCCAGATCGAGGAGACATTGATAATCCTGCCAAATCGCTGGGAGATCATACGCCCCATAAACGCCTGGGAACACAGAAACATCCCTCTCAGGTTGATGGACATCAAAGTGTCCCACTCCTCTTCCGTCACGTCAGACAGAAGCCCGTAATGGGATACCCCGGCGTTGTTAACCAGGATATCCGGCTCCATATCATGACTCTGAAGCTTCTCTTTCATGCGCAATATTTGCTCTTTGTCGCGAAGATCCGCGGATACAGTTAACACCTTAGCACCATAGGCCATACAGCGGCGGGCAACTTCATTGGCCGCTTCATGCGAATTCATGTAATGGATAACGACATTCATGCGTACCGAAGCAAAACGCTCGGCAACAGCCGCTCCAATACCTCTGCTGGCACCCGTGATCAGTACCGTCATTTCCCCGATCGGTTTCAATTCTCTTCCCATGTCTTGCTTCATTACGGACTCACAACGATCGATACGGCCAATTGATCCCAGTCGATATGCTCCTGCAGACGGCGGTTTACATCATCTATGGTAATGGATTCATAAACCGGTAGAACCTTAAAGAAATCCGCCCCGCGGAACTGATAGCGAGTGAATTCATGAGCAATATTTTCAGGGGAATTGAGCATGCGCAAATATCCGCCCATTTTCTTCTTGCGGGCACGTTCAAAGTCGGATGCCTGAAATCCGGTTGCTTTTAACTTATCCACCTCAGTGCGGATGCGCTCCAGAAGTTGGTCCGGATCCTTCGTGTCTCCGCCAACCGTAGAGAACGCATATTGGGGTGAACTGTTATATTCATGGCCGAAGCTGTCGGATATCAAATCATCGTCATACAGCTGCTGATACAATTCCGTACTGGATCCGAACAGGAGGTCCATCATCAGCTTCGTTGTCAAATCTCGGCGCAGCTGCTCCTCGGCCGTTAAACCGACCTGCTTCTCCTTGAAGCCGAACAGGCATTTCGGCAGGGATACGGCCAGCCGGCTCTCTCGCCGCTTCTCTTCAACTCCCTGAGGCTCCGGATCGAATAAACGCTCGATGGAGCCTTGCTTCTCATACGATTTTCCGGCTTGATTCGAACGGATCAGGTTCATCGTTTCAACGGGATCTACGCCGCCCACCACGAACAGCAGCATGTTGCTCGGATGATAAAAGGCATTGTAGCACGTATACAGATCTTCCTTCGTAATCGTTCCGATGGATTCCACCGTACCGGCAATATCGATGTGCACCGGATGCACCTTGTACATCGCTTCGATCAGACCGAAGTATACGCGCCAGTCCGGATTGTCCTGATACATGTTGATTTCCTGCCCGATAATCCCTTTTTCCTTCTCTACGTTCTGATCGGTAAAGTAAGGGTTCTGCACGAAATTGATCAGCGTCTCCAAATTTTCATGGATGTTCTCCGTCGCAGAAAAGAGATACACCGTTTGGTCAAAACTAGTAAAGGCATTCGCCGAGGCGCCGTTCGAGGCAAACTTGGCAAAAATATCGCCTTCCGGCTCCTCAAACATTTTGTGTTCAAGAAAATGCGCAATGCCATCAGGAACGCGAGTTTCAGACTCGCCTTCAACCTTAAAATGGTTATCCACCGAACCATATTTGGTTGCAAAGGTCGCATAGGTTTTCTGGAAGCCGGGTTTAGGCAGCACATACACGTGCAGACCGTTATCCATCACTTCGTAATACAGCGTTTCCTGCAGGTTGTCATAATGAATGCTCTCCACCGGCTATTCCTCCTTTTGACCTTTCAGGAAATAGATCGTATCCAGCGAAAATGCCGAAGCCGCTTGCTTCACATCATCCACTGTAATGCCTTCCACCTGCTGCAGCAGCTCATCCGGCGTACGTTCCCGGCCCGACAGCGTGCGGTTGAAATCATACGCAATCATCTCGAAGGCCGAATCCTGCATTTCTTTGATCACGTTGCGGATCATGGCTTTCGTTTGGGTCATTTCGATATCCGTAATGGCACCCTTGGCCATGTCATCAAGCTGCTGTTGAATAATTTGGACAGCCTTCTCGAAATTTTGAACCTCGATGCCGGACTGGATGGTTGCGATTCCTTTATGGCCGTCATAACGGGACGACGCGTAATACGCCAGGCTTTCCTTCTCCCTCACGTTAACGAACAGCTTTGAATGCGGGTAACCGCCCAAAATCCCGTTATACAAAAGAGCGGCGGCATACTCATCATCTCCGTAAGTAATGGTGCTTCTCAGACCCATGTTGAGCTTGCCTTGATTAATGTCCAGCTTCTCCACGACCGTCTGCGTCCCGCTCGCTGCCGTTCGCGTGGAGGAAGGAACATAATCCTTGCTTGCTGTTCTGTTCAGTTTAAAATGCTCCTCTACGAGCTTCTTCACCTCATCCAAACTCGTATCGCCAACTACATACAGATCCAGAACGGATTCATTAAGCCAGTTCTGATAGGACTCATACAAGCCTTCCGGCGTGATTCCGTCAAGATCCTTCCGTTCTCCTAACGGATGCAGCCGATACGGTTCGTTCTTGCACATAACCTCGATGCAGCGCTCCGCAGCGTAACGAATTTTATCATTGACGATGGACTCCAACTTCTTGCGGACCGTGTCTCTCTCGGTCTGTACATAAGATTTGCGGAATGCTCCATTCTCTAACACGGGCTGGGTGAAAGCTTCCCCCAAAAAAGCAAATGAAGAGCGCAGCAGGCTCTCCGGACTCTTAACAAAAGAGTCATTGATCGTATCCATGCGAAAGTGCACGATCTGATAATCGCCGCGCTTATACACGTCAAATCCAAATCCGGCGCCGTACAGCTGCTCCAGCTGTTCTCGGAAAGCTCGCGTTTCCGGATAGGAAACGGTCCCTCTGCGCAGCACAAAAGGTGTAAGCGCGGTCGTGGTCACGGTTTCTTCTGCTAACGGACTTCCGGCGTAAAGCGATATCGCAAATGTCTTGAATCGGTTGGTCGGTAATACGTGAATCCGAATTCCTCCGACTGTACCGTGTTCAAATTCCGTTTTCGTCAAGGTCCATATCCCCTTACATCATGGATTGTCGTTGCCAAAATTTACTTCATCGATAACTTTCATTCTAACCCATTGCAAAGTGAAGAAGCAACCGAAGACAGGCCCCGGTTGCTGTTGTTTACGGCTTACATACAGAATATATGTTGACCGATGGTTTTGACTTGAGGGCGGGTCCAAATCCATGGCGAGGTGGCCGTTTTCGGATTGAAATAGTACAGGCAGCCTCCTGTCGGATCCCAGCCGCTCAGCGCCTGCTGTACTGCTTTCTTCGCCTGCTCGTTCGGTTCAAGCCATATTTGACCGTCGGCTACCGCGGTAAAGGCTCTCGGCTCAAATATAACCCCATGCGGCGTATTCGGGAAGCTTGGTGATTTTACCCGGTTGAGAATAACCGCCGCTACGGCAACCTGGCCTTCGAACGGCTCTCCTCGCGCTTCGCCATATACGGCATTCGCCATGATTCTCAAATCGTTCTCTGAAAGGCCCATTGAATCAGATGAGGCTAAGTTGTTATTGCCGCTTTCATTGTTTGCTGAACCTCCGCCACCACCGGCAGCTGCACCGCCTCCACCTTCATGAGCCTTCGGAGCAGTCGGACGGAAATCCTTGGTTGCATTATACAGTTTAAGCTTGACCTTCGGTCCTACGATACCGTCTACCTTCATGCCAAACTCCGATTGGAACCATTTAACGGCTCCTTGGGTTTTGGAGCCAAATACGCTGTCAATTTTCCCGTGATAAAAGCCCAGGTGTTTCAGACGGCCTTGCAGCTCATACACATCTTCGCCGGTAGAACCAAATTTGATGGTCTGCTGGCTAAAGGTTGGCAAAGCTTCCTGAAGATTCGAATGATCTGTTCCCAGGCCTCCCTGAGCGAAGACAACGGCAGACAACAGAATCGCAATGCTTATTAGAATCCAGATTCTTGAGTTTTTCATGCTGCGCTCTACCTTTCTCTTGTGGTTTAACAAGCCTCGCTACCGTTATTATGACAAGCCTGCCAGTTTCCTATGCACCTGTTCGGCGAGAGGACTGAACGAAGACAGCACATCATCGCAGCACAAAGAGAGCTGTTCCTCAGAGGAACAGCTCTTTAATGTTCAGAATAGATTTAACGCTCGCCCAAGGATTAATCCTTATATCCTGCCAAGCTCAACGCACGCCATGACTAACGCCCCAACACCATGGAGGTCATTCTCGCATTGCTGCCTTTCCACATAATGCTTATAATCGCCGACACCTGTACCGATGCAGATCTTAGGCATGACCAGATGCCCCTGACCATCCATATATACGGATTGAGCCAGGCCGTTATATCCATGTCTTGCATGGGAGATCAAGGATGAATCCAGATAACCGAGTCGAATCCCTTTAGCCAAGGTATATATGAAGAGACTGGAGCAAGAGGTTTCCAGCCAATTGTCCTCCCGGTCCCCTTTATCTATAACTTGATACCACAGTCCGGTAAGCGGATCCTGATAACGCACCAGCGCTTCGCTTAATTCACGGAGCACAACAGCCAGTTCTTCCCTCGCCGGATGGTCCTCAGGCAGTAAATCAAGGAACTCCACGATCGACAACGCATACCAGCCTAAGGCGCGTCCCCAAAATTCCGGAGATTGCCCGCTAACCGGATCAGCCCAAGGCATCGTCCTGCTCTCGTCCCAGGCATGATAAAATAACCCGGTTGCCTGATCCTTGGTATGGGAGCGCATCAACCTCTCCTGGAACAGCACTTCATCAAATAAATGGGGTTTATTATACTGCTGGGCATATTTCATCGTGAACACGCCGCCCATATACAAGCCGTCCAGCCACATCTGGTAAGGGTAGCGATCCTTATGCCAGTATCCTCCATCGGTGGTCCGATTCAAAGTAGATAACAGACGGAGCAGTTTATCCGCGGCAGCCCTGTACCGATGTTCGGGACATACAGCATCCAGCTCCATCAGGAGCAGGCCCGCTTGAACGGAATCCAGCTCCCCCCGCTCCAGCAGCAGATTCCCGTTGGAATCCACCAAATGATCGACATAGCCCTTAACGTAATCCAAAAACTTTGATTCACCGCTAAATTTCCATAATTGAGACATTCCAACCAGAAATACACCCTGGTGGTAATGCCACCGTCCTGCGGGCGGCAGCTGCTCCGGCGAATACATTTTCATGATCGATTGGCAAGCCTTGGTGCCGAGTTCTAGGGGTGACATGGTCAACTGTTCTTGCTGCTGAATGGGATTGGACATATAGGCTCCTCCTCTTTTTTAATCTTGTTCCAACAGCACACGCTATAAAATGACGCCATCCTTAAAAATGGATATTTCCCGGAAGCCATTGCGTTCATTTCTCGTCTGTTCAACGCCCGAGGCTAATCGGACGATACGATGCATGAGTTCCTCATGAAGCTCATCCATGCTTTTACCTTCCAGCAAAGCACCTGCATTAAAATCAATCCAATGCTTTTTACGAGCGGCCAGTTCGGAATTTGTGGCGATTTTGACGGTGGGAACCGGACCGCCAAACGGCGTCCCTCTCCCCGTCGTGAACAGCACGAGGTGGGCCCCCGCTGCAGCCAGGGCCGTAACCGATACAAGGTCGTTGCCTGGCGCCTCGATCAGGTTTAACCCCGGCTTCGTTGATCTTACGCCGTAACGGAGTACATCGGATACGGTGGCGTTTCCCCCTTTTTGAGTACACCCCAGCGATTTCTCCTCCAGGGTTGTGATGCCGCCGTCTTTATTACCAGGAGAAGGATTTTCATAAATTTCTTGTCCGTGCGATACAAAATATTGCTTGAAATTGTTAATGAGCAACGTAATATCCTGGAACACCTGCTCGTTGGCGGCCCGGTCCATCAGGATCGTTTCGGCTCCGAACATCTCCGGCACCTCTGTCAGAAGAGCAGTACCGCCGTGAGCAGTGATAGTATCCGCAATTCGGCCCGCCAGCGGATTGGCTGTAATGCCCGACAGACCGTCAGACCCGCCGCATTTCAGTCCGATCTTCAGCTTGGACAGAGGAACCGCAGACCGTTTGAAAGTCTCGGCATATTCCACGAGCTCCGAGATGAGGGACAACCCCTCCTCCAATTCATCCTCCATGTCCTGAGCACGCATATATTGGATCCGTTTCCCTTCCTGCTCGCCAATCATGGCCTGCATTTGATCGATCTGGTTGTTCTCGCAGCCGAGCCCGATAATAAGCACGCCTGCCGCATTGCCATGCTGGGCCAGGGACGAGAGCAGACGCTGGGTATGGCTTAGATCATCTCCAAGCTGCGAGCAGCCGTAGGGATGCGGGAAGTGATAAACCCCATCAATGCCTCTCCCCTGGAACTGTTGGCCAGCCATGCGCGCTAACAGCTCGCAGGTTTTGTTAATGCAGCCGACGGTGTTGATGATCCAAATTTCGTTGCGGATCCCAACCTGACCGCTGGGTCTGATATACCCCTGGAACGTTGGGGACTCCATAACCGTCGGTGATTCCTGAGCCGCTGCTTCTGCACCAGGCTTATACTGATACTCCACTTCACCGGATAGTCCGGTTTTCAAATTGTGGGTATGGATCCATCTCCCCGGCAAAATGACTTCCTTCGCCAATCCGATCGAATAGCCGAATTTCAAAACATGGCTGTCCGGCTCTATCAATCGAAGAGCTACCTTGTGACCTTTTGGCACATTCTCGGTTACCTCGATCGTATGCTCCTTCCCGTTCAGCAGCCCGATGGCATGTTCTCCTGCCGACAAGGGACGAAGCGCGATACCGACGTCGTCCTTGTGATGAAGTATGACGATGTCGCTCATGTCTCGATCAGCTCCATTTCTTCGATATAACGGCTTACCGCTTCATGAAGATTGGGTATCCGGTTCAAATCCTCGCCCCATAAAGCCTGATCGCCAAGAATGGATGCCACAAGCTGACGTATACTCCATTCCCGGTCTTCTACCTTTTGCCACGCTTGATAGAATGTCATCAGACTGTCCGGATCATCTCTTAACAGCATCCGTTCACCATCAAGACGCGTGCCGTACCACTGCTCTTCTACTTGTATGGCATGATACAGACGGATCAAAGAGGCCAATCCCCGAGTTATGAGGCTTGGGGGCGTATTGTGCGAGCTGACATATTCCTTTAAGCTTGGCAAAAGCCTCACCTTGAACTTGGAGATGCTGTTCATGGCAATATCCTGGAGCTTATGCCGAAGAAAAGGATTGCGGAATCGCTCCCACACGGTTTCGGCATAAGCCGTAACCTCTTCCGGCGGGAGAGGCACCAAGGGGACGATTTCTTGCAGCATTCCGCTGCGAATATCTTCTCCCCATTCCATGCTCTCTGCGATTTCTTTCACTTCAGTGAAACCGTGAAGCAAGCCGATGGAAGCCATCAGCGTATGCGTTCCATTCAAGATTCTTACTTTTCTTACCTGGTACGGCGTCAGATCAGGCACCCAGCTTACCTGAAGACCTGCCGACTGGAGTGGCAGCCTGGACTCCAATGAGGGGTCGCCCTCAATAGCCCAGAAATAATAGGGCTCCGCCGTGTTCAACATTCGGTCTTCATAACCCCATTGGTCAAAATAGCGCTCGGCCTCTTCCGGATATCCGGTTACGATCCGATCCACAAGCGAGTTCAGAAACAGGTTGCATTCCTCAACCCAGCTCCGAAAAGCCGGCGAAAGTCCCCAATCCTCCGCATGCCGCAGTACAATCGATCGCAAGATATCCCCGTTTCGTTCCAGCAGCTCGCATGGGAGGATCAACAGGCCCTTGTCCGGCGAGCCTTCATAACGCTCATAACGCCGATATAAAAGCATGGTAAGCTTAGCGGGGAATGACATCGGCGCTTCCGACGGATTCCAGTCACTAAGCTGATATACGAGACCCGCTTCCGTTGTATTGGAGACGATGATCTCCAGGGAATCCAGCTCGGCCACACTCAAGAAATGCCCCCATTCCGCATAGGGGTCAATCATCTCCGAGAACACCGGGATCCATAACTCCTCCTCGATCTTCCGGCCATTCTGCAGGCCTCGGGTCAGCAAGCCGTATATCCCGTCCTGTTCCCGAAGCTGCTCCAGCTTGCGTGCTCCCCCAGGTCTTGGCTGACTGACGGCCACGCTTCCCTGGAACAGACCCTGCCGGTTGCATTCATATATCATCCAATCGAAGAACCCTCTTAGAAAATTGCCCTCGCCTATTTGCAGCACTTTAACGGGAAGGTTCAACATATCCTGGTCATGTCGCTGTTGTATCTGTAAAGAATCGCGTCCTACCAACCTCAATACCCGGCCACGATCTGTCTTCGCATCCATGTCTTATCTCCCTTCCGTCCGGCCAAATCGAAAATAGCTCTCGGCGTTGTTGTAACAAATATCCTGGACGATTCCCCCGAGCCATGGAAGATCATCCGGTGCTTCTCCCCGTGTAACCCAATCTCCGAGGAGATTGCAAAGAATCCGCCGGAAATACTCATGACGGGTATATGACAAGAAACTTCTGGAGTCGGTCAGCATGCCGACAAATCGGCTTAATAATCCCATATTGCCGAGTTTGCTCATCTGGTCGACCATACCGTCTTTGGTATCGTTGAACCACCAGGCGGAACCGAACTGGATTTTGCCCGGAATACCGTCGCCTTGAAAACTGCCGATAAGTGCTGCGAGAATATCGTTATCGCTTGGGTTAAGCGAATAAAGAATCGTTCGTGGAAGTGACCGCTCTTGATCGAGCCGATCCATCAGCTTTACAAGCGGTACCGCGATTGGACTGTCGTGAATGGAATCATAACCGGTATCCGGACCCAATTGTCGGAACATCCGGGTGTTATTGTTGCGCTGGGCGTTAATATGAAATTGCATGACCCAGCCGAGTCTTGCGTAGATTTGACCCAGAAAAAGCAGCGTATACGTTTTGAATTGTTCCTCTTCCTGACGGGAAACCCGCTCCCCATTAAGCGCTTTCAGGAAGATGTCAGCCGCTTGGGTCTCGGTAACCTCTTCATAGGGCACGTAATCCAGCGCATGATCGGATACAAGGCCGCCAACCGAATGGAAAAACTCTGCCCGCTGCTCAAGTGCCTTCAGGAATGCCGAATACTCCGTAATCTCCATCCTGCTTCGGTCCGCCAACAATTTCACCCACGGAAGGAACGTCTCCCGGTTAATTTCCAGTCCCTTGTCCGGACGGAATGACGGAAGCATCTGAAAACCGGCATCGCCTTCCTCCGCCAGCTTGATATGATATTCCAAGCTATCCGTCGGATCATCGGTTGTGCAGACCACTTTCACGCGGCTTGAAACGATCAATCCCCGTGTGGTCAAATCATTTTCCTGCAGTCGCTTGTTTGCCGCTTCCCATATCTGCGGAGCATTCTGTTCATTAATGATATCCTGAATGCCGAATAGTCTTTGCAGCTCCAGATGAGACCAATGGAACAACGGATTGCCAATCGTCATCGGAACGGTGCGCGTCCAAGCCAAGAAGCGATCATAATCACTCACACCCGGGCCGCCCGTGATGTATGCCTCTTCTACTCCAGCGGCTCGCATTGCCCGCCATTTGTAGTGATCGCCGTTAATCCACGCTTCGGTCAAGTTCTCGAACCTGTGATTGTCAACGATCATCTGCGGACTCAGATGACAGTGGTAGTCGATGATTGGCATGTCTTTTGCATAATCATGGTATAAGGTGCGTGCAGTCTCGTTATTGAGCAAAAAATGTTCATCCATAAAAGGTCTCATGATAACACCGTCCATTTCTGTAGATTTACCTACTATGCTACAGCATCATCAGTTGGATTTCTTCACTTTTATTGCGAAATTGAAGGCTCATTCAACATATCTTGCTTTGTTTTGCTTTATAAAAGTTGGTACAATAATACTGAAGTATTAGAATAAACCTGATCATGAATGAATTGAAGCGAAGCGGGGGCAGATTATGATATCCAGCGATACCCACACCGTAACCTACGGGGAAGAGGAAGGGGAATTTTACTACCATCGCATTCATCGCACCAAGCCCTTTGAACGAAATAACCATTATCACGGAACCTATGAAATCTACTATTTGGTTACAGGCGAGCGTCATTATTTTATAAAAGAAAAATTGTACA
The DNA here is from genome assembly GCF_001860525.1 of Paenibacillus sp. LC231. NCBI lineage: Bacteria > Bacillati > Bacillota > Bacilli > Caryophanales > Paenibacillaceae > Paenibacillus > Paenibacillus sp. LC231. Next base: position 352,709 of record NZ_JFOM01000015.1, on the reverse strand, counting down.
CCATCCAGGCGGGAGACCTCATTCTCATCAATAAATTCGACGTTCATAAAACCTCGGGACAAGGCGATCCGGAGCATGAACGTATCGTCATTAATTTTAGCGATTCTTTTCTGGGAAAAGGCCATCCCTTGCTGGCATCCGGATTGCTGAACATGTTTAATCAGGATAGACCACTGCTGCGTTTAACCGTTCCAGAGCAAGCAATCATCATGCAAATTTTGAATAAGATGGCCGATGAAATCCGAGAAAGCGCCGCTTCGTACGAGTATATGCTGCAGGTGCTGCTTACGGAGTTACTCATTAAAACCTCTCGGTTAACCCATTCCGCCTCGCTGCCTGCTCACACGTCCATGAATCCGCTCCATCAGAAAATCACGGACGTCGTTAAGTATATTCACGTCCATTATGCAGACAAAATCACGCTGCAGCAATTAGCCGAAACCTTCTACATCAGCCCGTTCTACCTGTCCCGGATATTCAAAGAAATTACGGGCTTTACGATCATTAATTATTTGAACCTCACCCGTATTCGCGAAGCGCAGCGCCTTCTAACGGATACGGACCTGAAAATCGTGGACATCGCCGAATCCATCGGCTTTGAAAGCCTGACGCATTTTGACCGAACCTTTAAGAAAATTATGAAACTGACGGCAAGCAAATACCGCAAAATGAATAGCACCACGTGAACCAACAAAAAAGGAAGCGATCAACCCAGCAGTCTGGTTGTTCGCTTCCTTTGTTTGAAGTTGTGGGATCGGCTCCCTTAACTGATTCGATTCTGCTGTTGTTGATATTGCTCCATGGACATCAGCACTTCCCGCGGTTTGCTTCCCTCATAAGGTCCGATAACCCCACGTGCCTCCATCGAATCGATGAGACGCGCTGCACGGGTATAACCTACGCGCATTCTCCGCTGCAGCAGCGATACGGACGCTTGCTTAGCTTCCAATACGATAGTCACCGCCTGTTCATACAACTCATCCAATTCTTCTTCGTCCGCGCCGGCGGATTCCTCTATCTCAGGCACCAGCGACTCGTCATATTCCGCCTGTCCTTGGTCACGGACAAAATCCACAATATTCTCGACTTCATGATCACTCATGAAAGCACCCTGGACGCGGATCGGCTTGGAGGAGCCCATCGGCATAAACAGCATATCTCCGCGGCCAAGCAGCTTCTCCGCCCCCGCCATGTCCAGAATCGTCCGGGAATCAACCTGCGATGACACACCAAAGGCAATGCGCGACGGAATGTTCGCTTTAATGACCCCGGTAATAACGTCGACTGATGGACGCTGCGTCGCGATGATCAAATGGATCCCCGCAGCACGGGCCATTTGGGCCAGTCGCGTGATCGCGTCTTCCACATCGTTGGCTGCAACCATCATCAAATCGGCCAGCTCGTCCACGATAACGACGATATACGGCAACACTGCCGGCAAATTATCCTTCATCAGATTGTTGTAGCCCTCAATATTTCGCGTCCCGGATTTGGAGAACAGCTCATACCGCTTCTCCATCTCTACCACGATTTTCTTAAGTGCCAAGGATGCCCGCTTCGGATCGGTTACCACCGGTGCCATCAAATGCGGAATCCCGTTGTAGACATTGAGCTCAACCATCTTCGGATCGACCATCAGGAATTTAACCTCATCCGGCTTCGCTTTATACAGAATGCTGGTAATAATGCCGTTGATACATACGGATTTACCCGAACCCGTTGCACCTGCAACAAGAAGATGGGGCATCCGTGCCAAGTTACCGACAATGGTCTGGCCGGAAATATCACGGCCAAATGCAATCGAAAGCTTCGATTCCGCGTCCTGGAACGTCGGCGTCTCCATAACCTCTCTCATCGTAACTAGTGAAACTTCGTTGTTCGGCACTTCGATCCCGATGGCTGATTTGCCGGGAATCGGCGCTTCCATCCGAATATCCTTGGCCGCAAGTGCAAGTGCAATATCATCGGTCAGATTGACGATCCGACTGACTTTAACCCCGATGTCCGGCTGAATTTCATAGCGGGTTACCGATGGCCCCCGAACAACCTCCAGCACCTTGGCTCGAACGCCGAAACTTTCCAGTGTCGCTTCCAGCTTGCGCGCTGTCTGCATATAATCGTTCTGGTCTCCACCCTTACCGCCGTTATTGGGTTTGGACAGCAGCCGGAATGGAGGCAGCTTGTACGGCTTGGGTGGGGGAGCCGGCGGTGCTGCCGGTGCTGTTCCCTCCTGCCCTCCGTTATCCGCAGCAGCAGGTGTAACTCCACTCAACTCGCCATTTGAAGCTTCAAGGCTGCCAACGAGGGGCTCAGGAATCGCGGCGGTATTCCCCGGAGATTCCTCTTGTGCCGAAGGTATCACCGCTTCGTGATCATCGTACTCGTCATCCAGGCGGCCTTCTTGTTTCACTTGCTCGAAGAAATCGCGAATAATCGGCGATGAAGGCACGGATTCCACTGCAGGTGAGATCACGTCCGCTTCTTCCTCCGGTTGAACCTGACTGTTGAACAGGACGACCTCCTCTTTCTCCTTAGCACCATGTCCGTTACCAACCGTAAATACCGGAGACGCCTCATCCGCAGCATCCCCGGCCTCTTCCACTGCTTCGTCCCTTTTGCCCCCTTTGGAACCGAACAGCTGGAAGAATTGCGGTGCCTTGCGGCGCGGCAGCCTCATGCCCTCCATATCATCCAGATCATCGTCCTCATCCAGATCCTCCGGCAGCTGCATACGTTGTTCCTTCGCGCTTGATTTTGCTGCCGCTCTTGATTTGGTCTGGTGGCTGTTCACTTTTTTCTGAATCCGTTCTCCGGCCTTTACAACCCTCACGCGGAACATCCGCATTAAATCAACATAGGACAGGTTGGTGATCAGTATGAAGCTGATAACCAGCATGACAATTACAATCAACTTGGCCCCTATGCTGCCAAACAGCATTAACAGAAAGGCAAACTGCAACGCTCCAATGTAACCGCCACTGATGTCTCTGCCCATGACGGGATGATGTCCATCATCTGCCCCGGCATGAAGAAGCTCGCCTTGCAAATCACTATGTATCTGGCTCATCGCATTTGACGCATTCAATTGTCCAATCGGGGCCAGCTTCGACTCCAAACCTGCAATACTGCTCATTAAAGTTAGCGATAACACCAAGAGAAGGACACCGGTGCGTCTGCTGTTCCAGCGTTTGGGCCATTTCCGGTGAATCATCACCATTAACCCGTAATAAATGCCGATTAGGGGGATGATAAAATAATACTTGCCCAGCAGATATCCCGACATCTTGGACAGGGAACGCCCCACCGGTGCTTCTCCGGATAATGCAATGACCGAAAGTGTCATCAATACAATCCCATAAATTTCATACTTCAAAACGGCTGCAAAGGCTGCCTTCTTCTTTCTTTTCCGTTTTGCCAAAAGTGTCACCCCCGAATCCATATTATAGCATAATATTCGGTGGCGTACCTATGTTCTGTTTTCAGCCTTTAGCCTCATTTTCTACCGTCGGAATATAGCGAATCATTGCCCCTGGAGAATAGCGTGGATTCAAGTAATCTTGAAGCCCACAATCGAGTAAACGGACAATTTTCGCCTGGTCCTCTGACATCGGTTCAACTTCCATCAGTATTCCTTCAACCCGAATTTCCCTGGACGTAACGACTGCCTGCTCTCCTTGCAGCAGCCCGGCCGGATCCAAAGGGATGACGCTGTACCATATCATTGCGTTATCCCCCCCGGGCTTATCGTTTTACGTTCTGCAATCATACTGTTCAACCGGCTTAATGCCTGCCCGATTCCCCCCACTTCGTTCATGAGGCCATATTTGACGGCGTCTGTACCCGAAACCGCGGTACCGATATCCCTGTTCAATTCACCGGTTTTAAACATCAGATCCTTAAACTGTTCCTCTGTTATCCTCGAATGGCTCGTCACAAAACGCACAACACGCTCCTGCATTTTCTCCATGTATTCAAAGGTTTGCGGCACGCCAATGACTAACCCGCTCATGCGTATCGGGTGAATGGTCATCGTCGCGCTCTCCGCGATGATCGAGTGGTCTGCTGCTACAGCGATCGGGACGCCGATACTATGCCCGCCTCCAATGACTACCGTTACGGTCGGTTTGCTGAGCGATGCAATCATCTCGGCAATGGCAAGTCCGGCTTCCACGTCACCGCCAACGGTATTGAGAATGATCAAGAGTCCTTCGATCCGCGGGTTTTGTTCAGCTGCCACGAGCTGTGGAATCATATGCTCGTATTTGGTCGTTTTATTTTGCGGAGGCAGCACGATATGGCCCTCGATTTGTCCAATTATCGTCATGCAAAATACGTTCGATTCCCCACCGGTCGGAAGCCCCGTCTGTCCCAGCTGCTGTATGGTTTCCGTCACGGCCGCTTTCTTGGCTTCCTCGGTGGGGATGACCTGAGGAGCCTCCGTCTCACCAGTCCATTCTCCTTTTCTGCTGCCGGTCATCCATTGATCGTTGTCCACTGCGCATCCCTGCCTTTATCTTAATGTCTAGCTGCTGCAACCAACACATAGCTAAACCTTAGTATGGCAAATGACGGGACTATTTTATGCTTATCTGATGCTTCAGCATGAGGTCGACATTGCATAAACCACAAAAAAACTTCTGCCGAAATGACTCGGAGAAGTTTTAGGATTAACCTATAAAAAGCCCCTCTTTCGCGGGAACCGTCCAATTATTACCTGCGAAAAAGGGGCGACTGTGTGCCTGATTAATGTTGTTATCTTGTATCAGACTTCCATAATGATCGGCAAGATCATCGGTCTGCGACGTGTTTGTTCATACAAGAAGCGTCCCAAAGCGTCTTTTACGCTGGTCTTCAGTGACGCCCATTCATTCACGTTTTCACTCATCAGCTTCTGAAGCGTGCTGGAAACGATACGATTGGCTTCATCCAGAAGCCCTTCGGATTCCCGTACGTATACGAATCCACGCGAAATAATATCAGGACCGGATACGATGGAACCGTTTTGCTTGCTCAAGGTAACGACAACGACCAGAATTCCGTCCTGGGACAGAAGCTTGCGATCGCGCAGTACGATGTTTCCTACGTCACCAACGCCAAGTCCGTCAATCAGAACATTGCCAGCGGTAACTTTGCCGGCTTTGCGGGCCGAGCCGCCTTGAATTTCCACAATTTCACCGATATCGGTAATAAAGATGTTATCGGGATCAACACCAACGGACTCTGCTAACAGAGCGTGTCGGCGCTGCATCCGGTATTCGCCATGGACAGGGATGAAAAATTGCGGTTTCATCAGATTCAGCATCAGCTTAAGTTCTTCCTGGCTGCCGTGACCCGATACGTGGACGCCCGAATTGGATCCACTATAAATCACGTCTGCTCCAAGACGGAACAACTCATCAATCGTACGGCCGACATATTTTTCATTACCTGGAACCGGTGTCGCTGCAATGATAACCGTATCCCCCGGCAGAATATCCACCTTGCGGTGAGTGGAACGCGCCATGCGTGTGAGCGCTGACATCGGCTCTCCTTGACTGCCTGTACACAATACGACAACGCGATCGGCCGCCATTTTGTTAACCTCTTCAGGTTCGATCAGCATGCCGTCCGGAATGTACAAGTATCCAAGCTCAGCGGCAATGGACACCACGTTGACCATGCTTCTTCCGATAACCGTAATTTTACGGCCCGTGGATTCAGCTGCGTTGACAACCTGTTGGATGCGGTGCACATTGGATGCAAACGTTGCAACAACCACCCGCTGCTCGGCCTTGCGGAAAATATCTTCCAGCACGATGCCCACGTTCTTCTCGGAAGGTGTGAAGCCTGGTCTTTCTGCGTTCGTGCTGTCTGACAGAAGAGCCAATACTCCCTTGCTCCCGATCTCAGCCATACGCTGCAGATCCGCATATTGGTCATTTACCGGAGTATGGTCGAACTTAAAGTCTCCTGTATGCACTACATTGCCTTCAGGTGTTTCGATACAGATTCCGACGGAATCCGGAATACTGTGATTAGTCTTGAAGAAGGTCGCTTTCAATGTGTTTCCGAGTTGTACTTCCGAATCCGCATGGATCAGAATCCGTTTCGTCTCACCAAGCAAGTTCGCTTCTCTGAGCTTGTTTTCCACGAGTCCGAGCGTCAATTTCGTTCCGTATACAGGAACATTCAAGTGTTTCAATACGTAAGGGAGGCCGCCGATATGGTCCTCGTGACCGTGAGTCAGCAAAATCCCTCTCACTTTGTCTCGATTCTCCGTTAAATAGCTAATATCAGGAATAACAATATCAATCCCAAGCATATCTTCTTCTGGGAACTTCAATCCCGCATCCACGACAACGATGTCATTGGCATATTGAATGACATACATGTTCTTCCCGATCTCACCGACGCCGCCCAAGGCAAAAATCGATAGTTTATCGTTGCTTATTTTCTTAGACAAATGTATCTAACCCTCCTATAGTTTTGGACGTCGTACCATTGTTATATTAAATTTCAAAAAAATACCGCACCCAGTCACTTGAATTCATTATACATGATGAAAAAGTGAAAACACAAGTCAGCCACCTTCGTGAGCCATAGGATACCCAGAAACAGAAGGGTTTAAAACGAAGAAAGCCACTGCCTTCATCGAAGGCAGTGGCTGAGTATGGTGGGTGCGCAGGTTACAAGGATGACAGCATCTTACGGATAAATGCAGCCTCATTCTCGCTAGGAGAAACGAGCGGCAGGCGAACGCCGCCGACCTGATAGCCCCGCTCATTCAGAGCGAATTTAACCGCCGCCGGGTTCGGAAGCGGGTCAGGACACTCAAACAGGCCCTTGAACAGCGGAAACAAGGATTGATGCAGCTTGGCAGCTTCCTTAACGTTTCCTTCCACATAAGCTTGGATCATATCCTTCATACGGGCACCAGCGATATGGCTGGCCACGCTTACGATCCCGTAAGCACCAACGGCCAGAGCAGGCAGTGCTGCGGAATCGTCGCCGGAATATACGATGAACCCGTCCGGAGCCCCTGCGGCAATGCCCGTGACCTGGTCAATCGAAGCACATTCCTTGGTCGCAACGATGTTCGGTATTTCAGCCAGACGCAAGGTAGTGGCCGTGCTTAGGCTGATGCCCGTCCGCCCCGGTACGTTATACAGCATGACAGGCAAGGAAGTTGCCTCAGCGATCGCCTTAAAGTGCTGGTAGATCCCTTCCTGGTTCGGCTTATTATAATACGGAGCGACAAGCAAAATACCGTCGACGCCGCAGCTTTCCGCTTTTTTCGTCAATTCTGCAGAATGTGCCGTATCGTTGCTGCCGGTACCTGCGATGATCTTGCTCCGTCCATCCGCCTGCTTCACTGCGAACTTAAACAATTCTAGCTTTTCGTCTTCGCGAAGCGTTGGCGATTCGCCCGTTGTCCCTGCAATAACAAGGGAGTCCGACTTCTGTTCCACAATCAGGTGCTCAATCAATCTCGCAGTCTCGTCCCAATTGATCTCGCCGTTCTGATCAAATGGGGTTACCATAGCCGTAATCAATCTTCCGAAATCCACAATGATTCCTCCTTAAAGCTGTCCCAAGCGGGCAAGCTTTCTTCGTAAGTAATCTTATATATAGTATTTCCTATCAAACGTTTAACGAACAGATCATCTCGGGTCCTTATCGGTGAAGTTCGAATTTGTGATGCAAAGCGCGCAGCGCTTGAGCCATATCTTCCTTCTTCACAAGCACCCAGATCGTTGTGTTCGAATCTGCCGATTGCAGAATCGGAATATCGTGCTCGCTCAAGGATTCCACGATTTTGGCCATGATGCCCGGAACTCCGTTGATGCCGCCGCCAATGACGGATACCTTCGCACAGCCGGACAAGCTTTTTGGTTTCAAATCAAGGCTCTGCAGCACTTCAATCGCCTTCTCCGAATCGCTGTCAAATACCGTATAAAGGACTCCTGTAGGGGTAACATTAATAAAGTCCACGCTGATGGAATGTTCCGCCATCGATTTGAAAACCTTCAGTTGAAGACCTTCCATGCGATCGCACTCCACTGAGATTTGCGTAATATTGCTTACATAAGCAACTCCCGTCACAAAGCGGTCCACGATTCCGGATTGTATATCTCTGAAACCTTCCGGCTGGGTAACCAGTGTTCCCTCATTATCCGAGAAGGTTGACCGCACTCTGACCGGAATTTGGGATTGCATGGCAATCTCAACTGCTCTAGGGTGAATCACCTTGGCACCTTGATGAGCCATATTGCAAATCTCCGTGTAACTTACATAGCTGAGCGGCTTCGCATCTTCCACGATGCGGGGATCCGCCGTAAGAATACCGTTAACGTCCGTGTAGATATCAACCATTTCGGCGCGAAGCGCGGCTCCAAGCGCGGTAGCCGACGTATCGCTTCCGCCCCTCCCCAGCGTCGTAAAGTCACCCGAATCGGTCTGTCCTTGGAAACCGGTCACGATAACGACCTGATGAGACTCCAGCTCTTTCAAAACCCGTTCAGGTTTTACGTCCTTAATGCGTGCATTTCCGAAGTGATCGTCTGTAAGAAATCCGGCTTGGGCACCCGTCAGCACCGTCGCGGTTATCCCTTCATGCTGAAGCAGACTGCACAGCGTTGTAGCTGAGATAATCTCACCACAGCAGAGCAGCAAATCCCGCTCTCTGTCTGGAAGCGCGTTTCCATTATGATTGATCCAGTCCAGAAGAGTATCTGTTGCGTAAGGCTCCCCACGGCGTCCCATAGCCGATACGACTACGACCAATTGGTAGTGATTAGCCAGTTCGCGCTGGATGTGCCCAATAACATGGGTTCTTGCTTGCGGTGTGGATAATGAGGTGCCGCCGAATTTTTGAACTAAGATGCGCATAAAATATTCCTCCGTTTGTATATGCCCAGGAGACGTAAATTTCGGGCCGACCGACTGAAACGGCCGGCTACTAAGCCTGGCCGTTCCGTTTGTTGACGATGATTTCTGCGATTTGCACGGCATTCCATGCTGCACCCTTCAGAAGATTATCTGAAACGATCCACATGTTAAGTCCACGCTTATGTCCCAGATCGCGGCGAAGCCTTCCTACGAATACATCCGGTTTCCCCACGGCTTCCGTAGCAAGCGGATACGATTGTGCAGCTGGATCGTCAACCAGCGTAACACCGGGCGCATTCGACAGAAGTCGATGAACTTCTTCCAGATCATAGTCATTCTTGAATTCAACGTACACGGATTCCGAATGCCCGCTAACGACTGGAATACGAACACAGGTAGCCGTCACTTCGATGGATTCGTCGCCCATAATTTTTTTGGTCTCGCGGATCATCTTCATTTCTTCCAAGGTATAACCATTCTCTGTAAATTTATCGATCTGCGGAATCGCGTTAAAGGCGATTTGATGCTTTACAGGCAGCGATCCAACAGGTAAAATATCAGGCTGCACCTTTTGGCCGTCAAGAATCTCTTTGCTCTGGCGCAGCATTTCATCAATGGCTTGATGTCCGGCGCCAGAAACGGCTTGATAGGTTGAAACGATAATGCGGGATATGCCGTATGCGTCATGAAGCGGCTTCAGCGCTGCTACCATCTGAATCGTTGAGCAATTCGGATTCGCAATAATACCGTTATGTTCGTCAATCTTCTCAGGGTTAACCTCCGGCACGACCAGCACTTTATCCGGATCCATGCGGAATGCGTTGGTGTTATCGATGCATACTGCTCCATGGCGTACCGCATGTGGCGCAAGTGCCTTGCTCACATCGCCGCCCGCACTGAACAGCGCGATATCGATTCCTGCAAAACTGTCGGGGGTTGCTTCTTCCACAAGGATCGCTTGGCCTTTGAAGTTCAATGCTTTACCGGCAGATCTTGCAGAGGACAACAGCTTTAACTCAGCAATCGGAAAATGACGCGACTCCAACAGCTTGAGAATCTGTTGCCCGACTGCGCCAGTTGCCCCAACAACGGCCACATTATAAAGATGCTCGGTCATCTGTCTAAACTCCCCTTCATGAATGAAACCGCGGCTGTCACACTTTTCTATGATGCCCTTGTTGTTCAAAAGGCTAAATCGCGGTTAATGCGAATATTCTACGATCATCGGCTGCAGCTGTTTCCCTTCCAGAGCCGCATAACACGCTTCCGGAATCAAATCCATTTTGGCGACAAGCGAATTAGGCTTCTGCTGCGGATTATCCTGTCCGTAAGGAACAAAATAAATGTTTTTCGTAACAAGCAGCTTAGCGATATTCGCCGCATTCAGCCCAAGGCCATCATTCGTAGAAATCGCCAGAACCAGCGGTCTGCAATTTCTCATCTGCGCCTTGGCTGCCATTAGTACAGGGCTGTCAGTCATCGCATTGGCCAGCTTGCTGGTCGTGTTTCCCGTGCATGGGGCGATAACCAGAACGTCAAGAAGCTTGGATGGACCTAGCGGTTCCGCCTCCACAATTGTAGAAATAATATCATTCCCGGTTATATCTTTCAACTGTTTCTGCCAATTCTCCGATGTGCCGAATCGGGTATCGGTTGTCATGATGGTGCTGGATACAATCGGCACCACATTTGCTCCACCATCTTTGAACCGCTGGATCTGCGGCATCACTTCTTCAAGCGTGCAATGCGATCCTGTCAGGGCGTAACCCACTGTTATTCCATTCCAATTCATCTACGCATCCCCCCGAATCTTGATTTCTTCAGAAATCAGCTCCACCAGCGTGTTGGCCATAATGATGCCGGCTGTTTTTGGAGCCACGATTCCGGGTAGTCCGGGTGCGAGCATGGCTTTGATACCCCGTTTTTCAGCATAGCGAAAATCGCATCCGCCAGGTGCGGAGGCAAGGTCGATGATGACTGCCTCCCGAGGCATTTTCGAGATGATTTGTGCTGTGACTATCATAGTTGGAATCGTGTTAAAAAGCAAGTCAATATCCGACACATAAGAACCCAGATCCCTTACCAGGAAGGGCTTCCAGCCCATTTCCTCCGCTCTGGCATAGTGCTCCGATTTGCGTACGCCCATCCGGATTTTGGCACCAAGCCCTTGCAGGCTGCGAGCCATGGTGAACCCTGTCCGTCCCATGCCAAGCACCATGCTGGTTGATCCATGAATCGTAAAATCCGTGTTTTGGATCGCCATCATCAGCGCACCTTCCGCTGTCGGAATGGAATTATAGATGGCTACATCGTCCCTCTCCAAAATCTCTACCAGCTTGATCTTATATTTGTCACATAGCGAGCGCAAATAGGGTTTCGCCATGCCTGTATAGATCACTCCATGTCCGGGCATCGCTGCGATATGTTCCTCCTGCAATCGCAATGGCCCTTCTGAGAACAGCGCGCTGACACGTCCCTCGTCATCACATCCCACGACAGGCAGGATCAGAGCATCGGCATTCGATAACAGCTCTGGCGTGAGCGGCTCGCGAGTCACTCCCTGAAAAGAATCCTGCAATTTCTCAAACCCGGCGATCATGACGGAGGCATCCATCTCAGCGCATTTTCGTATGACCTCAATTTGCCTTGCGTCTCCTCCAACAAAGACGGTCCGGACTCCAGTCAGCATGGAAGGCCTCGCTCCTTTCTTCTAACCAACGTATAAACCATCTTATGCCGCCGCCTATAGGGTGGTGAGCGTATTTCAATTAAACTACCGCCTTAACGCAATAAATACCGCTATTATGGGCGAAGCCGGATCCGAATCCATTTTGCGTGAACGCTGACGCAAAAAACACCGCCCGGCTAGGCCGGAGCGGTGTGCTTTAGTAAAACGATGATGGATACCGATAACGGATCATGAATGGGTTTACTTGCCGGTATGACCGAATCCGCCTGCACCCCGTACGGTGTCGGACAACTCGTCAACTTCCATGAATTCTACTGCCGGAACGGTCTTGAACACCATCTGGGCAATGCGTTCATTGCGCTCAATCGCAAATGGCTCTTGTCCCAAATTCACCAGCAGCACCTTCACTTCCCCGCGATAATCGGCATCAATCGTACCTGGAGAATTCAGGCAGGTAATGCCATGCTTGTAAGCCAGTCCGCTGCGCGGGCGGATTTGAGCTTCAAGTTCGGCCGGCATGGCAATCGCAAAACCAGTCGGGATTAATTGGCGCTCGCCTGGATTCAGAACCACCGGCTCCGCAACTGCTGCGTGCAGATCAAAGCCTGCCGCCAGCTCGGACATTTTCACGGGAAGTTTGACATCTTCATTACCTGGCAATCTATTGATTTGAACGTAGTGCAACAAATTCATTCCTCCTAAGTACATTCAGTGCTTTATCTGAAGTTCCAACCATCGCTAGTGCATATGGAGTCCCAAACATACGGTCAAGAACCGCGTCGACATCCTTCATATCCACCTGTTCAATCCGCTTAATGATTTCATCCAGACTGAAATGGCGGCCCAGCATCAATTCGTTCTTACCCAAGCGATTCATGCGGCTGCTCGTGCTCTCCAAGCTTAGAATGAGACTGCCCTTTAGTTGTTCCTTCCCTTTGCGCAGCTCTTCCTCCGTCATCCCGTTCTGTGCCAGATCATGCAGCATTTCCGTCGTCAGCTGAAGGACTTCCTTCGTCTGCTTGGGCGCTGTACCTGCATAAATGGTGAACATCCCGTTATCTGCGTGAGAACTATGATATGAATATACCGAGTATGCCAGTCCGCGCTTCTCCCGGATTTCCTGAAACAAGCGTGAACTCATGCCGCCGCCAATGGCGTTATTTAACAGGACCATTGCATACTGAAGCTCGTCTCCGATAGAGCAGCCGGGAAACGACATACAGATATGATTCTGCTCTGTTTTCTTCTTGCGGAACTGAACGCCGTCCAAAAAGGCGGGCACGGCCAGCGGCTCGGAGCTGCCGTGATTGGCAAAGCCGCCAAAATGACGCTCCAATAATTCAATCACATCATCATTGATGTTGCCTGCCAGGGCGATTACCGTATTCTCAATGGTATAGTGTTTATCCATGTAAGCTCTAAGCGCTTGTGAATCCATTGATTCAAGCCGTTCCTTCGTACCCAGAATCGGATAAGCCAGCGGGTGATCGCCGTACGCCGATAACGACATCAGGTCATGCACCAGATCATCCGGCGTATCCTCATACATCGCGATCTCTTCCAGAATGACGTTCTTCTCCTTGGCTAACTCGCCCGCATCCAGCTTCGAGTTGAAAAACATGTCGGACAGCACGTCAACCGCAATCGGAAAATGCTCATCCAGCACCTTGGCGTAATAACACGTATATTCCTTAGACGTAAAAGCATTGACGTTGCCGCCGATGGCATCAAATTCCTCCGCAATGGCACGGGCGTCAAAACGCTCCGTCCCTTTGAACATCATATGCTCTATAAAATGCGTAATCCCGTTGATGTCCTCCGATTCATTGCGGGATCCGGTCTTCACCCAAATACCGAATGAAACCGAACGACTTGTCGGGATTTGCTCCATAACCACTCTTAGGCCGTTAGACAATTGTATTTTTTTCACGAGGGCCCCCCTAACTGTTCCATCCAGGCTTACATAAGCTGATTACCAGCCTCATGCCATCCATTCATTCTATCAAACTTTACCATGCGGCTCAACTTCCTTTCGGCATGATTCGCTCAGGAGAAAGCGTCTGGCTAACGGTTCCTATTTCCAGCCCTTTGGCACGTATTCCGTCAATCATTCCCTTTAACGCCTGGGACGAGGAATCGGTGGGATGCATCAAAATCAGGAAACCCGGCTCCACCTTCGAGGAGATCTTCTGAACGACTGCATCCGGTTCAGGATGCTTCCAATCAACCGTATCGAGCGTCCATAGGACCGTCTTCAATCCCCTTGCTTTAGCGATGGATACGGTCTGCTGATTAAAATCGCCGGAAGGCGGAGCAAACCATTTGTTCTCTACACCCAAACTTTCTTTGAGCAGGTCCTGCGTCTTCGCAATTTCCAGCTCCGCCCGATCCCTGCTGAGACGGCTCATGTTCGGATGCGTATAGGCATGATTCTCCACCTCATGACCTCGTTTCAGAATTTCGCCGGCAAGCTCAGGGTTCTTCTTCAACCAGCTCCCATCCAGGAAAAAGGTCGTCTTCACCTTCTCCGCATCCAGCGTGTCCAGCATCGGCACCAGAAATTCATTCCCCCAGGCCACGTTAATCATCAGAGATACCATCGGCTTGTTGGGGTTGCCCCGATAGATTGGTTGATCTCCAAGATCATTCAGCGTTACTTTGGCCGGTATTTGCCGGTACACGTACGGGATGGCTTCTCCGGCTTTTCGTTTTTTTGACGATGCAGCTTGGTATGTAGCCTCTATATCGATTTCGAGTCCATTATAACCGGGTATCGCTTTCCACACGGAGTCCACCCTGGCATCCACCGGCTCAATTCGTGACTTCGCCGCAGCGGCTTCGATTTGACTCAATAAATCCAGGTCTACCGCCCTCTCTGAACCGCTTGCGAGCTGCGCCTCCGGTTTATTATTCTGCAGTCCCGAAACATATCCCCAGGCCCCGCTGAACACAGCAACAGCCGACACCATTGCGGCACCGGTCAGCAGCACGACCATCTTTTTTCCATTCATGGGCATATCCACCCTCCCCTTGAGAAGCTTTGTCCCATTTTATGTAGGTTCAGGAGGAAATATGTGCCGCAAAGTGATGCCCGAATGATTAAAAAAAAGAGCCAGAATAATAGGTTCTGCCTCTTTTCCTTCTATCTATATGCTGTTAAACCAAGCGCGGATTACGATCCGCTCTTGTTGGTTTCCGCAGTCAAAACCGCTTTGCGAGACAGGTTAATCCGTCCCTGCTGATCGATTTCGGTAACCTTCACGGTAATGACGTCACCGATTGCAACCACGTCCTCTACCTTCGCTACGCGCTCGGTCGAGAGCTGGGAGATATGAACAAGCCCGTCTTTGTTAGGCAGGATTTCAACGAATGCACCGAATTTCTCAATCCGTTTAACAGTACCTGTATAGATTTCGCCAACAGCTACCTCACGCACAATGCCTTCGATAATCGAAAGAGCCTTTTTGTTCATCTCATCGTTGGAGGATGCAATAAACACGCGGCCGTCTTGCTCGATATCGATTTTCACGCCGGTTTCTTCGATGATTTTGTTGATGATCTTGCCGCCGGCACCGATTACATCGCGAATTTTGTCCGGATTGATCTGCATCGTAATAATCTTAGGCGCATATTGGGATAACGTTTCTCTTGGCTTTTGAATGGCTTCTGCCATTTTTCCAAGGATATGCATCCGTCCTTCTTTGGCCTGCTGCAGTGCTTCCTGCAAAATCGCGCGGTCAATACCGTCGATTTTGATATCCATCTGAATGGCGGTAACCCCGTCAGGTGTCCCCGCAACCTTGAAGTCCATGTCGCCGAGATGGTCTTCCATCCCTTGAATATCGGTCAAGATGGAAACATGATCTCCGTCTTTAATCAAGCCCATCGCCACGCCGGCTACAGGTGCTTTGATCGGTACCCCTGCATCCATCATAGCAAGCGTGCTTGCACAAATACTCGCTTGAGAGGTCGAACCATTCGATTCGATAACTTCAGACACAAGGCGAATCGTGTACGGGAATTCCACTTCATTCGGAATGACCTTCGACAATGCACGTTCACCAAGTGCGCCGTGTCCAATTTCACGACGGCCTGGAGCGCGGAGCGGACGAGCTTCCCCTACGCTGAACGGCGGGAAGTTGTAATGGTGCATGAAACGCTTGGTCTCTTCCAGATCGATTCCATCGAGAATCTGTACATCACCTAGAGCACCTAATGTACATACGCTAAGAGCCTGGGTTTGTCCACGTGTAAACAGACCGGAACCATGCGTTCTAGGCAGCAGGCTGGTATCGCAATCGATAGGACGGATCTCGGACAGACCACGACCGTCCGGACGAACCTTGTCATGCGTGATCAAACGTCGAACTTCTTCCTTCACGATATCGTGAAGCACCTCTTTAACATCCTTCAACAACTCAGGCGTCTCGATATACTTCTCTTCAAATACGGTGTACGCTTCATCATTGATAGCGTCAATCGCATCCTGGCGAGCATGTTTCTCCTCAATGCGAACGGCTTCAACAAGACGAGCTTCGGCGAAATCGCGCACTTCACGATTCACCGTTTCATTGACCGCATGAAGTTTAACCGCCATTTTCTCTTTACCGCAAGCGGCTACGAGTTCATCGATCTTGGCTACGATTTTCTTGATTTCCTCATGCCCGAACATGATCGCTTCCAGCATGACTTCCTCAGGAACCTCGTTCGCTTCGGCTTCAACCATCATGATCGCATCTTTGGTGCCAGCGACGACCAGATAGATATCACTCGCTTCCTGCTCGGCAATATTCGGGTTCACCACGAATTTGCCGTCAACGCGACCAACCGCTACGCCGCCGATCGGGCCGTTAAAAGGCACATCCGAGATGCTCAAGGCAGCGGAAGTACCGATCATTGCCGCGATTTCCGGCTCGCAATCCTGATCTACGCTCATCACGAGATTCAGAACCTGTACATCATTACGGAAGCCTTCAGGGAACAACGGACGAATCGGACGGTCTGTCAGACGGCTGGCAAGAATCGCTTTCTCGCTTGGTCTGCCTTCGCGTTTGATGAATCCACCCGGAATTTTACCGACTGCGTACAAACGCTCCTCATAGTTGACCGTCAATGGAAAGAAATCCAAATCCTTCGGTTCACTGGAAGCTGTCACTGTACACAGGACTGCCGTTTCGCCGTAACGAACCATCACAGCCGCATTTGCCTGCTTCGCAAGGCGCCCTGTTTCGAACACGAGGGGTCTTCCGCCAAGCTGCATTTCAACACGTGTTTCCATGTAATCCCTCCTCATGGGGATAAATTTTTTTTTGAAATCTCCTTCTACCATCAGCATGTCTTTTGCAAAACACTGTCCACATTTCCTAACCAGAGCCATCCAAACGGTCGAAATCGCAAACCTATGTACAGGAACAACCCGAACCGTATAGAACATTCTCCGTATAGATTGCCCCTGGTTATACCATTAAGCGAAATTCAGCGAACAGACCACGCCTACAATCTATAAAGAATCTATATTAAGATAACCCCACAAAGTGGAGTTTAGGCTATGAAGCGTACGCAGTACTTTGTGGGGAAGCTCGAAAACGGTAAATTGTACAATACTTAGAAAAGAGCCCGGCTGTGCCGCTGTCGTTCCAAGAAGGACAGTGGACAACCAGGCTGTTTTCGGCACATCTTATGGATGATTAGCGACGCAATCCAAGCTTCTCGATCAAAGCACTGTAACGTTTAACATCCTTGTTTTTCAAGTATGCAAGCAACTTACGGCGTTGGCCGACCATTTTCAACAATCCACGACGGGAATGATGATCCTTTTTGTGAGTACGCAAGTGGTCAGTCAAGTTCGTAATGTTTTCCGTTAGGATAGCGATTTGCACCTCTGGGGATCCTGTATCGGACTCATGAGTTTTGTGCTCGTCAATCAGTTGTTGTTTACGTTCTTGAGTTAATGCCATCCTGTTCACCTCCCTCATTATAATCGCCATTGGCCCAGGTACCGACGGTGAGATCGAACATCCAAGCCAAGGTTAAAATCGCCCAATCTTCAGGCGACCTCTAAGAGTATAGCATACTTTACCTGAAAAAGAAAATCCGTTTGCGAACAATTTGTCCCAAACCGTTTATTCACTGACTTTCAATATTTTGCGGGCCTCGACGGCATCTCGCTGAATCCATTCCACAAGCTCCTGAACCGATTCGAATTTATGCTCCTTGCGGATATATTGAACGATATCCACCGTCATGATCTGGTCATACAGATCCCCTTCAAAATCGAACAGATGGACCTCAAAGATCGGTTCTGTAATCCCTTCGTGGAACGTCGGCTTCACGCCGATGTTCATGACGCCCGGAATCCAGTCGTGATGCTTATCCGTGCGAGCACGGACGGCATAGACGCCTAATGCAGGTGCCACGAACGGATCCGTCAATTCCAGGTTCGCAGTAGGAAAACCGATCTTTCTTCCCCGCTTCTCCCCATGAATAACCGTGCCGCGGATATGATAATTCCGTCCGAGCCAGCGATTTGCATCCGACAGCTGTCCTGTTTTCAAGGCAATCCGTATGGATGAACTTCCTACCTTCTCGCCATCGACCAGGAACGGCGGAACCGTAACTACAGACATCCTGCCTTCGCCGAGTTCCTGAAGCTTGACCGCGTCACCAGCGCCCTTATGGCCGAACCGGAAATCAAATCCGACAACCGCCGTTTGCAGATTCAAGGGAAACAGCATTTCTTCAACAAACGTTTCCGGACTCACCTGGGAGAACTCCTTATTGAACTCGACAACATACAAAATATCGATGCCCATTGCCTCAAGCAGCTGCTGCTTGTCAGGCTGAGGCGTCAGATATCCCTCATAGCTCCCTTTACCAATGACGTCTTTCGGATGAGGATAAAAGGTAATGAGTGCAGCCGGCACTCCATTCTCCCGCGCAATATTAACAGCCGTCGAAAGCACACTGGCATGTCCCAGGTGAAGACCGTCAAACTGGCCGATTGCAGCTACCTTCGGCTCGGCAGCTTCTCGTACAATATCAGAAGATACAGGATAGGATAAAGAAACAACCCTCATGCTTACTCACCTCCACTCACTAAATCCAGTCGTACTTAGGAAAATACTTTCACAGGAACGATAGCCCCTGTCTCCTCTTGCCGCTTATAGATTCCCAGAAAGTTTTCCTTTATATCATACAAACGAATAGGCTCCGAGCTGTCAACCGGCGGCTCCACCGCTCTTGAGGACAAGCGCTGTCCTTGCAGGGCAGCATCGGTTTTTTCTTCAGAAACCGTATGCTTCGGCAGATAGTCAATCGCTTGATCCACGGGAATAAGCCGGGTGTGCAGGATATCATCCTTCATGAACTGCTCAATTTGCTCCAGGGTTAAGCACTGATCCTCCGTGATTCCCGCTGATACTGTGCGTACCAGCTTAACCATGACAGATGGCACGCCGAGCTTCTTCCCTATATCCACGCAAAGCGTGCGGATGTATGTACCTTTGGAGCATAATACGCGGAAAGAAATTTCCGTATAATCCCCTTCAGCATCAAAATCCGTCATTTCGATTTCATGAATCGTTACCGTCCGGCTCTTGCGTTCCACCGTCTTCCCTTCTCTGGCAAGCTCGTATAATCGTTTACCATTGATTTTGACAGCGGAAAACATGGGCGGGATCTGCGAGATCTGGCCTGTAAAAGATTGCAGCGCTTCAAGCGCTTCCTCCCTTGTCACATGGACATCATCTGCCGTCTCCACTACATTCCCGGTAATATCTTCGGTATCCGTCGAATATCCGAGTCGGAGGACCGCATGATACTCTTTAGGCAGTTCCTGCAGGTATTCCACAACTCGTGTGGCTCTCCCCAAGCATAACGGAAGCACACCCGTTACTTCGGGGTCCAGCGTGCCCGTATGTCCGATTCGCTTCAAACGAACCATTCCCCGAACTTTCGCGACCACATCGTGGGATGTCCAGCCTGCCGGCTTGTGAACGGCCAAGATGCCTTCTAATTGTGTCATAGCTTTAATCTCACCTGCTCTATTACTCTAGGAATGACGTCATGAAGCGAGCCTTCAATGCTGCAACCGGCTGCCCGCACATGGCCGCCCCCTCCAAATATTTGCGCTAATGCCGCCACATCCACTTTTCCGGCTGAACGCAAACTCGCCTTAACCATTCCGGACTGCAGCGATTTGAACAGAATGCCGACTTCAACTCCCTGAATGTTGCGGGGGTAATTGACAATTCCCTCGAGATCCTCGCTAACGGCGCCGCATAATTCCATAAACTCAGGCGTTACGTACACCCAGGCTATTTTGCCGTCCTCCGACAGACTTAACGTGTTTAACGCCTGAACCAGCACCTTCATCTGTGGAAGCGTCATTTCCTCCAGTAACGTTTCCGCAATCTCGGGACCGTTGACGCCATAGGACAACAGATCCGAAGCAATACTCATGACCTTGGGCGATGTATTCGAATAACGAAAACCGCCGGTATCCGTTAACAATCCCGTATATATCGCTGTTGCAATATCGGCATCCCAGTTCACTTCAAACAAATTCAGCAAATCATAAAGGATTTCAGCGGTTGCTGCCGCTTCCGGCGCGACCAGGTTGACGGCCCCATAACGATCATTCGTTGGATGATGGTCAATATTAACGATGCTTGCATGATCGGCAAATACTTGTTTCGTATAGCCTACTCTAGCAAAATCCGCACAATCCACACAAATGACGTGTGAGAACGTTCTTCCAGGATGCTGTTCAGACAGATTGAGAATGTCTTCTGCATGCCACAACATTTTCATGCGTTTTGGAATGGGCCCCTCATTGATCATCGTGAATTTCTTGCCCAGACATGAGAGAAGCCAGCCCACCGCAAGGGTGGAACTGACTGCATCTCCATCGGGCTGAACATGCGACACAACCAAATAATCATCGTGCTCCAGCAGGAATGACTTCACCTGCTGCAGCTCTTGTTCATAGGTCTGCATTCGCCCTCTCCTTTATAAAAACGAACTACTCTATTTCTCTTCGCGATCCACGATTTCGGTCAGCAGCTTCTCAATATGGCTGCCGTACGCAATGGAATCATCGAATTTGAAGATCAGCTCCGGCACATGCCGGAGTCGAATCCGCTTGCCCAGCTCGGAACGGAGAAAGCCGCTTGCCTTCTCCAACCCTTTTAAGGAAGCTGCCTTCTGCTCGTCGTCGCCGAGCACGCTCAGGTATACCTTCGCTTGAGACAGGTCATTTGTAACATCAACACCGGTCACTGTAATAAAACCGATTCTTGGGTCTTTCATCTCCGTTTGGATCAGTTGGCTGAGCTCTTTTTTAATCTGCTCGCCTACGCGCCCAGTTCTGATTTTTGCCATGGTCTGATCACCTCATTCGTTAGCGCTCTACCGTCTCCATGATGAAGGCTTCGATTACGTCTCCTTCTTTGACGTCGCTATAGCTTGCCAAGGTAATCCCGCACTCATAACCCTGTGCCACTTCTTTAGCGTCATCTTTAAAGCGCTTGAGGGAATCGATCTTGCCTTCATGAACGACAATGCCGTCACGGATCAAGCGAACTTCTGCGTTACGCGCAATTTTACCGGATGTCACCATACATCCTGCAATCGTACCCACTTTGCTCACTTTAAAGGTGTTGCGGACTTCCGCATGACCGATCACGGTTTCTTTGTACTCCGGATCGAGCATCCCCTTCATAGCTTGCTCAATTTCCTCGATTACATTATATATTACACGGTGCAGACGAATATCAACCTTTTCCTGCTCGGCGGTTTGCTTCGCTTGAACGTCCGGACGAACGTTAAAGCCGATAACAATCGCATTGGAAGCAGCGGCCAAAATAATATCGGATTCCGTGATTGCTCCGGCACCGCTGTGGATAATTTTGACGCGAACGCCTTCCACCTCGATTTTGTTCAAGGAACCTTTCAGTGCCTCAACAGAACCTTGTACGTCACCTTTGATAATCACGTTAAGATCTTTAATCTCACCGTCTTTAATGTGTTGGAACAGATCATCCAGCGTCACGCGGGTATTTGTGTTCAACTCGGATTGACGATGGGTAATCGCACGCTTATCAGCGATATTACGCGCTTTACGCTCATCTTCAAACACCATAAACGGATCGCCGGCGCCTGGAACTTCAGTCAAACCGGTAATTTCAACCGGCGTTGAAGGACCCGCTTCTTTTAATCGACGTCCTTTATCGTTCACCATCGCACGAATACGACCAAAGCAGTTGCCCGCTACGAAGGCGTCGCCCACTTTCAATGTACCATGCTGAACGAGAATGCGTGCTACCGGGCCTCTGCCTTTATCCAGCTCCGCCTCAATAACAGTACCGCGTGCGCGTTTGTCAGGGTTTGCTTTATATTCATTCACTTCTGCTACCAGAAGAATCATTTCAAGCAAGTCCTCCAGACCCATCCGCTGTTTCGCCGAAACGTTAACGAAGATGGTGTCTCCGCCCCACTCTTCAGGGACTAACTCGTATTCCGTCAATTCTTGTTTGACTTTATCCGGGTTAGCATCAGGTTTATCGATTTTGTTTACGGCAACGATGATCGGCAAACCTGCAGCTTTCGCATGGTTAATCGCTTCGACCGTCTGCGGCATCACGCCGTCGTCAGCCGCAACCACGATGATTGTCATATCCGTTACTTGCGCACCACGGGCACGCATAGCCGTAAACGCTTCGTGGCCTGGTGTATCCAGGAACGTAATCTTCTTGTTATTGATCTCGACTTGATAAGCACCGATATGCTGCGTAATACCGCCAGCTTCTCCACTCGATACATTCGTGGAACGGATCGCATCAAGCAGCGTCGTTTTACCGTGGTCGACGTGACCCATGATGGTAACGACCGGTGGACGCTCTTTCAGTTCTTCCGGAGCATCGTTTTCTTCAACGGTCTCAAAACGATCTTCCTCAACCGGAATTTTCACTTCGACTTCTACACCGAATTCGCCAGCGAGCAATAGAATCGTATCGATATCCAGCTCCTGGTTGATGGTGGCCATCACGCCGAGGAAAATCAGCTTCTTGATGACTTCGGAAGCGTCCTTGTGAAGCAGCTTCGCCGTTTCACCGACGGTCATGTTGCCACGGACGATAATTTTCTTCGGCGTGTTGTCGATTTTCTCACGAGGCGGCTGCTGATTATGTTGATTCCGGCCACGGTTGTTCTTTCCACCGCGATTGTTGCCACGGAATCCACCTTGACGGTTGTTGTCATCAAAACGCTTGGAGTCTGAACGATTGTTATTGTTGTTTCTGGAACCGCGGTTCTGGCTGTTACTGTTGTTGTTATTGGAGCTTGTGAATCCGCCTCCGGTTCCACCCGGCTTGCTCTGTGGACGTGCGCCGCCTTGGTTGTTGCTGCCCTGCGGACGCGATCCACCTTGATTACTGCCTTGCGGACGTGCGCCGCCTTGATTACTGCCTTGCGGACGTGCGCCGCCTTGACCGCCGCCCTGAGGACGTGATCCGGTCTGCGTGCTGCCGCCTGGTCTGGATGCTTGGCTACGATTGTTCTGCTGACTTCCTTGTGCGGAGCCAGACTGATTTCTTCGGGTATCCTGTCCTCCTTGGGGACGCTGGGAACCTGAAGCATTCTGAGTGTTTTGATTCGTTCTACTATTCATACCTACCTGCTTTTCCTGTTGTTTTTTGGGCTGGCTTTGACCTTGTTGTCCTGTTGCTCTCTGTCCTGAATTACGCATACCGTCCTGCCCATTACGGTTGCCTTCTGCACTTACGCTAGCGGAAGTGCCTTCTGTTTTTGCATTGGATACAGTTGCAGCCGCATTGGCTCCGGAAACCGCCGGTTTACGATTCTCGGTTCGGGAAGCGTCGCCACTATCCCGCTTGGCTGCTGCATTCGATTTGATATCTTTAAAGAACTGCTCGACCTTGGACACCGTATCGTTTTCCATTACGCTCATATGGTTATTGACCGGAACGTTCAAACGTTTAAGGATCGTGATGATTTCTTTACTGCTCATGTTCAACGATTTAGCATATTCGTATACTCGAAGTTTATTGTCTTTGTTTTCCTGTTTACTCAATATACTCCACCTCCGACATTGTCTCCAGTTTCTTGGAGATCATTTCTGCGAATCCTTGATCCGTAACTGCCAGCACAACCCGCTCGGGTTTACCTACACTTGTGCCCAGACTTTCCCGGTCAAATCCGATTACCAGAGGGATATTGTAAGAACCGCATTTATCGCGGATCTTCTTTGTTGTATTCACTGAGGCGTCACCCGCCAGAATAACCAATTTTGCTTCAGAAGACCGGATGGCTTTGAGCACGATCTCATCCCCGGTAACCACCTTACCTGCCCTCATGGCCAGGCCGAGCTGAGAAAGCGCCCTATTCATCATCGGCAGCACTCTCTTTTGCAGCCAGGAATTCATCTTCCACCTTGATGAAATCCTGTGCCAACTGTTCATAGATCTCAGGCTTCACATGTTGTTTCAACGCGCGATCCAGTGCTTTATTTTTGTGTGCCAGCTTGAAGCAGGAAACTTTGCCGCATAAATACGCTCCCCGTCCCGACTTTTTGCCGGTGAGATCGATCAGGACAGCATCCTCGGGAGTCCTAACAATCCGGATAAGCTCTTTCTTCGGCATCATTTCCTGACACGCTACACATTTACGCAGCGGTATCTTTCTCTGTTTCAAGACGACAACCCCCTGTCATTTGGAATTAATCGACAGAGACGGAATCCTGGTGCATTTCACCTGATTGGGACTTCGGTCTGCCAAATTCCTGCTCCGCCTGACTTTCGCTTTTAATATCAATCTTCCAGCCTGTCAGCTTCGCCGCGAGACGAGCATTCTGGCCTTTGATCCCAATCGCAAGCGAGAGTTGATAATCCGGAACAATTACACGCGCCATCTTCTCATCTTCAAATACTTGAACTTCAAGTACTTTGGATGGGCTCAGCGCATTGGCCACGTATTCTTCAACCTGATCGGAATAACGCACGATGTCAATCTTTTCGCCACGAAGCTCATTGACAATCGTCTGTACGCGCATGCCTTTAGGTCCTACGCAAGAGCCAACCGGATCGACTTCATCGTTACGGGAAAACACCGCAATTTTGGAGCGGAATCCAGCTTCGCGCGCAACCGAGCGAATTTCAACAACGCCGTCAAAGATTTCCGGCACTTCAAGCTCGAACAGGCGCTTCAAGAGGCCCGGATGCGTACGGGACAGCATAATCTGCGGCCCTTTGGTGGTATTCTCAACCTTGGTAATGTACGCTTTGATCCGGTCGCCATGCTTGAACTTCTCGTTAGGCATAAGCTCGGTAAGCGGCAGAGCCGCTTCGATCTTGCCAAGGTCGATATAGATGTTACGTAAATCTTGACGCTGCAGCGTACCCGTTACGATATCATCTTCCTTGTCAATAAAAGCGCTGTAGATCAGGCCGCGTTCGGCTTCTCTAATGCGCTGGGTAACAACTTGCTTTGCCGTTTGAGCTGCAATCCGTCCAAAATCACGTGGCGTAACCTCGATTTCCGCTATATCTTCAATCTGAAAATGCGGATTGATTTCCCGGGCTGCATGCAGCGAAATTTCAGTCCGCGGATCCAGCACCTCTTCCACAATCAGCTTCCGCGCGAACACCTTGATAACACCCGTATTGCGATTCATGTCTACCCGTACATTTTGCGCCGTGTTGAAATTGCGCTTGTAACTCGAGATCAGTGCCGCTTCAATGGCTTCAAACAGCACATCCTTACTGATGCCCTTTTCTCTTTCCAACTCATTCATCGCTTCAATAAAATCCATACTCATTGAAAATCGGTTCCCCCTTTCAAAACTTCCGTTTAAAAAATGATGGCCAATCTGGCACTGGCTACTTTTGCATATGGAATCACGTACTGTTTCTTGACGGTTTGAATGACTAGCTCCTCGTTATCAAAGGATTCCAGCTTGCCTTCAAACTCTTTCAACCCGTTAATCGGCTCGTATACCGTTACAAACACGTTCTTGCCGACTGACTTCGCAACATCCTCTTTTTTCTTCAGGGGACGTTCCGCGCCAGGAGAAGAGACTTCAAGAAAATAAGCTGTCGGGATCGGATCGTTCTCGTCCAGCTTCTGGCTCAGGTATTCACTGATTAAACCGCAATCGTCAATGTCAATGCCGCCGTCTTTATCAACAAACACGCGCAAGAACCAGTTGCTTCCTTCCTTTACGTATTCCACATCTACCAGTTCAAAGCCGTGTTCGTCCAAATACGGCTGCACCATTTCTTCCACAGTCGTTTTAATCTTTGATGTGCTCAAAGAACATAACCTCCAAGTTGATTTCCTATATACCAAAGAGTAAAGAGTGGGTTGCCCCACTCTTTACACAACGGTTTTATCTCCATGATTACCAAAAAAATTATAACATAGTCTGGTAATAGTGACAAGTATGACTCCTTGACTGTCAAGGCGTCACGGCCATGAATGAATGACAAGAATCAGAACAATGACAACTGGTTGCTCTCCGGCAGACCGCGGAAGCATCCCATTTGGGTTAACAGCTCCACGGCGGTTTTGCTCGCCTTCGATTTTTGCTGGAAATCCTCGATGGAGAGGAATTCTCCAAATTCACGCGCGGCAGCAATGTTGCGGGCGGCATTATCGCCGATTCCCGCAAGCGCAGAGAACGGCGGAATGAGCGAGTTTCCATCCACCTTAAATCGGAGCGCATCCGATTCATACAGATCGATGTTCTTGAACGTGAAGCCCCTCGCTGTCATTTCCAGCGCCATCTCAAGAATCGGCAGCATACCCTTTTCTTTCGGGCTTGCTCCGAAGCCGAGCTGCTCAATCTCTTCAATCCGGCGATAAATCGCCTCATAACCCTGACAGCATAGTTCGATATCGAAATCTTCAGCACGCACCGAGAAGTACGTTGCATAATATTCGATCGGATAATAAAGCTTGAAGTAAGCCGTCCGCACCGCTGAGATAACATACGCGGCGGCATGGGCTTTCGGGAACATGTACTGGATTTTGAGACAGGAATCAATGTACCACTGCGGCACTTTGCATTTCTTCATCTCGTCAATCCATTCCTGTGACAATCCCCGGCCTTTACGTACGCTTTCCGTAATTTTAAACGCGAGGCTCGCGTCCATGCCAGCCTTATAAATCAGGAACAACATGATATCATCGCGGCAACCAATAACGGTTTTGATGTTGCATGTACCATTCTTGATGAGCTCTTGCGCGTTGCCGAGCCAAACGCCGGTTCCGTGTGACAGACCCGAGATTTGCAACAAGTCGGCAAAACTCGACGGCTGCGATTCCACCAGCATCTGACGTACGAATTTGGTACCCATCTCCGGCACGCCGAAGGTGGCCACCGGCGAGCGTATTTGCTCCGGCCTGACGCCCAGCGCTTCCGTTGAGTTAAACATGCTCATTACTTTCGGATCGTTCATCGGTATGGTCGTTGGATCCACGCCGGTCAAATCCTGGAGCATCCTCATCATCGTCGGATCATCGTGTCCGAGAATATCCAGCTTGAGCAGATTCGCTTCAAAGGCGTGATAATCAAAATGCGTCGTTTTCCACTCTGCATTGACATCGTCCGCGGGGAATTGCACCGGCGTAATCTCTTCCACTTCGATGTAATCCGGCACAACGACAATACCGCCGGGATGCTGGCCTGTGCTCCGCTTAACGCCGGTACAGCCTGATGCCAGCCGGTTCAATTCCGCGCCCCGCCAGCGCTTGTTGTTGTGTTCCTCATATTTTTTGGCAAAGCCAAATGCCGTCTTCTCTGCCACGGTGCCGATGGTACCGGCACGGAATACGTTCTCCTCGCCAAACATCTCTTTGGTGAAATTATGGGCATGCGGCTGATATTCACCGGAGAAGTTCAAGTCAATATCGGGAACCTTATCCCCTTTAAAACCCAGGAAGGTTTCGAATGGTATATCCTGTCCCTCGCCTTTCATCATGTTTCCGCATTCCGGACAAGCTTTGTCCGGCAAGTCAAATCCACTCGGCACGCTGCCGTCCAGGAACCATTCGCTGTGCTTGCAGTCGCCGTTCAAGCAAATGTAATGGGCGGGAAGCGGGTTAACCTCGGATATGCCGAGGAATGTGGCAACGACGGATGAACCTACGGAACCCCGTGAACCAACCAAATAGCCGTCCCGGTTTGATTTCTTAACCAATTTCTCGGAAATCAAATAGTTCGCTGAGAAACCGTATTTAATGATCGGCTCAAGCTCTTTCTCCAACCGGGCCACTACGACTTCCGGCAAATTCTCGCCATAAATGGACTTGGCCGTGTCGTAGCAGGTGTTGCGGATTTCTTCATCCGCGCCATCCAGAATCGGCGTAAACAGCTTGTCCGGGAACAATTCCAACTCTTCAAAGCGGTCGGCCAGCTCGCTAGTGTTCGTCACAACAACTTCATAACATTTGCTCTGTCCCAAAAACTCGAACTCTTCGAGCATCTCTTCCGTAGTCCGAAAATGCGCGTCAGGCTTGCGCATATCCTTGAGCGGGCTGAAACCGGTAATCCCATGGATGGTAATGTCCCGAAACAGCTTATCCCGCGGTTCAAGATAGTGCACGTTTCCTGTGGCGATGACCGGCTTGTTCAGTTTTTCGCCGATGCGCACGACTTTGGAAATTGCAGTTTTGATCTCTTCGGGACTGCCTACCAAGCCTTTGTCCACCAAATGCATATACATCGTCAACGGCTGAATCTCCAAAACATCGTAGAAGTCGGCAATCTCTTCGGCTTCCTCCTCCGTTTTGTTCAGCACCGTTTCGAAGAACTCCCCTTTTTCGCAGCCGGAAAGCACCAGTAACCCGTCTCGCATCTCTCGAAGCTTGGATTTAGGAATACACGGCACTCGCTTGAAATATTCGGTATGCGACATGGAGATCAGCTTGTACAGGTTTTTCTTGCCCGTCATATTCAAAGCATAAATACCGCAGTGGAAAGGACGGGTATTGGACAGATCCGTACCGACGTAATCATTGAGGCGGTCCAGCATCTTGACGCCTTTGGTTTTGTCCACATCGCTAAGGAGCCCGTTCAGGATTCCTGCCAGTGCAATCGTATCGTCAATCGCCCGGTGATGGCTTTCGAGCAGTACCTTATACTTGTCAGCCAACGTGTTAAGACGATGATTCTTAAGTCCCGGATGCACCAGACGTGCCAGCTCCAGCGTATCCAGGTAGGGATTGCCCAGCGTATCCATCCCGGCATTCTTGAGTGCTGCCTGAATGAACCCCATGTCAAATCGAGCGTTGTGAGCCACAAGCACGGCGTCCCCGACAAATTCAACAAACTCTTTCAATACCGGCTCCAGTTCAGGAGCATCCTTAACCATGTCATCATTGATATTGGTCAATTGCTGGATATGGTATGGAATGCGCTCATGCGGGTTGACAAAAGTGGCGTATCGGCCAATTTCCTTGCCCTCGTTCATCTTAACTGCGGCCAGCTCGATAATCTTGTTTGCGGTGATGGACAAACCTGTGGTTTCAATATCGAATACCACGTAAGTCGCACTGCTCAGTTCAATCGGCTGTGCCTGTTCCACGATATTGACGGCATCATTCACAACGTTGGCCTCGACGCCGTACAACATTTTGATCCCGTGTTTCTTTGCGTTCTTGGCTGCTTCAGGGTAACATTGCACCCCGCCATGATCACTAACGGCAATCGCTTTATGGCCCCAGGCAGCCGCGGTCTTGATGTATCGGTCGATCGGCGTGACTGCGTCCATCGTGCTCATCGTTGTATGCAGGTGGAATTCTACCCGTTTCTCGGCTGCATTATCCTTACGAGATGGCGGCGCCGGCACTTCATTAAGATCGGACGGAATCATCACCAGCTCCGGCACCTGCATAAACCGGTCATATTCCACACGCCCGCGTGCCTTCACCCATTTGCCGTTCTCAAGCAGGCTCAGTACCTTCAAGTCCTCCTTGGTCTTACCAAACATTTTCATTTGCAAGGAATCGCTGAAATCCGTCAGATAGAATGTGAATAACGTACTTCCGTTACGAAGCTCCTTACGATCCAATCCGAAGATGGTCCCCTGAATCGTAATTTTCTTCTCTTCGTCTTGGATTTCCTGAAGCGGAACCGGCGGTTCCTTGATATCATACCCAACCTGCAGCCGAACCGCGCCCTCTTCCTCATCCTCGGCATCAAGCTCAGCTTCCATGCTGCTCATGATCTGCTCGATGACCTCGCGTTCTTCTTCCCGCTTCCTCTGCTCGAACTCCTCGTAAGCCGCCTGACCATTATCGCCGACCTGCATTTTCACGCGCAGCGTCAGATCGAAATATTGCCCGAAAAAGCGGGTAATGGCGGAATCGATCTGTTTCTTGCGGGCAAGCTCCAGCGACATGCCATCCGACATGGAGAGAAGGACTTGCCCATCTTCCACCTCGTATTTAGCCCTTGTCATCCATCCATTGACCGAAGGGATCTCCCGATGTGCCCATTCTAGAAACAAACCCCAGTATTCTTGCACGATATCTGCTTCGGGGACGCTGCTTCCATATCGGAACACAAATTTGATCTTCGCGATATGCCCCATCTTCTCCTGAATTCTCAGACAAAATGTGCGATAGACCTCAGCTGGGACCAAGGTCTCCTTCAGGACGGTTATTCTCCAGTCCTTGCTGGCCTTGCTTGTCTCTACCTGCTCGATCACACCATCCAAAAAATAGGGTTCCACCAGATTGGCCGGAACTTCTCCCTGCTTGATCAGCAGTTCAAATCGCTTCCTTTTATCTTCTGTTGTGCCCATGGTTCCCTCCCCCTGCATTACATAAAGCTATAAGAAAAACTTCTATCGACGTACACCCACAGAAATCAGACCGCGTTAAGCGGATGTGAAAAATAGAATAAAGCTTCCGCCGGCAGCACTCATTCGTCCTGCCCCAAAAAGTAAGAGCGTCCGCCATACTGCCATCCGGAAGCTTACTCCAGATGATGAATCCCGGTTCTGGACGAAGAACTCCTCCCTCACCCAAACTTGCCCGTCATTCATATTATCGATTTACTAGTACGCTCTCGCGAACAGCACGGTATGTTTCGCATCTTCACCGCATACGAGACACTTGGTTTTCTTCTCGGCCGGTTCGAATGGAATGTTTCTGCTCGTAGCACCGGTTTCTTGCTTGACAGTATCTTCGCAAGCTTCCGAACCGCACCATCCAGCCAAGGTAAACCCGCGTTTTTCCTCCATGCTGTCCTTCATTTCATCCAGTGTCTCCACCGAATAGAAATGATCCTCACGGAACTGCTTCGCGCGCTCGAACATTTCCTGGTGCACCTGCTCCAGCATATTCTGTACTTCCTGGGTCAGATTAGCTTGCTCTACGATTTTCTTCTCGCCTGTAATACGAGAGACAAGCACGCACACACCATTCTCCATGTCACGCGGTCCGATCTCCAGACGCACCGGTACTCCGCGCATTTCATACTCATTAAATTTCCAGCCTGGACGCACATCCGGATTGTCGTCAACGCGTACGCGGATGCCTGCGGATTTCAGTTCACGGAACAGTTCGTCCGTACGGCCCACTACCGCGTCTCTCGTCTTCGGCGGACCAATTGGAATCATGATCACTTGCGTTGGCGCGACTTTAGGAGGAAGCACCAATCCGCGGTCATCCCCATGGACCATAATCAACGAACCAATGAGACGTGTGCTCACGCCCCAGGATGTCGTATGAGCATATTCCAGCGTATTTTCACGATTCAAATATTGGATGTCAAAAGCTTGCGAGAAGTTGGTCCCCATATAATGCGAAGTACCGGCCTGTACAGCTCGTCCGTCTTTCATCATCGCTTCAATCGAGAACGTATCCACGGCGCCAGCGAATTTCTCCGAAGGTGTCTTCTGCCCTTTGATTACCGGAATCGCGAGGTAGTCCTCTACGAATTGCTGATAGATATCCAGCATTTGCATGGTTTCTCCTCTAGCCTCAACTTCCGTTTCGTGAGCGGTATGGCCTTCTTGCCATAGAAACTCACTCGTGCGAAGGAACGGCAGCGTGCGTTTTTCCCAGCGGACCACGTTAGCCCACTGGTTAATCAGCACAGGGAGATCACGATAGGATTGAATCCATTTGGAATACATGTGCCCGAACATCGTTTCGGAAGTCGGACGGATCGCCAGACGTTCCTCCAGCTTCTCTCCAGCTGCTTCCGTGACCCATGGCAGCTCGGGATTAAATCCTTCGACATGCTCCTTCTCCTTTTGGAAAAAGCTCTCGGGAATGAACAGCGGGAAATACGCATTCCGATGGCCCGTTGCCTTAAAGCGTCGATCCAACTCTTCCTGGATATGCTCCCAAATTTCATAACCGTCCGGTTTGAAGACGATGCAGCCTCTGACTGGAGAATAATCCATCAGGTCCGCTTTTTTGATGACATCGATATACCAGCGCGAGAAATCTTCCGCTTGCGGGGTAATCTCCGTCACGAATTGTTTATCCTTCGATTCCTTAGACATATAAATCGTGTGCCTCCCATTAGTAAAACGCATGGTCTAAACCCTGTTTAACGGCTTGACTGGCGTTATTGGCGATATGTGTGAACAAGCTGCGGCTCTATAGCCCGCCTGTATTTATAGTAACTCCATTCGCTAGATATCGTTAAACATGAACATCTGCTAACAATAGAAAAGGTACGGCTTTTCGTTGCGGCTGGCGCACCGAGCCGTACCCTAGGTTTTTATCCGTTGATCAAACGCAAAATATCGTTGTAGGTTACGGCTATCATTAACAGGAACAGCATCGCAAACCCGATAAAATGAACCATGCCTTCTCTGTTCGGGTCAACTGGCTTGCCCCTTAAAGCTTCGATTCCTAAGAATACGAGCCGGCTTCCATCGAGTGCCGGAATCGGCAGCAGATTGAATATGCCCAGATACAAGCTTAGAATGGCTGCCCAATAGGTGAGCTGTTCGATACCCTGCTTGGCGATTTGCCCCGTCACTTCGAATGTCCGTACAGGACCGCCAAGATCATCCATGGAGAACTTCTGAATCAACTGTCTGAAGCCCTGGAAGATAATATTCGTTGTATCTACCATTGCGGTCCCGGACCCGGTAATTGTCTCCCCAATCCCTGCGGATCGGGTAGGAAGCTCAGGAACAATCCCGACCTTGCCGCCTTCCTGTCCCTCCATCGTCCGCGGAGTTAAGGTCAGATCAAATGATTCCTCACCCCGGCGTACAGTCCATTCCATCGGCTTGTCCTTGGAAGCCGCAATCAATTCGATCATCTTCTGATAATCGGCACCAATGGCGGTTCCGTTAATGCTCTCGATGATGTCTCCCTCTTTCAGATCGGCTTCATCTGCAGGCATGCCTTTCGTAATCTCGCCAATCTGCACATAGGTTGGGTTCTCAACCGGTATGCCGGCCATTTGAATGTGAAGGGCAAACAGCACGAAGGCCAGAATGAAGTTCATGACAGGACCGGCAAAAATCGCAAGCGCTCTTTGGCCGACGGTTTTGCTGCCGAATTGACGGTCTCTCGGTGCGATCTGCGTCTCGACACCTTTGGCTACCGTCAAGGCTTGCGGATGGATTTCGAATTGCTGGAACTCACCATCCACATCAAGCCTAACCGACAAACGATCCACCATATCCATAAACTGGACTTCGCCGCGAATGACATTTTTACGGTTGTCGAGTTGATCCAGATAAATCTTTTTCACTTGATTCTCTGCATTCAATCGAACCGCAATCGTCTGACCGGGCTGAATCTCGACAAGTTCCGGATCTTCCCCGGCCATACGGGCATATCCGCCGAATGGAAGAAGACGTAGCGTAAACTGCGTTTCATGGCGTTTATATGAGAACAGCTTTGGACCAAATCCAATCGCGAACTCGCGTACCAAGATTCCGGCACGCCGGGCAAAATAATAGTGACCCCATTCGTGCACGGTAACGATCACAAAAAACATGAGCACCGTTAAAAAAACGACCCGAACCATTTCCAATTCTTTACATCCCCCTTTTCCTCTGAGAACGCAGTATGTCCCTATAGATTATCATTATTCTCCTGTCGTCCACAAGAGAATCACAAGCTGTCCGCTTTTTTTCAAGGGAGATTTCAAAAACACTTCAAATCCTATAGTCGGGAAGCTAATTCACGTGAGATCCGATCGCTCTCTTCAATCGTTTCCAGTGCCGGTTCCCGCGCAACATGATGGCTTTGCAGCACTTCCTCAATGATCTCTTCAATTCGCAGAAAAGAGATTTCGCCGCGGAGAAACCGGGCGACCGCAATTTCATTAGCTGCGTTGAATACCGTTGGCGCTGTCCCACCCATTCTACCACATTCATAAGCAAGCCTTAAACAAGGAAAACGTTCAAGGTCCATCTCCCGGAAATGCAGCTTGCCCGCTTCCGCCAAAGATAGCCTTGGTGCAGGCGAAGTCCACCGTTCCGGATAGGTCAGCGCATATTGAATCGGAACCCGCATATCCGGGTTGCCGAGCTGGGCAATGATACTCGAATCGCGGAATTCCACAAAAGAGTGAATGATGCTTTCCGGGTGAAGCAGCACAGAAATGTTGTCATAAGGAATACCATACAACCAATGGGCCTCGATCACCTCAAGCCCTTTATTGGCCATGGTGGCCGAATCAATCGTGATTTTGGCACCCATGGACCAGTTCGGATGTTTTAGCGCATCCTCCACCGTAACGTTGACCAGCTGTTCCCGGGTGTAATCCCGGAATGAGCCTCCGGAAGCCGTCAGCGTGATCCGTTCAATATCTTCATGCCGCTCCCCGTTCAGGCATTGGAATATGGCGGAATGCTCGCTATCGATCGGCAAGAGTTTTACCCCTTTGGCAGCCGCTCGGGCCGTAACCAGATGACCTGCCGTTACCAACGTTTCCTTATTCGCGAGCCCAATGGTCTTCCCCTCATCAATCGCTGCAAGCGTAGAGGACAGACCCAAACTTCCAACAACCGCTGTAACCACCATTTCCGCATCTGTCGCTGCCGCAATCTCGATCAAGCCTTCATGACCATGGAACACTTCGGTTCCGGCAGGAAGATCTTGCCTTATGCTGTCAGCAAGCTCTTTCGTGGCAACGGACACTTTGCGAGGAGAAAACTCTTTGACCTGCTGAAGCAGCAGGTCCTTATTACTCCCTGCAGCGAGGCCCTCAATCTGAAAATGTTCCCGGTGTTTCCTCACAACGTCCAAAGTCTGGGTACCTATGGAGCCAGTGGAGCCGAGTACGCTGATCTTTTTCATGCAACATCTTTCCTTTCATCAGTAAGGCAGGAGACTCAATATATGTACAAACGGAAACACAACGATCCAACTGTCACATCGATCCAGTATCCCTCCATGGCCCGGCAGCAGTTTACCCGAATCCTTGATGTCATACACCCGTTTATAGGCGGATTGCACCAAATCCCCGAGTTGACCGATAACAGCGCATGAAAGCCCGATCAGAATCGCTTGTCCAGCCGTCAGGAATCCATCTGAGAAGAATGAAAAGAGCAGAGATGTGAACACGGCGATGACCACACCGCCGAGCGCACCTTCAACTGTTTTGTTCGGACTGATGGAAGGCCACAGTTTATGGCGCCCCATGGCGCGTCCGACAAAATACGCTCCCGCATCACTTGCCCAGATCGAGGCCAGAAGCAGAAAAGTCCAGAATACGCCATGGCCGTCAGGAGCATGTCGTGATTCGGCAATAAAGGAAAATCCGATTCCGATATACGCTGAAGCCATAAACAATAAGGAAACCCGTTTGATATCAATTACATTCTTCGTCGTCACGGTCGCCAGTAAAAATAAAAGCAGCAGGAGCCAAAGTACATGTTCCCACGGGATCTGAATATTCAAATCAAGCGGACCCCATGGAAATACAAGCAACAGCACCCCCGCATATCCAATCCACGCCGTTCCCCCGAACGGTGCCGTATTGGTCATGCGCACAAACTCATAATAACCGATTAGCGCCATCGCCAGAATCAGAAGATGGTACCACAGACCGCCTATGAAACATAATCCTAAAAAGACCGCTCCCGCTATAATTCCGGTAATCAATCGCTGTTTCAAAACGTTCCATCCTCCATCGGCTACGAAAGTCCACCGTAGCGCCTTGTTCTTTGTTGATAATCGGCTACGGCCTCCACCAAATGGTCTTTGGTAAATTCCGGCCAATAGGCATCCGTAAACCAAAGCTCACTATACGCGAGCTGCCACAGCATAAAATTACTTAGCCGCAGCTCGCCGCTTGTGCGGATCAGTAAATCCGGATCCGGCAATTCGCCTGTGAGGAGCCGCTGGCCAATCAGTTCCTCTGTAATATCCTCAGGACGAAGAATCCCGTCGCGCACTTCTCGTCCGAGCGCCTTGACACTTTCGGTGATCTCTTTCCGGCTTCCGTAATTGAGCGCAAAGTTAAGCACAAGTCCGTCATTGCCGGCTGTCTTCGCAACTGCTTCTTCCATCGCAGACACGGTATGGGACGGAAGGTCTTCCGGATGTCCCATCATGCGGACCTGGACATTTTTCTCGATCAGCTCTTCCAGCTCAATAGCCAGGAACTCTTGCGGAAGCTTCATCAGAAAATCGACCTCATCCTTCGGACGCGTCCAATTTTCTGTCGAAAAAGCGTACATCGTCAATATTTTGATTCCCAAATCATCGGCGGCAATGGCCGCTCTTTTGACAGCCTTCATGCCATTCTGATGGCCAACGATTCGCGGCATACCGCGCCGTTTCGCCCAGCGTCCATTACCATCCATGATGATGGCGACATGATGTGGGATGTTGTCCGGAGAGAGCTGATGCGTCTGCTGACTGTCCTCCTGATTCAACCACGATCGAACCCGTTTGATCATTCCATTTCCTCCAGGCATCTTTCTGCAAAAAAAGAGACAAACCCCACCATTGACAGGAGGGGCCACAAGTCTCTTATACTTCCATAATCTCTTTTTCTTTAGCAACGAGGACTTTGTCGACTTCTGCGATAAATTTATCCGTCGCTTTTTGGATATCTTCCTGATGTCTCCGGGACTCGTCCTCGGAAATATCTGTTTTCTCCAATTTTTTGATGTCGTCGTTGGCATCACGGCGAATGTTGCGGATGGCCACTTTCGCTTCCTCGCCGAATTTCTTCGTCATTTTCACCAGTTCGGTTCTGCGTTCTTCCGTCAGTGCAGGTACGACGAGACGAATTTGATTACCATCATTCGCCGGCGTCAATCCGACATCAGATTTCATGATCGCTTTCTCGATATCGGCCAAGGACGACTTGTCCCAAGGCTGGATCATGAGCGTTCTTGAATCCGGCGTGCTGATGTTAGCCAGCTGATTCAGCGGGGTTGGTGCTCCGTAGTATTCAACCGTGATCCGGTCGAGCAGCGCTGGCGCTGCCCGTCCTGCGCGCAGCGTTGCCAGGTCACGCTTCAAAGACAAGATCGCTTTTTCCATGCGTTCTTCTGCATTCTTTTTCACCGATTGCGGCATTAATCTACACTCCCTTTGACGATCGTTCCGATTTTCTCGCCCAGAACGACGCGCTTGATATTACCTTGCTCCGTAATAGCGAAGACGATGAGCGGGATGTTGTTGTCCATACATAACGATGAAGCTGTAGAGTCCATTACCCCAAGGTTTTTGTTCAATACGTCTAGATACGTAAGCTGCTCGTACTTCTCGGCAGTTTCATCCTTAAATGGATCAGCGGAGTACACTCCGTCCACCTTGTTCTTCGCCATGAGAATCACTTCTGCTTCGATTTCCGCTGCGCGAAGCGCTGCAGTCGTATCGGTGGAGAAGTATGGGTTACCCGTTCCTGCCGCAAAAATTACGACACGACCTTTTTCCAAATGCCGAATGGCTCTGCGGCGAATATACGGCTCCGCAATTTGCTGCATTGAGATAGAGGTTTGCACCCGAGTCGGCACATCGATCTGCTCCAAGGCATCCTGAAGAGCCAAAGAGTTCATCACCGTAGCCAGCATTCCCATATAATCTGCTGTCGCACGGTCGATTCCGTTCGCGCTGCCGGCGATACCGCGCCAGATGTTTCCGCCGCCGCATACGATGGCGACCTCCACACCAAGCTCAACCACCTCGCGAACCTGCTCAGCGATCGATGAGATCGTCTCAGCATCAATACCATATCCATTCTGCCCTGAAAGGGATTCCCCACTGACTTTCAATATCACTCGTTTATATACTGGCTGTTCCAAATGATAACCCTCCACTTTAAGACGGCGCCTAAGTATACGACGCCCGTTTGAAAAACGACAGACAGACACACCGGCACTGCTTGACGGTTTATAAAAATCGGGTAAAAACATCCGTCTCAAGTAGAAACTTCTGGTCGTCTAATCAAGACTAAAGTCCATTCTTTCTTGTGAGATAAGGGTGCCTTACTCCGAATTTATAACAATCTTATCTCTCTTATGCCTTTATATCTCTTAAAAAAGAAGGAACACAGGTGTGTTCCACTCTTTTCTATAACTTATATTAGCCCATTCGGCTTATTTATTCACCTGGGACATAACTTCTTCAACGAAGTTGTCTTGTTTTTTCTCCAAACCTTCGCCAAGTTCAAAACGGGCAAAACGACGGATGGAGATGTTCTCACCGATCGTGCTGATTTTTTCGTTAAGCAGCGTGTTGATCGTTTTGTCAGGATCTTTGACGAAGGATTGCTCAAGCAAGCAATATTCTTCATAGTATTTGTTGATGCGGCCTTCAACCATTTTCTCAACGATTTTTTCAGGCTTGCCTTCGTTCAGGGCTTGGTTTTTCAAAATCTCTTTTTCTTTCTCAAGATCTTCAGTCGGCACTTCTTCACGACGAACATATTTAGGGTTAGCAGCCGCAATATGCATAGCGATATCGCGAGCGAACTCTTTAAATTGATCTGTTTTACCTACGAAGTCGGTTTCACAGTTGATTTCAACGAGAACGCCGATCCGTCCGCCACCGTGAATATAAGACTCTACAACACCTTCAGTTGCAATACGGCCAGCTTTGTTAGCTGCTGCAGACAAACCTTTTTCGCGAAGTACTGCGATCGCTTTGTCGATATCACCATTTGTTTCATCCAGCGCTTTTTTGCAATCCAGCATGCCCGCGCCTGTTCTTTCGCGAAGTTCTTTTACCGCACTAGCTGTTACTGCCATTAGAATTCCCTCCAAATTGGTATGATGAAGTTTTGCGTTTGGTCCTCAAGAAAACCATCATTCTTTTGTTCTCTCCAAGATTCCAGACCGCATTAAGTAGTTGTTCTTCCCCTGAGATGCCAGGCTCCGGATTTCACAAATATTCGCACGTTATCCGTTCTAACATCTTAAAAAAA
The DNA here is from genome assembly GCF_001860525.1 of Paenibacillus sp. LC231. NCBI lineage: Bacteria > Bacillati > Bacillota > Bacilli > Caryophanales > Paenibacillaceae > Paenibacillus > Paenibacillus sp. LC231. Next base: position 313,764 of record NZ_JFOM01000015.1, on the reverse strand, counting down.
GGGCAGTGAGAGGTTATACACCTACCAACCACCCTTTTCATTTAATTCATGGTTTATACGTTTAATCCCGATTAAGCAGTTGTTTCTTCGCCTTGGTGAGCTTCAACAACGGCATCGGCCATTTTACCAGTCAACAATTTGACAGCGCGGATCGCGTCATCGTTACCTGGAATTACATAGTCGATTTCATCCGGATCACAGTTCGTATCAACGATACCAACGATTGGGATACCCAATTTGCGAGCTTCCGCTACTGCGATGCGCTCTTTGCGAGGATCGATAACGAACAATGCGCTTGGAAGACCCTTCATGTTCTTGATACCGCCCAAGAATTTTTCAAGACGATCTTTCTCTTTGCGGAGAAGGATAACCTCTTTCTTAGGCAATACTTGGAACGTGCCGTCCTCTTCCCAAGTTTCGAGCTGCTTCAAGCGGTTGATACGCTTTTGGATCGTTTCGAAGTTAGTCAAAGTTCCGCCGAGCCAACGTTGGTTGATGTAGTACATACCGCAACGTTCTGCTTCTTCCTTCACGGAATCTTGAGCTTGTTTTTTCGTGCCGACGAACAGGATTGTACCGTTCTCTCCAGCTACGCTTTTTACGAAGTTGAAAGCTTCTTCAACTTTCTTGACCGTTTTTTGCAGGTCGATAATGTAGATACCGTTTCTTTCAGTGAAGATAAATTTATCCATTTTCGGGTTCCAGCGACGAGTCTGGTGACCGAAGTGAACGCCAGCTTCCAAAAGCTGTTTCATGGAAATTACTGCCATCTTCACGCACCTCCTAAGTTTGGTTTTTGTGTGTCCCTCCGCCGAGATCATTTTTCATTAAGACTCCCAATCCTGGAAGCACCCTCAACGAAATCACTCTGGCGTGTGTTTTAACACCGTCAATTACTATAACATAACCATGGGCAGGTTGCAATGTCTTTTATGTACTTCATCAGGTCCAGCCAATCAAGAGCTTGAAGAGTTCCTATAAAGAAAAAAACCTCTCTCAACCGGAGTGCTAGTTGGAGGGTTTTGTCGTGATTTTCGTGATGATCGAATTGTAACTCTCGCCTGCCGTAAACGAGTATGTACCGCTCAGGATCTTGGTGTTGATTTTATTCTCGGTAGCTTTAGTGATGAATGCCTGTTTATTGTCAATGACGCCGGCATTCATAAGGCTGTTTGCTACATCGCTGAGATTGTTTCCAGATGGAATGTTTACTTTAATCTGCGCTTCCGCTTTAGCCGGTGTTTTCGGTTTCGCCGGATTCGTTACCCGGGGGGACTCCTGTTTCTTCTCCTCGCCCGGTTCAGGCTTCTTCGGCTGCTCCGGTGCTTCCGGCTGTTCCGTTCCCGTCTTCTGTGCAGGATCGGCTCCTTCGGACTCGCCGCCCTTGCCAAGCTTCTTCTCTTCCCACTGCTCCGCCGTCAACAGCTCGTCTGAACCTTCGACGACTTGCATATCCAAAGCTTCCGCTGCAGCAACCAGCTGCTCCTTCGTTAATTCCTGCGTCTGTGATGCAGTTGTGCCTTGACCGATCCACATCAGCTGAAGCAGCACTGCACCGATCACGAGACCACTTCCCAGGCCCATCATAAATGTACGGTTCTTGATCACACGGACTCCTCCTGTTTGGCCAACTGAATAATAAGTTGAACTTCGCCTCGCTGAAGACCCGTGGTCTTGGCAATCATATCGATGGACTTTCCTTGTTCATATAGATCAAACAGCTCCGCGTATCTGGATTTGATGGAATGTACAGGAGGTGCAGGTTCAGCTTCGGAAGTCGCTGCAGCTGCTCCTGCGGACAAAGAAACGGCCGCAGCGGCTTGCACAAGCTTCTCTTCCGCCAGTCGAAGACGCGTTTGCGAATCGGTCATCTTCTCCTCCATGGCCAGCATGCGGTGCCGCAAATCACTGACCTGCTCTTGATGTGCTTGCTGCTTGGCATCCAGTTCTTTTTTCATCTGGCTAACCAGTTCCACCAACTGTTCGTTCTCATTTTGGATTTCCGCCATGTATCCTTCAAGCGTGTTCTCCACTTCTTTTACAACCCGCTCGCTGGACACGGTCTCTTCACGGCGTTTCGGCAGCATAAAAGCATACAGCACGGCGGCAATGCCAAGCAGCACGATATATATCCATGGTTTCAAATCCATTAACTCCTTTATGCCTATAAATTATCTAGAGCGAAACATCGAAATTTTTGCCTTTATAAGGATGCTCAGCCGGCTGCTCCACTGTTTCGCTTGATTCTGCCGCTCCCCGGCCATGTTGCTGCCCAGAGGATTGACGGCTACCGTCATCGCGCACGGCTGTCTCCGCCGTCTCACTCACTTCCGTGCTTCGCTGGGCTTCCGCACGACTGTTCTTCGTTAATTCACCCGCAAGCAGTGTCTGATCATTCATCGGTCGCTGCTGGGTTTCATTATGCATCTTGCCCGCTTCATTGGTTCTGGGGACCGCAATTTGCATCTCAACCGATTTCAAACTCAATGGAATCACCTCATAATATAGGATCATGTCCACAAGCATTTAAAACGTATGTTTTGACCTACAAGAGCGGCACCATGGTGATATCCCCTTCATGATAGTAAAAAGAAACCCGCTGCGTGGGATCCTTAACAAAGCGGGTATACCGCCCTATGACAATTTTGGCTCCGCCGTAGATCGTCTTTACCACATTCACTCTTGCTTTGCCGGTATCCTCCAGCATCTTCTCGATTTCCAGCATACGGTCCTTGATATCGGCTTGTTCTGCCATGTTTGATTTCTTGGTCGCATTCAGCTTAATCCGCAGCGCTAGCTTGTCTGGCGACAATTGACCCGAGGAAGCTAATTGATTCAGAAGATAAAGCGCTTTATCGGTTTTATCCATACTTTCTAAAGATTGCTTCAATTGGGCTCTGAGATCCGCCAGTTCATTCCGCAGCTCAGGCAGCACGCCGACTTCAACTACGGTAGCCGTCGACATGCTGTTTCCGATCGTTCGCGCAACGACCTTTTCCCCGGCCTGCAGAATGCCGCCCACCACGAGTCCTTTCATCCCGTTGCATTCGATATTCTGAACCGCGCGGATATTGGAATGCATAATGCTCTGCGAGACGAACACGCTAGCGCCGGCTATGACGTTTCCATCCTGGATGAACGAGCTTTTGACATCCTGGCCCGCCTTTACATAGCCCTTGTTGTAACCGATGATTCCGCCGGATATATCGATCGAACCTTCAGCCTCCAGCTCGGCTCCTTCCACAAAGCCGGTAACTCGAATATCCCCTGCTGCCTTGATTCTGAATCCGGTAAGCACATTGCCGCGAATGACCACCGTACCGACAAAATCGATATTGCCAATACTGTAATCAACATCCCCGTTAATCTCATATACCGGAAACACATTGATTTTTCCTTTTTCAGTTTTGGTGAGGAGTCCGTCAAGGGCAGCGTACATTGCAGTTTTCTCGGCGTTAACAACGACGTTCTTCCCCACCTTGAAATGAGCTTCCTTACCCGGTTTGCTCGGAATCTCCTCTCCGGTCACCGCAGTTCCGGGGACTCCTTTTGTTGGCGGGATTCGGGTTGCCAGCAGCTGGCCTTTCTTTACATTATTTAAACGAATCACTTCTTTATAGTCCACTTTGCCATCTTCGATCTCCAGCGGCTTCAGGTTCGTCTCATTCCCAAAATTAACGGTAAATTCGATTCTGCCGTTCTGTCCGTGCATAGGTTCCGTTCCCATGGCAATCGGCGTTCTACTATATTGATATTCCTCCGCATGTTCTGCGATTCGCCGCAACGTATCATGTTGAAGTCCATATCGTACCTGGTGACTTCTCAGAAATTGTTCAAGAGCTTCTACAGAGCAAGAGAAATCCTTCTCCCACTTGGTGAACTGTATATAGGCGACGACCTTGTCATCCGATAGCGTAACGCTAAAGTACTGATCCAATGCATAATCTACAGACAATCCAGGAACCCCCTTCATAAATGGCAAGCGTCAATCGTTTTGCATCAGCAAATCCCGATCTTTATCGAGCGCGCCCCGAAGTCTCAATATCGCTTTGGAATGAAGCTGAGATATTCGTGAAGGTGATAGCGACATCACCTCAGCAATTTCGCTGAGTGATAAATCCTCATAATATAATAAGGAAACTACGGTCCGCTCTTTCGGGGTTAATTTACCGATACCCTTCATCAGGGCTTCTCGCAGATAAAATTCATGGACCTTGTGATCCGGATTTTTCGCTTTCTCATCAACCAGGAGCGACATTCGGGTCTCAGACTCCTCCTCGCGGATCGGATCCTCCAGAGATGTCAATGTCATGACCGCTACTTCCTGCAGCATGTGCCGGAACTCCTTCTCAGTCACATCAAGGTAATCACTCATCTCGGAATCACTGACGCTGCGTAAATACTTCTGTTCCAACTGCTGATATGCAGTTTCAATCTTCTTCGCTTTCTCGCGGACGGAACGCGGCACCCAGTCCCCTTGGCGCAGCGAGTCCAGAATAGCCCCGCGCACACGCCAAGAAGCATAGGTTTCGAACTGCAGCCCTCGTTTGTAATCAAACTTTTCGATGGCATCAATCAGACCCATTACCCCATTGCTGGCCAAATCTCCCTTAGAAACGTTCTTCGGAAGACCGATAGCCAAGCGGCTTGAAACATAGTCAACGATGTGCAGATGATATTCGATTAGTTTCTTCTTCGCTTCATGGTCTCCATCTTCCTTCCATGCGCTCCACAAATCCGCATGGTTTAGCACAGAAGCTTTACGTTCGTCCAATTGCCTTCACCCTCCTTATTTTTCCGTAAGGTGACGAACGGCCTTGGCCAGTTCTTCGGGTTCTTTCGTTGAAACCAGCTTAGGAGGATTTAGCGGTACAAAGTCTCCATTCTCTTTGCTGCTGGATTCGGAATGGATTAAATCCATCAATTCCCGATCCTCATCAGGCGTGGATAAATCAAGAACAGTTCCTCGGTCTTGCTCCCGCTGCGTGTCGACGTCCCCTTGAACAACGGCTCGCGGACCCGTAATGGCAGCAAACATCCAATTCAGCAGGAACGCCAGAAGAAACCAAATCACACATGCAAGGAGAGCCCGATACATGCTAGTCATCCACAGATTGTTACGTATGGAGAATATAAACGTGAACACAAAACCGGCAATTCCAGTCATCAGATAAAAACGGAGTTTTCCCATTAGCTACAATTCCTTTATGCCCTTTTGTACGCTTCGTATTGTAAACTTACCCGTTGCACAGTACAACTCAACGGTTCTTCCATAATTTCCTCCGGTATCCTCGGCAATTAGCGTTATCCCCATCTGCTCGAGCCCAGCCTTGCAAGACTCTACATTACGCGGACCAATGCGCATGGTGTCACCCGAGCCGGCAAAAGCAAACATTTGAGCTCCCCCGGCCATTTTGGCTACCATACGTGCCGGAGACGCACCCAAATTCCTCATCTGATTCAACAGGATCGGAAGAGCCGTATCGGCGTATTTGGCCAGGTTTAGCTGCCCTTCTCTGGCAATCGCTGAAGATGGAAGCATTACATGCGCCATTCCACCAATCTTCGTCACCGGATCATACAACGTCAGTCCGACGCACGAGCCGAGTCCCGTTGTACGCAAAATACCGTTCGGACCTGCGACGTTCAGATCCGCCATGGCTACTTTCACTATGCTTTGTTCTTCAATCATGCTCTAAAGGCACTCCTAAAGCTTCGAAAATTTGAGCAAATGATTGTGGATCAGGTATCAGGAAGAACTGGCCTTCCACCTCGTTCTGCCCTTCTAGGAACGTCGTGTTGATTAAGAGGGCATCGTCTCCCATTTCTCCGAACTGCAGCAATCCATAACTTAAGATGGCACCTGCCATATCCATCGCGAGGGCCGGCACCGTAGGTGTCATGGACAGATTGGTCAGATCGGCAAGCGACGATAAGTACGAGCCTGACAATATGTTTCCGATCTCGCATAATGCGGACTGCTCCATCTCGGAGAATTGTTCCTCATCCGACACTTCAAAGCCCGCCAGATTCTGCAGTAAATTCTTCCCGGCTTCCGGACTCATAATAAAGAAGAGATTGCCCGGCGCACTGCCTTCCACCCGTAAAAATACGGCAAGAACGAGCTGTTCGCTTCCTCCTACACTTTCGGCAATCTGCTCAAAAGGCAGGAGTTGAACTTTGGGTACAGCCATATCAATAGGTTTGTTAAGCAAGCGGGAGAGGGCGGTTGCCGCATTGCCCGCTCCGATGTTTCCTACTTCCTTCAAAACATCCATTTTGATTTCCTTGCCATGCTTAAACAGCTCCACTGTCTACTCCTCAAGGCCTTCCAGCTGAATAATCTCACTCTTGTTCAGCACTTCGGACAGATTCAGCATGACGAGAAGGCGCTCCTCTCCTACCTTCGCGACACCGCGAAGATATTTCGCTTTAATCCCGCCGACCACCTCAGGCGGAGAGTCAATGCTGTCCGTATTCAGATCGATGACATCACTAGCGGAATCTACGATAAAGCCTACCTGCATGTCATTGACAGCTACGATGATAACCCGCGTTTGATCGGTTGCTTCCACCTCGTCCAATCCAAAACGGCCGCGCAGATTGATTACAGGAATGACGACGCCCCGAAGATTAATAACACCTTTTACGAAAGCATAAGTCTTCGGAACACGCGTAATGGGCATCATTCGCTCAATGGTTTGAACCTTGTCTACCTCGATGCCGTATTCTTCCTCGCCAAGTTTAAAGACAATAACCTTGATTTCTTCTCCCATGAATAAGTCCTCCTTCAAAATGTGTGGCCTGCCGTGTTTGATAGCAACGATTTATTTGATAAATGCATTTGCGTCGATGATAAGAGCGACCTGTCCATCCCCGAGGATGGTTGCTCCGGATACTCCCTGAATGGCAGGCAGATATTTACCGAGATTTTTAATGACGATTTCACTCTGACCGATAAAATCATCGATGGTGAGTGCCGCTAAACGATCCCCCTTGCGGATCACAACGATCTCCGTTTCTTCTTCCAGCTCTTCATCAAAATCTGGAACTTCAAACAAACGGCTAAGCGAGATGACCGGTATCAGCGATTCACGGAACTGGATCATGCGGCTGCCGTGAACATGTTTGATTTGCCCGCGCTTGATGATGCCCGTTTCAACAATGGAGGAAAGCGGAATCGCGTATTTTTCGGACCCCATCCGAATCAGCATAGCTGCTATGATAGAGAGCGTTAATGGAAGCTGAACGGAGAAGTTCGTGCCTTTTCCCGGCGTCGAGTAGATGGTGACGTTACCGCCCAGGGCAACGATTTTGGATTTAACAACGTCAAGCCCAACGCCTCGGCCGGATACGTCCGAAATTTTCTCAGCGGTGCTGAATCCCGGCGCGAATAGCAGTTGATTGACCTCGTCATCGGTCATGGTCGCTGCTTCGGCCTCCGTCACAACGCCTTTTGCCAGCGCGTTCTTCAGAATCTTGTCACGGTAGATACCGCGTCCATCATCCTCAATCTCAATGAAGACATTGTTGCCGCTGTGGAACGCACGCAGATGCACGGTACCGGTCTCCGGTTTACCGGCAGCGATACGGTCGGCAACAGGTTCGACGCCATGGTCTGCCGAGTTTCGCAGCAAATGGACCAGCGGGTCACCAATCTCATCAATAACCGTACGATCCAGCTCTGTTTCAGCTCCGGTAATAATCAAATCAATTTTTTTGTCCAAGGTTTTGGCAAGGTCCCGCACCATCCTAGGAAAACGGTTGAACACCGTGTCCACAGGCACCATGCGCAGTTTCAGGACGATATTCTGCAAATCGCTGCTTACGCGGCTCATGTGCTCAACCGTGTCCGTCAGCTCCTGGTTCTTGGACTCGCTGGCCAGCTGCTCAAGGCGCACCCGATCAATCAGAAGCTCGCTGAACAGATTCATTAGAACATCGAGCCGTTCAATATCAACCCGGATCGTTCTTGAAGGATTACCTCCCCCAGCATTTCGGGCGGGTGCCTTGGATTCTTTGACAGGCGCTGAAGTTCCTTTGCCTTCCGGTGAAGCTGCAGCTGCTTGGGATGCTTCTGAAACTTGCGGTTTGACAGCTTCTGCTGTAGCCGCGCTCTCCTGTACCATTTGCTGCAAAGTTTCATGATCGAGCGCCACAACCGTGGTAGTCTCGATCTCCGAAACGCCCAGAATCTGGCTTTCAATATCTTGCGTTTCTCTTTGCGTTATGTAATACAACGAAAATACGCGATCGAATTCACCTTGTTCAATCTCTTGAACGTCCGGATACGTCTTGACGATTTCCCCGGATCTTTCCAGCGTTTCGAATACCATGTAGGCACGAACCGCCTTGAGTTGGCAATCCTCTCGCAATGTCACTTGGATATATAGAACCTTATGTCCTTCCGAAATCGATTGATCAAGCACGGAGAATTGAAACTCATCCAATTCAATGCCCTGAACGGCCGCAACAGAGTTATCCCCTTCGGCAGCTTCCCCAGCAGGTGTTGCCCCTTCTCCACGCACAATCGCCTGCAAAGATGCCACGATAGAGGAAACATCCGCTTTCCCGTCTCCGCCGTTGGTGATATCCTGCACCATCGATTCAAGAGCGTCCAAGCTTTTGAAGAGCGTGTCAAAGATAAAATCCTGCATCTTTAACTTTTCGTTCCGGACAAGATCCAGCACGTTTTCCATCTGGTGGGTAAGCGAAGCCAGATCTTCGTATCCCATCGTTGCTGCCATACCCTTCAATGTATGAGCCGATCGGAAAATAATCTGTACGATCCCGATATCGTCCGGGTTGCTTTCTAATTGAAGCATGTTTTCATTTAATGATTGCAGATGATCATTTGACTCATCAATAAACATTGTCAAATATTGATTCATGTCCATTGAGAGACACCTCCTCTTCAAGTTCACTTTCCGTTATTTACAGCTTGAACCATTCTAGGTGCGATATCATGTAGTGGCAGAACGTGGCTTACACATCCGAGCTCAACAGCTGATCTCGGCATCCCGTATACGACGCAGGTTTGCTCGCTCTCCGCGTAGGTGGATGTCACTCCTGTATCATAAAGCTTCTTCATCATTCTCGCTCCATCGCTTCCCATGCCGGTCATCAGTACCGGATGACGCTTAATCATGGTCAATGGCAGTAAGGATTCGAACAGCACATCTACAGATGGACGGTGACCGTTGCGGGCCTCATCCTCACTGATCCTGATTTGGTAAACGCCGCTGTCCGAACGGCAAACCCTCATATGGCTGCCTCCAGGAGCAATGTAGGCTTTGCCCGGTTCCAATACCATCCCTTGTTCAGCTTCCATGACTTCCAGCTGACTGAATGAATTCAGGCGCTGTGCAAGCGATTTGGTAAAGCTCGGCGGCATATGTTGAACGATGACAATCGGGGCACAGAAGTCACCGGGAATGGGCTCGAGAAAAGCTTTCAATGCTCTTGGCCCGCCGGTCGAACAGCCCACCGCAACCAAATCCGTCAATTCCATTGATTGCGGTATCTTTGCTTCACGGAGCTGAAGACTCTCGTTCTCTGGAAGCGCGACTGGAACAAAGTCTGCAACCGGCTTGCGATCTGCTTGTTTTCGCCTTGGTCCAGCGTGCTCTGCTCCTTCCGCAGCAGTAGACACCTTCTTTTCCACAGTTCGAGATGGCGGGATACGGGGCGACTCCTTTAGCTTGCTCCGTTGGTCAGTCTGGCTGACCGTTGTTCTCTTCTCAATCACCTGCGGCTTCTTGATCAGCGTTTTGTCAGAAGGCTTTGGCGAAAGAGGAACCGTTATGTCCGCACTCCGTCGTCTCTGCTCTTCTTCTTCCCACAATGCCCTCCGCTGTTTAGCCTGCATCGCCGCATTCAGTTGCTTCATTAATTCTGAACGCACCTGCTCAATATCAAGCGCATTAGAAATGGAAGGCTTTCGTATAAAATCAAATGCTCCTGCCTCAAGGGCAAGAATGGTCTCTTTCATGCCTTGCTCATTAATGCCGGACAACATAATGACCGGACGGGGACCCGATTCCATAATCAGCTTCAGAGCATCAAGGCCGTTCATTTCCGGCATTTCTACATCCAATGTAATGACATCCGGATTTAATTCCTTTACTTTCCGAACGGCATCAAGACCGTTATCAGCTGTTCCGACAACTTGAAATGATGGGTCACGCTCGATGAAATCGGAAAAGATTTTCCTCATAAATGCGGAATCGTCAACGACAAGCACACGAAAAGGCTTCATAGATGTCCACCTCAGTTTCCATTAATCCAAGCAAAGAATCATTTCGTACGTTTGAGCCACCGATGCATAAATCCTTTGATTCCCTTCGGAGCTTCAGGCTCTGTGGCAGCAGGGACGGTCATGTAGCGAAGCGCGATCCGTCTGATATCACTAGAGGCGTTACATCGCGGGTAAGCTGCTGTAAATGGGACCTGCCGCTTAACCGCCTGGACAACATGCGTATCATCGGCAATCGAACCCAGCAGCTTGATGTCGATATCCAGGAAACGCTGGGCCGTCAAAATAATTTTGCCCGCTGCTTCACGTGCCTCCTCTTCATCTCCCGCACGATTGACAATCAGGCTGAACGGAACCTGACATTCCGTGCCGTGCACCACCTTGATTAAGGCATAGGCATCTGTGATGGACGTCGGTTCCGGCGTCGTGACGACTAGGCATTCATCAGCGGAAGTAATAAACCTCATATTTTCCTTGGACAAGCCAGCTCCCGTGTCAAAAATGATATAGTCCATTTCCGAGGAAATAATTTCAATCTGTGAAATAAAATAATTCATTTCCTCTTCAGACAGGGACATCATGTCAGCCAAACCGGAACCTCCAGCAATGTAAGGAAGCTTGTCAGGTCCGTATTGAATTACTTCTTCAATGCTCTTCTCCCGGCGAATGAGATGATACAAGCTGTACCGGGAGCTCACGCCCATAAGAACGTCAATGTTTGCCATCCCGATGTCGGCATCAAACACCAATACCTTTTTGCCCATCGACTGTAAAGTCAGCGCAAAATTCAGCGTGAAATTGGATTTCCCAACCCCGCCTTTACCGCTGCTGACCGTAATAATCTTGGCGGTTCTTGGGGATGTTGGTTTAACGCTGTTCCCTGATTGCTGAGAAGAAACCAGCTGGCGGAGCGATTGAGCTTGATCCGTCATGTACGAATCTCTCCCAGCAGCAGATGGCATAACCGCTCGTTGTCGGCCATCAGCAGATCATCCGGCACATTTTGACCATTGGTCATATAGGACAAGCGAAGGTTATGGGCATCAATCAGATTAAACAAGGAGCCGTAGCTGCCGGTCTCATCCATCTTTGTGAAGATGACCTTATCGAGTTCGTATTTGCTGAAATGATCCGCGATTTCGATCATATCGCTGCTCTTGGAGGTCAGGCTGAGCACAAGATAGGTTTCGCTTTGATCGGAATGGGAGAACAGGCTTTGAAGCTCGGAAACGAGCAGCTCATTCCGATAGTTCCGACCTGCAGTATCCATCAACACCAAATCACAATCCTGCAGCTTCTGAAGGGCTCGCTGCATATCACCGGGCGATTGCACGACTTCCATCGGCACATTGAGAATGGATGCATAGGTGCGCAGCTGCTCAACGGCAGATATCCGATACGTATCGGAAGTGATAAAACCTACCTTGCGTTGGTTACGGAACAGCTGCTCTGCTGCGATCTTCGCGATCGTGGTTGTCTTGCCGACCCCTGTCGGACCGGCAATATATACAATCCGGGTCTCGGGCTGAACACCGCCGCCAATACGTCCCTCAAGGAACGCCTCGGCTTGCTTGTAAATCACGTTCTGCAGCTCGGCCTCGCTCATCTGCATATGACTGGCTTGCCAGGCTTCTTCAGCGGCAGTGAGCCACTCTTCCGTCAGCTTGGCCGAAAGATCCTGCTTAAGCAGCTGATCCCGAATGAAATGCAGCGGCTCGGGAAGCTGCTGCGCTTCGAGATTTTGCCTGGACAATCGCGCGATCCATTCCTTCATTTCCTTAAGCTCTTCAAGGACTCTTTGTTCGGATTCACTAATTCCCAAACGGGAACTTAATGAATCCTCCTGTCCCCCACGAGATGACTTATCAGACTTCACAGATTCAACTGATGCAGCCGTTTCCGCTTGATCGCTTCGCATCGCGGCTTGTACAGCTGCTGCAGGCTGTTGCCAATGACCCGCTTCATCCTTGTGCCTGTTAACGGCCTCTTCGGAAGCAGCAACCTGGCTAAGAATCTCTGCAAAACGACTATAGTCATCCTCCTGCTGTACGCCGGAGGTTGTATCCGTGTTATTCACGGAATTCGTGGAGGCTTGTGAACCAGGCTTTGAAATTTCAGCCGTTCGTTGATAGGCCTTGGGTACGGCACCAGAAGGTACGGCAGGCGTAACTTTGGACTTCATCGGAGCAGAGCCTTTGGATTTCTCCGCTTGCTCTACTGCGGCGATTACCTCGATCTTCTTGCGGGTAAACATACCCAGGAATCCGCCCACCTTGGTTTCCTTCGTACTCAGTATGACGGCATCCGCACCTAAATCCGTACGAATGTGCTGCATCGCCTCAGGCATCGTGTCGACGATATACCTCTTCACTCTCATAAGTTCACCACTCCGACACTTTGAATTTCGACGTTCGGCTCCAGCTCACTATAAGACAACACCGGAATATCCTGCATGCTTCGTTCAATAACCTGCCTTAAATACATTCTTATGGCCGGTGAGGTAAGCAGAACAGGCTGCTGCCCCATCTGAATGATCCGGTTAACCTGTTCACTGAGCTTCTGAAACACGCTCTGTGTCGATGCCGGGTCCATGGCAAGATAGCTTCCTTGGTCGCTCTGCTGGACGCTTTCGGCGATCTTCTTCTCAAGCTGCGGTCCAACCGTGATGACCCGCATAGCCTCTCCCTCTTGAGCATATTGCTGGGTAATCTGCCGCGAGAGAGCTTGTCTTACATATTCGGTAAGGACATCGGGATCTTTCGAGTAATGTCCATAATCCGCAAGGGTCTCGAGAATCGTGACCATGTCCCGAATCGAGATTTTTTCGCGGAGCAGCTTAGCCAATACCTTCTGCACCTCTCCAATAGTCAGCACGGAAGGAATGAGCTCGTCCACAAGGACCGGATAGCTTTCTCTGATGTTGTCAACCAATGCCTTAGTCTCCTGGCGTCCAATCAGCTCATGGGCATGTCTCTTAATCAACTCGGTCAAATGGGTAGCCACTACGGACGGTGGATCGACTACGGTATATCCGGCAAGATCCGCCCGCTCTTTCATGGCTTCATCTATCCAAAGCGCTGGGAGCCCGAAGGCCGGTTCAGTCGTTTCGATCCCCGTTACGGAATCATCCTCGTACCCAGGGCTCATGGCGAGGTAGTGATTTAATAATAATTCACCGCCGCCGACAGCATTCCCTTTTATTTTTATGACATATTCATTCGGTTTTAGTTGAATATTGTCGCGAATTCGGATAACCGGTACGACAAGTCCCAGCTCAAGTGCGCATTGTCTCCGAATCATAATGATCCGGTCCAATAAATCTCCGCCCTGCTGCGCATCTGCGAGCGGAATCAACCCATACCCGAATTCGAATTCGATCGGGTCAACCTGAAGCAGGTTGATCACACTTTCCGGACTTCGAACCTCTTCGATTTGTTGTTCCTCCTCCATCTGCTCCACCTCGACCTGCTTGCGATCCAGATTGTTCTGCATCCTCCGTGCCGCAATAAATAAGATGAGCGCAATCGGTGCGGTCGTAATCAGGTGAATGGGTGTGAAAATCCCTAGCAACAGAACGGTACCTGAAACAATGTACAATAGATGAGGGTATGAGAAGAGCTGCCCTGTCAGATCCTCCGCCAGGTTCCCTTCCGAAGAAGCTCTTGTAACAATCAGCCCCGCTGCAGTGGAAATCAAAAGCGCCGGAATCTGACTGACCAATCCGTCCCCGATCGTCAGGATGGAGTATGTGCTCATCGCGTCTCCGAATGACATTCCGTGAATCGAGATCCCGATGATAAATCCGCCGATCAGGTTGATCAGCATGATGACAATCGTAGCGATGGCGTCACCCTTAACGAATTTACTTGCACCATCCATAGCCCCGTAAAAGTCGGCTTCCCGCTCGATTTTTCTTCTCCGCTCCCTGGCTTGCTGCTCATTGATCAAACCTGCGTTCAGATCCGCATCGATACTCATCTGTTTACCAGGCATCGCATCGAGCGTAAATCTTGCCGCAACCTCTGCTACCCGCTCCGAGCCTTTGGTAATCACGATGAACTGTACAACAACGAGGATCAAAAAGACGATGAACCCAACCGCAATTTCGCCATTCGCTATCCACTTACCGAACGTGGCTACAACCTCGCCCGCATTAGCTTCCGACAGAATCAGCTTCGTAGTCGAAATGTTAAGCGCTACACGAAACAGTGTCGTGATGAGCAATAAGGAAGGGAAGATGGAGAAGTCCAGGGCTTCCTTCGTATTCATGGCCACCAGCAAAATAATAAGCGCCAGCGAGACATTGATAATCAGGAGTACATCGAGCAGCCATACCGGGATCGGAAGAATCATCATGAGTACGATGCCAATGACACCCGCAAGGACAGATAGATCTTTTATTTTCACTGCAATGACGCCTCCGGTCCCTAATTATTTCACTTTACCTTTTAGTTTATATACATAGGCCAGCACTTCCGCTACGGCCTGGAACAGGTCTCCCGGAATCGAATCCCCGATTTCCGACCGTTGGTACAAAGCGCGTGCCAGCGGCTTGTTTTCCATCGTTATAATTCCGTGTTCCTTCGCTATTTCCTTAATCCGCAAGGCCATGAAATCCTGACCCTTCGCAATGATCTGCGGAGCTTCCATCATGGACCCGTCATACTTGATCGCCACTGCAAAGTGGGTTGGGTTCGTGATGATAACGTCGGCATTCGGGACTTCCTGCATCATCCGCTGCAGTGCCATCCGACGCTGGCGTTCCCTGATCTTCCCTTTGATCAGCGGATCGCCCTCCATCTTCTTGTACTCGTCTTTGATGTCCTGTTTGGACATTCGAATGTTTTTCTCATAATCATATTTCTGATACATGTAATCCAAAACGGCCAGAATGATCAGCCCGATGGCAATCTTAAAACCCAGTGACATGGTGATATCCGCCACGAAATGAAAAATGGTGTCGGGACCCATCGTCGACAAGGACGATAATCCTTCCCTGGCAGCCCACAAGGTGGTGTACACGAGGTAGCCGATGATGGTCAGTTTAATGACCGATTTCAAAAACTCGACCAAGGAACGCATCGAGAATATGTTCTTGAACCCTTTGATGGGATCGATTTTACTGAACTTCATTTTCAAAGTCTCGCCCGTCAGCATAAACCCGACCTGCAAGTAATTGGCGATCAGCGCAACAACGAAGATCGAGATAAACAACGGAGCCAGCAGAAGCAAGATTTGAACACCGTACTCCCCGAATAACTGCATCACATTGTCTTTCGTTACGTCCATGGAGAGCCGATTAATATAAATGTCAATAAACAGTCGAACAGTGAGGTCTCTCATATACCCGCCGAAAATTAACAAGCAAAAGAATGCGGCCAGCAAAACCGATGCACCCGATACCTCCATACTCTTGGCAACTTGGCCTTTCTTACGTGTATCCTGGCGTTTCTTCGGTGTGGCTTTCTCCGTCTTTTCGCCAGCGAACAGCTGTAAGTCGACCGGATACCGGTATGACATCCGCTTCACCTCCATCCTCCTTAAGTCGGCCCGTCGCCAAGAACGCCGAGTAGCTGCCGGAGTGCTTCAAACATTTTGGCAAACAGATGATCAAATAGTGACACCAGCATCGGCATGAGCAGCATCAGCAGCACGAGTCCAACGATGATTTTGACGATTATACCGATAACAAATACATTGAACTGCGGCGCCGTCCTTGCCAGAAAGCCAAGCCCGACATCGGTCAGGAACAAAGCGGCTACCAGCGGAGCGGCCATTTGAAGTGCCAATACAAAAGAGTGCGAGAATGTCCGTACGAGAAAATCCGTCACATTACCGTCATGAATCTTCCCAAACACATCCCCCGTAATCGGAATCCAATCATAGCTGTACATAATCGCATCAAACAGGTAGTGATGGCCATTCATGCTCAGAAACACCAGTAGAGCAAGATAATACTTGAAGTTACCGATTAATGGACTGGAAGTCCCCGTAAAAGGATCGATGACATTTGCCATGCTGAACCCGATCTGAATGTCAATAAATGCGCCTGCCGTTTGGACGACGGTCATAATAAGATAAGCAGTGAAACCAAGCAGCAGTCCAACCAATACTTCCTGGACAATTAATATGACGTAAGACAGATCTTGCGGAACCACTTCTCCGATCCCGAACGAAAAATATACGATCAGGGCGATGATGGCCGAAAGGCCTATTTTGTAAGAAGGGGGTATACCGCGTGAAGTAAACACTGGCGATATTACAAAAAAAGCTGTTATTCGACAAAATATAAGCATAAAAACAGGTAAACTTTGCTGCAACCATTCCATGGACACTCAGCCTATCCGATATATTTGTAGAGATTGTCCAAAATTCCGTGGGTAAAATCCACTAACGTCGTTAATATCCAAGGACCAAACAGCAATAATGATATAAGTACAATAATAATTTTTGGTACGAAAGCCAGCGTCTGTTCCTGGATTTGTGTTGTCGCTTGAAAAATACTGATGATTAGTCCGACAACCAGTGCGAGAACCAGCATCGGTGCGCTCACCTGGAGCACAATATAAACCGCTTGTCCTGCCAGACCGATAATAAATTCAGCGCTCACGGCTAAGTCCCCCTGTATTCGAATTACTTGCCGCTTATTGCTACGTGTTAAAGCTCATCAGCATGGATTTCACTACCAAATACCAGCCGTCTACCAGAACGAAAAGCAAAATCTTGAATGGCAGCGAGATCATGACCGGCGGCAGCATCATCATACCCATCGCCATCAGCACGCTGGCAACCACGATATCGATGACCAGAAACGGAATGAAGATCATAAAGCCCATTTGAAAGCCCGTCTTCAGCTCACTAATGGCAAATGCCGGTACCAAAACCGTTAATGGAATATCCTCATAAGATTCGGGTTTCTCTGCGCCTGTGTAATTCATGAACAACAATAGATCCTTTTCCCGTGTGTGCGCGAACATGAATTTCTTTATGGGATCTTGAGCCTTATCCAGTGCTTCCGCTTGGGTGATCTCACCTTTCAGATAGGGCTGCAGCGCTACATCATTCATTGAAGACAACGTCGGAGCCATTACGAATAAGGTAAGAAACAGAGCCAGGCCGATCAACACTTGGTTTGGCGGTGTTTGCTGTGTGCCGAGCGAAGTACGGACAAAGCCAAGCACGATAACAATCCTTGTAAAACTAGTCATCAGCACCAGTATCGCCGGTGCAATGCTAAGAATGGTGATCAGGAGTATCAAGGACAAGGAGCTTGTCCCCGGTGTATCTCCCTCATTGCCGATTTGAATATCGATGTTTGGAATCGGATCCGCAAATACCGTATGAGAAAACAGAAATCCAAACAATATGAAAATCGCGATGGCGTACGAGATCTTTTTATTCATGAATCTTTATGATCCTCCCGCAGCAATTCTTCAACCTTTTCTTTCCGGTTCGGTACGCTGCGCAGCTTGGACTCGAACACTTCATGGAAAGAAGATGTATCGTCCAATTCCATTTCTTCCGGTGGTTTGTCTTTACGGAGTTTTGCCGCCAGTTTCGTTATAAAAGGCGGCAGTGCCCCATTATGTATTCCAGAATCCTGTTCAAATGCAGCTTGGATAAGCGCAACTTCAGCTGGATCAGAAATTTTGTCCACCAACCGGACGTCTTCGCCAACTCCGATCACATAGATGCTGCCCCCAATTTCGACGAGCTGAAGGGATTTGTTAGGGCCCATCCCAACCGCACCCAAAGTACGAATGGAGCGGCCCTGCATCCAGCTCTGATTCTTTCTGCTGAGAAAGCGAATCAGGAACACGATCAACGCAACGATGATGGCAAGTACGATAAAGACATAAAATAACTGTAAATAATACCCGGTAGTACTACTTGAGCCTAATCCATCAGAAGCTGCCATCATCATAAGAAGAATCCTTATACGCCAAGCGTCTTATTGATGGCTTCAATGACTCTGTCCGATTGGAACGGTTTAACGATAAAGTCCTTGGCTCCAGCTTGGATCGCATCAATAACCATCGCTTGTTGGCCCATGGCAGAGCACATAATCACTTTTGCATTCGCATCGACTTTTTTAATCTCTTTCAGCGCTGCGATACCATCCATTTCCGGCATCGTAATATCCATCGTAATCAGATCTGGACGAAGTTCTTTAAATTTCTCGATTGCTTGCGCACCGTCCTGTGCTTCTCCCACAACCTCGAATCCGTTTTTGACCAATATGTCACGGATCATCATTCTCATAAATGCAGCATCGTCCACAATCAGAATTCGGTTAGCCATTGATAAAAATCCTCCCTAAAATGTTTGTGCTATTGTAATTTTTGAATCCGGTCCCATTGGCTCACGATATCCGTCACGCGTACACCAAAGTTCTCATCGATGACAACGACCTCGCCCTTGGCAATCAGTTTATGATTGACAAGGATATCTACAGGCTCACCGGCAAGCTTGTCCAGCTCGATGATCGAACCTTGCGACATTTCCAGGATATCCTTAATTTGCTTTTGAGTCCTCCCTAATTCTACGGTGACTTTAAGGGGAATGTCCATCAGTAAGTTCAGATTGTTTTCATCCACCTGGGTGTACGGCGCAGATTGCAGATTCGCAAACTGTACGGGCTGTACATTCACATTGCGATTCGGCATGCCGCCATATTGTTGCGGCTGCGCTTGGTAAGGCATCTGCGGCTGTCCATATGGCATGGATTGCGGGATCGGCCCTCCCTGTCCCTGCATTGGCTGGCCGTAGCCTTGTCCGTAGTCGTATCCTTGGCCCATATCATTGCCATTCACAGAGTTAGCCGGTGCTTGAGCCGGTTCCTGGGTACTAACAGGTGCTTCCACCGCCGGCGCGGCTTCCTGTTTCGCAGGCTGAGGCTCTTCCGTTCCATTGATAAGCATGTGCACCATATCCTTGGAAAAATGAACGGGAAGCAGCTGCATAATGGTTGAATCAATAAGGTCACCGATAATTAATCGGAATGAAATCTTAATCAGTGTTTCATCCGGCGGAAGGTTGTTAACCCCTTCACCTTTTGCCATGTTCAGAATATCAATGCCTGGCGGCGATATATTGACAAACCGGTTAAAAATCGTCGACATGCTCGTTGCGGAAGAGCCCATCATCTGGTTCATCGCTTCCTGAACGGCACTGATATGAATCTCATTCAGTTCCTCTTCCACGGGGTTGCCTTCCCCGCCTAACATCAGATCGGCAATGACCTGAGCATCGCGCGTTTTAATGACTAGCGAGTTAATTCCTTCAAATCCATCCACATAAGTAACATGTACCGCTACATGCGGCTTCGGAAATTCTTCCTCAAACTCGCTTCGCTTAATGATCGACACTTTGGGTGTAGTGATATCCACTTTTTTGCCCAGCAAGGTAGACAGAGCGGTTGCAGCACTGCCAAAGGTAATGTTACCAATCTCGCCGAGCGCGTCCTGCTCTAAAGGTGTTAATACATCATCGACAGTCGCCGCCGAAGGAATTGATGCTGGTGATGCCATTTCCGACTGTTTTAACAAAGCGTCGATTTCTTCCTGGGATAAATAGTCTTTACTCGTCAAATTCTTCAGCTCCTTCGATGACAATTTCATCGATTTGTACAGCAACCCGGTCTTTTATCGTTCCGGGACTGCCAATAAACTTTAATCTGTCCCCAACCTTAATGGAAAGTCCATCATGCATCGGCTTGTTTAATGAGATGACGTCGCCGACGCTCAGTCCTAAAAATTCGGACACGGTAAGCTGTGAAACGCCCAGCTCGGCAACAATCGGAAGCTTGGCCTTGCTTACACGCTGCTTAAGAGCATCTACTTCCTCTGGAACACTCGCTTTTTTCTCCGAGATAAACCATTGATGCGCCGATAGCTTCGACATGATCGGTTCCAGCACCACGTGCGGGATACACAGATTAATCATCCCCGTGGTATCGCCGATTTTGGTGCTAAGGGAAATTAGCGCAATGGTTTCGTTTGGAGAAACAATCTGCATAAATTGCGGATTCGTTTCCAATGCTTCAAGCCGCGGTGAGATGTCCAGCACCGTTTTCCATGCTTCCTGCAGGCTGTCGAATGCCCGGCTGAAAATGCGTTCCATGATGATCGTCTCGATTTCGGTCATCGAGCTGATGGAAGTAGGAGCAATGCCTGTTCCTCCCAGCAAACGGTCCAGCATCGCGTAAGCAATGTTGGGATGGACCTCGAGCACCATGCGCCCGACAAGCGGTTCCGCCTCGAATATATTGAGAACTGTCATTTTGGGTATGGAGCGAATAAATTCATCATATGGAAGCTGTTCAACCTGTACCACGTTAATTTGCACAAAAGTGCGTAATTGTGCCGAGAAATATGTGGTCAAATACCGAGCAAAGTTCTCGTGAATACGGGTCAAGCTCCGAATATGATCCTTGGAAAACCGGAGTGCCCTCTTAAAATCATAAGAACGAATTTTCTTTTGCGTTTCCTCTTTTTTCAGTTCTTCAGCATCCATTTCCCCTGAAGAGAGAGCGGCCAATAAGGCGTCGATCTCATTCTGCGATAAAACATCAACCATCTACTCACCCCCTTACAGGTCGTCCGACGAACAGTCTAGATTTCAGTGACGATAACATCTGTCATTTCAATTTGAATTAAACGTCCAGACGTTAACGACTTATTAACCAGATTCACCAGCTTAGCGTTAAATTGTTCGCGCCCCTTCGAATCATTCAGTAATTCGGGCTTCGTATCGGCCAACGTCTTGATAATAATCGGTTTAATCTTGATATTCTTGATTTTTTCGAATTCTTCCTTTGCTTTTTTGTCATTAAGCTGGAAAGCAAAGGACATCTGGGCGATATAGCTTGGTTCGGCTAAATTCGTCTTGATCCCGGCGATTTCCGATGTCATCGCCACGATCTCATCGGCAGAAAATTTAGGTAAAGCCGCTGCATTGGCTGAAGCCTGACTTTTACCGTTATCGCCGAGCAATTTATCCGACAATAGGAAGATCGCCAGGACAATCAGCGTAATGGATAACAGGATCGTAATTAACCAGGGGAGCATCTTTTTCATGAAGGTTCCTCCAATTGCTGCACTTTAATGGTAGCTTGATGAATTCCTACCTCGTGATGATACGCCTTAACGGAAGCGATGATTTCATTTGCACTTTCAAGCACAATCATGCGTTTTCCATTAATCAAAGTAATGTAGGTGTCAGGAGTCTCCTCAACCATTTCTATCAACAGCGCGTTAAGCCACAACTGCGAACCATTTAACCTCGTTACCGATATCATGGACAGCCTCCTTGTTTAATCAGGGAGGGGATTGCCCCTCCCTATCCATCCTTATCGTTTCAGATTGACAACTTCTTGAAGCACTTCGTCCGAAGTCGTGATGATCCGGGAGTTGGCTTGGAAGCCGCGCTGAGCGACGATCATTTCCGAAAATTCACCTGTCAAGTCAACGTTGGACATTTCGAGCTGTCCTGAAATAATAGCGCCAGTTCCTTCTTCGGCGTTATTAGCTTCGAACATGACAGCATCCAGATCGCCATCAGGAACCGCATTAAGAGTCACACGATACATATTGCCGCCGATTTTCTCCAAACCTTCCGGATTCGGAATTTTAGCAACGCCGATGATGGCTCCCTCTTCCGTTGATCCGTCACTCATCTTCTGAATGATGGCGCCATTCTGTGCAATCGTGAATGCCGTTACATCTTCCTCCAGCTGGATAGGTTCACCAGTTGCATCAAGAACGAGCATCCCATCTGAAGTTACCAGGTTACGCGCTACGTCTATATGGAAGTCTCCTGCTCGGGTCAAGAAAGGCACATCTTGATCCTCGCTAAGCTTCACCATAAAGAATCCGTCCCCATCTATTCTCAGATCCGTCGGATAGTTAGTTATCATTGCACTGCCTGGCGTATGCAGCGTATCGATGGAACCGATCGATACACCAAGACCGACCTGCTTCGCGTTTACACCACCGGATGGATCGTCGGTTCCCGGCGTAACACCGGACATCGTTTGACTTAGTACGTCTTTAAACATCACACGTCCCGCTTTAAACCCAACTGTGTTTACGTTGGCAATGTTATTACCAATGACATCAAGCTTGGTTTGGAAACCTCTCATTCCGGAAATACCGGAATACATGGATCTTAACATCGATTTTCCTCCTTCAGTTATGGACCGCTTCTGTCGATCAGCGGCCGCCTGGCTTCCTCGCGGGCCAGCCAGATTTATGAAATAATTACTGCACTATCTATTTGCGTAAAAACGTTATCCTTCATCGTGTTGCCATCCATTGCAGTGACCACCGTCCGATTCGGAATATTCACAATGAGAGCCATATCATTCATCAGAATGAGTGACTCCTTGCTCCCCTTCGCGGCAGCTTTATCCACTGCGCTCTGGATCTGCGCAAGCTGATCGCCCTTTAATTCAATGCCGCGCTGCTGAAGTCTCTTCGCCGCATGATTGCTGATTTTAAGCAGATTCTCATTTAAAAGTTCCTGAAACGTCCCGGCGGGCGGGTTAGCGTGAGCTTGCGTTTTACGCTCATTATGAAGTGCCGCTGGATGTATTTTCCCAGGGTATAAATGCCCTATCATCATGCGGTCACTCATGGCGCTACTCCCCCAGGCTCTTCTCCCCCTTGTCCAGGATCTACGGCCTCAGGAGCTGACGGATCGGGATTGCCTGTTTCGGGTACGGAAGGATCGGGATTTGTTATTTCAGGTTCTGTCGGACCTGGACTGCTTGTGTCAGGTACTGCAGGACCAGAAATCAACGCTTCTGGATCATTCTCGGTTACGGCGTTCTCGATTTTCACGATCTGGTCAAGCGATACTTCACTGTCGCCGACTTTGGCATAATGTACGCCTTCACGAACAATGATGGAATCTACGATACCGCTCTTCATGACGGAATCCGAACCATCCTCGGGCTTGAACATCCAGCTGATCTGTTTACCGATCAAACTTGAAGCAGCACCCAAAGACTGACTCATTGCCGTTAATTGAGTATTGATATTCATCAGCTGCTCCAGGGAAGTAAACTGGGCCATTTGGGCAATAAATTCCCGGTCCTGCATTGGCTGAAGCGGATCCTGATGCCTTAATTGCGTAATCAGGATGCTCAAGAACTGATCCTTTCCAAGCTCCTGGCCATTCCCGCTTTTACTGCTGACATTCCCTTTAGCATAATTGGGCCACATATTATTCGTAGATACCGGATTTGTTGCCATCCAAGCTCACCTCCTCACTTTAGGCTGTAGCGGTAAATGTTCCTGCTTGTACCCGTTCATCGTCGGCTTGGTGCTCGGCAATCCAATCGTTTAGTTCTTCTGTCAGATTTGCTGCCAGCACGACATCATCGGATGGTCTGTCCTTCTCCTTCGAGCGATGCTGTGACTGCTGCTGGCCTGATCCAGGCTGACGGCCGTCTTGATAAAGATTCGCATTGGAAGGCTGGCTGCTCTGTGTAACTTCAATTTTCTCGATCTGCAGTCCTTGTGCAATCAATGCGCTGCGAAGTTGTGCCATTTGCTGGTCAATCAGCTCTTTAGCATCTGTCGACCTTGTCATGAACTGGGCGATTAATTGGCCATTCTGCATCGTAAGTTTGATATCTACTTGTCCCAGATGTTCCGGATTCAAGGAGATTCTCGCTTCCGTAAAACCGGTTTGTTTCACGATTTCAAGCTTATTAATAATGAAAGAAGTCATTTCGCTTGAGAAATTCTCAACAGGCACCGGCGGAGCTGCAGGTTTTACTGCAACTTGTGTTCCTGAACGCAGGGCTAGCTGACCGGCAGTGACCGTTCCTTGCTCCAACAGCGAATCTCCTTCATTCATCACGAACTCAGATGCTGTACCCTCTACTTGAGCGCTCGTCGTCAGCGATGACCACTTGGCATTCGCCTGTCCCGTTGTTTGAGATGAAGCCGACTGTCCTGAACTATTCGTGGATACGGCAGGCTGAGCGGCATCCGGCTGCTTTTGAGCAAGGATATGATCAAAGCTGCCGCTTGCTTTAGTCTCGCCGGTCCCCGTTCCTTGACCAAGCAAACTTTGGAAGGACTGGACAAGCTGTTTGACAGCTGCCTCCGTCTGGAGGTCAACCTGACCAGATTTGGGAAGCATCGATGCCAGCTGGCTGATCGTATCCTGTACCGCGAATCGAATAGTCTCCGGTCTGGAAGCCAATGGGGACACCTCATTCCCACCCGCGTTTTCTTGTGCCTGGGAAGCAGCTCCGCTCAGCATAACATTCGCTTGCGTGAGCCAGTTCTGCAGCTCTTGCAAAAGGGATGGATCCTCCATTAATGCCTGGTCCATGGTGTCCAGCTCCTGCAGCAAACCTTGAAGCAATTCCATCAAGCCTTCAAGCGATGTATCGGTTTCCGAAGAATACTGCGTTAGCAAGGATTCCAGCTTGGCAGCGACTTCCGTCGATGTTGTTGAAGCGCTGTTCCCGCTGCTATTCATCTGGTAAGCCAGTGTCGCATCAAAGGATACACCCGCTGTCGTCTGACCCGCCGCGCTTGCCTTTCCGCTTCCCGAGGGACTGCTTATGGATGAAGACATGTTTTGTACCGTTATTGTCATCGTCTTATTTCACCTCCTTTCCTGGGGATGGAGATTCATTTCAGAGCTTATTTAGAGCCCATCAGGCGATTCAATATCTTTGCTGCCAGCTCCGCATCTTTCGAGGACATCGCATTTAAAATCCGTGAACGAGTAGCATCATCCACTGTATTCAGAATGGTCATGGTCTTAGCAGGGCTGATCTTATACGTTTGCATCAGCAGTTCGGCAGCGTTGGCGGGTGTCATTCCGGCAAAAGTCTGATTCAACTGATTTTTATCCAGATTGTCGGATGTCTTCTTCTGCGCTGCCTCCGATTCGTTCTTCTTGAGCCTGGATTGCAGAGCCGCGATGGCCATATCTTCAGAAGTCTCGGCATCTTTAAGCATCATGGTTGCATCCGCGGCCGTTTTCGGATCCATTTTTTGCAGAATGGCAACCCGGTTGCTGCTCTTCATCTGACTAAGCATAAGCACCATTTCTTCCAGCGTAAGGTTTTGCATGATCGGTGCCGCTTTGCTTGGACTCATGTCGGCGTAGAGCTTGGACAGTTCGCGAATTTGCTTGGTATACGCGTCTTCCTCCTCGGCCTCACCGCTTGTCGATGTACTTTGCATCGAATCAATTTGGGTTTCCAGCTCTTTCACCTTGTTTTCCTGCGCTGCTTTTTGCTCCGTTACTTCATTTAATGTTTCTTCGCGTTCGGCAAGCTGCTTCTTAAGTTCAACAATCGTTGCTTCCGCGCTTTCTTCCTGCTGCTTCGCTTCTTTGAGTTTCTGTTCTTCCGGGGTCAGCACCGGATCCGGGACCCAGTTCTTGACGACCGGAATTTTATTGGCTACATCGATTAGTCCATCCCGCACATCGGCTCTAAAAAATACGGCAAGCGCCCCGAGCAGAACGATCGTGAATATAGCAGGTACCAAAATCAACAGTATCCGTTCAAATCCTCCGCCTGATTCTTCCTTATCAAGCGGCATGTCTTTTCGTGCCACTCTCATTCCTCCTTCGCGGTCATAACCCTTCGGTGTTTGCAAACCTTATCGGGCTTTGATCGCAAAACGTACCGTCGCCATTTCGTCCAGCTCGTTTTGTTCCCGAAGGAGACTTTCATGCCGGAACTTTTCTTGGGATTTATCTCTTGCTTTCAGCCACACTTTTTCGTCTAGCATCTTGTCGGACAATACCTTTTGTTTCTTCGTTACATTGACATGAGCGATCCGTATGTCATCCCTCTTACGCTCAATGCATTCTTCCAAGTGCTCTGCATATACCTGAATGTTTCGGATCTCAGCGACCGGCACGCACCGTGATGCAGCTTCCTGCTGAGCGTGATACATTTGATCCCGCATCTCATACAGCTCATTCAGACTTTTCTCTTCCGCCCGCAGCTTCCCGATGGCGCTTGACAGCATCCATTCGGCTTGCGTTTTCTCGTTGCTTTTCAGGTCTACGATTTTCTGGAATGCATAATGAAATTTCATTCTTCAAAGTCATCTCCTTGAAAACTCGGAAATCAAACGTTCCTGAACCTCATTCAATGTTGTCTTCTCATTCACTTTTTGCTTCGTGAAATCCCATATTCGCCCGATATATTCAATCGATTCATCGATATCGGCATTCGAGCCCTGTTGATACGCCCCGATATTGATCAAATCCTCCGAGTCCTTATATATCGCCATCAGTCGTTTTACGTTCTCGGAAGCATCGATTTGTTCCTCTGGAGATATATCTTTCATAACCCGGCTAATGCTGGCCAGCACATCGATAGCCGGAAAATGCCCTTTGTTTGCGATATTCCGGTTCAGTACGATGTGACCATCAAGTATGCCCCTGACTGCATCCGCGATCGGTTCGTTCATATCATCACCATCTACCAACACCGTGTAAAAGGCGGTAATCGAGCCCGTTGGCCCTGTGCCTGCGCGTTCCAGAAGCTTCGGCAGACTGGCAAATACAGACGGAGTATAACCGCGCATGGCCGGCGGCTCTCCTACGGCCAGTCCTACTTCTCGCTGCGCCATCGCATAGCGGGTTACGGAATCCATCATCAGCATCACATTCAGGCCGCGATCCCTGAAATATTCGGCGATCGTTGTAGCGATCAAGGCCCCTTTAATGCGGATGAGTGCCGGTTGATCCGAGGTCGCAACAATTACGACGGACCGTTTTAACCCTTCGGGACCCAAATCCCGTTCTATGAAATCCAGCACCTCACGTCCACGTTCCCCGATCAAAGCAATGACATTGACATCGGCAGAAGTGTTTCGGGCGATCATTCCCATCAAGGTACTCTTCCCGACACCGGATCCGGCGAATATACCGACCCGCTGGCCTTTGCCGATGGAGAGCAATCCGTCAATCGCGCGGACGCCGATGCTGATCGGCTCCTGAACCCTCGGCCTATTAAGCGGGTTCTGCGGAACATTATGGGTTGAATAGTGCGGCATGCGCGCCGGAATGATGGATCCGTCCAGCGGTTGTCCCAATCCGTCGAGCACTTTGCCAAGCAGTTCCGAACCTACCTGCACGCTCAGCGGTTTGCCGGTACCGACTACATCACAGCCTGGACCAATGGAGTGAAGCTCGCCGAGAGGCATCAGCAACACCTTATTGTCTCTGAAACCCACGACCTCCGCCTTGAGCGGCTTGGTTTGCTTCGTGGGATAGATATAACAAACATCGCCGATGCTTGCATCCGGTCCTTCGGACTCCACCATCAGTCCGATAACCTGTGTAACTTTACCGTTGATGCGAACGGGGTCCAGATGTTTCAGATGATCCAAGTACCGCGCGCTATTCAGCTTCTTCATCTTGATTTCTCCGTTCCTCGTCATCAAGAGCGAACCGCACGAGCTCTTTTTTGATCTCGGATAGCTGTGTATCGATCCGGGCATCCACGCTTCCGAAAGAAGACCTGATCACGCAGCCTCGATCCTTAACCGTGGAATCCGGCAAAATTTGAAGTTCTGCCTGAGAGTCGATCGATAATCCGAGCTCTTCCCGTGCCGCGTATACAAATTCGAACTGTTCAGGAGCTACGCAGAGAGAGATGACCCCTTTTTCCCGCTTGCGTGCCAGATTCTTTCGAATCAGCTCCAGCGTGAAATCAGGTTCGATCATAAGCTGACGATCCAGTACTTTCTCCGCTATGCTGCAGCTGAGCTCCACCAAAAAAGGCTCCGCTTCCTGAATTAGATCTTCCTTGGCTTGATGGGCAAGCTGAAGCAATTCGCTCGCCTGTAATGTCGCTTGCTCCATCAATTCCTTCATCTCAAGCTCTGCCTTGGCTGAACCCTCGGCATATCCTTGATTAAAGCCTTCCATCTTCAGCGTTTCGGACAAATCCTCGTCCTGAAGCCTTCTGTCGGTCCACCACGCTTCAATCTGCTGCTGCGCTTCGGCCAACAGCCGTTCCGCCTCTTCCGAAGCTTCGCGGATTTGTCGTTCGGCAAACTCCTGAGCATCTTTTAGCATCTCATGCTTTAAGCGTTCGGCTTCAGCCAGTGTTTGTACGACAGCCGGCTCGGCAGTCGGGGGAGTATATTCCTCTACCGTTTCCTCGGTTGGCGAAGCGTAACGACGAGCAAGATCCAACTCTTTCAACACATCCATCGGTTTATAGTGGGACGATTTGATCAAGTTAGACAATGATGTCATCTCCTCCGCCACGGGCAATAATGACCTCGCCCGCTTCTTCGAGTCTTCGGATCGTGCTTACAATCCGAGTCTGAGCTTCCTCCACATCACGCAGCCGCACCGGTCCCATGTATTCCATCTCTTCGCGGAAGGTTTCGGCCATACGCTTGGACATGTTGCGGAAAATGACGTCCCGTACTTCTTCGCTTGCCACCTTGAGTGCAAGCTGAAGATCGGCATTCTCGACATCGCGGATAATACGCTGGATCGAACGGTTGTCCACGTTGACGATATCCTCGAATACGAACATCCGCTTCTTGATTTCTTCGGCGAGCTCGGGATCCTGGATTTCCAGGGAATCGAGGATCGTTCGTTCCGTACCGCGATCCACACCGTTCAGAATTTGAACGATGGATTCAATGCCACCCGCACTCGTGTAATCCTGGGTAACCGTCGCCGACAGCTTCTGTTCCAGCACGCGTTCCACCTGGGCGATGACTTCTGGTGAAGTACTGTCCATGACTGCAACCCTACGCGCTACTTCGGCCTGCTTCTCTTGCGGAAGCGAAGATAGGATCGCGGATGCCTGCTCGTATTGAAGATACGACAAGACGAGTGCAATGGTCTGTGCATTTTCGTTCTGGATAAAGTTCAGAATTTGGCTTGGGTCCGCTTTGCGGGCAAAGTCAAACGGTCTTACTTGAAGCGTTGCCGTCAGTCTGTTGATCACTTCCATCGCTTTTTGCTGTCCAAGCGCCTTCTCCAAAATCTCTTTAGCGTAATTAATGCCGCCTTGCGAGATGTATTCCTGGGCCAGGCAAATTTGATGGAATTCCTGAATAATGCTATCTTTTTCATCACTGTCGACTTTACGAACATTCGCAATCTCCAGCGTCAATTGTTCAATTTCTTCATCTCGAAGATGTTTAAATATTTGAGCAGACACTTCCGGGCCAAGTGTAATGAGCAGTATAGCCGCTTTTTGACGTCCGCTTAACATTTGGTTATTTCCCTTAGCCAATGCTTCCACCTCTATTCCTCAGCTAGCCATGTGCGAAGTAAATTCACGAATTCATCTGGCTTCTTCTTCGCCAAGGTTTCGAGCTGCTTACGAACCTGGCTTTCATTGGTTATACTTTCGAGATTAATCGATGGGAATTCCGTAACTGGCGGAAGCTGAATATCATCTTCAAATTCTTCCTGCTGCTTTCTGCGTCTGCGGATTATGAAATAGGTTCCTCCCGCAATTAACGCCAACGCAGCGATACCAATCCCCCATAATACAGGCTGTGAAAGAACGGTTTTCGGATTTTCATCCGCATTTACATTAAATACCTGTGAAATAACCGAAACTTTTTTGGACAAATCAGCGTCTGTATAAGTAGAGCCTGTATCCGAGAGCGATGCACGCACGATATTAACCAGAATGTTCTGTATTGCCGTTCTTGTCGCGTCATCCAAAGTTTGTTGACCGGCAGGTGGTTCAACCGAGACATTAATGGTTAAATCTTTAACAGTATATGGACTTGCTATGATATCCTTCGTAATCCGGTTAACTTCATAGTTAACGGTTTTGGAGAGCTCTTCCGAGTTCGTTTCCCCGCTTCCAGAATCGCTTGGATATCCCGGAACAGCTTCTTCGCCCACACCGGCCACTCCGCCGGTTGGACTACTGGTTCCCGAATAGTTCTTCTGGATCTCCTGAACACTGAGCTCAATCCCCTTCATTTCTTCTTCATCAACAGGGGTTACGATGTTTTCCTTGCTCTGCACCTGATCAAAGTTCAGTTTGGAAGCGACCAGAACATTGACTTTATTCGATCCCATGTACTGCGAGAGAAACTGCTGAACATTTTGCCTAACGTCGCTTTCGAATTTTTTCTGAAGCGCGAAGTTTTCTTCCACCTTACCGATCAATCCGCCTTGACCGCCTTTAGCTGTTGCGAGCAGCTCGACTTCGTCATTGGTGATTGTAATGTTCTCAACCGGTAAGTTCGGAATGGCCGTCTTCACGAGGTTATAATACCCGTCAATGACTTCTTGATTAGGCCGGTAGCCTGGTTTGAATTGCACAACTACGGAAGCGCTGGCTTGATCTTCGTTTCCGTTTTTTGCAAATACACTTTCTTTTGGCAAATTCAATAATACCGTTGCATCCTGGACGCCCTGCATCTTCTCGAGCAGTCGTTCTACTTCGCCATTCAGTGCATTTACATATTTCACTTCGAATTCGTTATCTGTCATCCCGATGGCTGATGCGTTCTTCTCGAAGGTTTCGAATCCGATCGTACCATTCTGTACAAGTCCTTGCGACCCTACATCAATCTGGACTTTAGCTGCGCTCGTACTCGGAACCAGGATGCTTCTGCCATCCTCGCTCAGCTTGTAGGAAATCCCTTGGGTCTCCAGGTGGCTGATAATTCCTGCAGCGTCGCTGGAATTTAAATCCCGGAATGCTACTTCGTACTTCGTCTTGGAGAACTGCATCGTTAGTACGATTAGAGCAATCAAAACAAATGCTATTGTAGCGATTAACATTATTTTTTGTTTGTTGCTGAATTGGTTCCAATACTGGGTCATTCTCTCCCGATACTGGGTCATTCTCTCGTTCACATTGTCACCCCATCCGAAACTTTGCTAGAAACATTTAGATTTGCGTGCGCATGATCTCTTGATAGGCTTCTACCACTTTGTTTCGGACCTGTGTTGTGAGCTGAATGCTCAACAGAGCCTGTTGGGCGGATATCATCGCCTGATCTACGTTTACCTGTCCAATCATTAGTTTATCGCTCATGACATGTGCATTTTGTTCCTGTGATGCCACAGAGTTCAGTGCTTCATTCAGGTAAGAGCCAAAATCGCGAATCGATTCGGATGGAGTCGCACCATTTTTCACTTGCTCCTGCAGTTGAAGCGGCTGCACGCCCTGAACACTGAACATTGCATTTTGAATCATTTCTCTCTCTCCTCCTACAATATGGGCTTATGTATTTTCCACTTGTTATCTACCGATCTCCAACGCCTTCATAATCATCGCTTTCGAAGCATTGATCGCCGTAACGTTAGCTTCGTACGAACGGGTAGCTGCTATCATATCCACCATTTCCTTCGTAATGTCCACGTTAGGCATAAAGACATAGCCTTCCGTATTCGCATCGGGATGTGTAGGGTTATATACCTGTTTCAGCGGGGTTTGATCTTCCCGGACCTGCGCAACCTTTACCCCTTGTCCCGCATTCTGACCATTCATCTGAGCTCTAAGTAGTCCTTCAAATGATTCCTGCTGCGGCTGTAACACTACCGTTTTTCGACGATAGGGAACGGATTGGCCGTTCTCGATTCGCGCGCGAGTGGTTTCCGCATTGGCTATGTTGGAGGAGATGACATCCATTCGAAGCCGTTGTGCTGTTAGAGCTGATGCATTAATACCGAAGCTATTGCTAATATTCATGAACCCTATCTCCCTTCAATAGCTGTACGCATCATTCGAATCTGCTCATTGACAGCTTGTATGTATGAATTATAACGGAGCTGATTCTCTGCAAGCAGCGACATTTCTCTGTCTGCATCGACATTATTCTGGTTGTTATTCATGGAGCTGCTGCCATCCTTCATGACCGAAGCCTCAGGAATCCCCCCGGTTGAACCAATGACAAAATGCCTGGGATCTGTTCTTCTGCCCTGTAATGACAATTGGGCCCCATCCATTTCTTTTTTCAGAAGACTCTCAAAGGATACCTCGGATCTCTTAAAATGAGGAGTATCCACGTTGGCGATGTTGTTTGCAATCACATTGTTTCTGAGATTAGCTGCATCCAAACCGCTTTGAAGCCGTTGAAAAGAACTATTATTCAACAGATTCACTAGCTCATTCCTCCTGACTGGACTTTGCAGAAAGGTATTCCACTCTTCCTAGCTAAATCCTCTTTTTTCGACAAATCATATAATCCGTATGAACTAACCTAGGTCTTAAGTAGAAAAAGACAACATGATGTCACATAAACTAAGTTTCTTAAAGATTGGGACTTTTTACAATAAGAAAAAAGCCCTATCTTTTACCAAAAAGAAGGGCTT
Organism: Paenibacillus sp. LC231; assembly: GCF_001860525.1. Lineage (NCBI taxonomy): Bacteria > Bacillati > Bacillota > Bacilli > Caryophanales > Paenibacillaceae > Paenibacillus > Paenibacillus sp. LC231. Next base: position 281,198 of record NZ_JFOM01000015.1, on the reverse strand, counting down.
TGTGTTCATTTTTATCCGGTTTTTTTCTATATTATTGCAAATCGTATCACTAAATCTGTAAAATTTAAGCGATTTTTCCCGAAGGGTAGGTCCTGATGGGGACCATAAAATTCACAAAAAATTACGAAATCCGTCCCGATCCCTTCCAACATGCGAAAGCGCTTCGACAACTTGCTGCAAGGAGTGGGATGAATATCGACAATTATTTACTTTCGCATACCCGGCATATAGACCTATATGCATGCGACTACAGAATATACTGGCTCAGGTCCCGGTCCTGGGCGATGCCGGCAAGTTTCTCCCGAACATACTGCGGCGTGATCACCATGCGGTCCAACGTCAACTCAGGCGCTTCAAATGACAGGTCTTCAAGGAGCTTCTCCAAAATCGTATGAAGTCTCCGCGCGCCTATATTCTCCGTGTTCTGGTTAACCGAAGCCGCAATTTGGGCAATCTCCCGTATTGCTTCCGGAGAAAACTCAACCTCAAGATCCTCGGTACGCAGCAGATTGACGTATTGCTTGGTTAGTGCATTTTTCGGCTCGGTCAAAATGGATACAAAATCGTCGAGTGACAAGCTGCTGAGCTCCACCCGAATCGGAAAACGCCCCTGAAGCTCGGGAATCAAATCCGATGGCTTTGCGATATGAAAAGCACCTGCCGCGATGAAGAGGACAAAGTCCGTTTTTACCGGTCCGTATTTCGTCATAATCGTTGAGCCTTCCACGATCGGCAAAATATCGCGCTGCACACCTTCTCTGGACACATCCGGACCCGATTGGCGGCCCTGGCTGGCAACCTTGTCGATCTCATCGATAAAGATAATGCCGGATTGCTCTGCCCGACGAATGGATTCCTGGATGACATCATCCATATCAATGAGCTTGCCTGCTTCCTCTTGCGTCAGCACTTTCCTGGCTTCTTTCACTGACAGCTTGCGGCGCTTTGTGCGCTTTGGCATCAGATTGCCGAACATTTCCTGCATGTTCATGCCCATCTGATCATTGCCCTGCCCCGCAAACATATCGAACATGTTTGGAGCAGCATCCTCGACATCAATCTCAATCGTTTCGTCTTCAAGCTTACCGGACAGCAGGTTAAAGCGCACCTGTCTCCGCTTCTCTTTGAGACTAACGTCCTTATCGTCCGCATCCTCTTCTTCGGTCTGGGTATCGTTATTCGCACCGCCAAACAGCATCTCAAAGGGATTTCGCTGACTTTTCTGCCCTTTGGTTGAAGGCGCCAACAACTGAACGATCCGCTCGTTCGCCATTTCCTCGGCTTTGTCCTTAACCTTCTCGGTACGTTCCAGCTTCACCATCCGGATCGCGGTTTCCACAAGATCCCGTACCATGGATTCCACATCACGGCCGACATATCCAACCTCGGTAAACTTTGTCGCTTCGACCTTAACGAACGGAGCATGAACCAGCTTGGCAAGCCTTCTTGCAATCTCCGTTTTGCCGACGCCGGTGGGACCGATCATCAATATGTTCTTCGGTACGATTTCATCCCGCTCGTCATCCGTAAGCAAGCTCCGGCGATAGCGGTTCCGAAGTGCTACAGCGACCGATTTTTTAGCTTCCTTCTGGCCTACGATGTATTTATCCAGCTCGGATACAATCTGTCTTGGCGTCATCGATTCTTTACTCATCGCGAATACCTCCACCCCTGATATGGCTATATGTTGCTGTATGGCATCCTTACAGCTCTTCGACAATAATATTGCTGTTGGTATAGACACACACCTCAGAAGCGATCTGAAGCGCTTCTCTGGCGATATCCTTCGCTTCCATATGTCCGGCATGACGCTTAAGCGCCCGTCCTGCCGACAAGGCAAAATTGCCGCCTGACCCAATGGCCAGCACATCATCATCAGGCTCGATGATTTCGCCGCCGCCTGAAATCAGCAGCATCCCGGTTTTATCCATAACAATCATCAAAGCTTCAAGCTTGCGAAGCACACGGTCTTGACGCCAATCCTTCGCGAGTTCAACAGCGGCGCGCTGCAGATTTCCATGATGCTCTTCCAGCTTGCCTTCGAATTTCTCAAATAACGTGATTGCATCCGCCACAGAACCGGCAAAACCGGCGACAACTTGTCCCCGGTAAAGACGGCGCACTTTCTTGGCGGTCTGCTTCATGACTACACTTTCACCAAATGTAACTTGGCCATCGCCGGCAATAGCTGCTGTGCCATTATGCCGTACTGCACAAATTGTAGTGGCGTGAAAAGTCATTTCCATGATGGCAAGACCTCCCTAAGAAAATAAGATTAGATTGTATTTAGTTCGTTAGCATTAATAAATACGCGTACTCCGTCTAGAGCTCTGCTTGCAAGCGCTTCGTTTTTTTCCTTCTTGTTGCGAATGCGCTTCTCAAGGCTCGGAAGAAGACCGAAGTTCGCATTCATCGGCTGGAAGTTATCTGGATCTGCATGGGTTATGTAGTAGGCCATGCTCCCGATGGTTGATTCCTGAGGGAATACGATCCCCTCCTGCCCCTGAGCAGCTCTTGCTGCATTGATCCCAGCAATCAATCCGGATGCCGCCGATTCCACATATCCTTCTACGCCCGTCATTTGTCCCGCCAGATACAGATTAGGCCGCGTTTTCACCTGATAGGTTTGTTCCAGCAATTTTGGCGAATTGACAAACGTGTTGCGGTGCATGACGCCGTATCGCACAATTTCGGCGTTCTCAAGTCCCGGAATCATGGAAATAATCCGCTTCTGTTCGCCCCACTTCAAATGAGTCTGGAAACCGACAAGATTGTAGAGGGTACCTGCGGCATTATCCTGACGGAGCTGCACCACAGCGTGCGGCAGCTTGCCTGTATGCGGGTTCACCAATCCAACAGGCTTCATCGGGCCAAACAAGGCGGTTTGCTTACCACGCTTCATCATGACCTCGATCGGCATGCAGCCCTCGAAATAAATCTCCTTCTCAAACTCTTTCAATTGAGCGACTTCGGCATTGATAAGAGCGTCATAGAAAGCGTCGAACTCTTCTTCCGTCATGGGACAATTCAGATAAGCCGCTTCGCCTTTATCATAACGGGATGCCAGATAGACCTTGCTCATATCAATTGAATCTTTTTCCACGATCGGAGCAGCCGCATCGTAAAAATAGAAATAGTCCTCACCCATCAGCTCACGAATCTGTGATGACAACGCGGGCGAGGTCAGCGGCCCTGTAGCAATAACAACGATGCCTTCTTCAGGTATATGCTGAATTTCTTCATTTACAACCTCAATTAAAGGATGCTGATGCAGAGTTTCCGTAATTTCTCCCGAAAAACCGTCACGGTCAACGGCCAATGCGCCGCCAGCCGGGACGGAATTGCGGTCTGCCGAACCGATGACAAGCGAGTTCAGCATCCGCATTTCTTCCTTCAATACCCCTACTGCGTTGGTTAAACCGTTCGCCCGAAGCGAATTACTGCATACAAGCTCAGCGAACTTGTCCGTATGATGAGCCGGCGTCTTAACGACCGGCCGCATCTCATATAATGTAACGGGTATGCCCCGGCTAGCGATCTGCCAGGCAGCTTCACTGCCGGCAAGCCCTGCACCGATAACCGTAACCCTCTGTGAATCTGTCAACGTCATTACCCCCTGTATGCCTTACAAATCTGCTGCGTCGTCTTGTTCCTCGACCATTTCGGAATAATCACAAGAAGTACATTGAAGCTTGATGCCTTGCTTGCTTTTCTTCTCTACCATTAAGCTGCTGCAATTCGGACACGGCTTCGTCGACGGTTTATCCCATGATACGAAATCACATTCGGGATAACGATCACACCCAAAGAAGACGCGCCCCTTCTTGCTTCGTCGTTCCACGACATGGCCTTCCTTGCATTTCGGGCACGCCACGCCGATATCTTTCACGATCGGCTTGGTATTCCGGCAATCCGGGAAGCCTGAGCATGCAAGAAACTTGCCAAACCTGCCCAGCTTATACACCAATGGCTTTCCGCACTTTTCGCAGATCTCGTCGGAAACCTCATCTTCGATTTCGATTTCCTTCATTTCTTCCTCTGCTACTTCAAGGCGCTTTTCAAAGGATTCATAGAACTCTGCCAATACTTTGACCCAATCTTCGGAGCCCTCCTCCACATGGTCGAGGTCCTCTTCCATGTTAGCCGTAAACTCCACATTGAGAATTTCCGGGAAGAACTGCTCCATCTGCTCAATGACAAGTTCACCGAGCTCGGTTGGCATGAATTTTTTCTCTTCGATGGCAACGTAGCCTCTCTTCTGGATCGTCTCCAGTGTCGGTGCATACGTACTAGGTCGCCCTATGCCGAGCTCTTCCAGCGTCCGGACTAGACGTGCTTCCGTATAACGCGGAGGCGGCTGCGTGAAATGCTGCTTCGGCTCAATATCCTGTTTCTCCAGAATGTCGCCACTATGAAGCTCCGGCAGGTATTTATCTTCCTCTGTCGTCCCGTCGTCGTTGCCTTCGACGTAAACCTTCATGAATCCAGGGAACCGAACCTTCGAACCTGTTGCGCGGAAGACGGTCTTGCCTGCGGCAATATCCACAGAAAGCGTATCCAGCACTGCAGAAGACATCTGACTTGCCACAAAACGCTCCCAGACCAGTTTGTACAAGCGGAGCTGATCACGGCTCATAAACGGCTTCATGGATTCAGGATCCCGCAGCACCGATGTAGGACGAATCGCTTCATGCGCATCCTGAGCGTTGGCTGCTTTTTTCGAGTATTGTCTCGGGCTCTCCGGAACGAACGGATCACCATACTTCTCGGTGATGTATTCTTTTGCTTCTTCTTGAGCCGTCCCTGAGATGCGCGTGGAGTCCGTACGCATGTAGGTAATCAAACCGACGGTGCCTTCCTTGCCAAGCTCGACGCCCTCGTACAGCTGCTGGGCAACCGACATGGTCTTAGCAGCCCGGAAACCAAGTTTACGTGCAGCTTCCTGCTGCAAGGAACTCGTTGTAAACGGTGGAGACGGATGGCGCTGACGCTCTCGCTCTTTTACTTCACTGACTTGGAAGGAAGCATCCCGAATCGCTTCGAGAATTTCATTTACTTCCTGTTCATTGGTCAACTCTTTCTTTGCGCCATTAAGCTGCGTGAATTTGGCTTCGAATGCAGATCCTTTAATGGCCAGCCTGGCCGTAATGGTCCAATATTCTTCCGGTACGAAAGCGCTTATCTCATTCTCGCGGTCGAGAATGATTTTGACGGCTACCGATTGAACACGGCCGGCAGAGAGTCCCTTTTTCACTTTCTTCCATAGAATAGGGCTGATCTTATAACCAACCAATCGGTCCAGGATACGTCTTGCCTGCTGCGCGTTGACCAGATCCATGTTAATTTTGCGCGGCGTCTTGAAGGCATCCTTCACGGCTGTTTTCGTTATTTCATTAAATACAACCCGCAGGCTTTGAGTATCGTCCAGCTCCAACGCATGCGCAAGATGCCATGCAATGGCCTCTCCTTCGCGATCGGGGTCAGCTGCGAGGTACACTTTTTTCACCTTTTTGCTAGCATCCTTAAGTTCCTTTAAGACAGAACCTTTTCCGCGGATCGTAATGTATTTCGGATTGAAGTCGTTTTCCACTTCAACCCCGATCTGGCTCTTCGGCAAATCGCGAACATGACCCATCGAAGCCTTCACGATATACTTGCTGCCGAGATATTTGCCAATCGTTTTCGCCTTAGCAGGCGATTCTACGATGACGAGTGAATCCGCCACAGGTTCATCCTCCTCTCCAACATTCAAACTTTCCCATTAAATGATCTTATATATAGCACCGGGTAATTGGGTAATCTGCTTTTTTATGATTAAAGATAACAGAACTGAATGCAAATGTCCAAAATCCCACCGGGTTCGCTCGATCATATCATCCAGCGACCCGGGACCCTGTTCGAGCATATGGTATATTTGTCGTTCGTCATTTGTCAACCCGGCTAGTTCATCCGGCTGCTCCTGACGAGGGGCCCGCCGCTCCTTATTGTATGTACCGGAGGCCACTTTTGGCAACAGGGAATCATATTCTTCTATTATATCCCTTGCTTCCGTGACCATCTTGGCTCCTTGCTTGATCAAATCCAAAGTCCCTCTGCTCTTGGGTGAAGTAACAGGTCCCGGAACGGAGAACACGTCCCTTCCCGCCTCCAGGGCTAAATCCGCCGTAATCAACGATCCGCTGCGGGCATCCGCCTCCACCACCACGGTACCTAGCGTGAGTCCCGCGATAATCCGGTTACGCTGCGGGAAGTATCCCGGTAGCGCCTTGGTGCCTGGCGGGTATTCGGAAATGATAAGCCCCTTAGCCGCGATCTCCTCATACAGCGATCGGTTCTCCGGTGGATATATAACGTCAACGCCGGCTCCGAGAACCGCCACTGTCAGTCCCCCGCTTCGCAAAGCCGTATCGTGGACTACGCTATCAATGCCTCTGGCCATGCCGCTGACAACCATGAACCCTGATCGTACCAACTCCTCGGATAGCATCGTTGCAATTTTGCGCCCATATGCCGTAGGCATTCTTGTACCTACCATCGCAATCCCAGGCCTCGACAGCAGATGTAGATCGCCGATGCAATACAACACCCAAGGAGCCTGTGGCGAAGATCGTAACGTGTCCGGGTAAATATCATCGAGGGCTGTTATAATACGTATTTTTGAACGGTTTGTCAAATTCCATACCCCGGCTTCATGTTGCCGATACCCGGCATCATCCGCATTCGACAGATTAATCTGCTTTCTTTCGACATCGGAAGGAAAGTCCTTGGCCAGTTTGTTCGCTTTTTCGACAGACAGACCACATGCCCTCCAATCATTCGCATCATAAGACAGCAACCCCTCATGCAGCTCACCGTTCGATATGATTCGGTTAATGGTCTTCCATCCGACACCTTCGCTTTCATGCAATGCGATCAGCAGTAAGCTATCCACCTTCATAACGGGACCTCCTTAAAATATAAAATCAAAAACAAAAAAGCAACCCTTCATTTCCTGTTTAGGAAATAAAAGGTTGCTTACCTTAAGTTATGCCTTAGCTAGAATTGCATAAAAATCTGGATCTAGTGAGTCGTGCAAGACTCCAGGAGACCCTTCTCCTCAAGCACGCTAACCAGGGTTGAGCCCATTTCAGCAGGTGTAGGAGCTACCTTGATACCGCACGCTTCAAGTACAGAGATTTTCTCCTTGGCTGTCCCTTTACCGCCAGAAATAATCGCGCCTGCGTGGCCCATGCGTTTTCCTGGAGGCGCCGTTGCCCCGCCAATGAAGCCTACCACTGGTTTAGTCATGTTCGCTTTGATCCATTCAGCCGCTTCTTCCTCCGCTGTACCGCCGATCTCACCGATCATAATAACCGCTTTGGTGTTAGGATCTTCATTAAAGAGTCTCAATACATCGATAAACTCCGTCCCTTTAACCGGGTCGCCGCCAATCCCTACGGCGGAGGATTGTCCAATGCCGCGAGCAGTCAGCTGATGAACGGCTTCATATGTCAGGGTACCGCTGCGCGATACAACTCCGACATGTCCTGGCGTATGGATGTAACCAGGCATGATGCCGATTTTGCATTCACCCGGCGTAATAACGCCCGGACAGTTAGGTCCGATCAAACGAGTCTTCTTGCCTTCCATATAGCGGGATACTTTGACCATATCCAGCACCGGAATGCCTTCCGTAATACAGATAACCAGATCCATCTCGGCATCAACAGCTTCCAGAATGGAATCCGCAGCGAAAGCCGGGGGCACATAAATTACGCTAGCGGTTGCGCCTGTTTTGGCTTTGGCTTCCTCAACGGTGTTGTAAACCGGCAATTTGACGGTTTCACCGTTCTCAAGCGTAATTTCGACTTCGGTTCCACCTTTGCCGGGTGAAGTTCCCCCGACCATCTGTGTACCGTAATCCAAGGCGCCTTTTGCATGGAAAAGGGCTGTTTTACCTGTAATCCCTTGCGTGATAACTTTTGTATTTTTATCGATCAAAATACTCACGATTGATTCACATCCCCTATTGTTATTTGAAAATGAAAGCAACCGCACGGCAGGGCTTTCAAAGCCCATCGTGCCATGCCCCTTCAGGAATGAAATATTACTGAACGAGGGAGACGATCTTCTGTGCTCCGTCGGCCATGGAATCAGCAGGTACGATGTTAAGACCGGACTCAGCCAAAATTTGCTTACCGAGGTCTACGTTCGTCCCTTCCAAGCGTACAACAAGCGGACGAGTTAAGCCCAACTGTTTAGCAGCTTCGACAACACCGGTAGCGATAACGTCGCAGCGCATAATGCCGCCGAAAATGTTGACAAAGATTCCTTTTACTTGAGGATCGGATAAAATGATCTTGAAGGCTTCCGTTACCTTCTCCGTTGTTGCACCGCCCCCAACATCAAGGAAGTTTGCAGGGTCCCCGCCATAGTACTTAATGATGTCCATCGTAGCCATGGCAAGACCGGCGCCATTAACCATACAGCCGATGTTGCCATCCAGAGCTATGTAACTCAAGTCGTATTTGGATGCTTCAATTTCCTTCTCGTCTTCTTCGTCCAGGTCGCGCAGCTCAAGGATGTCTTTATGACGGAACAACGCATTGGAGTCAAAGTTGAGTTTGGCATCTAGAGCCATGACGTTTCCGTCCCCGGTTACGACAAGCGGATTGATTTCAGCGATAGAGCAATCCTTCTCTACAAATGCCTTATACAAGGCCAGCATGAACTGAACGGCTTTTCCTACCAGTTCATTCGGAATATTAATGGAATACGCTAATTTCCGTGCTTGGAACGTTTGAAGTCCGATCGCTGGATCTACGACCTCTTTGAAAATCTTCTCGGGAGTTGCTGCTGCAACCTCTTCGATCTCGGTACCGCCTTCTTCGGACGCCATCAAAACGACACGGCCGGTAGCACGGTCAACGACCACACCGATATAATACTCTTTGCGAATATCGCAGCCCTCTTCAATGAGGAGACGCTTGACTTCCTTGCCTTCCGGACCCGTTTGGTGAGTCACCAACACCTTGCCCAGAATTTCTTCAGCATAAGCACGAACCTCATCCAGGTTCTTCGCCACTTTAACGCCGCCGGCTTTACCCCGACCGCCTGCGTGGATCTGTGCTTTGACAACGGTTACGGGACTTCCCAAAGATTGTGCAGCTTCAACTGCCTCTTCTACCGTAAACGCTACCTTGCCGTTCGGAACAGCTACTCCATATTGCTTCAGTACTTGTTTTCCTTGATATTCATGGATATTCATTCTCGAATCCTCCTATCAACATGACTGGAACAAGGCTGGCTAACACGGAACTAATCTATGAAAGATTACCCTGTCAACCTTTATATATTAAACCCAAGCTATTGTAACATGTTTTTAAAACGCTTACCTTAAAAAGTTCACAGTTTATCCACTCGATTTGGCATGGGTATGATTCCTTCCAGATATAAATTGGAGAATTATGTAAAATTCATTTATTTTTTCGTGCAAAGCTTATCAAGCCGACAATCCCCAATACGACAACGGCAATGCCAAACAATCCTGCAACTAGTGTAATGATGATATTTTCCCATAATATTGTCATACCGAACCCCTCTCCCCTCCCCATAATAATTAGTACATTGATTACTATTATACCATTAAATCCCTTTTTGTTCGCATTAAACTGTGTCGTAAAATAAAACTCTTTATCCTTTTTCTGCTATCCGGTAGAATGATTGAAAGATTAGTGAACGCAATTATAAGGAGATTCAGCATGAGTTGGTTGAAGTCATTTTTTCCGCTGCATTCATTATTTGTCAAAATGCTCGTGTATTTTCTCGTCGTGATTTTCCTGCTCTCCTCCTATAATCTATGGTCGATGACTTTCTACTCCCGCAATGTTAACAATGAAATTGTCAAATATAATCTGACCCTGATTCGAAACACCGTCGATCATTTTGAGAAACAATACTCCACATGGAAAAGTCTTCTCCTTAACCTTCAGCACGTTGAATTTGTCGGCAATATCAGCAGGCAGGCCGATTCCGGGGGAAAGAAAGGCATCAATTATCTGCAGGTGGATACGGTGATGGATCAGATTCGGACCCTGGTAAGCCAGCCCTACTACCACTTAAATAATGTCATGATTTACTACCAAAATCATTCCTTCCTGCTTGAGCGGGATGGCATCGTCGATGATCACCGCATGTTTAAGCATTACTACAAAAGCGAATCCTATTCATACGAATTCTGGAAGCGTAAAGATCACGCAAACGGTTTTCTGCACATGCTTCCCACCCGCACGTTCACCATCGGGACCGAGAAGAGTGAATTGCAGCTGATGCCGCTCATTACCAATGTACAGGGAAGCCCCTGGAGCATCATCGCTTTCGTAAATATGAAAAGCTGGTATGAATCATATAAAGGAATGGCCGATTCCCGTTTTCTGCTGGTGGACTCGGAGGGAACAACCCTGTATGAATCCGCTCCGGATGCTAAATCCCTGCCACTGCCGGAATGGGACGGCCAATCGGAATGGATGATGGAGAAGGGAACCTATTACTTTTTCGAAGAAGGCGCCCGCTCCGGTCTTACCTACGTTTCTGTTATTCCGCATAAGGAACTCAATCAAAGCATCAGCCGCATGAACTGGATGGCTGTACTCTTATTTGCAGCTACCCTGCTTATTGGTATTCTGGCATCATGGGTTTTCTCCCGAAAAATCAACCTGCCGCTCAAGAGAATGGTTACGGGTCTGGGCCAAGCGGAGATGGAGCTATATCAAGGGAGTATTGCCGAATTCAGCGCCATTTCCAACCATCTGAAGGGTTTGCAGCATGAACGAAAGATCATCAAGGAATGGATGGACCATACCAAACCGCTGCTGACAAGCTACCATTATTTGGCCCAGTTCAAAAACATTGCCCTTGATACCAACGCTTCCAAAGAGCTTTGGGTCGGCGAGGGTGCATTTATGGTTATCGTTTATCAGTTGAGGTACCGGCACGTCCCTTCGCGTCAGCTTGATGCCTTAATGACAAGGGCAACCGGCAAGATCAAAGATATGATCACGCTGCAGTTCCAAGAATCGTTTCCCATATCCCATACCCTTCAGATGGAGGGCAAGCAGTTTTTATCCATTGTGTATACACAAGAAAAATCTGACATGCTGCAGCAGTGTCTCAATCAGCTCAAAAAGATTTTTGATCAGGATCAAAGCACCTATCTCGTGAATATTGCAGTTTCGTCCGTATTCCAGCAAACCTCTGATTTTGACCGGGCTTATGCAGAAGCCATGTCGCTCCTGCAGCAAGCCATGCCGATAGAGGAAACCCAGATTATCTGGGAGAAGGAACACCGTGAAGATGTAACAGGATTCACTGCCGAGCAGGAACACGAATTTTACGTGAATTTACAGGCTGGCAACGAGAGCAGCTGCCAATCGCTCATTGAGCGCGCACTGGATCGATTGCAGCGGCAAGAGGCCACGGCCGATCAACTAAGCCACTTTGCCAAATCGGTCTCGGTCCGCATGAGAAGGACAGTAGAACTGCTGAAAATCAATATCGACGCCCTTCCGGATTACGCACAAAAGCTTGCTTATAGCGTAACACCCGCGCAATACCGGGATATCCTGCTCGACGAGCTTGCCCATGCAGCCCATGCGATCCGTCTGAAACGGGAGGAACATTACGATATCATTCAATATGTCATTCATTATTTGGAGTCCCATTACGCTGAAGATATATCACTCGAGCAGCTCGCCTTTAAACTCAACATGTCGCCAACTTATCTGTCCGGGTATATTAAAGAGAAGACGGGGAGCAACTTTAGCGACCAATTGAATGCGATTCGAATAACAAAAGCGAAAGAACTGCTGCAGACGACAAATATGCCGATTCAGGAAGTTGGCAACCGGATCGGCTACCGTAATGTCACTTCCTTTATCCGCATGTTCAAAAAAATAACCGGCCAAACACCGGGTGATTACCGGAAAACCAACTGGATCCGATAACACACAGGTGAGCGGCCGACCGCTTTACCTTTAACGCTAACCCTTAACCGAGCCTATCAAAGCCCCTTTTACAAAATACTTCTGTATAAACGGATAGACAAGCAGGATCGGCAAGGTAGAGACCATAATGGTAGCGAATTTCAAGCCATCCTCCACCACCACGATATCGCCTACAACCGGACCATCCGTCCCCGTCAATTGCCCCGACAGCACGATGTTTCTTAAAATGACCTGAAGGGGCTGCATATCGGCATCCCGCAGATACAGCAGCGGCCCCATAAAGTTATTCCACATCCCGACGGCATAATACAAGCCGATGGTGGCCAGCACCGGCTTGGATAGCGGGAGCACAATCCGGAAGAAAATCCCGATTTCGGACAGTCCATCTATTTTTCCGGATTCCTCGAGCTCTTGAGGCATGCCCATGAAGAAAGTCCGCATGATGAGCAGATTCCAGGTACCTACCGCTCCGGGCAGTACCATGCCCCATATGGTGTTGACAAAGCCCAGCTCCTTCACGACCAGAAACGTCGGAATCATCCCGCCGTTAAAAAACATCGTAAAGACGATCAGCATCAGGATCGGTTTGCCCATGACCATCTTGGTCTTGGACAGCGCATAAGCCCCTAGTGCCGTTACAATCAAAGAAATGGCGGTCCCTGAAATCACGTAAATCAGCGTGTTCTTATATCCTTTCAGAACCCGACCGTCCTCGAACACGTACTGATACATATCCAGATTGAAACCCTTCGGCCATAGCCATACTTCCCCGGAGGCGATGGATGCGGAATCGCTCAGGGACACGGCCAGCATATAAACAAACGGATACAGACATGCGAGCACGATCCCGGAAAGGATCAAGGCATTGAGCGCGTCAAACCAATTCCATTTCGGTTTCATCATGTTCCTCCTTTTACCAGATGCTGCTTCCGCTAACCCGCCGGCTGAACGAATTCGCCGCGATAATGAAGATGAAGCTGATGATGCCGGTAAACAGATCAATCGCCGTGGCATAACTGTAGTTGCCTTGCGTTAAGCCGACCCTGTACACGTAGGTCGATATAATATCAGCTGTCTCATAAGTGGCGGGAGTTGCGAGCAGGTATACTTTCTCAAAGCCGATTTCCAGTATTTTTCCGATATCAAGTATTAGGATAATCACGATTGCAGGCGCAATGCCGGGAAGCGTAATGTTCAGCGCCTGCTTCCACCGGTTAGCCCCATCCATCCGTGCCGCTTCATATAACTGCGGATCGATTGCCGTCAAAGCAGCCAAATAAATGATGGTCCCCCATCCGATATGCTGCCATACGTCGGTCGTTACATAGATCGACCTGAACCAGGAGGCCTCAACCAAAAAGTTGATTCGTTCGAGTCCGACGGCACTCAGCAGCTGGTTGACTACCCCGCCTGTCGGGGACAGGAACATAACCGCGATCCCCGCTACAACGACATTGGATATGAAGTGCGGGAGATAACTGACCGTTTGGACAAACCGTTTCAAAAACGACTTGCTCACTTCATTAATGAGTAAAGCAAGGATGATAGGTGCCGGAAAGCCGAAGATCAGCTTGTATAACCCCAGCAGGAATGTATTTCTGAGAACAGGCCAGAAATCAGGCGTATTAAAAAACATGCTGAAATATTTGAAACCCACCCAGTCACTCTCCGTGATCCCCTTAAATAGGTTGTAGTCCATAAAGGCGATCGAAATGCCGAATATGGGAACGTACTTAAAGATGATGTAATACAGAGCACAGGGCAGAAGCAGCAGCAGCAGGTATTTGTCCCGCTTCACTTTCGTCAAGAAACCCGGATTCTTCTGTGGTTGCAAAAAAACGTATCCTCCTTTACCCGTTAGTTCAAAACTCATCCATCAGGCCGCTTCCCCCATAAGGACCGGGACCAGCCATTACTTAGCCGAGAGCCGGTCCGGGAAAAGAAAGCAGTGCGCTCATCTTGCCGTATGCCGCGCAGATATCAATTACTTGGTTTCGTTTAAGAACTTTTGCGTCCGCTCATAAGCACTTTTATGCACATCCAGCACCTGCTGCACGCCAAGCTTGTTCACTTCATTCACGTAAGCATCCCAATCATCCATCGGTTTCTGTCCTAGAATGAACTTGGCGATCTGCTCCTCATGGAATTTTTTCACCGTTTCGCCGACCATGCTGAGCACTTCATTTTCTTCATTCGTATACGCAAGCCTTGGCTGGGGTTTCGTTTCATGGTTTGGAGCGATTTTCATCGCTTCCCGCATTTTTGGGGAATACATGGGCTCGTAAGCCGTCATATCCAATACAGTATGCGCTCCGATTGTAGCGATGCCCGTCTTGGTTCTCAAGTCGCCGAACTCTTTGTAATCCGGGTTGAATTTGCGAACCCCGTTCTCGGTTGTGAACGTCTCGCCTTCTCTGCCCCAGGTTGCCAGTTCAATTCCTTCGGGGGAGAACAAGAAATCAAGGTACTTCAGCAGCCGATCCCGCTCTTTGGAATTTGCCGCCACCGCAAAGCCGTCGGACTGCAATCCGGCAAATATATTGTGGGACTTGCCATCCGGCGTTCCAACAGGAGGAACCATATAATTAAGACTAAACTCGGCTGCCTTATCCCCAAGCATTAACGGTAATTCATCCATGATGCCGATATAATCGCTGGCGATAAACGATTTGTTCTGAAGCAGCAGATCGTTAAATTGCTTGCGTTTATGTGCCATGAAGTCAGGCGCAACCAAGCCCTCCATATAAAATTTATTCATATACTCAACCAGTTTCTTGTAGTTGTCCTCTGTCGGACCATAGCGCCATTCATTCTTCTCGAAATCATAATAGTAGCTGCTGTTGGTATTAAACGCAGGTGCCATATTGACCAGTGGACTCAAACCGTTGAAAACGGCAATCGGGAAGCTGTCCGGGTACAATTCCTTTAATTTTTTGGCGACGGTGTACAGTTCGTCGTATGTCGTCGGCGGCGTCAGATTGTGTTTTTTGAATATATCGTCTCTGTAAAGCCATGACCGCCTGGATTGCTGCTCAAGTCCATACAACGGCATAAAATAGTTCTTTCCCTCTGGAGACAGAATAGCCGCCTTCACTTCGGGATGGTCCTCGAGAAACTTCTTGTAGTTCGGCATCTGTTCCAAATGCTCGAAATAGTCGACAAACGCTCCGCTCTCCCCGTGCGTGTTGGCGGCGTTCAAGCTGTTGACCATCATAAGATCCGGTATCTCGCCAGAGGATATCGCCAGGTTCATCGTTGTGGTATAATCGCTCATCACGGGTTGTACCTTGAAGGTGATGCCGGTCTCTTCTTTTAAGTACTTGTAAATCGGCCAGTTTTCCTTATAAGGCCAATTCGTATGAGAGAAGGTCATCATTTCTAGTGTGACTTCTTTGCCTAAGTCGGCGTTTTCAGGATTCTCCTCTTTTACTGCGTTTTCTTTTGAGCATCCGCTCAATAATGTGCCGGTTATAACGGCGGCCAATGCCACCAACCCGAGCTTCCGGTTCCAAATGTTCACGCAACCCTCTCCCTTATGTATGATGATGTAACGCCAGCTACTTTTTATAGCAGCATGTCGTTTTATGATTTCGATTCTACTAGCCGGACCCGTGCATTGACTATTCACATTCCTTCCCGTAATTGCCTGTAGCTCCGATTCTGAAGAAGTGACAACTTTCTGAATTATGGTACATTCACCGCTCAGATCCCGCACCGCGGTTGGGCCCTTGTCTCTTGATTGGAATATCTTGAAGAGGAGTGCGAATTGACAGCCAGGAGGTAAACTTTTACAATACGGACTAGAGTCACCCAGCGAAAATGAGGAAGCACCCATTTCGAATCTTGGATGTTCTTTTGCGATTCAATCCACTGATATCAGAAATGAGGTGCTTTCATTTATGTACGGAAAACTTCATAGCGCTTGCTTGCACGGCATTGACGGCGTTGTCATTCAGGTCGAGGTAGACCTGGCGAACGGACTGCCCCAAACTTCCATCATCGGTCTGCCCGATTCCTCCATTCGCGAATCCATTGAGCGGGTTCGGGCAGCGATTAAAAACTGCGGTTTTACCTATCCCTTAAAACGGGTAACCGTCAATCTAGCACCGGCAGATCTCCGCAAAGAGGGCTCTTCCTTCGATCTGGCGATCGCTGTCGGCATATTGCTGACAAGCGAGCAATGGACCTTTTCGAATGCCGGGCAAATGTTGATCCTTGGCGAACTCGCACTGGATGGTACGCTGAGACCCATCACAGGAGTGTTACCGATGGTGGAGCAAGCGAAAAAAGAAGGATACGCCGGAGTTCTTCTTCCGAGCGAAAATGCCCCGGAAGCTGCATTGATCGGGGGGATCGAAGTTTATGGGCTCAGGCACTTGAATGAGCTCGTCGAGGATGGATCAGATGGAGTTATCGATAACCGTGAAACTGGAGGAGCAACCATCGCTGCCGTTTCGCTGGCAAAGCTCAGATACGATCGGGCCACGCATCCAAGCAGAACACAAACGGACGGCCTGCAGGACAAGCAGTTGGAAGACTATAGAGATGTGATCGGTCAGCAGCATATCAAACGCGCCCTGACCATTGCCGCTGCTGGCATGCACAATATTCTGCTCATTGGGCCCCCGGGCACGGGTAAAACGATGCTCATGAAGCGCCTTCCCACCATACTGCCGCCGCTGGCGGACGAAGAAGCGTTGACCACAACGAAAATCTTCAGTGCTGCCGGAAAGCTAAAGCCATCCGATGGGTTAATGACCAGACGTCCCTTTCGGTCCCCTCACCATACCATATCAGCCGGCGGGCTCATCGGAGGCGGTACCATTCCGAAGCCGGGAGAAGTCAGTCTGGCCCATAAAGGCATTCTCTTCCTGGATGAGCTTCCTGAGTTCTCGAGGCATGTGCTGGAGGTGCTGCGACAGCCCCTGGAGGATCGCGAAGTAACCATCAGCCGGGCACGAGCGGTATTTACCTTCCCTGCGCACTTCATGCTCGCTTGTTCGATGAATCCCTGTCCGTGCGGTTATTACGGCAGTGATCACCCTCATCAACGCTGCACGTGCAGCGTTACACGAATTGCTCAATATCGCGCTAGAATATCGGGGCCCTTGATGGATCGGATCGACCTTCAGGTGGACGTGCCTCGGCCAAGGGAATGGCCTGGAAGCACAACACCTGTATCCTCCAAGCAAATGCGGGATCAAGTTTATGCGGCACAAAGGATTCAATTGGAACGTTACAGCAGGCTACCGTTCAGCTGGAACAGCGAACTGTTCGGCAGCTTCCTGAGGAAACATGCGGTGCTCGACAAGGACTCGGCTGAGCTTCTGCAAGCGACGATCGATACGCTGGGCCTGAGCATGCGCGCTTATGACCGAATCCTGAAGCTGGCCAGGACCATCGCCGATTTGGAAGCATCCAATAGGATACAGAGCCAGCATGTCGCAGAGGCAATTCAATACCGTCAGCTGGATCGCCAATATATCACCGCCGATGAAACCACTCATTTGTGAAATGGAGCCGGAGAGTGATATGATCTGGATAACAACGGAATGGAAGTTCGCTCCTATTGAATAAATAATCTGTCCTACGCAAAGAAGGTGATGGAGCTCGGCTCCTATCACCTTCTTTTTGGTATTCCTATAGATGCTTTGGATCATATCCATCTAAAATGCATTCTCGATATGTTCCATCGAGACGGGCGTCAGATCTGGGCGAAGAATAATGGAGATAACATCAAACCGGATCGGCCGTTCATAATAACGCTTATGATGAACGTACTGCTGGGCTGTGTTTCGGACCTGCATCACTTTGCGGGCGTTCACGGACTCGGAAGGCGTGCCGAAGCTGGTCGTACCGCTTCGGCTTCTGACCTCAATCACCACAAGGGTCCCCCCTGTTTCGGCAACGATGTCCAGTTCTCCAAACCGGCAGCGCCAATTCCGGTCCAGCACCCGGTATCCTTTTTCAATAAGGGCAGCAGCCGCCAGCTCTTCGGCAGCGGCTCCTTTTTGCTTGCGGCTGTCCTTTTTGCCGGAAGGCGAGTTCATTATGGCATCATCCCTCCATCTTTCGCTTGACGATCCGCACGATAAACATATGTCAGCACTTCCGCTACAAGCTGGTACAGCTCCTCGGGAATCTGCTGATCCAGATCCAGCTTGGAGAGAATCTCCACCAAAGCTGCATCTTCCTGGACAGGGACGCCATGCTCTTTAGCTTTGTCTAATATAGACTCCGCCAATTTCCCTTGCCCTTTGGCAACCACAACCGGCGCCTCGCTCTCGCCGGGCGTATATTTCAGGGCGACTGCCTTTTTCATGGCTGTTATTTGCCCTTGCTCTTTCTCTTGCTTGGTCATATCCGCATGTCCACCCCTTTATAGGTTTGCGGGGTGTATTCTGCTGCCGTTCCCTGCACGGACATATCTGAATTAGGCGGGGCAACTAGGGGCAGCGGTTCTGTTTTTACGCTGAGCAATTGGTAGCCGATAGACGAAACAGCTTGAGCCAACTCTTCTTTTTTTCCTTCAAACAGCTCCGCGGCGTAACTTTGATCATTCCGAAAGCTGAGGCTGACGATCCGGTCAACAACCTGCACATCGATCAAGGTCGGGCCCAGAAATTTCATGTCCAAGTCAAACAAAAGCCTGCAGTTGGTCGCATCCAGCTCGCCTTTGCGGCCTCTGCGGGATTGAATATGTACGGATGCCGTCTGTTCCCCATCGACCCCATGCAGAGGTATGAACATCGTGACCTGCGCAAACGGTGCCGTGCGATCCGTGTTTAGCAAGAGCTGCTGGCCCGTCAAATGCTGAACGAGTTGCTGTGCCGCTTCCTTTAGTGCAGGCGGCGTTTCTTGGCTGGATAGCACCTGTAGCAATACTCCCTTCAGTGTGTCTTGCAGGGCAAGCGCCGATTCACCCGTTTGCGTTGAGGCCATGACAGCCTGTTGTACGCCTTGGACAGAATTCTGCTGGCCGGATGGCACAACCGGCTGCGTCAAGCCCTGCTGATTCACGGCACCGGCCTGAGCATTCGGGACAGCTTGCTGATTCGCATTCGCCGTATTCGCCGCATTCCCCGGCGTAGCGAGTGTCCCTGGCATACTCGCTGCTGTGCCACTGCCCCCAGGGGCAGGAGTGGCGGGCAGGGATGCTTGGGCTGCCGCAGCAGCGGTTGGCTGCGCTGCAGCAGGAGGCGGGGCAGCCGCGCCTGCTCCCGTTGGAGCAGCTGCCGATGCTGGCAAGGCCGCACTCGCTCCGGGCGCGGCGGCGCCGGGAGCCGCGCCCGCGGCCGTGCTGCTGCCGGGCGCCGCCGCAGGCTGCCCGGCTGGTGCTGCGGCGCCGCCACTGCGCGCCGCTTCGCCCGCGGGGCCCGTACCGGCCCCGCGCAGGCCTTGCTGCTCGTGCTCCGCACCGAGCAGCTTCAAGAGCCGCCCCACCCACGGCTCCGCGCCAGGGGTGGGCGGCTTTGGCGAAGGGCCTGCGGCCCCTTCGCCTGGAGCTGCCGCCGGCCCCATTGGCACGGCGGCGGGTTGGCCGGCGGCAGGCGCTGCCGTGCCGCCGCTGGCCCATGGCTGCGCGAGCTCGCCGCGCAGCTGCTGCAGCAGGCCCTGCAGCTTGGTCAGCAGCGCCTGCTGACCTGAGCCGGCCTGTGCGGCACTGCCGGCTGCGCCATTCGCAGCAGCTCCTTGCTGCGGTACCGCAGCGGAGGCCTCCGCGCCAGCAGCCGTAGCAGACTTAGCGGATGCTGCTTGTTTCCCCGCATCCACCAAGCCTCCGCTACCTGTGCTTAAAACAGACGCTAGCTGCTGCTCCAACGATTGCAGCAGTTGATGAAGCTGGGGTCCGAATACCGCCTGATGCAGTCCCTTCACGCTTTCGGGGGTAATCGGCAGTCCGCGGTGAAACGCGATCGCAGCCGACTCCGCCCATTCCGCCGCGGGAATCTGCGGAGGCTTCACGGCCAATGCCTCACGGAACATGGCGATATTGTCCTTCGTCAGCGGGACTCCCGCGCTCTGCATACCCTTGATCATTTCGCGGTTTTCCTTCGTATCCGGAAGACCGGCAAAATCCAGCACCTCAGCCATGGAAGACGGGGACAGCGGCTGTCCTGGCGTTTGACTAAGCGGCTTGAGAACGGCCGTCCCTCCCTCTCCTGGCGGCTGAACCTGCAGTAGAGCGGTTTCGCCGGCTCGAAGCGGCGTTTCCAGCTTCGCCTTCACTTGAACGCCCTGGATCTGCACCACAGCTTCCTGCCCGTCCTCCGATACGTTCATAACGACACCGCGAACGACCTGACCCGGCTTAAGTTCCAACATCTTGGCGTCTCCCGGCTTCTGCTCACCCAGGAGTCCGCGAATCAACGATCCGATGTTCACGATAGTTCCTCCCACACCTTCTGTATACCTTATATATCGGCAGCAGCCCGCCTTTTGACGAGGGCGGGCTGCATCGAAATCTAGAATAGGGACAATTGCTCAATCTCCATATTTTTCAGAAAACTTCTTCTGTGCATCGCGGTAGGTCCGTGCAGCTGCAGCTGTTCACGGTGAAACTTGGTAGCGTAGCCTTTATGTACGGCAATTCCATATTCCGGATAACGCGTCTCCCATTCCCCTTCGCACAATTTGTCACGAGTCACCTTGGCAATAATGGATGCCGCGGCAATGGACTGACTGTTAGCATCACCTTTGATGATGGCACGCTGGGGAATATCGCATTCCACCTTCTCAGCATCAACAAGCAAAAACTGGGGAGTAACAGCCAATTGCTCGATCGCCATCTTCATGGCAAGCCTTGCGGCTTGTTTGATGTTAATGCGGTCAATCGTTTCCGCGTCCACCAAACCAACGCCGACCGCCAGTGCCTGTTCCATAATGAGGTCATAGAGGGTCTCCCGCTTCTTGGCACTGAGTTTCTTCGAATCGTTGATCCCCTCAATCACTAATCCCTCCGGCAAAATGACCGCTGCTGCGACCACATCGCCGAACAAACAGCCTCGGCCGACCTCGTCGATGCCTGCAATATGTATATAACGGCTCCAATACTCACGCTCGTACATCAATAAATCTGTCATAGGTTTAACCCCTTTGGTTCCGAATTACCGTTTGTTACCTATTCGTGCACACGGTGTATCCTATCTGTTCTATCAATCTAGTAACTCTTCTAGAGTATCATACTCGCCACGGAGCGTCACCCTTTTATCCCGGCCTGCATCCCGGCAGGTATTGGTTCGTGCATCGCCGAACTGTCGGTTATAATCCCACGAAAAAAAGAGCCGCCGGCAACGGCAGCTCTCCCCTTATTCGATTATCGCTCCCTCGGCTTCAGGGCCAAGCCGCCATCGCTGACGATCCGAACCGGCATCAGGCTCATTCATTTCAAGCCCCGAACCGTCAGCCCTTACGGCAATCGCCCGGCCATCGTGCACGGATCGGATGGTTACCGTATCATCTTCCTGACGTTCCACTCGCCATCGCTGATTGTTATAACCGAGATATGTGTATAACTGAATCCGGTTCTGCCCGGTATCCACATCCAAAGCCTTCCCTTCTGGTGTACGAATGGAATACGTATCGTCCTCTCCTGTTGGTACCAATACCCATAACGGGTTCCCCGTACCCGTTGATTCCTTCACGGTAACGGATTCGCCGTTTACGGATTTCTCGGTATAGATTGCCTGGTTCACGGCTTCGTTCGTGAAGCTGGTTTTCGTCAGACGAGCTTCAGACGAATGACGGACGTAGACATTTTGATAGGAAGCTTGTCCGCCGAACACATTGACGCCAAAATGCCCTTCGGCAAATGTCCCGTCCATCACATCGATTACCGTCTTCCCGTCCACGTCGACTTGAATATGCGGACCTTTCGCTTCAATTCTCAGGTGATAGGTTCTTCCTCCTTGGATAAAGCCGGGGACTCTGGCCAGGACTTGACGTTCCTCAAATCGCCCTTCGACCATGTAGAAGAGCCGAATCGCCTTCATACCAGGATCCAGATTCAGATAATATCCGCTTCGTCCGTCCTCGCTTGCCCGAAACAGCATGGACCCGGCACCGCCTGCTTCTCCAAGCCGCATGTCTCCTTCGAACGTGAAGTCTCCTGCCTTCTCTTGCGCCATATAATTGGCATCGCTTGAATGGCTGCCCCGGATTCCATGCTCGGTAAGGACCCACTTCGAGGCCTTGAGATCCGGTTTCCATCCCGTCAGATTCGTTTTGAACGTTCCGCTCGAGACTAACACGCGGGTGCTCGCTGATATTTTTCCGTTTGGGGTTGATGCCGTAATGACGGCTTCTCCCGAATTCAAAGCTTTCAATACGGCATGGGTCTCATCGGATGAAACAATCCGGACCGTATCGGGATGACTGGATGACCATACCAAAGGTTTCTTCCCGTTGCCCTGGACACGATCCACGGCTGCGTACAACGCTTCGGTCTCTCCCTGGGACAGGTCCAGCTCGTATGAATCCAACAGGATTCGGGAAGCAGGTTCCGATAGATCAAGATGCCTCCACACGGAATCCAGCTCATGCACCTGAAGGGATTTCAGCTTCACTTGGCCGCCTTGGGTGTAAAAGCTCAACCCCCGTCTGACCCGATCCGGAAAAATAACGTCCGAGAATACAACGTTTCCGTCATTGCCGAACACCTCGACAGAAGATTCATCGACGTAAATACGCAGCTTGACCACTCCATCTATGGGGTGCAGCAAAGCTTTTTGTTCGGTCGAGAACAGACTGGAGAAATCCGTGGTTCCCGATGCCGAACGGTCAATGAACATGTGATGCGCAGAGTTGTTATAACCAACCACCGTCTGTTGTCCGCCGCCTTCCCGCAGACGGAAGCCGAATTCCAGCTCGCTGCTGTCCGAAGGAATCTCGACTTCCGCCTCGATTTCAAACGCGCCTGCCTGAATTCCCTTTAGAACATTCTGCGAGGTCTCCGTCACTTCCCTGTTGTTCACATGGATGACCGTATTCCGGAGGGTCTCAAGCTCAGAGATTGGAGACTGGTGCAGACGTATCCCCTCACTCGTCGTTCTGAGCGACAGCTCTCTAGGGATGGTCAGTTGCCCCTTCCAGCCTGAAGTTGGAAAACTGAAGGGATAATCCCAGTTCGTCATCCATGCCAGCATGATTCTTCGATTGTCCGGCAAGTCGGAGAAGGACATGGAAGCATAGAATTCCTTGCCCCAATCCGTTCTCAGCACGGTCCCCGCCGTATGATCATTCATAAATTTGCCGTCTGGCGTCACATCGCCGATAAAATATTCCGCATCGGAGCCTTGGGTGTTCGGATTAGCGCCGCTGCTGATCATCAACACCCATTTGCGCTGACCGGAGCCGTCCACGGCAAGCTGAAACAGATCCGGACATTCCCACACGCCTCCACGGATATATTCCCCATACCCGAAACGGTCCGTTAAGGTCCAATCGACCAGATTGCCGGAGGTATAGAAGCGGATATGATCTCCCCCTGATACCACCATGATCCAGCGGTTGTTGGCTTCATCCCGAACCACTTTGGGATCGCGAAAATCCCATCCTCCGGGATCCTCGCCCTGTTTGCCCGGGTTCTCGATGAGGATCGGCCGTTCTTTCGAATACGTCCAGGTCCGTCCGTGATCGGTGCTGTAAGCAAGTCCGATCTTCTGATTCCCGCCCGGCCGATCAGGATTAAAGGATGTATAGTAGGCAATGAGTCCTTTGCCTCCAGAATCCCCGAACAGACCTGAAGCGTTCGTTGTATCGGCTACGGCGGAACCCGACCAGACATGTCCGAGATCGTTCCAAGGCAGTGCGATCGGCAGCCGGTTCCAATGCAGCAGATCCCGGCTGACCGCATGCGCCCACTGGCCTCCGTCCTGATGGAAGAGATGATACTCCCCTTCGAAATAGACCAATCCGTTCGGATCGCTTGCCGAGCCTCGGATTGGGCTATAGTGATACTGCGGGCGATATTCCTCCGTATAATAATCCGCCATCGGGGTTACGTACACGTCCTGAAAGTAAGCCGTTCCGGACTTTACCTTCATCCCGATCGATCCGCCCGCGTAACTTCCGTCGGATACGCGGATCGCAGCGGGTTCGTAACCATCTACAGCGATTTGAATTCTGTCTCCGGAGATGTGGATTTCCACATGATGCGCACTTGTGGGCAGGCTTGGGTATGTACGGCTCGATGCGCCGATCACCTTTCCATCCGAGGTTTCCAGCGTTACCCGAACCTGATCATCCTCTCTCCTGAATATGGCTTCGTATCCCTCCGTTCCTTGATCGTTCCCTCTCCAATAGAACCCGGCTTCAGCCTGTCCCCCTAAGGTGATATTGCCTTCCAGCACATAATCCGCAGCCGCATTCTTATAGATTCTGTAGGCATCGAGCCCTTCCGATGCCGATCCCTTAAGCCCTTTGATGTCAGGCTGCCAGTCCCCGCTCGTATTTACCGGTCCGAACAGGTTGCCTTTCCACTCGCTCACCTTGATATTTTGAAACAGGGCGGAACCATCCCACACATGTAGACCCAGGTGTCCTGTGGAATAAGCCGTATCATCGACTTCCATTATCGGTTCATATTGGTTTCCCCAATATACCTTGATATTGCTGCCTACCACCTTGACCTTTAGGTGAACGATTTCCCCTTGACTCAACGAGAGCGCTTTTTCAACCTTCAATCTTCCGTTCCCTTCGCGGGCATCCTTGAGGCGAACCAAGCCTGCACTGGGTACGATTTGCAGCATATACGATGACCAGCCGTCAACGCTTGAACGAAAGACCAGCGAAGCATCTGCTTGCATATCTGTAATCATCACATCGGCTTCATAGACAAAATCATCTGCTCTGGTTGCGGAGATCGCCGCTGCATTCTCACTTGAATCGGAGCTAAGCCGTAAACCTTCTGCCGTTTGTTCCATATTGCCATTGCCCTTCAACTGCCACCCTTCGAGGTTGGTCTTTACATTGGATGCGCTTTCAAAAATGTCGTTTTCTCCTTTCCCTTTCAAAGCTGCATTCGCTTCTTGGATCGCTGACGCCGCCCATGCCGAATCCGGAATGACGCTTGTCGCCAGCAATAAGGTCATCGTGATCGCAGACATCGTGCGCAGCAACATGGTATGTACATTCTGCGGTAATTTCATATATCCACCTCGTTTCGATTCTTTACCACACGTTATATAGGAAGGAACAGCCCGAACACTCGGGCTGATCTCCTAATGACGAACCTGTTTATGATTGCGAATCTTGCCATGCCCGGATTCCCAGAGCCAATGCGCCGCATAAACCGGACTGGGTGCCTAATACCGGAGGAACTATATAATTCTCGATATCGTGTACAATTTCGTCGGCAAGCACATATCCGTTCAAATTGCGCCTCACCTCTGCACGAATGAGGGAATACAGCTGAGCTTGCTGCATAACCCCGCCGCCCAGTATGATCTTCTCCGGGGAATTCGTCAGGATCAGTCCGGTTATGGATTGCGCTATATAATAGGCTTCGATTTCCCAAGCGGGATGATCGGCCGGCAGCAGATGTCCTTTCAACCCCCATCGGGCTTCAAGCGCCGGCCCTGCTGCCAATCCTTCCAGGCAATCGCCATGATAAGGACAGGCTCCTGCAAAAGCATCTTCGGGATTGCGCTTAACGGGAACATGGCCGCCTTCCGGATGAACCAATCCATGAACCAGTCGTCCTTCGGCATAAAGGCCGAGACCAATACCTGTACCCACCGTATAATAAGCGCAGCTGCTCAACCCTCTCGCTGCTCCCCAAGTCGCTTCTCCAAAAGCAGCTGCATTAACATCCGTATCCCAGCCATAGGGAATGTCCATATGCGACTTCATCTTACCGAGGACATCTGTATGCGACCATCCAGGTTTCGGTGTTGACGTTACATATCCGTATGACGGGCTCTCCGGTTTCAGATCGATGGGGCCAAATGACCCGATGCCAATGGCTTCTACCTCATGATCCTTGAAATAGGAAATGGCTCTGGATAATGTCTCTTCCGGCTGTCCTGTCGGAAAGCTGAAACTGTCCTCGACGATTCCATCTTCACTTCCAATACCGCAAACAAATTTGGTGCCACCCGCTTCCATTGCTCCAATACGCATACTGCCGGATCTCCTTGTGTCTTATCGATTCATATTACTTTAACTGGCCACCAGATGAAGAAACCTCATAGATATGGAGGGATTCTATAACCTTCCGGTTATCATCGGCAAATACGGTTATTCCCATTGAAGCAGCATCAGGATAAATTAAATCCGTGATCACCGCCTGCCCGCGATCCGCGAACAGCTCCACGGACGAACGGTCCACGAAGATCCGCAGTTCCAGCATAGAGCCCGGTGTCTTTAACGGTGCCGCATGCTTGCCGGGGAAATCTTTATGGAAATCCGCTTGCCCTGAACGGCTGCGATCCACGTATACTTCGGCTAACCTTGCATCCCAACCGACCAACGTTTCTTGGCCTAATCCTGCCCTTACTTTCAAACCAAGCGAAGATGTTGGATCAAAGCGGACAAGGATCTCGAAGTTCTCCAGCCTTACAGCCGCTAATCGGACAGCAGCCTCATCCACGGCTATATCACGCAAGGAAAGCACCTCATGACGATACTTCTCGATTTCACGAATCGGCTGCTGCGTTACCATGACCTCACCTTCCAGCATCTCCAGCTTAAGTTCCCGCACCAAGGTCATGGCACCCCTCCAACTATCCGTTGGTGTCAAGTTTGCGTATTTCCAATTGCTCATCCAGCCAATGAACAGCCTTCTGCCATCCGCTGCAGGAATGTCGGACCAGCTTACTCCGGCATAATTGTCCCTGCCGTAATCCAGCCACCGCACATCACCCTTGGAGCGCTTATCCGGAATAAACGCTGTTCCGTCAAAATCTCCAATGAAATATTGCGTTCTGGAGCCCTCGACAAAAGCCGAATCATCGCCAATGCTGACAAGCATGACCCATCGTATTTCATTGTCCTCCGTAGTAAGAGGGAATAGATCGGGGCATTCCCATACTCCATCATGAAATCCGAAGCCCTCTCCAAACTCGCTGGCAAATACCCATTCTATTAAATTGGAAGATCGATAGAGACATACCGTCTGTCCGCACGCCACAATCATCACCCACTGCGATGACAGCTCATGCCAGAACACTTTGGGATCCCGAAAATCAATATAGCTGTCATGGCTAAGGACCGGATTTCCTTCATACTTCGTCCAGGTTCTTCCTTCGTCCTTGCTGTACGCCAGACTTTGATACTGAATCATTTGCTGCGCGCCCGGCGCATCATGATGGTGAGTGAAAATCGCCACAAGCCCGGGCCCTTCGTCGAAAAATCCGCTAGAATTGTTCCAGTCCACAACCGCACTGCCTGAAAAAATCGTGCCATGCTCATCGGGCGCTAACGCAATGGGGAGCTCTTCCCAGGAAACCAGATCCTTGCTGACCGCATGTCCCCAGTGCATGGGTCCCCATGTGGTGCCAAATGGATGATGCTGATAAAACAAATGGTATTCCCCATTAAAATAGACCATGCCGTTAGGATCATTCATCCAGTTCTTCTGAGGTGAAAAATGGTAGGCATTTCGATAGTTTTGCTGTTCCGTGTTCGTCATTCGGTGATCTCCTTCATTATCGTTATCATGTGGGTTTACGGCCGTACTTCAACGATATGCATGAGCGGCCGCTGCATTCCACACGGTTACTTCATGTTTCTGTCGTATCCCGTTTGCTTGATCGTCAGCCACTCCTGAAGTCCAAGTCGATCCAATTCCTTCAGGTAAGCATCCCATTCCTGATCTACCTTTCCATTCTGGTACCATTCGGTGCGCATTCTTTCCAGGTAAGGGAACAAGTCCGCTTCGATCGTGGATAAGCGATCCAACTCGTCGATGGAGAAGAACACTTTCGGGTATGTATTCTCCGCTTTCATGTGCGGGACCATGACGTCTTTCATGAGTTTGAGCCTCCACGCCGCATCATCCGGCATCGTGGTGTATTTTCCATAATACTCGTCCAGGATCGCAAGCGGCCCCGCGATGCTTGTTTTTTGCCTAAGCTCTACCGGAGCCGTGCCTTCAAGCGGAAGATGCTTCAGCATCCCTTTGGCTTCATCCAGCTCAAAAATATTCTGCTGCGTATCGTCACCGTAAGTTCCCCAGTTGTTCTGAACCGATTGGAGCGGTTCATACATCGCGTCAATCCATTTGGCCGTTTCCTCCAGCTTCTTGTTGCTGCTGGTAATGACCAATCTTCCCCGGTCAAGACCGATTCCGTTCGTCCTTGTTACATTGATCTCGCCGGTTGGCCCTGCAAGCGGCGGCATCAGATCATACGTTTCGTTCATGCCCGTAATGTTAGCTTTATCCCATGTAAAATACATGCCGTACCGGTGGTCCTTTCCCTTGGCCAGGTAGGTATTCCAATCCTGCTGGAATGCTTCGATGTCGATTAATCCCTCTTCATATAATTCGTGAATGAATGCTATGGCTTCCTTATACCCCTCGTCGGCGGCGGTAAACACGACCTTCCCGTCATCCGTAACGACGGTGTGATCCCAGTTCTCGCCCAAGCCGAATGAAGCAAACAGGAATGTCAGATCCTCACCCCCCGGCTTATTAATGAAGGACAGTGGTATTTCGTCCGCCTGTCCGTTGCCGTTCGGATCTTGGGTTTTGAACGCTTTCAATACAGTTTTTAGCTCTTCCGTGGTGGTTGGCATCTCAAGCCCCAAGGCGTCGAGCCACTCCACGTTAATCCAGGGGAAGTTATCCACCGATTGAATCCGCTCTTTCCCTGAACCCAACTCCTCGATCCATGGAAAAGAATAGATATGTCCATCCGGTGCCGTAATCATGTTGACGTATTCCGGTGCTTCCTCCAGGACTTTTTTTAAATTGGGCATATGCTGTTCGATTAAATCTTCCACGGGGATGATAACTCCGTCCTTTGCCAACTTCAGCAGATCGTAATCTCCGTACCCCGCATCAAAGATGGCGTCGGGCAAATCGCCACTCGCGACGGCCAGATTGCGTTTTTCCGCAAATACATCGCTTGTATAGTTCTTCCACTTGATGTGAATGCCCGTTTTCTCCTCCAGCCGCTTGTTGATCAGCTTCTCGTTAGGGTCGGCAGGAGCCAGCGCCGAGCTTTGCGTCAGGACGTTCAGGGTGACCTTACCGTCCGGCGACTCATTTGAGGCTTCCCCGCCCTTGCCGCACCCGGACAAGAGCAGCACGGCTGCCAGAGCTGTCAGAGTTACCGCTTTTTTGCGGTTTTGTTTCTTGAATCCCTTCTTATTCATATCAATGACCTCCCAAATCATGTATTAGGATTACTATGTTGAAGGCGGCCCGCTATTTGAGAGAGCCAACCATAACACCTTTCTCGAAGTACTTTTGGAAGAACGGATACATAATCAATAGCGGAACGCTGGATATCACGATAGCGGAATATTTAATCATTTCCGAAAGCCGTTTCAGCTCCGCCATCGCAAGCTGGTCGCTGATCATGCCGGGCGCAGCCTGGTTTTGTATCAGAATCGATCTAAGAACGAGCTGCAGCGGGTGCAGTTTGGGATCGTCCAGATAGATCATGGCATCGAAGAATGCGTTCCACTGGCCAACAAAAGCATACAGCGCGAGCACAAAGATAATGGGCTTGGATAGCGGCAGAACGATCCGGACAAAGATCTTCATATCGGAAGCCCCGTCCACATTAGCAGCCTCCTTCAATTCATTCGGCACCCCTTTGAAGAAGGTTCTGGACAAAATGATATTCCACACATTCACCGCACCCGGGATGATCACGGCCCATACCGTATTGAGCATGCCAAGCTCCCTCACGAGCAAGTACGTAGGAATCAGTCCGCCTCCGAAAAAAATGGTGATAATGAACAGCGTCATGAAGAAGTGTCGTCCGGCCAGCCGGTTCTCCGAAAGGGCGTATCCCGCACAGACCGAAACCGTGACCGTAAGAAGTGCAAATGCTGTTGAATAGAACACCGCATTGCCAAATCCGCGAAGCATCGCAGGATTGGACAGGATCATCTGATAGCCTTCCAGGCTCCAATCGGAAATTTTAAAAGAGAGTCCTTGATTCAGCAGCACGGTGGGATCCATGAACGAAGCAACGACAATGTAAACCAATGGAACGATCACGACCAGTACGGCTAGCGTTAAAAAGATTGCATTTAATGACAACAGAAAGCGGTCGAAGCGTGAATGTTTAACGGCCATGAATATGTCTCCTTTCCTAGTAGAGGCCTTCGCCTTCATTGAGTTTTCGGACAATAAAGTTCACCGTCACGAGCAAAATGACATTGATGATGGAATTGAATAAACCAACCGCTGCCGAGTACGCGTAATCGCCTGACTGTAAGCCGACCTTATATACATAGGTAGCGATAATTTCCGAAGTGGGAAGATTCATGGAGGTCTGCATCAGATAAGCCTTCTCAAAGCCAATCGACATAATGCCCCCTGCCGCAAGTATGAAGACGATCGCCATAATGGGCCTAATTGTGGGCAGATCGATATTACGGATGCGCTGGAGCAGGTTAGCTCCGTCCAGGCTGGCCGCGTTATGCAGCTCCGGGTCCACATTCGCAAGAGCAGCCACATAGATGATGGAGGCCCACCCGGCACTCTGCCATATATCCGATAGGATATAGATCCACCTGAAATATTCCGGCTGCGACATAAACATAAGCGGATTACCCGTCATCCAAATGACCAATTGATTGATCGGCCCCGTTGGCGACAAGAAGATAAACAGCATTCCGACAATGACGACCACCGAGATGAAATTGGGTGCATATAGAAACAGCTGAACATTTTTCTTGACCGTCGCTTTGCGAACCTGGTTTAACATGAGCGCAAGCAGGATCGGCACCGGAAAGCTAAAGATCAGACCAAAAAAACTCAATTTAAGCGTATTCATAAAAATGACGTCAAAATTCGGCGAGGTGATAAACTTTTCAAAATGTTTGAGCCCAACCCACTCGCTGCCCAGAATCCCTTTAATGGGACTGAAATCCTTAAATGCGATAACGGCACCGTACATCGGGACGTATTTGAAAATAAGGGTCAATATAAGCGCTGGAGCTAGCAGTATGTACAGGAAATAGTTTTTCTTGATGAAAGCGAGCATTCGCCCCGCAGAACTCCGTTCTATGATTATCCCTGCCCCCTGGTTAGCTGGTTCCATTGAATTTTCCAAACCTGTTCCCCCGTTCTTTCTAGAGAAGTTTACATATTGCTTACAGAAAAGGCTTTCATTTTTCACTTATGTTGAATGTTGCTTTTACAATTTATCAAATGTTGTAACTTCAGTCAATCGTTTTTGTAAAAATATATTTGTGCAATTGACAATATACATTGTTCGTTTACTTCATCCATTGGTCATAAACAAGGGGAATCCATGTCGTTCATTACGTAAAATTACGGATTCCCACCCTTTCCATCCTTGTTAGATGATGTTTTAACAAATGTAATGGAATAACAAAGTCGATTTCAACTAAATCACGGTTGTTTAAATGTTAAATCGATTGTGCATTTGTAAATTTGAGGTTGCTATTTTAGCTAATCTATTATACATTTGATTTAAGATATTCAGGTCAATAGCGCCTGGAAGAAACAACGAGACTGGTATGAAGTTGATCATTTGAGGTGAAATCAGATACATGACGAAAGAAAAAGTCACAATTCAAGATATTGCGGATGCACTGGGGATCTCCAGAAATACGGCATCCAAAGCTTTGAACGGCAGCGAAAGTATTCCGGACGAGACGCGCAGCAGGGTTATCAAAAAAGCGATCGAACTGAAATACAAACAATTTGCCTTCATGGAGACGGACAACCTGCTGACTAAAAACCCGGGAAACATCGCTCTTCTTACGGCGAATCTTCCGAGCACCTCCCATTTTGGCTCGCGCTTAATCAGCGGGCTTGAGAAACGAATCAGCGCGGAAGGCTATAACCTGTCCATTCATATTGTCCGGGACATCGATCGAAATTCTCGGACGCTGCCGAACAATTTTGAATCCTCCAAAGTGGATGGAATCATCTGTATTGAGTTATTTGATATGGAATACAGCAAGGAGCTCACAAGCCTCGGCCTTCCTACCGTATTTATCGATTGTGCCGCTGACATGTTCTACCCGGACTTGCAGGCGGATTTACTACTGATGGAGAATGAACACAGCACCTGCCACATGACCAGGCGGCTCATTGAGCAGGGCAACATGTCTTTGGGATTTATCGGGGACATCCATCATTGCAAGAGCTTTAATGAACGCTGGGTGGGATTTAATCGGGCTTTGACCGAAATGGGGATCCGGCTGGATCTGGAACAATGTGTTCTAAACCCGGACCGTGAGTTTTTCTCCGAGTCCGACTGGATGGAGAAGCGGCTGAAACAGATGAAACAGATGCCGTCCGCTTTTGTATGCGCCAATGATTTTATTGCGGTCAATGTGATGAAAGCCTTGAAGAATAACCATATCGCCATCCCCGGCGACATTGCCGTATGCGGCTTCGATAATGCGCCTGAATCGCGCATCGTTGAACCCCATTTATCAACGGTACATATCTATAGCGATGAAATGGGAATTGCTGCGGCCAACATGCTGTTGTCCCGGGTGAAAGAACCGGCGTTACCCTATCAAGTCACGCATATCCAAACAAAACCGCTCTTCAGGGCATCGACCGAAAAAACAGACTAGGGGATTGCAGAAGGAGAAGGGCTTGAAGCTCCATCATGGACTTCCCGCTTACCCACAAGAAAGACGCTGCGATATACTTGCACAGAAGGTCGGAGCACGATGAAAGAACGTTTTTTCTGCCGATAATGTGGTCCTGCTTCCGATGTTTATCCTTTTATTAAAAAAAGAACCGTTCTCCCGGTATTCGGGCAGAACGGTTCTTTCGAGTTGAGCTGGAGTGAGAGGCAGTTCATCCTCCCATTCTCCGTTAACGATTCAATAAGGCGATTCCATGGAATATCGCCCTAGTTTACCTGCGCGAAGCTCACGCAGGAAAATGCTTGAGGCTTTTTCCAGATCGACTCTTCCGCCGCTTACGATACAGCCGCGTTTTTTTCCGATCGCTTCCATGACAGCGACAATTTCATCCGGGTTATCCAGATCCGTGGGGCGCTCCTTAAGTTCAAAGCGCTCGCTCATCGATTCCCAATAATAGTTGGAGAAATATTTGATCGCAAAAAAAGCAATATCCTCTACATTCAATATTTCCTCTTTAATGGCGCCGGTGACCGCCAGGCGGTACCCTACATTCTGATCCTCGAACTTTGGCCACAGGATACCGGGTGTATCCAGTAATTCCATCTCACCGCCGGCAACCTTAATCCACTGCTGCCCTTTGGTGACACCCGGACGGTCTCCCGTCTCGGCGATGTTCCGGCCGGCAAGCCGGTTAATCAGCGTGGATTTGCCTACATTCGGAATCCCCACGATCAATACCCGCATAGCTCGCGGGTTCATGCCCTTGGCGATTTGTTTGTCAATCTTCTCTTTCAGCAGCAGCTTGATCTGATTCGGAATATCCTTAACACCTGTCCCCGTGGATGCATCTACAGGGAAGGCGGTTAAGCCGTTTTCTTTGAAATGGGCTTGCCATTGCCTTGTTACCTCAGGATCTGCCAAATCGGCTTTGTTCATAATAATGAGCCTCGGCTTGCCCTGCAAAATCTCGTCAATCATGGGATTTCGGCTTGAGAGCGGAAGCCTCGCATCGATCAGTTCAATTACAGCATCGATCAGCTTCAGCTTCTCCTGAATTTGGCGGCGCGCTTTGGTCATATGTCCGGGAAACCATTGTATTGTCAACGTCGTCACCTCTACTTTGCTCTGCAAACTTTCATCGTTTCTATAGCGCCATGGCTAATGGTTGATGAGCCCTATGTCTTTAATCGGCCAGAAGATCAAGTCTGCTCGCCCGATAATATCCCCCAAAGGAACATATCCTATCATACGGCTGTCCGTGCTGTTGGAGCGGTTATCCCCCATCACAAACACATGGCCCTCTGGCACAACGCCGTCCTGAACGAACGAGTTCGGGAAGTCCGTGTTATTGTATAATCTGTTTTCAGCATGCGCTTGATCAATTGCTTCCTGTATGTAGGTTTCATTCACAGGCTCCCCATTGACAAGCACTTTATCGCCTTCAACTTTAACCGTATCACCAGCAACTGCGATCACGCGTTTAATGAAATCCCTGCCCTCATCAGGAACATGGAACACGATAACTTCTCCACGCTCGGGTTTGCGGATATCATATAAAATCTCGTTGACGATCAGCTTCTGATTGGATACAAAGTTAGGTTCCATGGATGGACCCTGCACAATAAACGGTTTAAAGAGAAGCCAGCGAATGAGAACGACGAGAACCAGAGCAATGAGAAGAGCCTTCAGCCATTCTACAAGCTCGTTCTTAGCCTTTTTGGCCGGTTTCCCCACGTTGGTTTCAATGGCCTCCTGGTGTTGATCTTTCTCCATAACCCACCGTCCTTCCCTATAGATCGCTTTCGCATGATAACGATTTTTGGATATACAAAAGGGGCTTGTATATTCGCACAAGCCCCTTTCTACCGCCTTGTAATTAACGACGAATTTCTTTAATTCTCGCTGCTTTACCGCGCAGTTCACGAAGATAATAAAGCTTCGCACGACGCACTTTACCACGGCGAGCCACTTCGATTTTATCGATTTTAGGCGAGTTGATTGGGAAAGTTCTTTCCACACCAACACCGTAAGAAATTTTACGAACGGTAAAAGTCTCACTGATTCCGCCACCGCGACGTTTAATTACTACACCTTCAAACAACTGGATACGCTCACGAGTTCCCTCGATAACCTTAACGTGTACTTTTAAAGTATCACCAGGACGAAAGCTCGGAATATCTTTACGAAGTTGTTCTTGAGTAATCGCTTGAACGATATTCATCTATGACTCCCTCCTCTCACACAGGTGTTCTTGCATCTTCCGGAAACTTTATGTATTTCCTTCATTATCCGCAGCGGACCACCGTATTCACAACAAAAGAAATAATAACATATTTCGCAGTCCGAATCAAGTGTTTTATCTTTACACCCTCATGGTTAAACCAGTCTTTTCACCGAGCTTTCGTTCATAAAAAACCACTTCCAGCATGAAAAATCATGCGAGGAAGCGGTTAGGCTGAACTACTTAATTTACGCTTTCTTTCGAGTCGTGCAAACCTTTGTGGCGCTTGCCATAGTACTCAAGAATATCGTCTACCGTTTGAAATTGGACTTCTGTATGGTTTGTTTCTTCTATTTTTGCTTCCTGTTGTTGTCGATGTTCTGTCATCACAAGATGCCTCCCAGTCTCTCAAGTGTTTCTCCAAATACTTATTACCCACCAAAGGAGACGATGCATCAGCCATTTTTAAAAATGACATTGAAGTATACAACAGACGCTATGAGCCGATTCTAAAGATAGAAATTCTTGCAGCGGTTTGCGGTGCAGTTATTGATTTACTGACCGGCGATAAATTATAAAGCCCAATGGTATTGCCTGCACTTAAATTGATAACGGCAGATCCTGAAACTTCGGCGTTGGTTGAATTCGAGTTCATGTTCGCCGTATTTGTCGTATTACCGTTAACAACGATTCCGAAAGTATTAGGCGCTGTCGAACCCGTTTCGAGCGAAATCTGCCAGTCAAAGTAATAGAAGCCAGCTGTCACGATGGTCAGCGTCGTGGTACCGTTAAAGGTTACACCTTGAAGTGTGCTTGTTGAAAAAGTAACCGGTGAATTGGTAGCCACATTTTGAGCGACTCCGTTACTGGCATAGATGACACTACCACCCACAAGGGTTGTAGACCCGGTTGGACCGGTTGGACCTGTTGGGCCTGCCGGACCTGTGGCTCCAGTAATCCCTGTCGCTCCGGTTGCTCCCCTTACTCCTGTAGCACCTACTGCACCGGTTGCTCCGGTTGGGCCTGTTGCTCCTGTCCCTCCAGTAGCTCCAGTTGCCCCTGTGACTCCTGTTTCACCAGTTGCTCCCGTTGCGCCCGTCAGACCCATTGCTCCGGTGGCTCCTGTAACACCCGTTGCTCCTGCTATTCCCGTTGCCCCCGTGGCACCTGTCGCTCCCGTGACCCCGGTGGCTCCTGGTGCGCCCGTTGCTCCCGTGGCTCCGGTGGCTCCTGTTGCCCCCGTAACACCTGTTTCACCAGTTGCTCCTGTTACTCCCGTAGCCCCCGTTACGCCAGTTGCACCAGTCTCCCCAGTCGCCCCCGTTGCTCCGGTTGCACCCGTTGGTCCTGTTGCACCTGTCTCTCCTGCTGCTCCTGTGGCTCCTGTTGCACCAGTTTCTCCCGTCACGCCAGCTGCACCAGTCTCTCCTGTTGCTCCAGTGGCTCCTGTTACACCTCTGGCTCCCGTTACACCTGTGGCTCCAGATACTCCCGTCGCTCCCGTTGGTCCTGTAGCTCCTGTTTCACCAGTTATTCCCGTCGAACCTGTTGCTCCGGGTTCCCCAGTTACTCCCGTAGCGCCAATCGGACCTGTTGCTCCCGTAGCTCCTGTTACTCCGGTGATCCCGGTTGCTCCTGTCACACCTGTCGCTCCCATTACTCCTGTTGCACCGGTCTCTCCAGTGGCTCCTGTTGCTCCGATTGCACCTGTTGCTCCTGTTACCCCAGTTGCTCCTGTTGCTTCCGTTGGTCCTGTCACGCCTGTCGCTCCCGTAACTCCCGTTGCTCCCGTGGCACCTGTTGCCCCCGTTGCTCCCGTAGCACCGGTCGGACCTGTTGCTCCCGTAACTCCTGCTGCACCTGTTGCTCCGGCGTCTCCTGTGACTCCTGTCACGCCAGTTTCTCCTGTTGCTCCCGTTGCTCCAGTCTCTCCAGTTGCACCTGTGACTCCTGTTGCTCCCGTTACCCCAGTTGCTCCGGTCACCCCCGTTACTCCCGTTACCCCAGTTGCTCCGGTTACCCCCGTTGCTCCAGTGCCTCCTGTCGCTCCAGTTGCTCCTGCTGCTCCCGTAACACCGACCGGACCTGTCGCTCCGATTGCACCCGTGGCTCCGGTTACTCCTGCTGCTCCTGTGACTCCTGTTTCACCAGTTGCCCCTGTCGCTCCTGTGACTCCTGTCACGCCAGTTTCTCCTGTTTCTCCTGTTGCTCCCGTAGCACCGGTCGGACCTGTTGCTCCCGTTGCTCCTGCTGCACCTGTTGCTCCGGCGTCTCCTGTTACACCTGTTGCCCCTGTCGCTCCCGTAACACCAGTTTCACCAGTTGCGCCCGTTGCTCCAGTCTCTCCAGTTGCTCCTGTTACTCCCGTTACTCCTGTAGCGCCAGCCGGACCTGTTGCTCCCGTTATGCCTGTGACTCCTGTTGCTCCCGTAACACCTGTGCCTCCTGTTTCACCAGTTGCTCCCGTAACTCCTGTTGCCCCTGTCGCTCCCGTAACACCAGTTTCACCTATTGCGCCCGTTGCTCCTGCTGCTCCCGTAACACCTGTCGCTCCAGTTACTCCCGTAGCACCCGTCGGACCTGTTGCACCTGTCCCTCCTGTAGCTCCGGTTACTCCTCTCACGCCTGTAGCTCCCGTGGGCCCGGTTGCTCCAGCCGGACCTGTAACTCCTGTCGCTCCGACTGCACCTGTGGATCCCGTAACACCAGTTTCACCAGTTACTCCAGTTGCTCCGGTGGCTCCTGTTCCTCCTGTCGCACCCGTTACACCTGTCGCTCCGATCGCTCCTGTAATCCCGCCAGGCGCCCCAGGCGGTCCTTCCGTACCTGTTGGTCCGGTTGCCCCCGGCACGCCAGGCAACCCGGTCGATCCGGTTGCACCTGTCTGTCTAGTAACTCCCGTCGCTCCTGCTGCACCCGTTGGTCCTGTCGCTCCTGTTACGCCCGGCTGACTGTTACCCGGCACGCTTTCTAGGGTTTCCTGGATTGTGAGACCCTGAACGCTCACAGCGCTCGTCCTTGATACAGCTGCCAGAGATTGAACGGCAGCTTGTTGGACAGTCACTGGAATGTTTGACGTCGATACCGCTCCTGAAAGAGCATTAGTATAATTAGTGAGCTGTTCATTCAAAAGCTCCGGCGAAGCTCCATTCAGAAGCGAAGCTTGAATTCCATCCGTTGCTGCTTGCAGCCTACTTAACTGCGGTCCGGTACTCCCTAATCTCGCAGCCTGCCGGTTAATTCCTTGGAGTACTTCTGCAAGCTGCTGGCGCGACGCTGCCCCTGGATTCGTCGTTGCATTCATAATATAAAAAGGCAGATTGTTCATTAAATTGACCAGCGGCACAGCATCCGCACTCGGAACCGCATTCTCCAGCCTATATTGAATACCTTGTTGTGAAGCCGCGATATCCGTACCAATCTCGCCCCCGACTCCAATTCGTTCTCCATATGATTGAAACAACGTCATGACTTCGTTCAATCTTGTTAAGATGCCTTCCAGATTGTCCGCATTGGAAATCCTTGCAATTTGCTGCACGGCCTGGCTAAGCCCCCGCCGTTCTCGCAGCGAAAACCTCATTCCCGAGACCAGGTCATTAAGGGTCTGCAATTGTATTTTGATAAGCGTGAAATTCTCGTTAACCGGCTGTTCCACAAACGCGCGTAACAGTGACGTTAATTGACGGATCAATGTAACGAATCGAGTGGCTTGGTTCCTTCCTACACGGATTCGTCCAGGTGTAAGTCCCTGAATGACAGCCTTGCTGTCCCTACGCTTCCTTCTTTCTTGCCTCAATCGATTTCACCCCTTACGATCTCATACATCCGCAAACGCCTATTTATCACACTATTCAATTCATACGAATTTTGTTCTGGTGCAAGCGTGAAACCGGTTCGTTAAAGGAATAAAAAAAGAACAGACCTGTGCTCACAGATCTGTTCTTCGATTGAGCAAAAAAACTTATGAGTATCCCGCTTCTCGCTGTAGCTTGTCTATATACGCTTGATCCTGTTTGGACAATTCAAGCTTGTCTAACAATTCCGGGCGACGCTCCCATGTCCGCTTAAGCGCTTGTTCCCGACGCCACACGTCGATATTCGCATGATGGCCACTTAGCAGGATATCCGGCACTTTCCAGCCGCGAAACTCAGCAGGACGTGTATAGTGCGGATATTCAAGCAAACCTGTGCTGAATGAATCCGTGACCGCCGAGGTTTCATTGCCGAGTACACCCGGAAGTAATCGGACTACAGAATCGATGGCAACCATCGCCGGCAGCTCTCCACCGGTGAGCACATAATCTCCGATGGACAACTCATCGGTAACAAGAAACTCACGAATTCGTTCATCGTAACCTTCGTAATGCCCGCATATAAACACCAGATGGTCTTCCTGTGATAATTCTTCCGCCTTCTTCTGCGTGAAAGTCTCTCCTTGCGGACACATCAGAATGACTCGCGGAGGCTTGGCTGTTCCGGAGACTTCCGCCGGTAACTCCCCTGCAGGATTAGCCACATCATCATGATTCGCGATCTCATTCCCATTGGAAGCAAGAATATCCTCCACCGCAGCAAAAATCGGGTCCGGCTTTAACACCATTCCTCCACCGCCGCCATATGGTGTATCATCGACCTGACCATGCTTGTTTCCCGCATACTGGCGGAAGTTGATGGCATTCAAGCTCACAATTTGTTTTTCGGCCGCTTTCCCCAGAATACTGGAATGAAACACACCATCGAACATCTCGGGGAACAGCGTCAGCACATCAATCCGCATGGACTATAACAACCCTTCCATGAGATGCACGCGGACAAGCTTCGCTTCCTTGTCTACATCAAGTACGACATCCGGTATGGCCGGAAGGAGAATTTCTTTTCCCTGAGGCGTTCTGACAACCCATACATCGTTAGCGCCCGGCGTCAAAATTTCGGAGATCGTACCTAGTTCCTCGGCTGGATCTTCGTCGGTCAGCACCTTGCAGCCAATAATCTCATGGAAATAGTACTCGTCCTCCGGAAGCTCCTCCTGAAGATCCGGTGTAATTTTCAGCAGCGAGCCCTTATATTTCTCAGCATCATTGATGCCGTGCAGCTCTTTGAACTTAAGGATATACATGTTTTTATGAAAACGGGATGTATCCACCGTTACTTCAATCTTGCTTCCCTTCTCAGGGACAATGTACAGCTGGCTCTTTGGAGCAAATCGCTGGTCGGCAAAATCCGTATGCGGCATGACTTTAACTTCCCCACGGATGCCGTGCGTATTCACGATTTTCCCTACAGTAAACAACTTTTCAGACATGGTCTTCCTCCTGCATCACTTAATGAACGTTCACACTAGCATGACCGGCTGATTTCTTCAGCATGTACGAAAAAGGGCTAGGACATGCATCCTAACCCCCTTTCGTATATTTTAAGAAATGATATCAACGGTCACCCGTTTATCCATTTTAACCGCCGCCGATGTTACGACTGTACGCAATGATTTGGCGATACGCCCTTGTTTGCCTATGACCTTCCCGACATCGTCAGGATGCACGTACAGCTCATATACAATCAAGTGCTCCTTCTCAACGGTCTTCACAGTCACATCTTCTGGATGATCCACTAAAGCCTTAGCAATAACGCGAACTAATTCTTCCATAGATAACCCTCGCGATCAGTCTTATTTCTGATGCTTCAGCTCATGAAACTTCTTCATTACGCCCGCTTTGCTAAGCAAGTTGCGAACCGTGTCAGATGCTTGCGCACCATTTTGAAGCCAGTTCAGTGCTTTCTCTTCATCGATCTTAACTTCAGCCGGTTGAGCAACCGGATTGTAATAACCGATTTCCTCGATAAAACGGCCATCACGCGGGGAACGGGAATCAGAAACCACCACGCGGTAGAAAGGAGCCTTGTGAGCACCCA
Source organism: Paenibacillus sp. LC231 (assembly GCF_001860525.1). Taxonomy (NCBI): domain Bacteria; kingdom Bacillati; phylum Bacillota; class Bacilli; order Caryophanales; family Paenibacillaceae; genus Paenibacillus; species Paenibacillus sp. LC231. The sequence goes on along the minus strand of NZ_JFOM01000015.1, from coordinate 240,329 downwards.
TGCGTTTCAGACGAATACGTACTGCCATTTGAAAATTCACCTCCTTCAAAAAATGTCCATTCGATATCACCGTGACTTAACGAAACGGGAATTTCATGCCTTTTCCGCCAGTCAAGCCTTTCAGCTGTTTCATGGCCTTGTTCTTGCCGCCTTTAGGACCCATCATATCCGAGAACTGTTTCATCACGCGGCGCATTTCGTCAAACTGCTTGATGAGCCGGTTCACTTCAGCCAGCGAGGTTCCGCTGCCCGCCGCAATCCGTTTACGACGATTATGATTGATAATGTCAGGCTGCTGCTTCTCCGCAGTTGTCATGGAGTGAACAATAGCCTCAATGCGTCCCATCTGCTTCTCGTCCACCTTGAGATCCTTGGCTTGCTTCATCTTGCCCATGCCGGGAATCATATCCATCAGCTGATCCAGGGGACCGAGCTTCTTGACCTGATCCATCTGCTCCAGGAAATCCTCAAACGTAAATTCGGCATTACGCATTTTACGTTCCATTTCCTTGGCCTTGTCTGCATCAATGTTCGATTGTGCTTTCTCGATAAGCGACAGCATATCGCCCATGCCGAGAATCCGCGATGCCATTCGTTCCGGATGGAACGGTTCGAGCGCATCAATCTTCTCGCCAAGTGCGGCGAATTTGATCGGACATCCGGTAACGGCCTTAACCGAGAGGGCGGCACCGCCTCGGGTATCGCCGTCCAGCTTCGTCAGTACGACGCCCGTGAGCGTCAATTGCTGATTGAAGCTTTCCGCGACATTCACCGCATCCTGACCTGTCATCGCATCAACGACAAGCAGGACTTCATCAGGATTCACTACGCTGTGAATCTGCTTCAATTCTTCCATCAGCTCTTCATCGACATGAAGACGGCCGGCGGTATCGATAATGACATAATCGTGACCGTTATCTTTGGCATGCTGGAGGCCCTGTTTTGCGATTTCAACCGGGCTTGTCTTGTCTCCTAGCGAGAACACCGGTACGTTGATCTGACTGCCGAGTACTTCGAGCTGTTTGATCGCCGCTGGACGATAAATATCGCCGGCAACGAGCAGCGGTCGGCTGTTCTGCTTCTGAAGCAGCTTGGCCAGCTTACCCGAAGTCGTTGTCTTACCGGCACCTTGCAAACCGGCCATCATAATAACTGTTGGCGGCTTGTTGCTCTTCGCCAGTTTGGCTTGGCTTCCTCCCATCAACTCCGTCAGTTCTTTATTAACGATGTCAATGATCACCATGCCGGGCGTAAAGCTGTCCATCACTTCCTTGCCGATGGCCTTCTCTTTTACTTTGGATACGAAATCCTTAACCACTTTGAAGTTAACGTCGGCTTCGAGAAGCGCGAGTCTGACTTCACGCATGGCGGCTGTTACATCTTCCTCGGACACCTTGCCTTTACCACGAAGCTTGCTGAACACATTCTGTAGTCTGCTGGTCAATCCTTCAAACGCCATATCCGCCACCTCCGTTCATACTTAATCCCATACTTTTAATCGTTCGACCATATCGGTCATTACATTCTTATCATGTTCACCTAGGTCGCTACGCTCCACCATTACCCGAAACTTATCCAGCTCCCGGATGCGCGTTTCATGCTTGCTCAGGAGCCCCAACTTCTCTTCGTAGGACTCGAGGACCTGTTCTGCGCGCTTAATATGCTCATAGACGGCCTGACGACTAATCTCAAATTCACCAGCGATTTCTCCAAGGGAAAAATCATCATGGAAATAATATTTCAAAAAGGTCTGCTGTTTCTCTGTCAGCAGCTGCTCATAGAAATCGAACAGCAAATTGATCCGGTTCGTCTTCTCGAGCCGATTCTCCTGACTCATTTAAGGGCACCCCCTCGTCAAGGAAAAACACTTTACAGTTCGCTTAACGAACCTTATCATACAAAAAACAAAGAAGGATGTCAAGCCATTTCCCTTGTCATCCTTCTTCATGTACAGGAAGCCTTCTTCCTACCCGTTCAACCGATAGGAAGAAGGTATATCAGTATCGCAAAAAAGTGGAGGATCGACCCCGCCAGCACAAACAAATGCCAGATAGCATGATGGTACGGGAAGCCCCGCCACACATAGAATATGGTACCCAGCGTGTACAACACGCCGCCAATGGCAAGCAAATTCATCCCTTGAGGCGCTACAACCGCCGTTAACGGATTCCAGGCAATAACGATCAGCCAGCCCATCGCAATGTAGAATATCGTAGAGAGGAACAGAAACTTCTTGACGAAGAATGCTTTAAACACGACACCGAATAGCGCAATGCCCCATACGATCCCGAAGAGACTCCAGCCCAGCGATCCCCGGATGGCAACCAGCAGGAATGGCGTATAAGTCCCTGCGATGAACAAGTAAATGGAAGAGTGATCCATAAACTCAAAGAAATCCTTGGCTTTCCCGTCTCTCAAACCGTGCACGAGCGTGGAGCTCAGATACAGCAGGAGCATCGTTGAGCCATAGATCGTGAAGCTCACCACATGCCAGGCTGTGCCTTTCAAACTTGAAAATACGATTAGGAGCACCAGCGCAGCAACGCTAAGCGCCGCTCCTATGCCATGCGTTATTGCATTCGCTATCTCTTCTCTGCGTGGATAAGTGTAAGTATTGGCCATAACAGGTATCCTTTCGCTTGAAATCTTATAGAGGTTATTTCAAAAAAACTGACTTTTTGAACCCGACTTATACTTCATTATACGCCCTTCGGGCATGCAAAATCAAAGCCGTCCCCTATATCAGCCCCTCTGCGATTGAAAGAATCGATGGATGGCGCTGACGATTTGGCGGGACGCGGTGCCGTCGCCAAACGGATTATGGGCTCTGGCCATGCTGTGGTACGCTTCCTTATCCGTCAGCAGCCGCTCTATTTCTGCCTGAACCGCTTCACACTCCGTACCAACGCATTTTAGGGTACCTGCTGTGACCCCTTCCGGGCGTTCGGTTTTATCCCTCAGTACCAGAACCGGCTTCCCCAGTGACGGCGCTTCCTCCTGTATGCCGCCGGAATCCGTCAAGACCAGATAGGAACGCTGCATGATATGATGGAGATCAACGACATCGAGCGGTTCGGTCAAGTGGATTCGCTCGTGCCCCTCAAGCTCTTGCGCGACCGCCTCCTGTAGTACAGGGTTCGGATGAACCGGATATATCACTTCAATGTCAGGGTGCTTCTGGATCACCCGCTTCACAGCCTCAAATACCCCTTTCATCGGTGCTCCCCAATTCTCCCGCCGATGCATGGTCATCAGTATTAAGCGGCTATCTTGCCGTAACTTGTTCTGTATCGGATGTTTAAAAGGAGCCTTTAGCGTCCACTTCATTGCATCGATTCCCGTGTTTCCCGTTACATACACGTGAGCCGAACGATTCTCGGCTTTGAGATTTGCTGCCGACAGCGCCGTCGGGGCAAAATGCATATCCGCCACCCTGCCGATCCACTCGCGATTCATCTCCTCTGGAAACGGCGCGTATTTGTCATACGTCCTCAGCCCTGCTTCCACATGTCCCACCGGAACCTTTGCGTAATAAGCTGCCAAAGCACCAATGAATGCCGTTGTGGTATCTCCATGGACCAGCACTAGATCATATTTTCTCGCTTGGAATACCTTCTCCATCCCTTTTAGCAGGTCAGCGCTCAAATTGTATAAGGATTGCCCTTCCTTCATGATATTCAGATCCGTTTGCGTCTGGATTTCAAAAAAACGAAGCACCTGGTCCAGCATCTCCCGGTGCTGGGCGGTTACGCATACGATTGGAGTTAATCCCGGGGCTGACTCCAATTCCTTGACCAAAGGTGCCATTTTAATCGCTTCCGGACGCGTTCCGAATATAACCAGAACATTTTTATGTTTCACGAACCTTCACTCCCCCTCGTTTTATATGAGAAGATAGATCTGAAACCTCATATCTTAAGCATTATATGGAAAGTTGATAGATTCGTTCCGGTCATGAGCAAGCTTGTAGAAATCAACCATTTTTCTGCGATTCGGCTTATTCGTCCAATTCTATGAAGCTAGCAACGCATATATTATCCCGAGTACAAAGAAAGGAGGAAACCTCTTGGCTGTTATCATTTATCCGAGAACGATGAACTGGTCGTATATGAAACAGAGACCGCAGCAGCTTATGGCTCAATTGGGCGCGCTTGGTCATCAGGTTTTCTTCGAAAACCTGGCACCGCTGGATAAGGAATTCAAAGAAATTGAACCGAATGTGTTCCTGTTCACAGATACCAAAACCTTTTTGCACAAAAAGCTGCCTGCCCTTCGCAAAGAACATCCGATTGTCGTCTGGACGACCTGGTCTAAGCTCCGTACGCGCATTTCCACACTCTTCAAACCCGACGTCACCATCTACGACTGCTGTGATGAATTTCCGCATTGGGCAAAATATGAACCCAAAATGATTGATGAAGCGGACCATGTCGTATGTACCGCAGAGGTGATTCACACCCGGTTGTCCCTGGCATATCCGGATAAACCGCTTACCCTGATCCCGAATGGCGCAGACTCTTCATTTTTCCATATTCCATTCAGTGAAAGACCCACCGATCTCCCTCCGGGTCCTGTTGTCGCTTATATCGGCGCCTGGGCTTATTGGGTAGATCATGAGCTGTTCGCTAAGGCGGCCCTTCGTTTTCCGAACGTCCAATTCGTTTCCATTGGAGCTCCTTACGGCAGCTCCGGCGATTATTCGAAGCTCCCCAATGTGCATATACTTGGTGAAAAGCCACACCAGGAGCTCAAGCGTTATCTGACTCATATAGACGTTGCATTGATCCCCTTCCAATATCATCCGATTACGCTGGCAACCAATCCAGTCAAAGCATACGAGTATCTGGCATCCGGTGTCCGGGTATTGTCGACGGCTCTGCCGGAATGCATCGCCATGGAGCCGCATGTTACTACAGCGACCACCCATGATGATTTCTTGGGCAAGCTGTCCTCCATGCTCCATCAGCCGGACACGGAAGAGCATAAATTGGCCCGCATTGCCTACGCCAGAGAGAATCGCTGGGTTGAACGCGGATTGAAAGCCGATCAAGTGATCCGCCAGGCCATCCTGGACAAAGGCATGAACCACCATTGAAACCCTATGCCAGAATCCGTACCCAGCCATTCGGCTACAGGGACATCGATACGACAGCCTACCGTGAACACATCATTCAGGAAATCTCACAAATAGATCATGAGTGGATTCTATGGAGCGGTACCTTGTCTTTTTCCCATAAAAGCGCACAGCATTCCATTCCGATACCACCCCATATTCCAGATCGTATTGCCTGTATATGCATGAACGGCGCCCCTCTGTATTGGAGAAAAACCTGGCTGCTTGCTGCTCTCACCCGCTGGGATAACAGGCTTCCGGCTGCTAAATTTCTGCCTTACGATCTGCTGCCCGCCGATCCAAGCCTTACGATGCATCTGGACCCGACGCAAAATCCTCCGTATCAAAAGGATCTGGAGTATATTCTCCCTATTCTGTCCGCAACAAGAATGCGAGGGAAAACCGCCAGTTCGAAAGGGGCTTTATCCCCTGAAATTCCTCCGCAGCCTGTCATCTCCATTCTGATGAGCATTCATAATATGAAGGACACTTTAGGGTGGAGCATCCGTTCCGTGTTGGCTCAATCAAGCGATAAGTGGGAGCTGCTAATAGGCGATGACGGCTCGGAGGACGACAGTCTGGAGGAAGCCTGCGCTTATCTTGACAGCAGAATCCGGGTCCTGTCCCAATCGCGTAACCGCGGAAAGGCGATCATGATGAATCGGCTGTTATTTGAAGCAAAGGGTCGATATATTCTGGAATTGGATGGAGATGACTGGCTGGCACCGGATGCGATTGAACTCCTGTCTGACGCGCTTGACCAGAATCCGGACGGCAGGATGGCCACGGGGCGGTATGGATGCTGGGAACGAACCAGGCAGTTCGGTCCCCTATGGAGAAGAAACGTTGATTCCGGCCATCTTTATTCGTCCTGGTCTGCTTCCTTAAATCGAACGACCCAACATGGGCACCCGCTTGTCCCTCGAATGTATCGCAAGTCATCCTTAATCGCCATTGGCGGCTGGTGGAATCGGGAGGATCGTCTCGGGCGTATCTTCGAAGATATCGATGTCACCGCCAGGCTTCTTAAGCACAGCTCACCGGTTCAGGTCGATGCCGTCTTGTATCATCGCGTCCTTTATGGCAGCAGCACCAGCCAGCGTAACCGCAGCCTCTTCGAAGCCTGGTGTCAGCAAACAGGCAAGAGCTAGACAACGCTTGAAAAGGAGGTGATACGTAAATGCATATTGCCGCTTCCGGGTACTATGGAATGGGAAACTTCGGTGATGATTTATTTCTTCACACCCTTCGCCAGGTATTCCACGATCATCACGTCTATCCATGGAACTCCCGATTGGATCCCCGCCAGACGGATGCCTTTATCATCGGTGGTGGCGATTTAATTACACCCTACTCATTCAATTCCTATTACTTCCCTCCGCAGCTCAAAGGACAGCCTACCTGGGTCTACGGTGTCGGCATCGTGGACGCCTACCCGGAACACACCTGGCCTGAGGAGCAGGTATCCGCCTACCGGGAGATAATCTCCAAGGCAAACCGCGCGGTATTCCGGGATGATCGATCGTCGGCCATCGCCAGGCGGGCAGGCTTCCACCGAAATGTTGAAACCGCCCCTGATATGGTATTCGGCTATCGTCAGCCCGATATCCCGGTGAAACGATTCTCTAAGCGCCCCACCGTTGGCGTTGTTGTGTTTTCCTATGAATCGTTCCCGATGGAGAACATGACCAAACTGCTGGGGCATCTTATCGCCAAAGGTTATCATGCCGTCCTTATTCCGGTTATTCATCATCCGGGCAACGCGTACTCCGATTACAACACCTGTCTGCAATTGCAGCAGAAGGTAAGGGAGCTGACCCCTGGCGCTTCCATTGAAACGCTGCCGTTTCTCATGGATATCGAGCTCACCTACGGCTTCATACAATCCGTGGACTATCTGATATCATTCAAGCTTCACCCGACGCTAGCCGCTTTACGCGGCGGCAAGCCTGTACTGGCGCTTAGCACCATGAGCAAAGTGCATAGCCTGCTGAGCTCTTTTCGTCTCGGTCAGTACTTTACGGATTATCGTCAGCCGCTTGATGTGCTGATCGATAAAACCGAAACCTTCCTTAAATATGGCCCTGGTCATGTGGAGCGAATTATGCCCATGATCCGCGCAGCTGAGGAAGAAAGCACCGCTTCGCTTCTGGATTTAAAGAACCATATCGAGGAGCACAACCGTTGGTAATACAGAAAGGAGAATGACTATGTGTTGCTTCCTGTTCTGCAGAAGACTTGCCGGCAGAGTCAAAATGTTAACACGGCAGGTCGAACTTCTAAGCCAGGAAACCAGTCAACTAACCGAACGGGTAGAGTCACTGGAGAGTCAGGTTCTCACGGGTTTAACGATTAATCCGGAGCTGATTCAATTTTTCGAAGTCCGTACCGGCCAACAAGTACGGGTCAGCACAACGTTTGTTACGCTGGAAGGAGTCGTTCTGGCTACTGCTGAAGATGGTGTTCAGCTCCGTGAAGCATCGGGCGACCTTGTGCTGATTCCATTTGCCAATATTACTTCCGTTCAGTAATTCCTTCAGATGATACGGAATGTCAGCTTCAAACTTTCATTACGGCAAGGAGGTTAACCGATATGCGCTACGTGGATTGGCTGCAAGGATTTATCGGCTCGGAAACAGAAGTAACGGTGTCGGGAGATGTGATCATCGGCACGCTGACCGAAGTGGGCGAGGGAACCATCACCTTAAAAGTACCACCCATCATCTATGGTCCTCCTACAGATACTGCCATCATCCCGCTTCGTTCGATTGAGTTCGTTCGAATCGTCTCTTCATAAAAATGCATGTGCCCGTAGATTGAACCGAACATGGAAAAGGACCGAAAGTTATACTTTCGGTCCTTTTGTATACATAGCGACTAGACAAGTGCCTAGCCTTGTTGTTCTGCGGCATTCTCTTCTTCTTTAATCAAACCCGCAAAGAGGGCATGAACGAACTGCTCCGAGTCAAAGGTCTGGAGATCGCCCATTTTCTCTCCCAAGCCTACCAGCTTCACCGGAAGATTCAACTCCTGCCGAATTGCGATTACGATGCCGCCCTTAGCCGTGCCATCCAGCTTGGTTAATACGAGGCCGGTCACACCGCTCTTCTCTCCGAACAGCTTCGCCTGGCTTAGCGCATTCTGTCCTGTCGTCGCATCAAGGACCATCAGCACCTCATGCGGAGCGCTCGGGATTTCGCGTTGAATAACGCGGAAGATTTTATTCAACTCTTCCATCAGATTCGTTTTGTTCTGAAGGCGTCCCGCCGTGTCGCAGAGCAGAACATCCGCTTGCCGTTGCTTGGCTGCTTGAACCGCATCGAACATAACAGCTGCCGGGTCTGAGCCGGGCTGCTGTTTAATGACTTCAACGCCAACCCGTTCTCCCCATACCTCCAGCTGTTCAATCGCACCTGCACGGAATGTGTCGCCAGCGGCGAGCAAAACCTTCTTACCCTCCTGCTTGTAACGATGTGCCAGCTTACCAATCGTGGTGGTTTTGCCGACTCCGTTAACGCCGACAAACAGAATGACCGTAATTCCATCCGGATTCTCCCTCAGCTCATTGCTGCTGTCATCACGAAGGAGTCCCATCAGTTTCTCGGACAAGACCGGCTGCAGATCGGCAGCGTCCTCAATCCGCCGTTTCTTTACTTCGGCACGAAGATCGTCCATCAGATCCATCACCGTATTGACGCCGACGTCAGCACCAATCAGAATCTCTTCCAATTCCTCGTAAAATTCTTCATCGATCTTTTTCCGGCGAATGACCAGGTCCGACACTTTCTCGATAAATCCCTTCCGAGTTTTCTCGAGTCCGTCCCGGAACTGTTTTGTTACGTTTTCCGTTTTGCTGGAAATGCTCTCTTTTAACTTCTTAAAAAAGCTCATACGTACCCTCCATGTCGTTATGTTAAATTAGGCAATCTCCGCTTCCTCATTCTCAAGCTTGACGGACACCAGCTTCGACACGCCGCCTTCTTCCATCGTGACGCCGTACAGCACGTCGGCCTCTTCCATCGTTCCTTTGCGGTGGGTGACCACGATAAACTGCGTTTGCTCAGAGAACTCCCGCAGATACTGGGCAAACCGGACCACATTCGCTTCGTCAAGCGCCGCTTCGACCTCATCCAGTACGCAGAACGGAACCGGCTTCACCTGCAGAATGGCAAACAACAGCGCCATAGCGGTTAATGCACGCTCTCCACCGGAGAGAAGCTGCAGATTTTGCAGCTTCTTGCCAGGAGGCTGCGCAACGATATCGATCCCCGTCTCAAGCAATCGATCCGGATCGATCAGGACCAGGTCGGCACGTCCACCTCCGAACAACTTCGTAAATACCGTGCCGAACTCGCGCCGGATCGCATCAAACGTCAGCTTGAAACGCTTGGACATTTCATCGTCCATTTCCTTAATGACCTGGTACAGGGTTGTCTTCGCTTCAACCAGATCTGCCTTTTGCTCACTTAAGAACAGGTATCTCTCATTAACGCGCTGATACTCTTCGATGGCCCCAAGATTGACATCTCCCAGGGAAGTTATCGACCTCTTCAAGTCACGCACTTCGTTCTGAGCGCCAGTGATGTCTTCCGGAATCGGATACCGCTGCTTGGCAAGCTCATAACTCAGCTCATAGTCCTCGCTTAATTTCTTCAATATATTCTCAAGCTCAACATCGAGCCGGTTTACCCCAATCTCGGTCTGGCGAAGCTGATCATCCACGGCCCGCAGCTGCGTGCGCTGTTCCTTGGTTTCGCTCTCTTCCAGCTCCAGCTTCCGGCTAAGCGCGGTGCGTGCAGCCCGCTTGAATTCCAGCTGCTGCGTAGCCTCTTCCTTCTTCAGCTTGTACTGGTTCAGATCCTCGATCTGCTTTACGCTTTCGCTTTCGTTCTGATTCAGGTCGGCTTGAACGGAGGCCAGCATCGTGCGGTTCTGTTTCTGCTCCTTCTCGTGGTTGTCGACATCCGACTGAAGACGCTTGAGCTGTTCTTCCAGCGAGAAGGTTTCCTGATCCAGCTTTCCTTCGCGCACCTTGAGGTTGGTCAGCTGACTCTGAAGCTCTTCCTTCGCCGATTCATTAGCTTTACGGGCAAATTCTGCAGCTTGGATCGCCAGATGGGTTGATTTCTCTTCCTCCTCCAGCTCGGACAACAGCTTCTGCGCGCGTTCACGGCTTGCCTGAATCTCTTTGGCTTCCTTCTCTTGACTGCTCTTCTCCTCGCCTGCCAGCTCGGCTTGTTCGAGGACGTGGCGCAGCTCATGCTCAAGCTGCTTGCGGTCCCCTGCAGCCTGCTGTTCCTCGATTCGCTTGTCGTCACCGGCTTTACGAAGCTCGTCCAGCTTATCCTGAGATTCGATCATTTGATTCCGGACGCCTTCAATGCCCTGCTGCAGCTTCTCCAGCTGCTTCTCGGTCTCCGTGATTTCCTGATCCAGCTGCTCCAGCTGACGCTTGCGTCCCAGCAGGCTGTTCGTTTTCTTGTGCTGACTGCCGCCTGTCATGGATCCGCCTGCATTGACCACGTCGCCCTCGAGTGTGACGACACGGAAGCGATAGGAGAATCTTGCAGCAATCTTGTTCGCTTGCTCCAGTGTCTCGGCGATCACGACATTGCCCAGTAGGCTGCCGACGATGTTGCTGTATCTTGAATCATACTTCACCAGCTCGGAGCCAAAGCCTACAAATCCGGCTTCCCCTTCTGCCAAGTGCCGATCCGAAGCGGATACATTCCGTGGACGAATGACGTCCAAAGGCAGGAAGGTTGCCCGTCCTAACTGGCGCTGCTTCAGGAAGGCAATCGCCTGCCTGGATACGGACTCGTTCTCCATGACGATATGCTGAACCGATGCGCCCAGGGCCGTCTCCATCGCAAGCTCCAGCTTTTCCGGTACACGAATCAACTCGGCCACCGCACCATGGACCCCATGGAGCACGGATTTGCGGGAAGCCTTCAGTACTTCCTTAACCCCCAGCATAAATCCGTCAAAATCGTCCTGAAGTTCTTTCATGGTATCGCGGCGGGAAATTTGCGCCTCCCGCTTCTGCTCCCATTTCCGAAGGGCTCCCTGCGTCTCTTCCTGCAATTTCTGCAGGGATTGATATCGCTCACTCTCGCTGATATAACCGCTGCGGAGTTCTGCAATCTCTTTACCGAAGCGTTCAATACTTCGATCGATGCTATCTTTGCGGCGGAGCAGATCCTCTTTCAGGGCTTCCCATTTACCCGACTCCTCTTGCGCCCGATTCATCCGCCGATCCAGCGCCTCCTGCTGCTGGTCGGCGTAACGGATTTCATTCCGGGCTTGAGCCATTTGGTTCATAAGCTCCAGTAAATTCCCCTTCAAGCTCTCTTCCTGCTGCTGGCTGATTCCGCCGGTTACGCCCACCAGCTTCGCTTCTTCCGCTGACAGCTGGTCCCGCACTTGGGTTAATTCCTGCTGTAGTTCCTGCAGCTTGCTCTTCATGCTCGCAAGCTCGCCTACGCGCGCTCCAAGACGTTGATCGCCTGATTGCAAACTTTCTTCCAGCTGCTCGCGCGTACGTTCCAGGTTGCGGCGGCGTTCCTTGAGCACCTCGCCATAGCCTTCGCTCTTCTCGAACAGCTCACTGAATTGAAGCAGTTGGCTCTGCAGATCCTCAACTTCCTGCTCCAGCTGGCGCAGCGCTGATCTGTCACTCTCCAGTTTGGCATCGTGCGCGGATACAACGGTAGACAGCGCGAGCTGCTCTTCCTTCAGCTGTTCAAGCTTCGCATTGGCCTCGCTCCATGAGGTATGTATCTGTTCGATCTGATACACATACAGCGAGATTTCCTTGTGCTTCAGCTTCTCCCGAAGCTCCTTGTAGCGAATGGCCTTCTCGGACTGCTCTTTGAGTGGTCCGATCTGATCCTCAAGCTCCGTGACCAAGTCGTGGATGCGAAGCAGGTTTTGCTCTGTTTCATCCAGCTTGCGCACAGACTCTTTTTTACGAGATTTATATTTAACGATCCCGGATGCTTCCTCAAAAATCCCCCGGCGATCTTCTGAACGTGTACTCAATATTTCCTCAATCCGGCCTTGTCCAATGATGGAATAGGCTTCTTTACCAATTCCGGTGTCCATGAACAGCTCCGTAATATCCTTGAGTCGGCATGATTGCCTATTAATGAAATACTCGCTGTCCCCGCTGCGGTGCACTCTCCTAGTTACGGTAACCTCATTAAAATCCAGCGGTAGTACATGATCCTCATTATCCAGAGTAAGGGAGACCTCCCCATAATTAACCGCTTTACGCGCATCGCTTCCGGCAAAGATAATATCCTCCATCTTGCCGCCGCGAAGCGATTTGGCGCTCTGCTCGCCAAGCACCCAGCGGATCCCATCGGAAATGTTGCTCTTGCCGCTGCCATTCGGACCTACAACGGCTGTAATTCCCCGGACAAATTCCATCTCCGTCTTGTCGGCAAACGATTTAAATCCTGCTAACTCGATCCGTTTCAAAAACATATTCGAACTATCACCTCTCCTGCTATTGTACCATAAGTAGAATCGGCTTCACCGCCGTCTTTGGACGAGGTCCATCAACGTTATAAGCAGCTGTCCCTTGATCAAAAGACAGACAACGAAAAGAGCAAAAAACAGTCATCCTATCCGGGTCCGGTTATCCGCTTGACTGCTCTTTGCTCTTTGTTTGTCATCACATCAGCGAAGCTTTAGGCATCCGCACGTTTCAGCTGCTTTAAGGCTACTGCCGCTGCTTGCTGCTCGGCTTCTTTCTTGGATCTGCCGCTTCCGCGTCCAAGACATTCGCTTCCCATGTATACCTCCGAGACAAACTCCCGCTCATGTGCCGGTCCTCGCTCTTCTACGATACGATATTCCAGTGCGCCCATGCCGTGATGCTGGGTCAGTTCCTGAAGCTCAGTCTTATAATCGCTCATCTGCGGACGACCGTTGACGGTCACCGTGGGAAAGACATGGTCGCTTAAAAACCGGCGAACCGCTTCCAATCCCTGATCCAGATAAAGCGCCCCCACAAATGACTCAAATACGTCTGCCAGAAGTGCCGGGCGGGTTCGACCGCCCGTCATTTCCTCTCCTTTGCCTAACAGAACGTAACGACCAAAGTCCAGACCTACAGCGAATTGCACCAGGGAGGGCTCACATACGATAGCGGCCCGCAGCTTGGTTAACTCGCCTTCCGGACGGTCCGGAAAAAGGTTGTATAAGAATTCGCTCACCGTCAGTTCCAGAACAGCATCCCCTAGAAATTCAAGACGCTCGTTGTCCTGGCTCTGACTGAAGCGATGTTCGTTTACATAAGATGCGTGGGTAAAGGCCTGCTTCAGCAGCATTGCATTGCGAAACTGGATTTGAAGTTTATGCTGTAACTGCTTCAGATCTCCACTCAACACACTGTCCCCTTACTCGGCGTATTTTTTCAGGATAATCGTGGCATTATGCCCGCCAAATCCGAACGAATTGGACATGACGATATCCAAATCGGCTTTACGCGGGTGATTCGGTACGTAGTCAAGATCGCACTCCGGATCTTGATCCTCCAGGTTAATCGTTGGTGCAATGGTTTGGTTCTTCAAGCTCAGCCCGCAGATAACCGCTTCAACGCCGCCGGCAGCCCCAAGTAAATGACCCGTCATCGACTTGGTTGAACTAACGGCTACTTTATAGGCATGGTCACCGAGAGCCATCTTAACGGCCTTCGTTTCCGAGCGGTCTCCCACCGGCGTTGAAGTCCCGTGAGCATTAATGTAATCCACATCCTCCGGCGCAATGCCTGCGTCACGGATCGCCATCTTCATGCAGCGAGCTGCTCCATCCGGATCCGGCTCGGTAATATGATGGGCATCGGCACTAAGGCCATAGCCAACCACCTCGGCATAAATTTTGGCACCGCGTTTCAACGCATGCTCCAGGGATTCGATCACGAGCACGCCCGCGCCTTCACCCATAACAAAACCGTCGCGGCCGGTATCGAATGGCCGACTGGCTTTTTCCGGCTCGTCATTACGGGTTGACATTGCACGCATAGCGCAGAAACCAGCCATCCCTGTTGGACGAATGGTTGCCTCCGCCCCGCCGCAGATCATGACATCGGCATCACCGCGCTGTATCAGACGGTATGAATCGCCGATCGAATGCGTTCCGGTAGCACAAGCCGTAACCTGTGTGGTGTTCGGACCCTTGGCTCCCAGATTGATCGACATCTGGCCTGAGGCCATGTTAGCGATCATCATTGGAATAAAGAAGGGGCTTACACGTTTCGGGCCTTTTTCGAGCAGGATATTATGCTGATCCTCCCAAGTGCCCAAACCGCCGATACCCGATCCGATCGAAACGCCAACCCGTTCTGCATCGGCATTCACGCCAATTTCAAGGCCACTGTCCTCCAGCGCCTTCGAACCGGCTGCAACCGCAAGCTGTACAAAACGGTCCATCCTGCGGGCTTCTTTGCGATCCATGTAATCCTCCGGATTAAAATCCTTCATGGATGCTGCGATCTGTGTTGTGTAATCACTCACATCAAATGCTTCGATGCGGGATACGCCAGACTTGCCTTCCATCAAACTGTTCCAGAATGTATCCAGGTCTTGACCAATCGAGGTCATGACGCCCATTCCTGTTACAACGACTCTATGTTTCAAACAGTTTCACCTCTATATGGACTGCCCGTCCATCTATGAAGCCGCATATGCAGACTCATGATAACGAAGGCAGTAATAATCTATCACTTGTTTGTGCTAAAAAAGCTTGGATTGAATGTGGAGAAGTCCCGTCTTGCTAAAGAACGGGACTTAACTGTAATGACTTAGGTATGAGATTGTATGTAGTTTACAACTTCACCTACGGTCGTAATTTTCTCCGCATCTTCATCAGAGATCTCCATATCAAACTCATCTTCCAACTCCATCACCAATTCAACTACATCGAGAGAATCAGCTCCAAGGTCGTCTTTGAAAGATGCTTCTAATGTTACGTCGGCTTCGTCAACACCCAGGCGGTCGATAACGATGCGTTTCACGCGTTCCAATACATCGGACATCCGGCTCACCTCCTCTTGGTAATTATACGAGATATGACTTCAAATTGCCATAGAAGGCATTTGAAAACGATTTAATGCCCAGCGGCCAGCGCCGGAACATTGGCGGCGCCTACATATACATGCCGCCATCCACATGCAGCACTTGTCCAGTCATATAGGATGCACTGGAAGATGCTAGAAAAGCAACCACGCCGGCAATCTCCTCCGGCTGCCCCAGACGGGCGAGCGGAATTCCGCCAAGCAGGCCTTCCCGCATGTCCTCAGGAAGTTCCCGGGTCATATCGGTATCGATAAAACCAGGTGCCACGGCGTTCACCGTAATTCCACGGGAAGCGAGCTCCCTAGCGGCTGATTTGGTCAGACCGATGACTCCGGCTTTGGCCGCAACATAGTTGGCCTGCCCCGGATTGCCAAGCGCTCCGACAACGGAGGATATATTGATAATGCGCCCATAACGTTGTTTCATCATAGGACGCGTCACCGCCTTAAGGCAATTGAATACCCCTTTCAGATTCGTTTCGATTACCTGATCGAACTCCTCTTCCTTCATCCGCATGATTAGATTGTCTCTAGTGATCCCTGCATTATTCACCAGGATATCAATTCGACCAAAAGTCTCCAACACCTGCTTTACCATGGCATCGGCTTCTTCGGTCCGTCCAACGTTGGATTTAACCGCGATGGCCGATACGCCTTTTGCGCGAATCGCTTCCACAACCTCGGCTGCAGCCGCTTCGCTACCTGCATAATTGACAGCAACGTTAGCGCCCAAATCGGCAAGTCCGAGAGCAATGCTCCGGCCAATGCCGCGGGAAGCACCCGTAACAAGCGCAGTCTGTCCTTTTAGAGCTTCACTCATACCTATTCCTCCTTTCCGAAAGTAATCTGGTTTTTATCCATCGTTATTTATACGACCGTCTCCAAACTGCTGACGCTGTCCAGACTATTTACATTAATGACTTTGACGGATTTGTCAATCTTCTTGATCAAACCGCTGAGAACACTGCCCGGACCAATCTCGACGAAAGTGTCCACTCCTTGAGCGATCATCCATTCCACGCTGTCATGCCATAGCACGGGAGAGTAAACCTGCTCCACCAACAAACCGCGGATGGCAGCGGCATCTTCCACCGGACGCGCCGTCACATTGGCAACTACCGGAACGGACGGGGTATTAAACGCAGCCTGCTCCAGTTTATCAGCCAGTCGGTTAGCCGCCTCCTTCATCAGGGTCGAATGGAAGGGTCCGCTTACCTCCAGAGGGATAGCCCGCTTGCCGCCTGCTTCCTTGACTCTTTCTGCGGCAGTTGCGACGCCCTGTGCGGAACCCGAGATAACGATTTGTCCCGGACAGTTCATGTTCGCAAGTTCTACAACATGCCCCTCTGCCGTAATGCTCTTGCACAGTTCGGACAAAGCCTCACGGTCTGCCCCAAGCACGGCTGCCATGGCGCCTTGACCTCCGGGTACGGCTGCCTCCATGTATTCTCCGCGGGCTCTAACGATCGATACCGCTTCTTCGAAAGAAAGCACGCCTGCACATACAAGTGCGCTGTATTCGCCAAGGGAATGTCCCGCAACGTAATCCGGTTCGATCCCCTTGCCGCGAATGGCTTCCAGATAAGCCATGCTGGTTGCGAGGAGAGCTGGCTGCGTATTTACCGTTTGTTTCAAATCTTCATCAGGACCATTAAAAATAATGGAGCTGAGCGGAAATCCAAGCTGTTCATCCGCGGTAAGAAACAGATCCCTTGCGGCAGGAACCGCATCATAGGCATCCTTTCCCATTCCGACGGACTGAGCGCCCTGACCTGGAAATATAAATGCTGTTTTACCCAAAATCGTTAGCTCCCTTCTTTTATTTCACTAGTTCTACATACTATTCTGTTACCAGATGAGTACGGAGGAACCCCAGGTTAATCCTCCGCCAAAACCAACCATCAACACCTTGTCTCCTTCTTTCAGACGACCGGATTCCTGTGCTTCGACAAGAGCCAGCGGCACGGAAGCGGCTGAGGTGTTGGCGTATTTATCAACATTGATTACGACTTTCTCTTCCGGAAGCTCCAAGCGCTCCATGGCAGACTTAATGATCCGGATGTTGGCTTGATGAGGAATGAATAAGTCGATATCCTTTTTGTCGATGCCTGCTTTGGATAACACGGCTTCCGTGGCAGATCCCATCACCCGTACCGCAAATTTGAACACTTCGCGGCCGTTCATATAAATAAAGTGTTTATTCGTATTAATCGTTTCAGCGGAAGCCGGCAATCTCGAACCGCCTGCCTCAATGTACAGATGTGCTCCACCCGCACCTTCAGCACCCAGATCAAAGGCTTGGAATCCCCGTCCTTCCGGCACTTCGCCGACGATTGCCGCACCGGCACCGTCCCCAAACAGGACGCAGGTGTTCCGATCCGTGTAATCCGTAATGCGGGACAAGCAGTCTACCCCGATAACCAGAGCGTTGTTATACATACCTGTCTTCACGAAATTCGTGGCCGTTGCAAGGCCATATACAAACCCCGAGCAAGCAGCAGACAGGTCAAATGCCGCCGCCTTCTTGGCACCCAGACGATCCTGGAGAAGACATGCTGTAGAAGGAAAGAACATATCCGGCGTAATCGTCGCCACAATAATCAATTCCAGATCCTCGGCGTTCATTCCAGCGGATTTCAACGCGTTCACAGCAGCATGATAAGCCAA
This sequence comes from Paenibacillus sp. LC231, assembly GCF_001860525.1. Lineage (NCBI taxonomy): Bacteria > Bacillati > Bacillota > Bacilli > Caryophanales > Paenibacillaceae > Paenibacillus > Paenibacillus sp. LC231. The sequence goes on along the minus strand of NZ_JFOM01000015.1, from coordinate 222,468 downwards.
ATCCGACGTCGCTTCGTTCGGAGCGGCAATATGTCGTTCCCGGATTCCCGTCATCGAGACAATCCATTCATCGCTTGTATCTACCATTTTCTCTAAATCATGATTTGACAATATTTTCTCAGGTACGTATTTGCCTGTGCCAATAATACCGACCGGACGCAAATTGTTCATTTCCTCACTCACTTCCCGCTGATTTCATTCGAAATACTCTCTACCAATCGGTTCTGGAGCGCCGTCCGCGCTTGGCGAACCCCATTCTTGATGGCGTTCGCATCCGATGAACCATGGCTCTTAACGACCAGACCGCTCAGACCAAGCAAAGGTGCTCCGCCATGCTCCTTATAATCGAGCGTTGATTTCAGGCTGCGTAGCTCCGGCATCATCAAGGCGGCGGCCATCTTGGTCTTAAGCGACTTGCTGAACTGCTCCTTCAATAGCGAAAAGAGCGCACCAGCCGTTCCTTCAATCGATTTCAACAAAATATTGCCCGAGAACCCGTCACATACGAGCACATCACAAACTCCGTTCATGACATCGCGGGACTCGACGTTGCCAACAAAATGGATAGGCAGCTCCTCCAGTAACGGATAAGCATGCTTCGTCAATTCATTTCCCTTGCCCGGCTCGGTACCGACATTTAACAGCCCGACCCGCGGTTTGGTGATTCCGTGCACCTTCTCGCGATACAGGCTGCCCATTAGTGCGTACTGCTGCAGATGCTCAGGCTTCGAATCCATGTTCGCTCCGAGATCCAAGGCGAGCATCCCCTTGCCGTCGAGCGTAGGAATCATAGGCGCAAGCGCAGGACGCTCAATCCCCTTCATCCTGCCAACAACCAGCAACCCGGTCGTCATGAGGGCTCCCGTATTGCCAGCCGAGATCATGGCATCGGCTTCACCTTCACGAATCATGCGTCCCGCTACAACCATCGAAGCATCCTTCTTCCGGCGGACCGCCTTAACCGGCTCATCCTCCGCTTCAATGACTTCACTTGCATGAACCACCTTCAGATTGGACGGCTTGTCCTTCAGGAGCGCTCCAATCTGCGCTTCATCCCCAACGAGAATGATCTCGGTATCGCTCCATTCCCGTGCCGCAATGAGTGCGCCCTCGACGTTACTCTGGGGGGCATTGTCGCCACCCATTGCATCAATCGCAATTCTCATGCCAAACTTCCTCCTTTACTTATGTCATTCTCCTGCAGATCGGTAGATTACGAAATTCCCCTGGAACACCATTTCATCAGCGACATAAGTAAACACTTCCACCTTGGCCTTCCCCTTCTGGCCGGCAATGGACCTAACGTAGGCTTTGGCAATGCATTTCTCGCCGAGACGAACCTGTCTCAAAAACCGTATATCCGCTGAAGACGTCAATGCGATTTCTTCATTGATTACGGCGATGGCAAGTGAATTGGCTTGAGCGAACACATAATGCCCACGGGCAATCCGCGTTTTGCTGAATACATGTTCCTCGCGGATTTCAAATATCGATATTCCGCTCTTGTCCAACTGCAAGTCAACGACATCCCCAATCACCTCTTCGAGCGACAAGGAACGAACCTGGTCATAGGAATGCTCCGCCATCTGCTTCATTCGCTCACGAAGCTCCGGGATGCCAAGTTCCATACGGTCAAGGCGTATCGTCTGAATGCTCACTTTAAGCTGGCGAGTCAACTCGCGGTCTGTAACAAAGGGATTCTCGTCGATCAGCTGAATCAGCCGCTGGTGACGGTCTTTCTTGGATAAACGATCGATGACGAAACAACTCCTTCTGCCGCTATGAAAGCCGCCATTCTTCAAACATATATATGTAAATTAGTCGCAAATATTAGAACCTGGTACTAATGTTAAGTATAAATCATGTCACGTCAAAAAGAAAGGGGGGCTTCAGACAAAAAAAATAGCACCTCACCGAAGATGAAGTACTACTTATTTAAAAACTATTGTTTGATGATCTCTCTTGCCTTATACGTTCCGCATACTTTACATACGCGATGAGCAAGCTTCAATTCTCCACATTGCTCGCATTTCACCATGCCTGGCACAGCCAGCTTAAAATGAGTACGACGCTTGTCACGACGTGTTTTGGACGTTCTACGTTGAGGTACTGCCATGTTCCCACCTCCTTATCAGTTCAACCCGCTGAACGGGTGCCATATCCATCATCATTTAAAGAAGTCCTTCAGACCGGCTAGCCTAGGATCGATCACTTCCGTATCGCAGTCGCACGTGCCTTCATTCAGGTCCTTGCCGCAATTCGGGCAGAGTCCCTTGCAGTCGGCTTTACATACCGGAGCTAGCGGCAGGTGGAGCAAAAATGCTTCTTCTACATAGGGAGTGAGATCCACACTCTCACCTTGCACGTATGTAGTGTCATCATTCTCATCCTGAATGGATTCAGGATCTTCCACCGGCTGGAATACTTCATGAAAAGGGATGTGTACATGTTCGCTGATCGGCTTCAGGCAGCGGGAGCAATTCATCTCCAGCTCGCCTTGCAATCGTCCACGAACATCCACCGTACCAGAAACCGATGGGATTGCTGTCAAATCCACGTCTAATGGCTGAACAGCAATGATATCCTTGCGGTCCTTAACGGCATTGCTTACATCCACGGTTTGATGGAACTGTAACGGTTGATCGCTGGTTGTCAATTTACGAAATTGAATTAGCATATCCATCACTCCAAACAAACAAAGATTATTATACCGATTCCCAAAGAGTTTTGTCAACAGGATAACCCTAACAACCTCTTTATTGTTACCCGATATTTCTCTTCATACTACCAGAATTACAACTCTCCCGGGGGATGCGCTTATTGTTGCAGGATCGTCATGTAATTATGTTATATTCTAATCAAGGAGTTGAAACGAATGAAGACGGTTGGCATTGTCGTTGAATATAATCCCTTACATAACGGTCATGTATTGCATTATCGCAAATCCAAAGAAGTCACGGGGGCAGATGCCGTCGTTGCGGTGATGAGCGGTCCGTTTCTCCAGCGAGGCGAGCCTGCCATCGCAAGCAAGCGCGCACGGGCGGAAATGGCCCTTGCCATGGGAGTTGACCTGTGCCTCGAGCTGCCGGTAACCTATGCCGTGCAGCCTGCGGAATGGTTCGCGTACGGTGCGGTAGCCATTCTGGAGGCTACGGGCGTAGTGAATTGCCTATCCTTCGGATCCGAAAGCGGTACGCTGGAGCAGATTCTGCCGTTGTCCCGTTCGCTCGCCAACGAATCCGGCGAGCTTCGATCCGAAATCGAAAAGCGCCTCCGGGAAGGCATGAACTTCCCGTCCGCTTACGGCGCTGCCGCTGCTGCCCTATTCGGTGAGTCCGAACCGGCGATTGCCCATTTGCAAGAGCTGCTCACGCAGCCGAACAATTCCTTGGGCCTGCACTACCTAATCGCTCTAGAGCGCCTGGGAAGCCGCATTACACCCTACACCATTCCAAGAGAAAACGCACAGTACCATGATCCCTTGCCGGGAGCGTCGTCCATTGCCAGTGCAACCGCCATCCGGAACATTATTCTGTCAGAGGGCTTGGAAGCCGCCAGACCCTATATGCCGGAATTCACGCACAGCATCATGGAGCGGGAAATCAAGAGCGGACGGGCTCCTGTCCATTGGGAGCAGTTTCGTCAGCCGCTGTTTCAAACCCTGCTCACGCATACGCCCGCGCAACTTGAAGGCCTTCTCGAAGTGACCGAAGGCTTGGAGCACCGTGTTCAGCGCTCGCTATTTCAGCTGGAGCAGCCGACGGTTGACGCCCTCCTGGAAGCGTTGAAGACCAAGCGCTATACGCGAACCAAGCTTCAGCGCATGCTGCTGCACATCATGCTGAATCATGACAAGGCATCGATGAATCGCGAAGAGCTGGCGAAAGGTCCGGGATATATCCGGGTCCTCGGCTTCAGCGAGACAGGGCGTTCTCTGCTGAAACGAATGAAGCGCAGCGCAGCGCTCCCCGTCATTCACAAGCCGGCCAAGCTGGAGCATCCTCAGCTGGAGAGGGACCTGATGGCAGCCGCCGTTTATGCCAACGGGCAACCTAGGCCTGACATGCGCCACTACTACGGCGATTACCTGCTGCCGCCGCTCACCCCTTAGGCGGCAGCTCCTCCAGATAATCCACTGCGTCTTGCAAGTCCTCGACCGGGATCAGCTTCATGTCCGTTTTGATCCGGTCCGCGCGCTTCTTGGCTTCATCGTAATTTTTTTGCGGCACAAAAAAGATATCCGCTTCCTTCCGATCAGCAGCCACGATCTTGTGCTTCACGCCGCCAATGGGGCCTACGGCGCCTGATTTATCAATGGTACCCGTTCCGGCGACCCGGTAACCTTTGCTTAAATCACCATCAGTAAGCTGGTTATATATTTCAAGAGTAAAGATCAGTCCGGCTGACGGCCCACCGATATTGGTATCCGCAAAATGAATGGTGTGATCGGGATCGGCCGGCTCCACGCTTTGCATCGTGGCAATCATGACGCCTAATCCCGGACGCTCCGCTCCTGTCTTCTCATCCTTAATGCTCACAAGCTGAACCTGTTCCTTAACGGTTTTCCCTTTGCGTTCAAGCTCCACGGATACCACTTCCCCGATGCTTTTTCCGCCTAACAGGCTGGCAATTTTCTCATTATCCTCTGCCGGCTGCCCATCGATCTTGATCAATTTATCGCCAGGCCGGAAATGCTCGGCATTAACAGAATTCTCGGAGATCGACATCACGAATACATAAGCAGGCTCGATGCTGTAGTCAATTCCTGCTTCCTGATAGGCCGCTTCCATTGCAGACGACTGGGAAGAGTTCATGTAATACACTTGTGTGGCTGCATACTCATCCTTGCTCTGATCGCCCATTTTCTCAGCTTTTTTCACAACCTCCGCATTCGGGTTAAACGCAGACATCATCAACAACGCCATATTGGCATAGCTTGCCGACACGGTTGTCATCATAAAAGTGCCCTCTTCCGCCGGATCGCCCTTCTCGACATTGATCATGGGGCGAACCTCTTCGGCACTCCCCGGCTGGTATACGAGATAAGGGGTCGGCATATAAACGACAACGTACAGCATGACCCCGACCATTAACAAATACAGCGCAATTTTTAAGCCATTCGGTTTTACAGACTTCTTCATGTGGTTCCCTTCCCTCCGCCTTATATATCCAGCCTTCAACCAAGTTTGGTCTGACGGTTGTCTCCTTTGCATAAAGTTGTACTAGCCATGTTTACGCTGAAAGGAGATTCCTTATGAATAAAGACAACGCCGTCAAGTCATCAAACGGGCTGTGGAACACCATCCTGCTGGGTGCCGCCGCTTTCCTGCTTGTACTGGCTGTCGTCAGCGCGCCCGAACCTGCCTTCCAAGCCACCCTGCAAGCACTTAAGCTGTGGTGGAATATCGTATTTCCCGCTTTGCTGCCTTTTCTCGTACTGGTGGAAATACTCATCGCCTATGGCTGGGCCCATGGGGTTGGCGTACTGCTGGACCCTTTGATGAAAAAAATATTCAAACTTCCCGGTGCTGGCGGCTGGGTTCTTATAACAGGAATGACGGCCGGGTTCCCGGCAGGAGCGCAGGCCGCCTCCCGAATGTATACACAAGGCGAGCTTCGCGCCATGGATGCCGGAAGGCTCGCCGCTATATCCCATTTCTGTAATCCAATGACCATTCTCGTTGTCATCGGAACCGGCCTCCTTCATAAACCGGAGGCTGGGTATCTGCTGCTGATCGTTCATTGGATTTCCGGACTGATAGCCGCTTGGATCTTCGGACTCTTCCATAAACCGGTTTCTTCAGAAGACACACGACGGTTTAATTCAACTCTACACACAGTAAGGACAAGGGAAAACGCCCAACGCCCCCTTCTTAAAAGGGCAGCGACTGCGGCGCTGGAGGCCCATCAACGGGATGGGCGGAGCTTTGGCAAATTACTGGGCGATTCCGTTACCCGTTCAGTTCAAACTTTAATGATGACAGGCGGCTTTATCTTGTTCTTCGCCGTCCTGACCAGAGTATTGACCGGTCACCTGCTGCCGCAGCTTCCACCCTATCTTGTATCCGGAATTTTGGAGGCCCATCTGGCAGCCCAGTCCATCAGCTCCTCGGCATTCCAAGCTGGAATTATACAGCTGGCTGTACTGTCCGCCGCACTTGCATGGAGCGGAATCAGCGCTCAGTTGCAAAGCCTGTCGCTCATGCGGGAAACCGGTCTCTCTTGGCGTTACTTTATGATGAAGCGAGCCCTGCATTCCATGCTCGCCTTTGCGATTACACTGGCAATGTGGAAGCCGGTCAGCGCCCTTTCAGCAGGCATCGTACCGGCTTTCCGAACAGAGCCGCTGGATCACGCCAATACGGATCAGCACTTCAACTTTTGGAGCGGATTGCCTTCATTCTTGCAGGTTCAAGGCGCGATCTGCTTATTATTGATAGCGGCGTTCTGGCTGTGTTCCCGTCTTATTGACCGTTATCGCCGCTAAATTTACGGCGCATCGCGGCATGGACCTCGGGGCTAACCAGATCCGTGGTGTCTCCATTAAAATGAGCGATTTCCTTAACAAGACTTGAGCTAAGGAACGAATATTTCGGGTGCGTCATCATGAAGATTGTCTCGGCATCCGGATTCAGCTTGTGATTGGTGGATGCCAGCTGAAGTTCATATTCAAAGTCGGTCACCGTACGGATCCCCCGTACGATGACCTGGGCATTCTTCTGACGGATATAATTCGCCAAAAGGTCACGAAAGCTGTCGATTTCCACATTCGGAAGATGCGCGGTTTCCTGTTTTAAGAGATCCTTGCGCTCTTCAATCGTAAACAGCGGGTTCTTGCTTAAGTTATTCAACACGGCCACAATCAGCAGATCAAACTGCTTGGAAGCGCGTGTGATGATATCCATATGTCCCATGGTGACCGGATCAAAGCTTCCCGGATATACGGCAACTCGGTATGTACTAGTATTCTCATTTGTCATCTTGTAATTCCTCCTCATCAAGCTCTGACGCTTGATCTTGCGCTGTGTCGTAACGATATATCGAAATGGCGGTTTCTCCGTATTTCGCGGTCCGGAAACAACAAAAATCACCAAACTTCTCAGGATAATTGTAACTTGATTCGTATTCCAATACCACTACAGCTGAATCTTGCAGCAAACCTCGCTCTGCCATATCCAGCATCAGCTCGTCACCATTCTTAAACCTGTAAGGCGGGTCCAAAAAGACCAGATCGAACTTGTAGCCGCGCTTTTCAAGCGCTTTAAGCGCTCTTCCCGCATCGTTGCGGTACACCTCAGCACTATCTTCAAGTCTGGCCGCCTTCAAATTATCCTTGATCGTACTGATGCTCTTCGGTTCCACATCAATAAAAACAGCACGATCCATCCCCCGGCTTAACGCCTCAATGCCAAGGCCTCCCGTGCCTGCGAACAGGTCAAGCAGGGCGCCCCCCTCAAAGTAAGGGCCGATCATACTGAATATGGATTCTTTCACTTTATCCGTCGTCGGACGGGTGCTTGTACCAGGCACACTTTTGAGCGGCCGGCCCTTTGCACTTCCGGATACTACTCTCACTGCTTCATTCACCCGTTTCATTATCTATAAATTAATTGCCAAGACAACGCCATTGACAGTGATTATCGTAACACAATCATTCCATATATGAAAAACGAAACATAATGTCTCGCCATTTTTTTTCAAAGCCATGTATATTTCTACCACAGCCGGGCATCCTTGAAATATCGACATCAATGAATGTCGTAGACAACCGCGGAGAAGACTTACGTTTCCCCATAAGCTCTTCGTCCGGTTTCTCCTCTCCCATGAGGGAATCTCTTCGGAGGTTCCCGAACTAAATCCCTGTAACGGCAATGTCTATTACAGGGATTTAGTTCTTTTTTTTATGTTGAGCCGCTAAACGAGATGAGCGGCTTTTTGTCATATCAATTGCTGCTTCTAGTCAGAAGATGTACTTACCTGTGTAAAAATGCATAACCATTCCCTCTCAGCAAACGTTCTAACAATAAAGGGCATGTTGGGGGGAACACGTGATGAACCTGTTTTTATATGCAGGATTGGCTTGCCTGGCGATTGCAGGGCTTCTATCCGGAGCGTTTATTACTACGGATTACCAACAAAGAGACTACTTCTTTACTGAACCCAAGGACAACCGCGCATCCAGGGAGAAAGTATCCATCTGGTTCTTACTAGCCGGTTTCGTATTTCTTGCGGTCGCCGGTATTGTGTATTTGTTTCGTTAGGGTTGACACTGTGAACATTTGCTCGCGCCCGTAGCGCACGAATAAAGGCACAACAGCATCTGTCTCTGGGGGAGGAACTGATTCATGAATCGTATCATTAGCCATGAAGATACAGAAATAGAACGAACGAGAATAAAATATGCCTTGATCGCTTTAATCTCTAATCTTACATTCAGGAAATTCGCCAAAATCGAAACAGTGAAGAATGATTTATACGCGGCTTTATTGCTGTTGGGAGGAACTCATATTACTTAGTCAGGTTGGTTTCTGCCACCTATGACCCCCGCCGTAATCTCTTAACTAAAACACCGTTAAGGTCGAGACAGTTCGTCGAACTATCGCGAGCTTAACCGGCAAGACGTCCCCGGATATCGGAGGGCGTTTTTAATTGCAGGAATAACACCGATTTTGTCGAATCAATATAGCTGTTTGAAAAATATTCCTATTTGTAAAATGAAGAGAGGTCATGTAAGTGAGAAGAACGTTGTATGTTCTCGTATTATTCGCCGTGCTGGTGGGACTTGGTTTTGCAGGCAGCACGACGCACGGGATCGCTTCTGCCGAAGAGTCCAGGCTCCAGATCAGCGACATTGCGGGAAGGAACACCTACCTGATGAGCGATGGCTCCATGTGGTCCCTGATCGACGGACGACATGCCATACGGACGCCGGGTAAAGTTGCAGCCATCAGCGGTTATGAATACGAAGGCATCGGTATGACGCAGGATGGGCGATTAGTGGAATGGGATATCGGCAAGGGACCCGAGGTCGTTCCGGGAACAAGCGGAGTGAAGCAGATAGCGGGTTCCTACTGGCTGAAGTCGGACGGCACCGTATGGGGCGGCTCGGAAAAAGCAAAAAACCTCAGTGGCATTTTGCTTATCGCCAATGCGGATCAAGAATTTGCCGCCTTGTCCTCAAACGGGGAGCTGCTATTAGAGGATAACTACAAAAAGGGACAATTCAAAAAGCTCGGTATCGTGGAGAACCCGGCCGGGGTCAAATCCATGACGGTTCACAGCGGGCGTGTTGCCCTATTGCGTGACAACGGTGACGTGGTTGTATACGAAACATCCAACTTTGATGATAACGGACGCATCATCCCGGTTACCGTCGCCCAGAACGCAGCTCATATCGTTTATGCATCCAATGAGCCGACGGATCTTCTGATTGTGACGCTCCAAGACGGAACCGTATGGACAACCGGAGTGTATAAAGACCGCTGGAAGCTCAAGGAGCAGGTCTCCGGCCTAAGCGGGATCGTAAGAACCTCGATTTACGGAAATGCCGAGGATCTGTCGGAGGGGTTCTATGCTCAGCGTTCTGACGGAAGCTGGATACATCACACGAACGGGCAGAACAAATCGGTTGATGTGCCTGTCGTTAAGGCCTTTTCGGTTTCGATATCCGATGCCAAGCCTTATGTAGGGGATACCCTTGAAGTCAGTATCCAGGAGACTTACACGAACGGGGCCAAGATCAAAGTGCCGGTTAAAGATGCCCTGATCGATATAGAGAAGCCTTATCTGATGAACATACAGAAGAACGGAACACTGAAGTCTGCGGGCGTTGGCAAGACACAGATTACGGTAACCTCAGGCGGCTTGTCCAAATCGATAACGGTATCGTCCAGCCTGCGCAACAATTTGAAATATGCGAAACAAGTTAACGGGAATATCATGGTGCCGGCCAAATCCGTCATGCAGGCACTGGGCGGCACCTATTCGGCCAAAAACGGATCCGTGGAGGCCAAGCTCGGAGAGACCGTGCTCTTGCTCACGGCAGGCAGCAACCAGGCCAAGCTGAATGGCAGCCCGCTGCGCTTAAAGGCGGCTCCGATGACCGACAAAGGCGAACTGCTAATTCCAGCTTCTATGTTATCCGATGTTCTGGGCGCGAAAATCAATTGGGAAACCAAGTGGAAACAAGCGAATATCTCCTTCGGGAGCGATGCAGTCATGACCGTTGTTTCCAGTGAGACGGCCGGCTTGATCAAAAAAGCGATGCAGGGCAGCTTGGTTAAATTTATTGGTCGAACGTATTGGGTGAATGATTTCGAAGACTTGGAACGCTTCTCGAAATTGACGGTAACCGACATTTTGCCGGATGACAAAGGCGAATTCAACGTGATCTTCAAAACGGCTTCAGGAAAAACAGTGAAAAGCTATCCTATCCGGTCTTCGGAAGTGATGCAGCTGTTTGCGGACCGTTCTTCCCTATTAAATTACGACCCTTACCAAAAGCACAAATGGTCCGCATCGGTCTGGAAACAGATTAAAGCAGGCCAGGTTTCCCTCGGGATGACCAAAGAACAGGTGCAGCTGTCATGGGGAAATCCGGCGGCCAAGGACATTACCACCGGCGGCGGGAAAACCATTGAAACCTGGGGATACTCGAATTTTGATATCGTATCTTTCGTAAACGGTAAGGTTATATTGATTATGATGTAGCATGAGCAGCACACCGGGGACAGAGGATGGACCCGGGTCCATATTCGTTCTACCAAAAACAGACCACTTCTTCTCGAGCGGTCTGTTTTTTTTGAGATTATTCTCATATGCTGTTAAACGATATTCATGACCAATCATTCACGCCGATTCTCGCTTCATCATGAACAAGACCGCCCTAAGAAGAGGCCATGCCTCTTTTGGACGGTCTGTCGTTGTGACTGCTCAAGGTGCTCGGTATTTACTTATTGATTCAATTGGTTTGTTCGCTCAAAAGATGGATTAGATAAATGCGCGAGTAATGATCACCAACAAGATGAATAATACCAAAATAGCACCTACAGAAGAGCCATATCCATAGCCGCCATAACCTTCTCCTACTCCGCTCACATGAATCCCTCCTTTTTTGAACATACCACATGTTATGTCGGTTCCGCTCAAATGAACTGGGCTGTCGCCTGTTCGGGATAAGATTAATGAATTGGCCCATGCATCCAAAAATCCCGGATACGACCATAGAGCATCACCCTTGATTCCCATATGAAAGAGGCATGGTGGAACGGTCATTTACCACACCTCATGTGATCACTTATTGTCTATACCTGCGAAAGTTGTTCTTTTTCATCCCGTTCGGTGTCAGGATCTGAATATACAATTCTCCTGCGGCGATCGACCAAACCTTCTTCGCCCAACTCACGGTATTTGCGCATCCACACTTTCAGCCGTCCGATATCAGATATTTGTAAGGCCGATGCCACTTCTTTCTTAGTCATGCCCTCCAGCCGCATGGCGACTGCCTTTTTCTTCGTTTCGAAACTGTAATGATGGAATATTTGTCCCTTTTTCGCCATGATTATCACCTCTTTACTACCTTTATCGGCTATCATCGACCTTCTTTCAATACCTATGGCCTATTCCGACATGCGCATGTATTCAAGGTCTATGGAACCGATAGTATTTCCACCTAAATAAATCCATGTTATGGTATAATTTGTGTTACAACTTTACATAGAAATTGAGGGATCTCTTTTGTTTAAACTCATCATTTTTGGATTTCTGTTCTACATCTTCGGTAATCCGATTACGGCGATCCTGGTGCTGCTTCTCATCGTGTATGTGCTGGACCGCCGCTTCGTCGGGGTATTTCCCAGCGTGACAAAGCCAATTAAGCGCGCACGTAATATTTCCAAGCTGCGCAGACAGATTGCAGTTAGCCCCAGCGACGTTTCATCAAGGCACGAGCTTGCCAGATTGCTTCTGGAGCGACGTAAGTATGGGGAAGCCCTGAAACTGCTGGAATCCATTGAATCCAGCCTGGAGGACTCCGCCGAGTTCTGGGACGATATCGGAAACGCACGGCTGCATACCGGCAGCATCCCGCAAGGGGAGTCGGATATTATTCGGGCCCTGGAGATCAACCCGAGGGTCAAATACGGCCGGCCTTATCTTAGGCTTGCCGATGCATTTCGGGATTCGGATCGGGAGAAGGCGCTCCATTATTTGGAGCAGTTCCATTCCATTCACTCTTCTTCAAGCGAAGCCTTTTATTTGCTGGGATATATGTATCAATCGCTGGGAAGGACCGAGGATGCCAAGAAGTCTTATCAGGAATCTATGGATGTATACCGGTCACTGCCGAAATACAAAAAACGGCAAGAACGCAAATGGGCCGTACGAAGCTTTTTCAGGAAATTATTATAATTAATAAGGATTACATAAACCAAAGGGCGTCCCATGGTCGAGAGACCAGGGGACGCCCTTTTTTTCTTAATCATTCGATTGGTTATGCAAGTGGCTTGTACCCAAGCCGGTTTAATTGTTCCGCGATCACCCGGTACCCTCGGCCATTCGGGTGTAAACCGTCCACCGACATCAGTTCTTTCTCTCGGCCTGAAAATTGTGCGTAAATATCAGCTACTCGGAAATAGCCGTCACTTAGCCCCATCAAGTGCCGATTGAACCGAATCACGTATTCCGTTGCCTCCGTCCAGGCCGGGTATGGATTATACAGACCGATAGCGCGAATAAAATAAGGTTTGCTGACCGGAGTCTTTATTTTACGGATATGTCTAATGGTATTAGCCACATGATTCTGACATCGATACAAGGCAGCATCCAGCACCTCCCGATTCGGCCGGCCTCCCGTGGACTTTACCGCACGTATCAAGTCATTCCCTCCGATCGATATCGTGATGATCTGAGCCTGCTGCAGGTGAAAGCGATACGTAGGAAGCTGAACGACCCGATCGTATAACTCATCCGAGGTTAATCCATTGACCCCGAGATTCTCATGGGCCACGAACTGGCGAAGCTTCTCCTCCGCCATCCGGCGGTATAACGGAACAAAACCGCTGCCAGGCATCGCCCCAAACCCGAAGGTCAAGGAATCGCCGACAGCGGTATAATGGTACACCAACATGTTCACCCCCTGCCCCGCTCGTTACGACATTATATGAGGAGTACCCCCATTGCGAAACGGGTCTATTGTCTTGAATGGCAATTTTAATTCCACTCGAAGACGGCAAACATGCTTTGGATAAGAATAGCCTATTCTTCGGATTCCTCCACCTCGTAAATGCAGCGGAATCTTTCAACACCCGGATACTTTTCTCCCAGGCTGTACACCTCAAAGCCGATACTGCGGTAGAAGTTTACGGCATCTTCGTCCGTTTCGGCAATAACTCGGGCCGGCTTAGGCTGGACCTCAAGGAGCAGTTCCAAAATCAATCCGCGTCCATATCCCTTGCCCCGATTCTCCGGAAGAACGGCAAGATGCCGAATGGTAAGCTCGTCCTGATCAACATCGAAACCGATGACTCCCAAGAGAAGACCGTCCTCTTCAAATCCAAACAACCGGCTTGGGCCCGTCTCATAAGCAGCAGCCGCCTGATCCACAGCCTCCGGATCCGGAAATACCGAGTAGCTGAGCAGTTCCTTTACTTCGGGTTGCATGGCTTGCATCGTTATATCTTTAAGCATACATATCTCCAATCTAAAACTTGTATAGGTCTACAACATCTTCTCCGCACTGATCCCCAGCTTGCGCAGCAGCATCGCCGCCTGCGCTCTCTCGTCCTCCGACAAGCCGCTAAGCACCTTAACCATCAATTCCTGATGCTGAGGAAAGATGGCTTCGAAGAATTCCTTTCCCTCTGCAGTAAGCTCAGCATAAATGACGCGGCGATCCTCAGCGGAAGCCCGGCGAACCAGCAGGTTTTTCTTTTGAAGCTTGTCCACCACGTATGTAATGTTACCACTGGAAATAAGCACCTTTTCGCCAATTTTTTGCAGCGGCTGCGGTCCTTTGTGATAGAGCACATCCAATACGCCGAATTCGGTGGAGTTCAATCCGTGACTATTGATGCTGCGATGCGAATGTGTCATCACTGCGTTATAAGCTCTGGCAAGGACAACCAGCAAATGTAACGGGGTATCCTCGTGTTCTTGAATATCCGACATATTTCACCCTCCGAAAGATATCATGTTATTAAGGTTAATGAACGCCGGATCAACTGTCAAATGTATTCTTTGCTTCTATGCTCCCGGAATGCAATATCCGTACCGTTCCATCCTGGCAGCCGATGATCGCTTGGTCGGCCATACCGATAAACAGCCCATGTTCAACCACGCCAGGAATGGCGCCTAGCCGAGAGCTCAATTCTTCAGGACGGGCAATATGCTGAAACCGGCAATCAGCAATATAATTCCCGTTATCCGTAACATAAACCCCCTCATCTTGCTTACGGCGGATCTCCACAGAACAACCAAGCTGGGCTAGTGATCGAACCGTCCACTCAAAAGCAAAAGGGACAATCTCAACCGGCAGCGGGAAAGCGCCGAGTTGAGCTACGGCTTTCGCTTCATCCGCTACAATCACGAGCCGTTCACTGTGAAAAGCCGTGATCTTCTCGCGGAGAAGCGCTCCGCCCCCTCCCTTGATTAAACGGAGCTGGTCATCCAGCTCATCTGCCCCGTCAATCGTCAGATCCAAGCGATCGATCTGATGGATCGGCGTCAAGGATATCCCTTGTTCCATCGCCAGCTTCTCCGATGCTTCAGAGGTAGCCACGGCCTGAATCGAGAGTCCGGATCGGACCATCTCGCCGATTTTGAGAATCGCGTAATAAGCGGTTGAGCCAGTGCCCAGTCCAATCTTCATCCCATCCTGGACATACTTGGCGGCATGCTCCGCCGCTATTTTCTTCATATTATATTCACTTTCCATGTGAATCCGCTCCCTCGTCTTAAGCTGAATCAAATGCTATAATATGGGGTAAACAGATGGATTTCATACAAACGAAAGGATTATACTTATGCGAACCGAAAACCAAATCAAATCCAAGATCAATGAACTTACGATGCAGAAGAAAATGCTGCAAACTCGCTTGACTGCTCTCGAGGAGAACAGTCCGGAGCGAGCCTCCCTTCTCAATCAGGAAACCCGTCTCGACGATATGATCACGATGCTGGAATGGGTGCTGTTTGAGCCAAGCGGTTCCTATCATATGTAAAAGTCGACTGACAAAACGTCAGGGGCGCTAACTGCGCCCCTGATTTTCATTAAGATTACAAAATTTATAATTTTTCAGCGGAGCTGAACCATTCTATAGTCGCCAGAAAACCTACCTTTGAACCGCGGTTGCTCATTCTTAAAAGGCCTCGATAGAGGTTTGTTTTTAGGGTCCCCGCAAAGTATTTGGAATAAGCATCGAAGCATAGGCTCCACTTTGTGGGGTTTATTTTAAACTTGCGCCTCCTTCTCCTGTGTGTACTGCTCAAGCCAATGGATATAAAGCTCTTCATTATCAGGAGAAAAACAAACGAAGTCAATCCGATCCAGACGGTTATCCGGCAGATCCTCTTCAAGCAGCTCCGTAACCGCCTTTAACGCAACGTCACATGCCGGAGCCTTAGGATACTCATAGATACCCGTGCTTATATTAGGAAAGGCGATGCTTCTGGCACCCACCTCGATTGCAAGCAGGAGACTATTGCGGTAGCATTCCGCCAGCGTATGCTCCTCACGCCGTCCGCCGCCCTCCCAGATCGGGCCGACCGTATGGATGATATGCTGGGCAGGCAGCCGGCCTGCACCGGTAATCACGGCATTGCCTGGCGGGCAGCCGCCTTGCTGCTTGCGAATTTCCATGCACTGCTCCATGATTTCCGGCCCGCCGGCGCTATGAATTGCGCCGTCCACGCCTTTTCCACCCAGCAGTCCCGAATTTGCAGCATTGACGATAATGTCGCCCGTCCATGTCGTAATATCGCCTATAAAGACGGAGACCGATGTCCTTCCGATTTTAAATGTTTTCATTTCGGAAAATCTCCTTTCGGTCTTTTATTTCTTTATTACCCCGCTAGTGGGTGGATTGACCCTGTTTGCCTATTCTGTTCTCGGCTTTTTTTTGGCAGCTGCAGACAGTCGGTCGGTCAAACTCTTCTCTTCCGGCCCTTGCAGCGCTTCCTCCACCGTACGGTAGAACATCAGGCTGCCGGTGTCCCTGGCCTTCGTCAAATGATGAAGAAACACATTGCCGGCTTGCTCCAGCTTCAAATCCTCGGATGCATTCCTGACCCGGCAAAGATATACCTTCATCATCCCTTGCGGATCGCGAAATTCCATGACGCCGATCGGACTCATCGATCTTTTGTCCTCCTCCGTGAACTGAGGCGTCATATAAACGGTATATTCCGAAGCAGGCGGAGGAATGTATGCTTCCCGTTTTTTATCCGCAATTAATTTGGAATTCATGAATGCGATGTAACCCGCCGCTGCGAACAATAGGATGCAGGCAGCCAGTGCGATATTCAACATGTATGTCTCTCCTTGTATATAATCAATCCATCAAGCGCTAACCTAAAGAGTGCATCTCTATACAATCACCCGTAATAACGCAATAATCAGTAAATGCAGAGGATAAAATGAACGCCATACCCAGCGACTCACCCGGATAGACTCCAGTTTCCTCCATACATGCGGGCCATAAGCTATCACAGCCGTCGGGATGACGCTCCACATCTGCAGCTCCCAGTTATTAAGGAACCAGAATAACAGGTTTAACACCATATGAAGCGGAACAAGCCAGCTGGCCTGGGCATATCGGAAAATCAAAATCAACAGCAGTCCGTAAGCTCCGTAATCAAACGGAAATTCACTCATTAGGGCACAGGCGGCAACAACAACCATCCACGATAACAGCTGGGAATCCGAGCGTTCCAGCACATATAAAACAATGGCTCCAGCAACCAGGGTAATGACCACATTCAACCCTTCAGGATCCAGCGCAAGCTGATAGGGAATTTGGGAGATCACCGCAATAACGGCCAGCCGAATGATATACTTGGGTCTCGAAGAAGTGTAGCGGTGCCCCTGAACGAGAGCATAGACGTAGATTGGGAAAGCAATGCGGCCGATGATTCTCCAAATCTCCTGATGCGGAAAAAACACAAGCCCTACATGATCAATCAGCATCGTCAGCATGGCGATCCACTGCATGACAACCCCCTCCTCGCACTCGAAGACGTTGAATTCATATGTATTTCAAATCGATATATCTATTATGGGTTGCAACACTGGGACTTGCAAGCGAAGAAAACATGAAGCAGCGGATATCCGGCATCCACGTCCAATATCCTCTATAATATAAACAATAGCAGCTTGAGTAGGAAGGACGCTTGTTGGGATCAACTGATACAGATAGAGGTGACGGTCGTATGGAAAAGAAAAAGAACAACATGGCCCTCGGGATAAGCATGGGGGTCGGCGTCGGGGTAGCCATTGGTGTTGCCATGGATAATGTCGCTATCGGCATAGCGATCGGTGCTGCTATTGGCATTACGTTTGGCTCAGCCATGTCAAGCAATAACAAAAAGCCTCCTCATGAATAAACAGAACTTCAAATAACAGTGAATAGGCCACCCGATTCATCTCGGGCGGCCTGGTTGGCTTTCGTTTCCCTCTATTTCAGCACAGCATGAATGGCCCGGATGTTCCCGTTACGAACTTCATGGGCCAACTCACCTGTAATAAGAGGTCCATCGACCTCGATCGAATCCCCTCCCACCGTGGTGAGAGTTAAACGCTGAATCGTAACGCCGTCCTGACCATACGTATTGGCTGCGCGCTCGCTGCGATACGTCACCTTGACAGCCCCAAGGAAGGTGAAGGACACTTCTTGATTCTCGTCAAACAGCCACGCTGGAAGAACGGGGTTCAGATGAAGCTGCAGCTGGCTGCCTTCGTATCGGAATACCTTTTTTCCTGCCATCATCGTAATCCACATGCTTAGGAATTCGGCCGTCGATCCGCTCAGCCTTGCCACGAAACCTCGTCCATGCACGTGGGGATCCGGATTCACGCTGCTGGCAATAAACGAGGAGTTCTCCAGCGTGCTGCGCCCATAAACAGCCGGGTCCAGAAAAGGGATGAGGGAGGTTTTGATTTCCGAGAAAAACTCGTCATACAATCCGGCTATTAATAATGAAAGCAAGTATTTATAGGTCATATGCAAAAATACGGATTCCCGCTCCAGCCAGCCGGCTGTAAATGCACGGATGCGTCCGATTTCATCGGTTTCTCCCTCCAGGCTGACGGACGTTTTATACATTCCGAGCACGGAATCATACAGATCGGATGCCTTGATCCGGTCATACATCGTTCTCGCCCGGCCTTCATCGGCAAGCTTCATGCCGCGAGCCGGTGCCTCCAGAAAATGCGGGAGAGCATACGCCTTGAATTCAAGCACTTTTGCGGCGGGCAAACCATAGCGGGTGATCACCGGCTTTCCCGCTGCATCCCGAACCTCTTCAAATCGCTCGGCTTCAAAACGGAAATACGTTGGCACGATTCCGCCACCCATCTGCTCGGCACGCTGGATACCTTCTTCGATTTTATCCAGAAAGGCTTCGTACATGCTCCTCACGTTCCTCACCGAAATTTCAACCTCCCGGCCGCTGATCCCGTACCGAACCAATGCACGGTAGGATTCACGCTGCCCCGCTACCAAGTCCCAATAACCGAATGAGTCCAGTGAGCCGGACTGATATAGCTGTACGGCTTCGTATACGCTCTCTAAGTAAGACGCAATCTCCTCCGGTACCTGAATCACTTGATGGCCGAACCGCTCGGCCGCATCCACGATAAATGCGACCATCCGCTTCAATTCCATTGTTTCGCTCATGCCCGACCCAAAAAGGCCCGGCAAACCATTCATCGCGTCATTCCAGCCCGGCTTGTTCGCCTCCATCTCTACCCCCATCCCGTAAGGGTCGAGTGTTGCCATTTTATTGAGGGATAATGAGATCATTTTGACAAACAGATTTGTGCGGTAAATGCCGCCTAGTCCGCCATCGACCCGCAGCCATTCCGCAGCGTTCCTTTTTCTGCCGAACTTGTTCAGTTTCTCCTCGTCCTCCAACAGCGCACCATATTGCCGTACCTTGCCCCGGCTGATCACAACCTTCTCACTCCGCGGAAGGACGTACACCGGGCTGTCAAAGAACGTATACGCATTCTCGCCAAACAACAGTTCCTCATAACGGTCGGGATAAATATCCAAGTAGGTATCAACCAGATCCATATTATAAGTCCAATGATCCGACCAGAACCCTTCGCCGAACGAAGCGGCAAAATGTTGATCGGATATCGCCAACAGCCCGGACAAGAACCGTTCCTCGCTGATCTCCAGCCTGATGCCTTGATCCGAAATCGCGTTGATGATGTTACCCGGCGTATAATCCCCGGCGCATGCTTTGGCCAGCTTCTCATAATCTTCCTGAGCCGCGGAGGCCCGCAGCAGTTTCTCCAATTCCCCTTTCTTCCCTTCACTCACGCGGAATTTCGTTCCCTCGACGCTAAGCGGGTTATATCCGTCGGCTTGAATGAGACTGAAGAACATCCGGATGTTGAATGTACCTACCTTCGGGTGGAAAAACACGTCATTTCGGCGGTTCTGATTCATATCCCGGAAATTGCCGTTCCCCTGTGAATAGTACTCCGGCGCAAGAGAAAAGAAGTTATAATCCCGCTCCAGATCCCCATGCTTGCGGGAGTATAGATGGACAACGGCCCCTTCCTTCCCGTTATCGAACAGGAACGGATATCCGCCCCGCAGAAAATTGTCCAGATAGGACTGACGGCTATATTCATCAAATAGTGGTGATCCCGTTTTGGTTGCAACATCCTCGGTTAATTCCCGTGTCAACGCCGAGGCCTCCTCGCGTTTACGGAGGATATAGGCAGGTGAACACAAATCTTTGGAGCGCTTATTGATTTTGCCGATATCGTTCACATGGCCTACCAGCGTATACACGGTCGCCGACTCCCCAGGCTCAAGAGTAGCCGACAGCCCGCTGAATCCGCAGGGCACTTTGTTCACGGCATACGGCGTGGCGTTCATCAAAGCTTCCACCGAGCTCACGGCAAATCGATCAGGATGGATTAATGAAGTGTTTCCGCCAAAGATCAGATCAAAGTCTACAAGGGGTTGAATCAACTTCCCGTGCTGATCAAACGACAGATAGAAGTGACCGCTCGTAACTTCGCTGACTTCAGCCTCATCGTGCGTACTGGAGCGAACTTTATAGAACGGGATCCCCCGTTCAAGGTTCTCCACTTCCATCCAGCTTCGAAGGAGATTGCCGACCTCCTTGTACCCGCTATTCTCGACACCGTAAGGCAGAATCTCCGGCATGCCGTCCAGCAGTTCAAGCGATACAGGCTGAGCTCCGATGTTCGTTACGCTGACTTCGCGGACAAGGGCGGCAAAATCTTCACCGGGCAGCTGAAAATACGACACCGACGTGCGAAATCCGTTACCGGCATGCTCCTCCTCAATGACCAGCTCATTCTGACGGATCAACATCGTTCTCTTCGCTTTGGAATCCGGCTGAAAGGATTGGAACGGCTCATAGACCGGCTCATAGACTGCCGGTGTCCCCGCCATCTTGATAAACGTACGGAAGCCGGTTGTCGACACATTCTTATACGAGATATTCGCCGGGGAAAATTCCATGATCGGCGAGTTCTTGTCGCGTATGCCGAAGCTGCATATCCCCTGACCCCGATTCACATAAAAGGTCCACATCGGTATCCCCTTCAAGCCTGCAATCCCCGGCAGGAAGCTGGAAAACGGTTTGGCGAGATCATACTGCTCGATCACAAAGGTATCCTTCTCAAAACGATAATTTGACATGCTCAGATCCTCCTTAAATGGGTTCATACTTGGATTCAAAATTCAGAGTTTGCCACTTTTCGAAACCGGTTTCGAAAAGTGGCAAAAATGAGTCCTGCCTTTATATTTCACCTAGGTGACCGGGCGGCAGGATTCCCGGATAATCAATTGAACCGGCAGCATAACCGACTGTACTGTTGCGTCTTGTTCTTCGATCGAAGTAAGAAGGATCTCCGCCGCAACGGTGCCCAACTGCTCCGTATCCTGGCGTATGGTCGTTAACGCAGGGGTAATATAACGGGACATTTCAATATCATCAAAACCGATGATGGACACATCTCCCGGTACATTCAAGCCATGATCCTGCACGGCACGAATAGCTCCAAGCGCAAGCAGATCTCCAGCGGCATAAACAGCTGTCGGTCTCTCTCTAAGCCCCAGCAGCCTCTTCATGGCTTCATATCCGCTCTCGGTGGAGAAAAAATCGCTGCTGGTTATGTACTCTTCCCTTAGGTCCAGATCAAGCTCCCGAAGGGCTTGCTCATAGCCCTGTTGACGCTGCTCGCCTGCAAACGTATTCAATCCGCCCGATATATGGGCAATGCAACGATGTCCAAGCGAGTGCAAATACCGAAGTGCCTGCATGCTGCCTCCGATGTTATCGGAGTAAACCGAATGCACCTGCCCCGGTGACGAATCCAGAATGACGCACGGTATGCCGCTATCCAGCAGCTCCTGGAAATCGGGGTCCTCGCTGCTCGACAGAATGACGACCACGCCATCGACGCCCCGGATTTTGCAATGCTCCACATAACTGCTTCTTCGGCCGCCGACATCCTTGGAGATGAACATCAGATCATACCCTTTGGATACCGCAATTTTCTTAAAACTTTCGATGACGGCTCCGAAATAGGGGTGACGAATCCCTGCTCCCGTAGCTTCCACAAAGAGAATGCCAATGGTCCAGGATCGTTTCGTCGTAAGCGATCTGGCGTTTGCGTTTGGAAGATAGCCCATTTCCTTCGCGGTTGCCAGAATCTTGGCTCTCGTCTTCTCCCGGACATCCGGATAGTTGTTGAAGACTTTCGACACCGTCGTAGGCGAATAGCCTGTTTTTTTGGCAATATCATAAATCGTTGTCAACCTTGGAATCAGCTCCTGCACCTTTGCCGGCATTTTCTAATTCAAATCTATCTGATATTAGATTCTACCTGTGCCGGCAAGCTCTCGTCAATGTTATTCCGTACACACTGACTGGCAGGAGCCGAACCTTCGGTTATCAAAAAATCAAATCGGCTAGGACAAGCTGGCGGAAGCGGTCTGCGAGTTTGCAGGGCTTTCCGTTTCCTGATGCCGGATCATGAGCACGCAGATCAGCGCGAGCAGCATGCTGCCTGCGGCGCAATAAAACAGAATCGAATACCCCATGCCGTCAATGAGCTTGCCCAGAAGAGGCGGTGACGAGATCGCCGCAAGTGAGGATACCAAATAGTACATTCCCGTCCGCGTCCCAATGCTGTCCTCTGATCCGGTAGATACAATAAACGGATAGGAATTAATATTGATGCAAGCCCAGAATAATCCGCCAACGGTCAGCAATATGCGAAGCAATAGCAGTGATTCAACCCATGGTACGAGCGCAAAGACAACCAACAGCCCGCTGACGCCGATCAGAATCATCCGTTTCTTGCCGAATTTACCACCAAGCCATCCGCTTGGAATGGCGAACACAACAAAGGCGAGCGAAAAAAACGTCAGGGAAAAGGAAGCCTGCGATTCCGTTAGCCCCATCTCGTTTTTCCCGTACAAAGTAAACAGGGTCTCAACCCCTTGATATGCGACAAACCAGAAAAATATCGCCGCCAAGAGCAGCACCGTTGTCCGATTGATCTGACTCTTAAAGAAAACTTTAGATTTGGCGGCCGTCTGAGCCTGATAGCCTGGAGCGTCACGCTTCTCCTGGATAAACGTTCTTAAGATGAACAACGACACCAGCGTTATGCCCGCTGCGGCAATAAAAGGCAGGGACTGATGTGCGCTATACAGTACCGAGCCCACGCCAAAAGCCAATATGGACCCTATGCCGCCCATAAAGTTAATGATGCCGTTGGCTCTCGTGCGGCGTTTCTCCTCCGTAATATCCGGCATTAATGAAACGGTAGGCGAACGATACAGACTCATGGCCAGGTTCATGAGGACCATAAACAGTATCAATGTCGCCATCCCGTTGTGAAACGGAATGATTGCGGTAAACAGAGCGCCAAGCGGCATACCGATGAGCAGATAAGGCATTCTTCTGCCGTACCGGGTATGGGTCCTGTCGCTGCGACTTCCGATCCATGGCTGCAAGAACAAGGCAAAGTAATTGTCGATCGTCATAAAGAAACCGATCAGTGCGACACTGGATATGTAATCCTCCAGAAAATAGGGCACAAACGCATTGTACAGCGCCCAGGTAATGCTAATGCTGAAAAAGCCAAAGCCCAGCAGCCATGTTTTCTTCACAAAGTCACGCTCCCTTAATTTGTAGCAATCCCCTGAGTACATCCGGATAATCCGTAATAATGCCCGCCACGCCGGCATCGATCAAGGTTTTCATCTGCTCCTCGTCATTGACGGTCCAAGGGTGATAGACTACGCCATGCTGCTTCGCTTCCTCTACCCATTCCGGCAGAACTGCGCGATGGTATGCATGCAGAGCATCCGCTTTGGCCAATTTGGCATACTCCCACGGTTTGTATAAGCCTTCGCCATACAACAGGCCAGTTCGTATTTCAGGATCAATATGTTTGCACTCCACCAGGGAATAATGATTAAAGCTTGAGATGACGATTTGCTCTGACATGTTGTAATGTCTTACGGTTTCGATTACGCGCTTTTCCAGCTCGGGATATTGAATCGATCCGTTCTTCAGTTCGATGTTAACAATCGTGCCGTGATTTTTCGTTAATTCCAGCAGTTCTTCCAGCAGCGGTATCCGTTCCCCTTGAAAATCCGCTCCAAACCATGAGCCAGCATCCAGCTTGGCCAGCTCGTCGTATGTATAATCCTTGACAAGCCCCTCGGCCCCCGTGGTACGGGCGACACTCTCATCATGGATCAGAACCAGCCTTCCGTCCTTCGTCATCTGAACATCGGTTTCAATCCCGGTAGCTCCCTGCTCCAAGCCTTTGGCAAAAGCAGCCATCGTATTCTCGGGACATATGGCCGATGACCCGCGGTGTGCAAAATTAATCAATTGTGACATTTGTACTTCCTCCTGAGTGGTGAGATATTGGTTTGTACTATAAATATAGCTCGCAATTGTTAGAGCTATGTTATCATTCCATTTTTCATATTCCACATCGTTTAACGAAACCCTGTCATGCAGATAATTAATTTTTTGAATGGTTTGACTGATTTGCATGTCAGGCATATAATTGTTTAGACAACTATTTTTGACTTGAAATGAAAGGTGTGACTTGTTTCTTGAAAGTGCCTAAACGCAACCCCTCCATCGGTTTTCATCTGGGTTACACCTATCGCCGCGCATCCCATTTGTTTGCCAATGCCTTGAAGCCCTATGACATCACTCCCGAGCAATGGCTGGTTCTGTACCACATCGGAGAGCACGAAGGGTTAAATCAAAAGGAAGTTGCCGCCAAAGCGGATAAGGACCAACCGACCACTACCCGTATTTTGGATCTGCTCGAGAAAAAAGGGTATACTCGCAAATCCGTTTCGGTTAACGACCGGAGAGCTTTCCAGCTCTTTTTGACGGATACAGGCAAAGAATTGATCGAGGCAACCACAACCATCGAAAGTCAATGCGGAAGCCAGTTAATCGAAGGCATTGACGATCATCAATTAGAGATGTTCTGGGACACACTCTCGCGTATCAATGCCAACATACACAACTTAGACAAACAGGAGTGATGTTTCACATGAATGAAATGAATACAACACAACGATTATGGACCAAAGAATTCATCACCTTGATGGTCAGCAACCTTTTTCTGTTTCTGACCCTGCAGATGATGCTGACCACGCTGCCCGCATACGCCAAGGAGGCGTTTATGGCAAGCCCGCTGCAGGTCAGCCTGATAACCAGCGTGTTCGCTTTCAGCGCAATCGCTTCCCGCTTCGTGTCAAGCAAAGCGCTGGAAAAAGGTAAGCTGCGCCTGCTTCTGTACGTCGGGCTGTTGATCTCACTGGCAGCCACGCTCGGCTATTACTGGGCATCCGGCATTGCCTTTCTTCTGCTGATGCGCGTTTTGTTTGGCATCGGCTTTGGAATGACCAGCACCTCGTTTCCTACGATGGCATCGGACGTCATTCCGATCAAACGACTGGGCGAGGGCATGGGATATTTCGGTTTATCCACTACGCTCGCCATGTCGATCGGCCCGATGATCGGCTTGACGCTTCTGCAAGACGGGGGGTTCACACCGCTTGTGATCATCACCGTCATAATCAATGTACTTATCTTCCCGCTCGCCTACGTCTTGACGTCAAGATCAGCAAAACGAAATATGGAGCGCCCCGCAGCGGTTCAACCTCGAGTTGAGGAGCAACCTAAAGGTTCATTCAATAAAAAGCTGATTCTGCCCAGCGTCCTTAACTTTTTGATGTCCATTACGTACGGCGGATTGTTGAGCTTCATGGCGTTATTCGGCGCCGAGGCTCACCTCCGGAATCCCCAGTATTTCTTCTTGTTCAATGCCATTGCCATTATTTTGGTACGGCCGTTCTCCGGCAGAATCTATGACCGGTATGGACACAAGGCACTGGTTATACCCGCTGCTATTCTAATGGTCGCCGGTTTGTTGTTGCTGACCTTCGCCACATCGACGGGAACTATGCTGTTATCGGCATTATGTTATGGCCTTGGCTTCGGTGCAATGCAGCCATCCATCCAGACCTGGATGATTCAGGAGGTTCATCCGCTGCAGCGCGGCATGGCCAACGGCATGTTCTTTAACTCTCTGGATTTCGGTGTCGCTATCGGCTCTATCGCGCTCGGTTCCATCGCCAAATCCACTTCGTACGCGATCATGTACCGTTATTCAGCCATTGCGCTTGTAATATTAATCCTGATTTATATCATCATGCAGGTAACCGGTCGATCACGTTTCAAAGCAACGTCTCTTGAGGATACCGAACCCACCGCTGCAGGATAACGGAGATAGCAGCGAAGCCTAGAAAAGGCGACGGCATATGAACTTCGAAAGCGTCCCAGGAATGGACCAGGAAACAAAGTGGACGATGGGTGTTCCTCCATGTCACTATGCTCTCTGTCCATATCAGATATGAGAAAGGTCTTGTCCATTATTTATGGACAAGACCTTTCTTTTTCAAGCCCTGGGGTTTCTTGAAGTCGACTCGGTATGAATTCCCTCCGGTATCGTCTTCCTTTGCCTCCGGCTTCACGGCGAATAATGTGAGCAGACTGCCTACAGCCGCGACGGCTGCCAAAGTGCCGAACAGCACCCAATGATTCGCCCCGAGGAGCAGCGAGACAACTGGAGGTCCGAGCGATACGCCGATAAAACGCATACTGCTGTATAGAGAGGTAATGGTACCTCGCTGCTCCTTCTCTATACCTTCCGTCAGCAGCGTGTCCATGCACGGCAGTACCATCCCGATCCCGATGCCGCCAAGCGTCATCATACCGACTACAAAATAAATCTGCGAACTAAATCCGGTGACAATCAGGGAAGCCGTCAAAATGGCCATACCCGCGAAACCGGTCCACTTTTTAGCCGCTTTATTTTTGCCCGTGAATTTACCGGCTAAATAGGAAGACAGACATAACAAAGCCAGCGGAATCGCAAGCACCAGCCCTTTTACCACACCGTGTAAATTGTAAGTGCTCTCGAGCGTCTCCGACAAATAGAAAAGCACGCCGAACACGCCAAACATCGCAATGCCGCCGATGGCGAATATCGCATACAGCCATCTTCCCTTCTCATGCAAAACCTGCCTGGTTGTTTTCAAAAACTCGCGTATGGATTGTTTATCGTCATTGTTCGACTTGGGTGTCTTCACAAGAAAAATGACAAGCACGATAGAGATCAGGCATAGAACCGGAATCGCTATAAAGGGCAAAAACCAGATAAAACTCCCGAGCAGGGCGCCCAGTATTGGACTGACTACCTTGCCAAACGTATTGGAGGTTTCGATAATACCCAAACTTTTACTGACCTTTTCTTCCTCTTTAAACATGTCGCCGACAAGCGGAATGACAATGGGGAATGCCCCGGCAGCACCAATTCCCTGTAGAAACCGTCCTGCCAAAATAACGTAATATGCCGCCGTCCCACTCAGCATCCAGGCAGCCACAGCCGAGACAGCTCCGCCTAATGCCGCAATAATCAAGCTAGGGATGATGATCTTCTTTCGTCCATACCGATCCGATAAATAACCGGCAATCGGGATCAGTAAGATGGCTACAACAGCATACACCGTTATAAGCATACTGACCTTGAAGGAACTGATCCCCAGAGCTTTGGAGATCTGCGGCAAAATGGGAATCAGCATGGAATTGCCTAACGTCATGATGAGTGGTATGGATGCAAGGGCAACCAGATCCCATTTCTTGTTTTCCATGAGAGAAGACCACCTTTGCGTTATCTGTCATCCATATTGTAGGTTCTTTTCCCCGGAATATGCATGATTGCAAGGTGGCCGTTTTTTCCCATATACATTTTTTCCTTATTTATACTTTAAAGCCGGACATCAACTGCCGAAGCTTGCTGGACATAACATTCAAATCTTCAACGGAATTTGTAATTTCCTCCATTGAGGCCAGCTGCTCTTCCGTGGCGGCACTGACGCTTTGAGTTCCCCCTGCAGTCGTCTCCGTGACCTCCTGAATTCGGCGGATGGCGTGAACAAGCTCCCCTGCTCCGGAGTTCATCTGCTCTGTTGCAACGGTAACACTCTGAATTTGCTCATTCAATTCACCGACGGATTGCTCAATGTCCTTAAAGGCTCTCTCGGCTCCTTGTGCCACATTCATGCCCTCGGTCACTTCGCGGGTGCCCTGCTCCATAACGCCGGCCAGATCAACAATATCCTGCTGAAGTTCATGGACGAATTGTCTGATTTCGACAGAGGAGTTCGATGCCTGATCTGCCAATTTCCGGACCTCAGCCGCTACAACCGCAAAACCTCGGCCATGCTCGCCCGCCCGAGCGGCCTCAATTGAGGCATTTAAGGCAAGCAGTGATGTTTGCTCCGCAATTTCGATAATGATCTGACCCATCGCTCCGATGCTGGAGGCCTTTTCGCCGAGCGCACGCACCGATTGAGCGGATTGATCCACACTGGTGCGTATGCCTTCCATTTGAGCCAGTGTATGGATAAGCGCCTGTTCCCCTTCAGCCGCAAGTTGGTTCGTCGTTGCTGCCAAGCCAAAGACGTCTTGGGCGGCATGCGCAATGTGTTTCATTCCTTCCGCCATGTCCGTTACCGTAGCCGTCGTTTCCTCGGTATCCTGAAGCTGGTTCTCTACCCCGGCCGCCAGCTCTTCCATAATACCTGAGGTTTGATGGGAAGCTTGGCGAATTTCCTCGGTTGTGGAGTGCAGCGTCGAAGCTGCGATACCGACTTTGCCGGCCGTATCCTGCACCTGTACGACGAGCTCCCTGAAGCCATCGACCAATTTATTATAAGCATCAGCTACATCCCTGATTTCGTCTTTCGTGTTAATCTGTAATCGGGTAACCAGGTCCCCTCCGCCTTCGGCAATCTTCAAGAGCTGATCGCTCATCCGATTCAAAGGACGAATCGAACGGGTAAGAAGATATCCTTGAATAGCAAAATAAACAACGGCTGCAACTCCGATCAACATAATGATCAAATTCTGGAATCGGCTGCTGGCCGCAATCTGATCAGCCTGCTTAGCCAAGGCTTCATTTTTATGTACTGTAAATTGTGCGATAAGCGTACTGAAGGACTTGCGCACTTCGCGCTCCTGGTTAAAAGCAGCTTCATATACCCGGAACGGCACAGCCTTGTAAAAACCGGTGTCATACCCTAATTTGTTTAACACCTCATTCACGGCTTCGGTGTATATGACATACCCGGTTTCGATCTCGTTAAAAACGTTGCGGTCTTCCTCAGCCGTCATCAAGCCTTTGGTTTCGGCCATGAGTTTGGCGACGGACTCCTGCTTCGCTTTCAATGAATCTGCAAAGGTCGAATCACCGGTCAATAAGTACCCCCGTTCATCATTAGAGACGCCCGACAATAGGGTCTCCAATTGCGTCAGGTTATAAATGACCTTCTGATCCACTTCAATAATCTTGCTGAACCTCTTCTCCGTCATATTCGAAGTGATAAACGCGATAATTACGATTACCGACGTAACCACTGCAAGAATCGTAGACGAAAGAATTAATTTTGTTTTTATCTTCATCCGCAAGCACCCGACCTTTGATAAGTAATATACCCCCAAACCTTTTTTCGTCAAATTTATGTCAAAAATGAATAGACTCGGCGGTCGAGAAAGCGCTTTTCCCGAAAATAATTAAAAAAATTATTAATCACCGGTCAAATCATGATAAATATTGGATAACTCCCTCCTTATGGTATAAAGCTTGTTCCATACTGCTTTCCTAATTTCACTTCCGTTTTTTTCCTCTTCTATGAAACATGCTTGGTTTTCATATATCCATCATGAAAAAAAGGCCTGCCTGAGATGGTTGCGCAGACAGACCTTAAATTATTTAGTTTTGATCCGGTATAAAGTGGCTTTTTTCCCCGATATGATATACATGAAGTTTGTGCATGGCACGTGTACATGCGGTGTAGAACAGCTTGCGGTCGCTTTCGCGATGGTACACATCCTCGGAGCCGTTGTATATGATCACCGCGTCGAATTCCACGCCTTTGGCCAGATAGGCAGGAACGACAAGCGTTCCTTTCTCAAAAGCAGGCGTGGTTTTGGTAATTAATCGCGCAGGTATATCTGTCGACAGCTGCTCGTGTACACGTCTGCTCTCCTCTTCTGTCCGGCAAATCACCGCCACGTACTGGAATCCCTGTTCATGAAGCTCAAGGATATCAGAGACTATCGCTTCATGCAGACGTTCTTCATCGTTCACCGCAACCACCTGAGGAGCTTCGCCGCTCCGGTTAAATGGAACAATCCGCTCCCCGCCTGGTATCATCTGCCGCGTGAAATCAACGATTTCATACGTGGACCGGTAGCTTTGCGTCAGATTGATGACCTCCGTATCCTCCTCGCCGTACAGACTCACCAGATTTTCCAGATTGCCGATCGCCTCTCCATGTGCGTAAATCGCTTGATTGAGATCCCCCAGCACCGTCATTTTCGCTCGCGGGAACAATCGCTTCAGGAATTCCAGCTGAAATCCCGAATAGTCCTGTACTTCATCGACAATCACATGACGAATCGACGTGTTCGTGCGGAAACCTTGAAGCAGCTCCTTTAGATAGAGGAACGGAGTCGCATCCTCATACAGCAGCGATTTATTGTCCAGTGACGCAACGGTGAGACTGCAGATCTCCTCCCAATAATCCGGGAGCGTCTCCAAATTTCCGGCCGCCCGGCGAAATAGCGATTCATCGGTATATAATTTTCGGTACATGCCCTTTACATCCACATATCGAAACCGCTTGATCCAGCGTCTAACCGGCTTGAGCCGATTGCTGATGACCATTTTGGCAAGGACATCCCTTTCTTTATCGAAATCGTCAAACGTGTCCGACTTCCGGTTCTGCTTACGTCTCATCGTTTGAAAGGCCCGCTGGTAATCTTCCGTATCCAGCAGCTGGATCTGCTCCTCCACCCACGGGGCGTCTTTTTCGCTCTGGGCGAACTCCGACAGACGTTTCAGCATCCACTCTTTCATCAGGTCGATCCGGCCAGCGAGTTTAACCGCCGAATCATAACTATAGAACTGCGCGGACATTTCGTCGGCGCTGACGATCACCTTACCTTGGAATACGACAGGCTTAAAGAGCATCCCGCCCTTCTCCAGCAATTCCTTGTATCGTCTGATGGTATCCAGATAGGCTCCCGAGGATTTAAAGGATATGCTCTCAAGTCGCGCACGGTAATGCGGCGAATCGTCCGCATTCAGTAAGGTTTCCGTCTGCGTAAACACATCTTCAAGCTCAAACTCCTTGCCCAGCCGGTGTTCCAGATAGGACTGGAAGGTCGTCTGCTGCATATTGTCCTCGCCAAGCTCCGGAAGCACCGTGGATACATAACTATTAAACAGGGGGTTCGGAGAGAACAGAATCATCTGATCGGCCCGAAGCGTCTCCCGATACTTATACAACAGATAAGCTACCCGCTGCAGTGCCGCTGAGGTTTTGCCGCTGCCGGCAGCCCCCTGAACGATCAGCATGCGGGTTTTGTCGTTTCGAATGACGGCATTCTGTTCCTTCTGAATTGTAGCTACGATGCTCTTCATCCGATCATCCGCGCTATGGCTGAGCACCTGCTGCAGCAGCTCATCTCCAATGGTTACGCCGGTATCAAACAACACCTTGATCTCGCCGTTATGGATGACGAATTGGCGCTTAAGCAGCATTTCGCCTTTAACCGTGCCCGAGGGCGTTTCGTATTGGGCCGGGCCGGGCGCCCCATCATAATACAAGCTCGAGATCGGAGCCCGCCAATCGTAAACTAGAAACGTCTCCATATGTTCATCCAAAAAAGATCCTGTTCCCAAATAAATAGTGTCCGTCTCCGCGGTTCCTTCCTCCTGAAAATCAATGCGTCCGAAGTAAGGGGATTCCACAAGTTTTCTATATTTCTTAAGCAGCTTGCTGGATTGCAGATGAGCATGCTCACGTTCCGCCAGCACCTGCGACTGCTGCCTCAGGTTGGTAGATGTTTCACCCAAATCGTCCGGGTTGCTGAAGTTGACCGTTACTTCGTCCCAGAAGTCTTTCCGCATATCAATAACGACTTCACGGATATCCCCGACGCTCGCTTCCAGCTGAGATATTTTATTACCGATTTTCGTTGTCACTTCCGTTACCCGTGCCTGTTCTTCTTGCCAATCCTGTTCGCTGATAGCCATTTGTTCATCCCCCTAATATACTGGTTGACAGCGTAATATGTCTGTGATATAATACAATTGTGATATTCTAACCAAATCATCGTTATTTAATGACAAACCATTGCTAATTATAGCAATGTAACCCGCATAATTCAACATCGAATTTCAGAGAGCCGACCCACCGGGGCGGTTTTTTTTGCGTTTATATACATTACCATTCCCAAGGCTCACTGCCAAGAGGAGTCCTTATAATCCTGGTGCAAAAAAACAGCCGATCAAATATGGCATCTTGATCGGCTCCCTCATGATGACTTCTCTTATTTACGCAGCCACGAGAACAAGGCTTCCTCCTGCTCTTTATCATCCACGACACGGCTGATTTGATCCGCGACCCGGTTCAGCCGGTCAAGCTGATACCCGTAATCATACATGGAGGCGGCCACCACCGACAGTCGAAGCCCCCCTGGATTGGCGCCTGGTCCGCACATCACCTGCTCCATGAACGTTTCATTGTTCTCCGCCATGGTCTCGGCCTCGTCTTCATTCGGTTTCAATTTATCTTCGAATTTCCACAAAATATGCTCATGGTACTTCATTAACCGCTCCAGATTGTGATCAAACTGCTCGTCGATTTCTTCGGATCGTTCCGCCTGGAAATAGTGGTTCTCGACCGCATCCAGCACTTCATACCCTTTACGAAGGGATTGAAGCAGTTGTTTATACACCACCAGCTGTCTTGCTTGACTGTACTTCGCCCGCTTCAGCTTCTTCTGCTCTTCCTCAAACAAATTGTATTTATCGGACAATGATTTGATCGCCGATTCCAGCTCCTTCTTCTCCGCGCGGTATACCGAATCCTTCATTTCGTGGGAGATGGCCGTGCGCAGCAGCAGCGACATTTTGCCAAATACAATATGAATCCGCGTGATGTACTGTTCCTTGGGTTTCGGGGGAAACACAAGAATATTGATAAGAAATGCGGATATGATACCGATAATCGTCAGAATAAAGCGATTGAGTGCAAAATCCCATTGACCGGAAGCTTCCATCACGGAGATAACCGTAACTAGCGTAAGTCCGATGGTCTCGCCCATTTTCAGCTTCATGCAAATCATAATTACTAGAATACATACCAAACCGACGGAAATCGGCTGATTCGATAAAAAGTATCCTCCTAGCATCGCCAGAATCGCACCGAGCGTACTGGTCTGCAGCTGGTCCAGGAAATATCTCCACGACCTGTATATGGATGGCTGCATCGCAAAAATCGCTGCTATGGCGGCAACGACAGGGGATTTAAAATCAAACAGCATGGCTAAATAAAGAGCCAGCGTTACGGCTAAGCCGGTTTTGAACATTCTTGCTCCAAACGCCACAGACAGCCCTCCTTACCTAACCCAATTTCACATCTATGGATACACACCATGATACATACTCCTCCGTTTGAACCGCTATTACATGAATTACCCTTACGCTTCCAATGTTATGCAGTTTCTGATTCATTCACATCTTCCGGATTGGCCCGCTTTCCCATCCTCTTCTCGTAAGATCGGACCAGAAATGCAAGCCAAGCACAAGCAGCCAGATATCCACCAACAATATCGCTTGGATAGTGGACCCCGAGATAGACCCTGCTTAATCCGATGCCTAGAATCATGATGACGGAGATGGATATTAATATTCCTCTCCCCGCCCTGCTGTCAATATGTCTCCACAACAAATAAGCGAGCACGCTGTAGAACGAGAAGGCGGCCATGGAATGTCCGCTGGGATAGCTGTATCCCGTAATTTCAATTAAGCGGTGGATGTCGGGCCTTGCCCGTTGAAAGACCCATTTTAATAATAAATTCAGAATAGATGAACCGAAGACGACCACAATAAGGAGAAGAATCTCCATGCGGTGCCCCAGTACCCAATATAGCACGGCGATTACAATCAGACATAACACAATCACCGGTCCGATGGAACCTATAAACGACAGCCCGATCGCAATATCCGTGATAAGCGGATGCTCCCAGGCTTGTACCGTTGTTAGGATCGCCCAATCAAACGTTGCCAGGCTTTGCCGCTTTACCAAAGCAGCCAGCGTGACAAATCCGATCAAGCTGATTATCGATATGAGGAAAATCCAGCGTTGTCTTCCTGAAGTCGTGTGTAGCTTCTGTCCGCTCAACTCTCTTTTCTCCTTTGCCTTTGTTTCGAATCCGTGCGAGTTGGTGAAAACAAGATAATATCATTTTCCTGAGATAAAGAAAAGTCCATATGGGAGATACATGAAATATCCCGTAGTCTATGTCAAAATCGCAATGATTACTCTTTCAAGAGAATTTTTACCAAAAGGAGTTGTCCACATGAAGGTTCTCGTTGTCGGTGCCAACGGCCAAATAGGCAAACAGCTTACCCATCTGTTGCAAGACCATGAAGGCTATACCGTAAGAGCAATGGTACGAAAGGAGGAGCAAGCAGCCCCATATCAAGCTGCCGGAATAGAGTGTGTTCTTGCGAACCTGGAAGGG
Organism: Paenibacillus sp. LC231; assembly: GCF_001860525.1. Taxonomy (NCBI): domain Bacteria; kingdom Bacillati; phylum Bacillota; class Bacilli; order Caryophanales; family Paenibacillaceae; genus Paenibacillus; species Paenibacillus sp. LC231. Next base: position 188,049 of record NZ_JFOM01000015.1, on the reverse strand, counting down.
TCGGTCGAGGAGCTCGCTGATGCAGCGAAGAATTGCCAGGCGGTGGTATTCGCTGCCGGCTCGGGCGGAGCTACCGGATACGACAAAACCCTGTTAATCGATCTGGACGGAGCCGTAAAAATGATGGAAGCCGCCGAGCAGGCGTCTGTTAGGCGCTTTGTGATGGTGAGTGCAATTGGGGCCCATCATCGGGAATATTGGAGTGAGGAAATCAAACCGTATTACGCCGCCAAACATTACGCGGATCGCATGCTTCGTCAGAGCAGCCTCACGTACACCATCATTCGTCCAGGAGGACTTACGAATAACCCTGGTACCGGACACATCGCCGCTGCGGAGAATATCCGGGGCGGTTCGATTCCGCGAGAGGATGTAGCGAAAACAATTCTGTTATCACTGGATGAAGAAAATACCTTCCGTCGTTCCTTCGACTTAATTTCAGGGGATACTCCCATATCCGAAGCTTTATCCTCCATCTAAAAAGAGTCCTTTATCAAAAAAGAGTCCTTTATCAAAAAAGATCGCCCCGAAGTATAAAGCGGCACGTTCTTACCCGCTCATACTTAGGGGCGATCTTTCGTACTAGTTCAATCATAACCAGCTATAATATAAGCGGTCCATGCCCACGGAGGCGCATAGTTTATGATTCGCTTTGTCCAGTAAGCGTTAGTAATGCATTCTTACGTTTATAATGCATTCTTACGTTTGTAATGCATTCTTACGCGCCGGTCTTCTGCTGCATTTGAGTCCGCAATATGTCTTTAACCGCATCCACTGCCTCTTCCACCCGGTCCACCGCCACAACGATGGGCGTGCTGCCCTCGTATTGACTGAAGGAGTGATTGTACTTGGGATCGTAATAATGCTCAAGGAGCAGCTGTATTCCTTGGGCAAACCGCCCCTCTTCCAAGGACTTGCCAATTTCCGCGGCGATAGGCGTATGGATCCTGTTTTTGATTAATTGAAAGGCCGCCAAATATTGCTCTTTATAAGCCGATGGGTTGTAATCCTCCAGGATCTGGCGAACACGCTCCGCCATCGGCAATTCCAACACGATGGCTACCCCCGACTCTTTCTTCTTCATAAGGAAATCGGGAACGACGATTTTGCCAATCCGTTTGCTCTCCGCCTCAAATAACAAATACGGAGAGGATTCCAGTTGCTTCAGCCGCTCAAACAATTTCGAATCGAATGTCTTCTGGTTATTCGCCTGTAGACCGATATGGCCAAAGATCGAGCCGCGATGTCCTGCCAGCCCTTCCAGGTCCACGACAGGGTAGCCTTCCTGCTGAAGCTGTCTAAGCACTGCCGTCTTGCCTGTTCCTGTCAAGCCGTGAAGGACGAATGCTTCCGCATCCAGACTCTTATGCTCCAGCGAATCCAGTACATACTTCCGGTAAGCTTTAATTCCGCCCGTAATCCGGTTAACATGGATATCCATCAATGAGAGAACGGTTGCGGCCGTCCGGCTGCGCATGCCGCCGCGCCAGCAATAGACCGCCTTATCTCCCTTGATCTCCTTGAATTGCTTCACAAAGCTCGGGAGCTTGGCCGACATAATGGCAAGTCCACGCTCTTTAGCCGCATCGACGCTCACCTGCTTATAAATCGTCCCGATCTCCGCCCGTTCTTCATCATTGAAAACCGGAATGTTCAGACTTCCCGGAATCGTGGAATCCCTGTATTCCGAAGGGGAACGGACATCAATCAAAGTAATCTTCTTGCTGCTTTGCAGTTCCATTAGTTCTTTTACGGTGATGTCTTGAAACATGTCTGCTCGCTCCTTTATTGATACAAAACCCGATTCACTTTATAACTCAACGACAATGCGATTCGGATGGTCATGCACGACCTGGCCGATTCTCCCGGCTTCCAGCCCGGCTTCGCGAAGCTCTGCCAGAAGCTGATCGGCCTGCGACCCATCAACCGCTATGAGGAGTCCTCCTGAAGTAACGGCATCGCACAAAATCCACTTATCGATCTGATCCATGTCATTCGGGAAATCCACATCGTCCTTCACGTGATCATAATTGTTTTTCGTGCCGCCTGGTATAACACCGCCATCAGCCATCTCTCGAACCCGCTCCAAAATGGGAACGGAAGGTTTGGAAATACGGATCCCCGTGCCGCTTCCTTTGGCCATTTCGAGCGCATGTCCAAGGAGACCGAAACCAGTTACATCGGTGCAAGCATGCACCTCATACGGTTCCATGAGCTCGGCAGCCGTTTTGTTCAATGCGGCCATGACCGCGGTAACTCGGCGAATCTCCTCTTCGCTTAACAGATCTTTTTTGATGGAACTCGTAAGGATACCCACGCCGATCGGCTTCGTCAGAATCAAGGCATCGCCTGGCTTAGCGTCGGCATTGGTTCTTACTTTGTCCGGATGGACAGTACCTGTAACGGCAAGGCCGAATTTCGGTTCTTTATCATCGATGGAGTGCCCGCCAACCAGGGTAACCCCGGCTTCCTTCAATTTATCTCCTGCACCTCTCAAAATATCCGTCAATACCTGCTTGTCCAGCGTTGAGATCGGGAATGCCACGATATTCAAGGCAGTCAGCGGCTTGCCTCCCATGGCGTAAATATCGCTGATGGCATTCGCAGCAGCCACTTGTCCGAAATCATAGGGATCATCCACAATCGGCGTAAAGAAATCGACGGTCTGAACCATAGCCAAATTATCCGTGAGCCGGTATACGCCTGCATCATCACTTGTATCTAAACCGACCAATAAATTAGGATTCGGCTCGGCTTGCGGGAGCTTGCGAATGACCTGCGCCAGGTCCGCTGGTCCGATCTTGCAGCCGCATCCTCCTTTAGAAGAATACGAGGTTAATTTTATTTTTTCCGATTGACTCATCACGGGTCTTCCCTTCGCTTAAGAGTTGAATTTATAAAATACATGCAACAAACCCGGCGTGGATGCATAAAAACGTCTCATCTACCCCGGGGATAATCTGATATTCGTCCGTTTACCAACACTTGTGATCACACACAATATCTATATTATAAGAAATTGGCTGCTCCAAGTCTAATGGTCTTCCTATATCTTGCAATTACCGGGAATATCTTTCTTCTTTCTGCTCACAATGTGATATACTAATTGATTGGATATGTAAATCATTTCACAACGCATCGGGGGAATATAGATCATGAATCACTCAAGCGACGGCAGAATGGCCTTTGATCATTCGGATCGCCGAAGAACCATCTGGTTTATTACCGTCTTCATCATCATTGCAGCAACAGGGCTAACCTACGTAAAATGGTGGCCTTATTATGATAAAGCGCTCAAAGCCATCATGGATCACAGCATCGGCTCCTCCATATTAGGCATGGACCCCGGCAATGCCGTGCCTTCCTGGCAAGCGGCCTGGGACTATGCGGTCACCTATTTTAAAGCCGTTTGGAAAGCGGCGGTGCTCGGAATTCTGCTCGGGACCTTGATCCAGTCGCTGCTGCCCTCCCAGTGGCTGCTCCGCGTTCTCGGCAAAACCACCTTCGGCAGCACGGCGATTGGAGGAATTGCATCCATTCCGGGGATGATGTGCTCCTGCTGCGCGGCACCGATCGCGATCGGTCTGCGTAAGAAAAAGGTGTCCGTGGGCTCCGCCCTCGCGTTCTGGATCGGCAATCCGACCATCAATCCGGCAACACTCGTCTTCATGACGTTTGTTTTATCATGGAAATTCACCGCGCTGCGTTTGGTCTTCGGCCTCATTCTGACCTTTGGCGTCAGTTACCTGGCTAACCGCTTCGCCAAAGAGGCGGATCCGGTAGAGATTGACGCGCCGGAGAGCACCGATCAACCCGATGAAAGTCCGCTGTGGAAACGCTGGTTCGCCAGCATCGGTCATATGATGATTCGCGTGGTCCCGGCGTATTTTATAGCCGTGCTTCTCCTTGGCGCACTGCAAGTGTGGATGTTCCCGCATTTGGGAGCTGCTGCCGGAAACACACTGCTGGCCGTCATCTTCTTCTCCGTGATGGGAATGCTGTTTGTCATTCCAACCGCAGCGGAAATACCGATCATTCAGGCCTTTATGGCAGCAGGTCTCGGAGCGGGCCCGGCCGCAGCGCTGCTTCTGACGCTGCCGGCCATCAGTCTTCCGTCCCTTCTCATGGTACGACGCTCATTCCCGAGGAATGTCATGTGGTTTGTTGTTGCTTCTGTAGTGCTGCTCGGAATCGTATGCGGTATAGCGGGCATGCTGATTCTGTAGATCCAGCTCCAACTTTTTCGCTTATCTTTTCAATTTTTATTTTTTCTTAAGGTAAACCCTTGGCTTATCTGGTAAAGTGATTAAAGAATGAACCAACTCATTATTACATGCAGTCGAAGGGAGTCAATCATTAAATGAAAGATAACGATTTGCAGCCAAACCATCCGGGGCAACCCGAGGATGAACAAGGACAAGCCCAAGAGAAAGAGAATAACCAACAAGATCATGGCAGCTTGTCTCATGAAGAAGAAAGAATAGATTCAACCTATCCGGAGCCCATCGAGCTTCACAAGGATGAGAACGAACAGCCTGCACTCATGCATCCGGCAGGGGATCAACCGCTTTACGATGAACAGTCTCCTGCAGGTGGCGGCGGGAACGGAAGCAAAGGTTGGATGATCGCTTCGCTGGTATTGGCGGCAGCGTTAATCGTCGTCCTGATTGTCCCTCCGTTTGCCAAAGGATCCGGCAATGAAGCTATAGCTAAAGTCAATGACGTTAACATTACCAAGGATAATCTGTATGATGAGCTTGTCAGCGCAGGCGGTAAACAAACACTCAATTCCATGATCACAGAGGAATTGATCCAGCAGGAGCTGAAGAAGAAATCCATTACGGTGACCGACGCTGATGTAAGTAAAGAAGTGGATGCCTTGAAGGCCACCTTCCCATCCGAGGACCAATTCAATATGCAGCTTCAGCAAGCCGGCATGACGCTCGACGATCTTAAAGAACAGACCAAAACCCAGGTCGAGCTCAAAAAGCTGATGGGCGACAAGATTAAAGTAACCGATGAAGAGATTAAACAAATCTATGACCAATACAAAGACAGCTTCGCTACGCCTGAGCAAGTTCGCGCATCCCACATCCTGGTCGAGACCAAAGAAGAAGCCGAAGCCATCGTGAAGCAGCTGAAGGAAGGCGCTGACTTTGCAGCGATTGCAAAAGAGAAGAATCAAGATGCTACGAAGGAGACCGGCGGCGACCTGGACTTCTTCGGACGCGGCCAGATGGACCCTGCATTTGAAGAAGCAGCGTTCAAATTGAAGAAGGGCGAAATCAGCGACCCGGTGAAGAGTTCTTTCGGTTACCACATCATCAAGGTTACCGATCGTAAAGAAGCTACGAACCCTACCCTTGAAGATAAGAAGGAAGAAATCCGCAGTCAGCTTGAGAACCAGAAGGTTTATTCCGAATCCACAGCCTATATTCAGGAGCTGAAGGATAAAGCAACCATCACCAATACACTGGAAGAAACTGCGGCAGAAACGCCAGCAGATCCTGCAACAGAAACACCAGCAGATCCTGCAACAGAAACACCAGAAGCACCTGCTGCACCTTAAACGATAGTCCAAGCCCCTACCCTTGCGGTATGGGCTTTTTTTAATGCGAAATAAAAAGTTCTTTCAACCCCAGGGAAAACATGTTAGAATGTAAGCGTTATCAAATGTTGATCTTGGAAAAGGGGGAAGCAGAATGATGAAGCACGTATCGGAATCCCGCAACATGTATGAGGACTTCGTGGTGGAGACAGACATTCTGTTCTTTAAAACCGGATCGCACGGTTTGGTCAGCTTTCACGGCAGAAACTACAATATTAAAAAGAGAATGACTGCCGAAAAAATCGCATCCCTGCTCTCCGGTAAACAGTTCTATCATGTCGGCGGCAACTGCTACGTCAACGTTGACAAAATCACGACGGTAGAGCAAGGCATCGTTTACTTTGGGGAGAAGGCACCTTCTGCTAAACATCTTCGGATTCCGAGATGGAAGCAAGAATCGCTCAAGCGCCTTGTCGCTGAAGTAAAACAGCCTGTTTAAGAACAGCGCTCTCTTCAAGAATCAGGCGCACAAAACAGAAGATCCCGTATCCGGTTAAACGGAGGCGGGATCTTTTAATTTACAGGCTATAACTTCAGTTTCCTAGCATTAACGATGTATAGATGCTTCAGCGGCAATGCACCGTTTCTGTACTTGCGGGCACCGGATTCAAACAGAACGTACAGGTCATGACCCCGAATCGCAATATTCTCGGACATCGGAGGCATCGTCAACGGCGTGGCCGCAGCCTTTCCCTTTGTTCCACGAGTATATAGGAGCAATTTGCTTGCATTGTTACGTCCGCAGGATTGACTGTATACAACGCGGGTTTTCGTCACGACCGCCCCTTGGATGCGGTCAGGTGTGCTCCAGGTATAGGCGGCTTTCCGATTCGACGGCAAAGCGTCGCTGGACGTTAATGGATAGCCTCGCAGCTTGCCCTTAGGTCCCGGCGCACACTGCTTGCCCCCTTGGTCCTCGCCATCCATATATTCGCCGATCCATAGAATGCCGTCGGAATACGTGGCATAGGATGCTTTATGACCGAGCGCATAAGGTGTCATGACAATATTGCCATAATCTTTCTTGCTGCTAATTGTACTCAGCGGAATTTTATACACCTTTTTGCCGGACGCCACCCACAGATGTTTTTTGCTGACCGCAAGCCCTCCGACATGCCCGGTATGTTTTTTGCTCCCGCTCTCATACAAATACAGGGTTTTGATACGTTTGTTGGTTTTGCTGCTTGTAATCGAAATGCTGCTGGCTTGATCGCTGTCCTTATTGCCCCAATAATGCGATATAATGATCCAATTCTTGCTCGGAACAAGAGCCAACCCTTGCGGAATCCACTCTTTGGTTCCGGAGTAACCAGGAATGGCGGCGCCCTTTTTGCTGATATCGAAAAACTTTTTGTATTTGGAGCTGGCTGCTTCGGCCTCCCCTGGAGGGGCAAGTCCGCTTAAGCTGAAGATCAGAACTAAGCTAAGCAGGAGACTTGCATAACGTTTGATTCCCTGTCGTTTCCTCGTCATAAATGTACCTCTCTTCCATCGTCATATACTATAACGGCAGGTTAATTGGGCCTTGCACACCATATAAATGTAATGTATTCTGGTTTGGTTGTACCTGATGATACATAAGGATGCGAAGATATGATCCTATTCCTAATCCATTCCACATTATGGTAATATCAAAATCTAAGGCTTATGAACATAGAGAGGATGATCACGAATCGATCCCTATTTTGATCCGAGATATCCGGAAGTTTTTACTGCTTTCTCCATCGAACATTGGATGGCCATCATGGTGTTTATCGCTCTTGGCTTACTATTGTACTTGTTTAGAACTGTAATCGCCTCCAGTACTTCTCTGCAAAAGACCGTGAGATGGGGACTGCTTGCTGCGCTTTCGTTACCGGAAGCCTCCCTTCATATCTGGTATGCGTCAACGGGAACATGGGACCCTGCCACTTCGCTTCCATTGGAATTGTGCAGTCTGACCCTGTTTCTCTCCATCGCTATCCTGCTTACGGATGAACGCCACCTATATCCGTTGGTTTACTTTGCCGGCATCGGAGGGGCCTTACAGGCTATATTAACACCGAATCTGGGCTACCCTTTCCCACACTTCCGGTTCTTTCATTTCTTCGTCGTCCATATCGCGATCATATTGACGGCTTTGTACATGACATGGGTTCGAGGATACCGTCCAACCTGGAAATCCATCGGCTGGACGATGGTCTTCCTAAACGTATCCGCATTCGTTGTCGGGCTGGTCAACCTCGCTGTCGGCTCGAATTATATGTTCCTGATGCGCAAGCCGGACACGGCTTCGCTGCTGGACCTGCTGGGACCGCATCCCGTATATATTATCGTTGAGGAACTCATTGCCCTCACGCTGTTTATCCTTATGTATATCGCCTTTTTTGTCATGCCGGATCGCATTAAACGCAGTCGCCGCCGTAAACAGGAACAAACTTTTTCTTCGTCCAGCAATTGAAGAAGGAATCAAATAAACATAAAGCGTATGGATGGTAAACGCCCTGTGTAGCCGGGTGCCAGAATCCATACGCTTTTTTTGGAGGAAAGGGTCTGACTACTAATCCTTAAGATACAGCCTTGAGGTTGCTTCCCAAATTTCTCCCGGCGCCAAACCGAACAGACCGATATCGTCAGCAGGCAAGTCCACGTTCGGTGCGTTAACCAGGTTGATCTGCGGCTCCGGACAGAAGAACTTCCGGGAGGCCTTGTTGTTCCATACCATCCACTGCTTATACGAATTGCCGACATCGTAAACGAATGTTTTACCAAGCTTGGTATCTGTCAATTCCATACGGTTTCTGCCGTTCTGCGGGACGGCCGTGTAATGGTTGTCCATCGAATCAAAATAGGGAGTTACACCCCTTGTCCGAAGCAGCTCCTCTTCTGCCGTCAGAGTCTGGAACTTGCCGGTCGGCAGCATCCGGTCACTCATTTCCCACCGCTCGCCGATCGTTATTCTTACGACACAATCATCCGCCGTGCTCTCCGGGGCAAACGGAGCATTGATCGCCGTATGAAAGGCTAGCAGGCACGGCATGCTGCGGGTACCCTGATTACGTATAAACACATGCTGCGCCAAGCCATCCTGATTCAGCGTGTAGCGAAGCCGGAAAGTGAACTGGTGCGGGAGCATCGCATACACGGGATGATTCTCATCAATGGTGACCGAAACCACCACGTAACTTTCAGACTCGCTGCTGCCAAAATCCTCGACGCTCCAAGGAATCGTATGTAAAAAACCGTGGAGGTGATTGCCCGTCGCTTCTTCATTGATCGGGAACTGATAGGTTTCTCCATTCCATGGAAACCGGCCGTCCTCATAGCGATTAGGCGGAAAGAGAACAGGAATGCCGTGTACGCCCGGATTGGATTTGAATGCTTCCATTTCGTCTGCTTCCGGTTCGCGAAGGAACTGGTAACCGCTTTCGTTATCCCTAAAAGCGATGAGATTGCCTCCGATTTCGGGCAATATCGCCGCCTCGTAAGGGCCGTGCTGGAGCCAAACCGCGCGCTCTCCGTGATATGATCCTTCATACGCTTTGTGGTTCATCGGATGATCTCTCCTCTCAAGTGTGAACGTATATAGATTATCATACCAGTGCCCTTACTTCTATATTTGAGGAGGGATCGTCAACCCTTGTCATCCCCTCCCCCTCCGTCCGTTTAAAATTGCTTGACGATTAAGATGAAAGTTTCGTTGTAGAAGGGTTTTGCGGAATTGGAGCCGGGGCCGATCGATCGCTTGCAGCAGGCTGTGTGGCCGAAACCAGCTCCTCATCCAGTTCCTTCGTGTATTCGTGGGTCTGCTGCTCGCTCCAACCCAGTACCCTAGCCATATAATCAATCACGGGCATCTTCCATTTTCTCGTCCAATCGATATGAAATAACAGGGAACCCGTGCGACGGATGAAAAAGTCGGCCGGCTTCGCTGCCATCTCATGCTGAATCGCATACATCAGCGGAACCAGCACCGATACCGGAAGCGCCGCTGCCTCCGCTTGGTCGGAGCCCTCTTTGGCCAGGCGGAACAATTCCGACACGTTAGATCCGTACATTCGCGCCCACTGTTCGGCGAGCTTACGGTCAATTCCTTGCGCGGCGCCAATCTCCGCCTGCTTGCGGACAAAATCAGGGAATTGGCCGGATCCGCCAACCTGACCGCCGGAAATCGGCAGATTCTTCGTTACGCAGGCACCATACGCTTTCCCGCCGTTCTCTTGGATCCGTTTTGCAACCAGATCGACAACGGTGTCGGCCATTTTGCGATAGCCCGTAAGCTTGCCACCGGCAATGGTGATCAGGCCGGACGGGGACTCCCATATTTCATCCTTGCGTGAAATTTCAGACGGGCTTTTGCCTTCCTCCAGTATAAGGGGTCGGACTCCCGCCCATCCCGATTCCACGTCTGCCGGGCTTAGCTTCACACCAGGGAACATGTAATGTATAGCTTTCAATATATAATCCCGGTCCTCCACCGTAATCAAGGGACGTACAGGATCGGCCTTATAGACCGTATCGGTGGTTCCGACATAGGTCTTCCCGTCACGGGGAATGGCAAACACCATTCTGCCGTCAGGTGTATCGAAGTACACCGCTTGACGAAGCGGGAATTTGGATTGATCGATGACCAGATGGACCCCTTTGGTCAGCTGAAGCATTTTTCCCTTCTTGGACTTATCCATTTCGCGCACCTGATCCACCCACGGCCCTGCTGCGTTTACAATTTTGGTTCCGGATACGGACTTGGCCCCGCCACCCAGCATATCCCGTACGGTGATTCCGGTAATTCGTCCATTCGCATCATAATTCAACGATTCGGCCTTTGCGTAATTAAACAGAACCGCCCCTCTGGCGGCTGCCTCCTTCATGACCTCCAGCGTCAGCCTGGCATCGTCCGTCCGGTATTCCACATAATAGCCGCCGCCTTTAAGGCCCTCCTGCTTCAGGAGCGGCTCTCGCTTCAGCGTCTCGGACGCGGACAGCATGGAACGCCGTTCTCCCCGCTTTACGCCAGCCAGAAAGTCATACACCATCAACCCGATGGAGGTGCTGAACTTCCCAAAGGTGCCACCCTGGTGTATCGGCAGGAGCATCCACTCCGGCGTGGTAACATGCGGTCCGTTCTCATACACAACGGCCCGTTCTTTGCCAACCTCGGCGACCATGCCGACTTCAAACTGCTTCAGGTACCTCAGCCCGCCGTGCACCAGCTTGGTCGAGCGACTGCTCGTTCCCGCGGCAAAGTCCTGCATCTCAACCAACAAAACCGACATCCCGCGCGTGACCGCATCCAGCGCAATTCCTGCACCCGTTATGCCGCCGCCGATGACAATCAGATCGAAGGTTCCCTCTGCCATTTCTTGAAATCGACGCCTGCGGTCCAAACTTGAAAACGTCTGTGCCTGCTTCACAATGAATCCCTCCCAGTATGATTTACCCTGTTTTTATCTATCGTTACCCTTCCAATGAAAAAAGACAGCAAAAAAGAGACCACGATACACGCAGTAACAAACCCCATAACATGAGGTATTCCGCGCCTAGTGGTCTCTCCAAGTCTCCAGACAAATATTCACTTATTGATCATTATACCACAGAAAATGCTAATGAAAAGCCATTGCCGCATAAACGGCTTTTTTCCAGCCGCTGTATAATTGCTCCCTTACGTCTTCCTCCATGGTTGGCTTAAAGCTTTGCCCCATGCTCCATTTGCTGCAGACTTCCTCCTGGTCCTTCCAGAAGCCGACAGCGAGCCCCGCCAGATAGGCGGCACCGAGTGCCGTTGTCTCCGTAATGTTCGGCCGTTCTACCGGCACATTCAGGATGTCGCTTTGGAATTCCATAAGAAACGTGTTGGATACGGCCCCTCCATCCACACGCAGGGATGTGATATTATAGCCGGAATCCTCTTCCATCACGGATAGAACATCCCGTGTCTGGTATGCCAGCGACTCCAGGGTTGCACGGATGAAATGTTCTTTCGACGTGCCTCGTGTCAGGCCGAAGACCGCCCCTCGGACATCGCTGTTCCAGTATGGGCTGCCAAGTCCAACAAAAGCCGGCACCACGTACACGCCCTCCGTGGAATTGACCCGGCGCGCATAAGGCTCGCTGTCCTTCGCTTCGCGGAACATCCGCAGCCCGTCGCGCAGCCACTGGATCGCCGAGCCGGCCACGAACACACTGCCCTCGAGTGCATACTGTACGCCATCTCCCAGTCCCCAGGCGATCGTAGTGATCAGCCCATGCTCGGATTTTACGGGCTTGTCGCCGGTGTTCATCAGCATAAAGCTGCCGGTTCCGTAAGTTGTCTTCACCATGCCTTTCGAGAAGCAGGTCTGCCCGAACAACGCCGCCTGCTGATCGCCGGCTGCTCCGGCAATGGGGACCTCGCGCCCAAAGAAATGATAGGAAACGGTATTGGAATAAATCTCGGAAGAAGGCCTGACTTCAGGCAGCATCGCCATCGGAATATCTAGGAGCTGCAGGAGCTCCTCATCCCATTTTAATTCATGAATGTTATAGAGCATCGTACGCGATGCGTTGGAATAATCGGTCACGTGCGCCTGGCCTCCGGACAGCTTCCAGATCAGCCAGGTATCGATGGTCCCGAATATAACGTCTCCGCGCTCGGCCCGCTCACGGGCACCATCTACATGATCGAGGATCCATTTGATCTTCGTTCCCGAGAAATAAGGATCAATCAACAGTCCGGTCTTCTCCCGAACCGTCCCGTCATGTCCGGCGGCAATCAGCTCCTCGCAGATGCCCGCCGTCTGGCGGGACTGCCAGACAATGGCGTGGTAAATCGGTTCGCCGCTCTTGCGATCCCATACCACGGCCGTTTCCCGCTGATTCGTAATTCCGATTCCGGCAATCTGATCCGCCTTTACACCCGCTTCGGATAAGCAGGTTGCAATGACCGCAAGAATGGAACCCCATATTTCATTGGCATTCTGCTCCACCCAGCCCGGCTTGGGAAAATACTGCGGAAACTCCTTATGAGCTGAGTGTACGATTTCTCCTTCCTTGTTAAACAGGATCGCGCGCGAGCTTGTCGTTCCTTGGTCAAGCGCCAGAATGTACTGCTCCAATCAACTTCTCCCCTTCCGCATATGCATTTAACCAAAGATAACGTGCAGGTGGAAACGTTGTCAAATCCATTATTCCGTCAGGGAGAAACCTAGCAGGTCCTGCAGCAGGACCGAAGCCGCACCCATTAGCTTGTCTTCCTCGCCAAGGGAGGCCAGACCAAATACCATGTCCTCCTTCAGAATCGGCAGCGCATGCCGGTCTATATAGCTGCGAACCATGTCCAGCAATTCCGGGTTTCCATGGGCCATGTCCCCGCCCAGGATCAGAGCTTCGGGATTAAACATGTTGATCAGATTGACGATCGCTGCTCCCAGAAGCTCCGCCACTTCCTCATTCAGATCCCTTGCGAGCTTGTCCCCTCTGCGAAGAGCTTCCTTGAATACGGACGGAACAATTTTACTGTAATCTCCCCCGCTCAGCTCCTGGATCAGCGTCGGTCTCCCTGTTGCGATCGCCGTAATCATTCGCGAATACACGGCAATCCAGCTGATGTAACTGTCCAGGCAGCCTACATTGCCGCATTCACAGCGGATGCCGCTGCGGTTTACGCTCGTATGACCGAATTCGCCGGCACCGCCATGCTTGCCCCTTAGGAGATGATCGTTAATCAAAATACCGGAACCAAGCCCGTCGCCAATGGAAATATAAATCAGGTTCGCATATGCGTAATCGCCAAATCGGCGTTCAGCCAGCACAACGGAATTCATATCATTCTCTACCCAGGTCCGCAGCCCGTAGCGTTCTTCCATAATCCGTTTCAACGGAACATCGGTCATGCGAAGTTTCGTGTTATAACGCACCATGCCCTGACTATCACTCACAATGCCCGGCACGTTAATGGATATCCCGACACACCGCTCCAAGTCCACTTGTCCTGACATGAAATCGTCCATCAGGCTCAGCAGCCGCTCGATAACGGCTTCTCCTTGGAGCCCGGCTAGAGGATGCGTTTCCTTCCGGAGCACCTTCGCCTCCAGATTCATGCGGGCCAGCATCATGACCGAATTCGTAATCGCTACTGCAAACAAATAATGATTATCCGGATTGAATTTGAGCAGAATGGGCTTTCTTCCACCGCTGGAGGAGCCAGTTCCAATCTCGGAAACGTAGCCTTCCTTGATAAGCTCCTGTACGGCTGAGGCGACCGTGGAGGGACTCAGCTTGTTTTTTTTGGCCAGGTCGATTCTGGATATGGGTCCCTCCGTGCGGATCTTGTTCAGCACCTTGGACCGGTTTAATGCCTGAATCAGCTTGTGATCACCTTTTTTCATATTGTTCAAGCGAGCTCAACCTTTCTATAACTTCTTCTTATAGTATGACTTTCTGTATCGGAAAAATGAGGATAGAATCACTATAACATGTTCCAGAACCGAACAAAAACTTATTCCACCAATCGAAATAATACACAACGTAAGATTTGATAACGAATCTCTCATATTGTGAAAAATAGAATTTAAAAGGTTTAGAAATCGCTATCTTGAAAAATAAACAAGGTAATTATATAATCTTTCGCAATAGAAGCTGGTTGTTCTGTCAAGAAAGATAGCATCTTGATGTTAACTTTTTTCGACTTATGGAATAACTATCGCTTTTTACATCACTTACATAAAGGGGGGCTCAAGGGGTCCGATTCACTTCGAACAAGCCGTACGACCAACCACGCTTGATCAAAAATCATGTGAATTCAAGGAGGGTTATCTGATGAAAAAAAGAACTGCTGTCCTGATTTCGATATTATTTGTGTTCACCGCATTACTGTCCGCCTGCGGAGGCGGCAATGCCTCTGGCGGAAATAACGGCAAAAAGGTCATCAACGTCGCTCTATGGGACGAAAATGTGCGGGACACGCTGGACAAGTCCATTAAAATTTTCAATGAGAAGCACCCGAATGTTGAAGTGAAAGTGACTTACACCCCATGGGCCGATTATTGGACCAAGCTGAAAACCAGCCTCGCAGGCAACAGCGGCCCTGACGTCTACTGGATGAACGGCCCTAACTTTCATTCCTATGCCTCCTCCGGTCTAATTAAAGACCTGTCTCCCCTAATTGAGCAAAGCGGCCTGGACACCTCGGTTTATACCGAAGCGCTCGTCGATATGTACACCTATCAGGGTAAACTTCACGGACTTCCTTATTTCCAAGATTCCGTCGGACTTTTTTACAATAAAGAATTGTTTGACAAAGCCGGTCTGCCTTATCCCGACAAAACCTGGACCTGGCAAACCGTCGAGGAGAACGCGGCCAAGCTGACGGATAAATCAAACGGCATTTACGGCTTCATAGCCCCGATCGACAGCCAAATCGGATATTACAACTTCATTGCCCAAGCGGGTGGATATGTCATCTCGGACGATAAGAAATCATCCGGATTTGATACACCCGAAGCACTATCGGCGTTCCAGTGGGAACAGAGCTTGATTGAAAAAGGCTATTCCCCAAGCGCGCAGCAGCAGCTTGAAACGAAGTCCCGCCAATTGTTCGGCTCCGGCAAGGCGGCCATGTTCCCGGGGATATCGGTGAACTCGCCTGAGTTGTATAAGCTTCTCGGCGACAAACTCGGTGTCGCTGAACTTCCTGCCGGCAAGGAAAAGGCATCGATCGTTCATGGACTCAGCTGGGCCATCAACGGCAAGACGAAAGTCGAGCAGGAATCCTGGGAGCTGATTCAAGTTCTTTCCGGTAAGGAAGGCCAGGAATTACTCGCCGAATCGGGATTCTCGATGCCTGCGTACAAAGGCACGGAGGGTGGCTGGCTGAAGTCCATTCCTTCTCTTGATCTGCAGGTGTTCGTGGACAGCCTGGAGTTCGCCGTACCTTATCCGGTATCCCAGAAAACCGCAGAGTGGCAGGACGCTGAAGTGAAGGAAATTCAGGCGGCTTTCCTCGGAAAGAAATCGTTTGAAGAAGCATTAAAAAATGCCGGCGAACAGATGAATGCCATCCTGGCGACAGAAACGAAATGACGAGCATCCGCTCCCAATACGGAAATTAAGAAAGGACGGTGCAGCCTGTGAGCTCTCCCATCACTGTGACCACAGAACCTCCTAAAACGACAACCAAGCGAAAAGCAGGGAAACTCGCCGTACACGAAGCTGTCTGGGGGTATATCTTCATTCTGCCTGTCGTGCTGGGCCTCGGTCTGTTCTATATGGCACCTTCCGCAGCATCCCTGTTCCTGTCGTTTACGTCGTGGGATGGACTAACTCCCCCCCAATTCATCGGATTCGATAACTTCGCAAATTTGATGAAGGACGACAAATTCACCGGTTCCATGCTGAACACGATGCTGTACACCGTCGGTACGGTGCCGTTATCCGTCGCACTCGCAACGGTGCTGGCCGTGCTCCTGAACCAGAAGATCAAAGGCATGGTCTTTTACCGCACCTTCTATTTCATACCCGTGATCACCATGCCGATCGCGGTTGGCATGGTGTGGAAATGGTTGTACAACTCCGAATTCGGATTGATCAACCACGTGCTGGGTGTCATGAACCTGCCGCAGCCCAACTGGCTGTTCGATGAGAAATTCGCGTTGTTCTCCATCGTGCTCGTCAGTGTCTGGAGCAGCATCGGATACAATGCCGTCATTCTGCTGTCCGGTCTGCAGGGCATTTCCGGCAGCTATTATGAGGCGGCTTCGCTTGACGGAGCGGGAACGCTGTACAAGTTCTTCCGGATTACGCTGCCTCTGCTGACACCCAGCCTGTTCTTTGTCTTGGTCATGTCCTTCATCAATTCGTTCCAGGTGTTTGACCTGATCTTCATCATGATGGATCAACAGACCACGATGCTGGAATCCACCCGAACGGTTGTGTACAGCATCTGGGAGGACGGCTTCAAATACTTCAATATGGGTTACGCTTCAGCGCAGGCCTTCATTCTGTTTATCGTAATTCTGATCATCACCATGGTTCAGATGTATATTCAGAAGCGCTGGGTCCACTACCAATAACAGGAGGTGTGTAAACGTGAATACTTCAACCGATGCGGGAAAAGCAAGCCGTCTGGCGGTCCACATCCTCTTAGCTGTCGGGGCGCTGCTCATGATTATGCCGTTTCTGTGGATGATATCCACATCCTTCAAGTCCTTTGCGGATTCCATGTCCGTTCCGCACAAATGGCTCCCTGTGGAATGGCACCCGGACAACTACCTGCGGGTCATCCAAACCATTGATTTCGGAACCTATTATTTGAACACCGTTATCGTGACGGTGGGACGGACGGCTGGTCAGCTCATTCTGTGCTCCCTTGCAGCCTATGCATTTGCCAGTCTGAGATTCCCTTTCAAGAACGCCATCTTTCTCGCGCTCCTGGCCGTATTGATGGTCCCGTCCCAGGTTGTTATGATTCCGAGCTTTGTCATCATGCGCGAGTTCAATTGGCTGGACACGTTCTACGTGCTGATCGTACCCGGCATATTCAGCGCCTTCGGTACGTTCTTATTGAGACAGTTCTTTATGACGCTGCCGAAGGACCTGGAGGAAGCGGCCAAAATCGATGGCTGCAGTTATTTCCGGATTTACTGGAATATTTATTTGCCTTTATCCAAGGCGGCTCTCGTCTCCCTGGCGATCTTCACCATATTAGCCTCATGGAACGATCTGCTATGGCCGCTCATCATGACGAGCTCCGAAGAGATGCGTGTCCTTTCCATCGGGATATCCAGCTTCCAGGGACAGCATTCCACCGATTACCCGCTGCTGATGGCAGGGGCCTTAATGGCTACCCTCCCCATCATCATCCTGTTTATCTTCCTTCAGCGATACTTTATTGAAGGGATCGCCATGAACGGGATTAAAGGATAGCGCACGGATCGCTCGAACCATGCAGAAAAAAAAGGAGTGTACGGAAATGTTACAGGTGTTAGTGATTGGTGCAGGCACCATGGGTAGGACCCATGCCGCCACTTATGCTTCGATGCCGGGCGTTAAGCTTGCGGGGATTGCCGATGTCCGTACGGAAAAAGCACAGCAGCTGGCGGATAAATACGGCGCACAGGCCTACGCTTCATTCGAAGCAGCCGTTGCAGGTTTGGGCGCGACTCGCATTGATGTCATTGACGTCTGCCTGCCAACCCCGTTTCATAAGGACTATGTTGTCAAAGCCGCGGACATCGGCAAGCATGTCATATGCGAGAAACCGCTCGCCAGAAGCGAAGCGGATGCACGCTTCATGATCAACTACTGTCAGGATAAAGGCGTGCGTTTATTCGTGGGTCACGTCCTCCGCTTCTTTCCGGAATATGTGAAGGCCAAATCGCTTCTGGATCAGGGCAGCATCGGCAAACCCGCTGTCATCCGGGCAGGCAGGGGCGGCGGTTATCCTGTGGGCTGGAACCATTGGTACAGTGACTTTGGAGCGAGCGGCGGAATTACGCTGGATGCAATGATTCATGATTTTGATTACCTGCGCTGGTGCTTTGGCGAGGTTGAACGCGTATATGCCAAAGGGCTCCATGGCCGTCATCAGGCCCAGCTGGATTATTCGCTGGTAACCCTACGTTTTCGTAGTGGTGTCATCGCGCATGTGGAAGGCACCTGGGCTCACGAGGGTTTTTCCATGAATTTAGAGATGGCGGGCACAAGCGGGGTTATCGATTATGACAGCGCGAAGGACAGCCCTCTTCTCTTCAAAACGCGGAGCAGTGCCGCTACCGTCCCCGGTGTTGTCGTGCCGGAAAGCCCGCTTGAACGGAGTCCCTACTACCGGGAGCTGGAGCACTTCATGTCGTGTATCCGTGACGGCAGCGAGCCGGTCGTCTCGGCAGAAGACGCATACGAAGCGCTTCGTATCGCGCTTGCCGCCCTTGCCTCCATGGCCTCCGGCGAGCCGGTGGTTGTCGAGGATGATGCGCTCACACTCGCCTCAACATGAGAAAAAGGCGATCGACGTATTTTCAAAAGTCAGACCGCATGCAGCGGATCATTTTTCTTACGGGATAAGAAGGATACACTCTGTTGGTTATCCTTTCTCATCTTTTGTAGAAGGAGAGAAAGCTATGAAATTGGGAGTAATCAGCTTTGCGCATATGCACGCGTTCAGTTATGCCAAAGCGCTGCAGGGGATCGAAGGCGTAGAGCTTGTCGGCATAGCCGATCCTGTGGAGGAGCGCGGACGGAAATACGCCGAGTATTTCGGGACAGCCTATTATCAGGATTATCACGAGCTTCTTAGTCAAAGCCTGGATGGTGTCATTGTCACCTCCGAGAATGCCCATCATAAGGAGCACGTGCTTGCCGCGGCTGCAGCCGGGGTGCATGTGCTCTGCGAAAAACCGCTTTCGACCAATATACAGGATGCACAGGATATGATTGATGCGTGCAAAGCAAGCGGCGTGCTGCTGCAAACGGCATTCCCCGTGCGTTACAATGCCACGGTCGTTCGAGCCAAACAGATGGTCGATGAGGGGAAATTAGGCCGTATTCTGGCGATGAAGGGGACCAACCGCGGGCGAAATCCCGGCGGTTGGTTCATCGATCCCAAGCTGTCCGGCGGAGGTGCCGTCATGGATCATACGGTGCATGTCGCCGATATCATGCGCTGGATTACAGGTGCCGAGGTGAAGGACGTGTATGCCGAAGTCGACCATCTCATCTCGGAATCCCCTATCGATGATTGCGGCATTCTGACTATGGAGTTCCATAATGGTGTGTTTGCCACGCTGGATTGCAGCTGGTCCCGCAACAAGGAGTTTCCGACATGGGGCGACGTGACCTTAGAAATTGTAGGCTCTGCCGGGACCCTTAGCGTTAATGCCACCAGCCAGAAACTGCACGTATACACCGATGATTCCGGATACCGCCATCATACATGGGGGGATAGCATGGATGCCAGCCTGATCAGGGATTTCGTATCTTCGATTTCCTCCGGCGCTGCAGAAGCATCCGTCACTGGTGAAGATGGGCTCAAGGCACTTGCCGTGGCCGTAGCCGCCTACCGATCATCCGCGAGCCATCGGACAATCGCGTTGTCGGAGCTGTAATCGTTAACCGGCACAGAAGTCGTACTCGTGGTATTCGAGGAGGCTTCTGTGCTTTTTTTCATAGCGGATCCGTCAATCTATGTTCAAATGAAGCTTGAATAATATGGATAGCGGGGCTATAATCACGTGTGAGTAATCGAGTTACCGGAACATGAAACCAACATCCTATACGATCAGGAGTGAGGCAACCTATGATAAAAGCAGGCGTGCTTGGAGCGGGAGGCATGGGCGCCGTCCATATCAAAAACCTGCACGGAAACGAACACGTTCAGCTGGCTGCAATATGCGACACCAATGAAGCGTTAGCGCAGCAGCAGGCCGAACTGTACGGCACAGCTTATTATACGGACGGCAGCACGATGCTGGAGCAAGAGCAGCTGGATGTGCTGTATGTATGCATTCCGCCATTTTGCCATGGTGATATCGAAGAACAGGCAGCCGCAAAGGGCATTCACCTGATGGTGGAGAAGCCGCTGGGGCTGGACGCCCAGTCTGTCCGACACAAAGCCAAAGTCATAAGTGAAAGCGGAATCATAGCAGCTTCCGGCTACTGTCTGCGCTATCTGGACACCGTTGCGATCGCCAAAGATTTTCTAAAGGACAAAAAAATCGGTATGGTTCGCGCCCACTACATAACAACACCTGTACCGACTCCTTGGTGGCGCAAGAAGGCATTATCCGGCGGGCAGCTGGTGGAGCAGTCCACGCATACCATGGACTTGGTTCGCTATCTGTGCGGCGATATCACCCGCCTGTATGCCGATATGAAGCTGCTGCTGGTGAATGACATTCCGGACCTTGACATTCCGGATGTGGGCGCCATCCAATTCGTGTTAGACTCTGGAGCCGTCGGCCATATGCAAACTGGATTTATCCAGTTCGATCACCGCAGCGGAATCGAGATCATGGGTCGCGACTTCCGCGTAGTATTGGACGGAACCACGCTCTCCATTGTAGACAAGGAGAAAGAAATCGTGTACCGCAGCAAATCGGACTTTTACAAAAACCTAACCAACGCCTTGATTGACGCCATTCGTAACAACGATCCGAGCCTCGTGCTGGCATCTTATGAAGACGGCTTCAAGACACTGGAAGTGACGCTGGCCGCCAATGAATCCGCAGAAACCGGCCAACCCGTCATCCTGCAATCATAATAAAAAAGGGGCATGCTCGTGGTCTGTAGACCTTGAGCATGCCCCTTGATTTTGGGTTCGTATGGTGCGACACAGTCTGATAACTGCTCAACAGCTCACCCGTTTCGCACTATAGCGTAATGATGTACTCGCCCCGCTCTTATAAACCAAGCGAAATGTACTTCACCTCCAGGAACTCATCCATTCCGTAGTGCCCGCCTTCCCGGCCAAGTCCACTCTCCTTGAATCCGCCGAACGGCGCTTGCGCCGTCGAAGGAACGGGATCATTCACACCAACAATCCCGTAGTCCAGCGATTCTGCAATGTTCACTGCTTCGCCCAGATTCTGCGTAAATACATAGGCAGCTAATCCATAGGGACTGTTGTTGGCACGCTGCACCGCTTCGTCTATCGTTTTGAACGTGGTAATCGGGGCAAGGGGGCCGAAGGTTTCCTCGTTCATGCATTCCATGTCGTCGGTTGCGTTTATAATGACCGTAGGCTCAATATAATTGCGGCCCAGCTCCGGTAATGCTTGACCTCCTACCAATATGACGCCGCCCTTCTCTTCCGCGTCCTTGATCTGCCTTACGACTTTATCCACAGCGTCCCGGTTAATCAAAGGGCCGATATCGACGCCGTTCTCCAGTCCATTTCCTACCTTTAATTGCTTCACAAGCTTCGCAAACTTTGTGGCAAACTCCTGCGCAATCCCTTCCTGTACATAAACCCGGTTAGCACATACGCAGGTCTGACCTCCATTGCGGAATTTGGAGGAGATTAATCCGGCAGCCGCTTGATCCAGATCAGCCTGGTCCGTCACGATAAAGGGCGCATGGCCGCCAAGCTCCAGCGATATTTTCTTGACGTTAGCGGCAGCTCCGGCCATCAGCTGTTTCCCCACTTCGGTTGATCCTGTAAAAGACAGCTTTCTTACGCGGCTGTCTGCCTGCCACACGCCGGAAATGTCGCTTGAAGCTCCGGTTACGATGTTAATGACCCCGGCTGGAATACCGGCCTGATCAGCAAGCTCCACCAGCTTGATGGCCGTGAACGGCGTCTCGCTGGATGGCTTGATCACCACGGTGCAGCCGGCGGCCAGAGCAGGCGCCACTTTGCGGGTAATCATGGATGCGGGGAAGTTCCACGGCGTAATCGCTGCTACGACGCCTACGGGTTGCTTCGTTACAATGATGCGCTGCCGGCTGGATGATCCGGGTATAGTCTCGCCGTAGATTCGTTTGCCCTCCTCCGCATACCAGGACACAAAGCTGTTGGCATATTGTATCTCGCCCGCTGCTTCCTTAAGCGGTTTCCCCTGCTCTGTGGTCATAATCCGCGCCAAATCATCCGTGTGTTCCGCTATGAGCTGATGCCAGCGGCGCAGCAGTTCTCCCCGCTCATTCGCCGTTCTGCGGGACCATGCGCCAAACGCATCGGCTGCTGCATCGACGGCAAGCCCGGCTTCCTTCTTGCCGGCCTTGGACACGGTACCTATTACCTTCCCATCCGCCGGATTATATACGTCCATCTGTTCTTCGGTCTGAATCCATTGTCCAGCAATATAGATTTGATTACGAAACATCGTAAAGACCTCCTCATCGTCTCATCATGGCTGTGAATGCTGGTTGATCATCAACTACTGCTGCGGTCACGATCCGTCCTTCTTATTATCCGTTACCCACTTACCCTAATGCAAAAAAATAAAACACTGGAGCTTTATACGAAAGCTCCAGTGTTTCCTATATTCATAACAATTCGCTAAACTTATTTAATAGCTGCGTCTACTTCCGTGATCATTTCAGATACGGACGTCAGGCCGCCGCCGGAAAGATACCAGAAATCCGGGTTCAAGTAAACGATGTTACCCTCTTTTGCCGCGTTCGTTGTATTCACAAGCTCGTTCTCAACAACCGCTTTAGCACCTGAAGCTCCTTCGCCCGTGGCAACCGCTGCACCGCGGTCGACAACAAAGAGATAATCCGGGTTCATCTCAACGATGTACTCATTCGAAATGTCTTTACCATGTGTGCTGACTTCGATGTTAGGATCTACGGCTCCGAAACCGAACACGTCATGCAGAATGCCGAAGCGGGAACCTGGTCCGTATGCACTGATTTTGCCTTCGTTAGCCAAGATGATCAATGCTTTCTTGCCGGTTGCTGTAGCTTTCTCATTCAATGCTTTGATGTTCTCGTCGATCGTAGCAAGCTCTTTTTCAACTTCTGCTTCTTTACCAAAGATTTGGCCCAGCGTGTTCATGTTTGCTTTAAAGGATTCCATGTATTTGCTTGTATCAACACCCAGGAAGATGGTTGGAGCAATTTTGCTGAGCTCCTCATACGCATCTTGCTGTCTGCCGGAAATGATGATCAGATCCGGGTTAATGCTGTTGATTTTCTCAAAATCAGGCTCTTTCAGGCTCCCCACATTCTCGTATTTCTTGTCTTCGAATTTGGACAGGTAGGACGGGATATTGGCTTGTGGAACGCCCAAAACCTCAATACCCAATTTGTCGACAGAGTCCAGAATACCAAAATCGAAAACAACGACGCGGGAAGGATTCTTCTTAACAGGCGTTTCACCCAGTTGATGGGTAATCGTGATTTCTTCAGTGGCAGCCGGTGGATCTCCAGCTGCATCTCCTCCACCCGTGCCGCTTGTTTTATCATCTTGACCACAAGCTGCGAGCACAAGCGTGAACATTGCTACCATAAATAAAGCCAACCATTTTTTCATTATTTACACCCCATTTTTTATATTTACAAGCTTCTATTATTCAACATATATTTGAATTTATGGTTGAATATGTAATTCAATCCGAACAGATTAAACCATGCCGTCCTAAATCCAAGGCAGCCCTGTCCTTGTATTGGATAAGGATTCCGTGCTGTTATCTTCCAGAATCCTTATCCTCAACTCTCTCATATCATGTCGCTTAGCCGTAGTATACGCACACCCGATTGTCATTAATCTCTTCGATCTCAATGTCCATGTCATAGATTCCGCGAAGCACATTGCTCTGAATGATATTCTCGGTCTTCCCTTCGCTTTCAATGGCTCCATCCTTCAATGCCACGATGTAATCCGAATAGAACGAAGCGAAATTGATGTCATGAATAACGATGACAATTGTCTTGTTCAGTTCAGCGACAAGCTTTCTGAGAATCTTCATAATCTGTACGGAGTGTTTCATGTCCAGATTGTTCAGGGGCTCATCCAGCAGGATATACTCTGTATTCTGGGCGATGACCATCGCAATGTAAGCACGCTGGGTCTGGCCGCCGCTGAGCTGATGAAGATATTTATGCTGCATATCCCCAAGCTCCATATAAGAGATAGCCTCATCTACGTATTTCACGTCTTCCGCGTTCAATCTGCCCTGAGAGTAAGGAAAACGACCAAAGGATACAAGCTCACGCACCGTCAGACGGAGGCTGATGTGGTTGGATTGTTTCAGAATCGAAACCTTCTTCGCCAGATCGCCGCTCTTCCATTGGCTAACCTCTTTACCGTCCACCGTAATTTGTCCGCTGTCCTTGCCTGTTAATCTGCTAATCATGGACAGCAACGTACTCTTGCCGGCACCGTTCGGACCGATAAAGGAAGTGATTTGACCTTTCGGGATCGTAACGGACACGTTATCAACGACTTTTTTGCCGCCATAGACTTTCGATACGTTCGTAACCTGGATCATGCTTTACTCTCCTTTAGTAGCAGGTATATGAAGTAGACACCGCCGATGAAGTTGATAATGACGCTGAGCGTTGTAGAGAACGTGAACACCCGCTCTACAACCAATTGACCGCCGACCAGTGCAATAATGCTAATCAGTATGGATGCTGCTATTAAATATGAATGCCTGTATGTCTTCATCACTTCGTACGCAACGTTGACCACCAGGAGCCCGAGGAATGTAATCGGACCTACCAAAGCGGTAGCCACCGAGATCAGAACGGCAACCACAATCAGAAGACGCTTCACAACATAATCATAATTCACGCCGAGGTTGATCGCCTGCTCACGACCTAGTGCCAGCACGTTCAGGTACTTGGCAAATCGGGCAAAGTACAGCAAGGTCAGCGCTACGACAATGACGGAAAGGACCAGGAGCTCGGTCTTCACATTGTTAAAGCTGGCAAACATTTTGTCGGCTACAAACTGGAACTCGTTCGGGTCAATCAGCACTTCCATAAAGGAAGACATGCTGGAGAACAGGGTTCCGAAGATCATGCCGATCAGCAGCAGGAAGTAAATGTTATTCCCTTCCCTTTTAAACAGAATCTTATATAAGACTCCGGCAAATAGGATCATCGCGCCCACGTTGATCAGAAAGTTAACGTTGCTGCCCAGTTTGTACAGCGTGAAGGATCCAAAAACAAAGATGACGGTGGTCTGGATCAGTATATATAAGGAATCTAATCCCATAACGCTAGGCGTCAGTATCCGGTTATTCGTGACCGTTTGAAACACCGTGGTAGACAGAGCAATCGCCCCGCCGGTCAGAATAATGGCAAGCACCTTCTTGATTCTCCTCGGAAGCGCGTAATCCCAATTGCCGCCAAGATCAATGAACAGAAAGACTGCCACCAGGATGATTGCCGCTGCGGCCAACAGGCCGAGTTTGGCTTTATAAGTCATAAGCCTTTCTCCTCATCAGTAAGAAAATGAATATACCGCTTCCGAGTACGCCCACGGTTAGACTAATCGGAATTTCATAGGGATAAATAATGATCCGGCCCAGGATGTCACAGAACAGTACGAACCCGGCCCCCAGCAGCGCGGTATGCGAAAGGCTTTTTTTCAAATGGTCTCCTAAGTACAAACTAACAATATTAGGTATGATCAGACCAAGAAACGGAATCACGCCGACCGTCAGCACGACGGAAGCCGTAACCAGCGCCACGATGACCAGTCCCAGATTCACAACTCTCCGGTAGTGAAGGCCCAGGTTGGTAGCAAACTCCTCTCCCATTCCGGCCACCGTAAACTTGTTGGCGAACAGATACGCCAGAATCACAAGCGGGATACTAAGATAGAGCATTTCATACTGGCCCTTCATGATCATGGAAAAATCACCTTGGAGCCATGCGGACATATTCTGAATAAGATCATATTTGTATGCAAAGAAGGTGGCGATCGAACTGACGATATTACCGAACATCAGCCCTACGAGCGGGATGAAGATCGCATCCTTGAACTTAATCCGATCCAGTATCTTCATGAAGATAAAGGTTCCTGCCAGAGCGAATACAAATGCCACAAGCATTTTGATAAGCGGTCCGCTGGTCGTGAAGACGAGCATGGCGACCAATATCCCCAGTCTGGCAGAGTCCATCGTACCTGCCGTGGTGGGCGATACGAACTTGTTGCGGCTGAGCTGCTGCATGATCAATCCGCAGATGCTCATGCTGACACCCGCCAATATGAGACTGACAAGCCTAGGAATCCGGCTGACAAGCATAATATGCTGTTGTTGTTCCGTCATCGAGAACAATTGCAGTGGCGAGATATCTTTAACTCCAATAAATAATGAGATTATCGAGAGTACCACAACGGCTGCAAATAAGTATCTAATCTTCATGGCTCTTCCTTCTATGCGTATGTCTCTAAATACCTGGGATCGTGCAATTTTCGTCATCATTCTCATTGAGATTGATTATCAATTGCGTTCTGATATGCATTATATCATCCTCATTCTGGCTCGACAAGTATAATTGAGAATCAAAATCAATTAAATTGTTCATACAAGTATATTTTGTTCATGAATTGTTCATAATATGAAGTTAGGTGGAGACATTCAATCCCTATTAAATGGATAAGAAAAATTATATTAGATATTAAAAGTCGTTGACAATTCCTCTAAGTTATATTAATATCCTAACAGAATTATTATTTCTAACTAAACGTAAGTTAATGTAGAATAATAATTGAATTTATGGCTAATAACGTAAAATGCATATTTGCTTGTAGTAAGGGACATCTTCTAATCAGGCGTATGCAAATTCGATTACACCAGGAGGTTTTTTTTCAATGTCTAAAGATTTTTCAGCTGCACTCAAAAATCGCCGTTCTTATTACGGGATTAGCAAAGAATCCGTTATCTCGGACGAGCGTATTCAAGAAATCGTAAACGAAGCGGTTAAGTATACTCCGTCTTCTTTCAACTCCCAAAGTGCACGCGTCGTTGTATTGCTTGGCGAACAGCATGATAAACTGTGGAACATGACGGAAGGCATCCTGAAGGAAGTTGTTGGCGATGAAGAAGCATTCAAATCCACTGCCGACAAAATGGCTTCATTCCGCGCTGGTTACGGTACGGTACTGTTCTTCGAGGACAACAACGTCATTGCCGGGCTGCAACAAAACTTTGCCGCTTATGCCGACAACTTCCCGGTATGGTCCAACCAATCCAACGGCATGCTGCAATTTGTAGTATGGACATCCCTTGAGGCAGAAGGTCTGGGCGCATCCCTGCAGCACTACAACCCGCTGATCGACGAAAAAGTAAAAGCCGAATGGAACATCCCGGAAAGCTGGAAGCTGATTGCTCAAATGCCTTTCGGTAAGCCGGTTGCTGAACCAGGCGAAAAAGAATTTGCACCGCTTGAAGATCGCGTGAAAGTATATAACTAATCAAACAGATGAAAAAAGCCGCCTCCCTAAGTTCCTGCAACTGGGACAGGCGGTTTTTATAATGGGCAAAGATTGAAAAACCGATGGAAAAACGATACAATTACACAGGTAAGAACCCTCGAACTTCTACGATAACATGAAGTTCCGGGGCAAATCTTGCGGTTAACCAACTACATAAGATGTTGGCTGTACTAGGGGTGCCATGTGCTGAGAGACGGCGGGCTGCCGTTAACCCTTATCACCCGATCTAGGTCATACTAGCGTGGGGAAGTGTAGCATTTATGTTTATTTCTTTTCGTAGGCATAACTGCACCTTCTTCACGGGGTGCGGTTTTTTTACGTGGACTTATATAATGGGGAGGAAATGACAATGAATGAGCTTGTTTGCGGAACCAGCCGGATCGTCGGATGCCGGTTCTCGGTATTTCCTATGACAGACCGGTTTGTAGAGGTCATCCTGGGCGCGCTGCAATCTGTGGATACGGGGAAGGTGTGGATTCAGACAGACGATGTGAGTACCTGTATTCGTGGACGTGCAGAGCATGTCTTTGATGTTACAAGGGCGATATTCGCCCATGCTGCGGCGAGTGGCGTGCACACTGTTTTTAATGGCACTTATTCCATCGGCTGCCCCGGGGATACGGACGCCGATGTATATATGACGGAGGATTCGACCCGCTTAAACAACGACATCGGAGAACATGCCGATATGGAGACTGCCTGCCAATTCGCTCTTTACCCCATGGGTACGGATAACTACATGGAGGTCATCTACGGTGAAGTAAATCGTGCGAAGGCAGCCGGTACGTTCGCCGGAAGCGTTCATTACGCCAGCCGGTTGGACGGGTCCTTATCCCGGGTGTTCGAGTCTCTTGAAGAGGCGTTTTTGCATGCGATCCAATCCGACAGCAGCCATCTGGTCATGACTGCCGTGGTGTCCGCTCACAGCCCCACGGTTAAAGCTGCATCGAATTGAGTACCATTGAGGCAGACAAAAGCCCGGCAAGCGCCGGGCTTTTCTGTCACTACTGCCAAGAATCTTGACGGTTTAAACCCAAGCACTCAAGATGATTACGAGCAGGATAAAGAGAACCAAAATAATTCCTACTGAATTGCCCCATTCACCGCCGCCATATACTCCGCTCATGAAGATCCCCTCCTGGATTTAAAGTATGACGTGATGTAATCACACTATTATAGTATTTCCCGCGCCTTGCTAGCGTCACGGCTAATGTACCTCTCTTTATCTATTGGCAACGATATTTTATTCCTCATAACCGATGAGAAGTTTCCCTCCGTACGGACGGAGCATTTCCTCGGTAAATGCCATTAGAACAGAAGGATCATCTTGGCGATACATCGCCGCGAGCGCTGCTTCCAATCGCTCTCCTAAGATTGTGTCAAAGCGGTTAAACAGGCGGAACAGCGTTTTCCCTTCACCCGTCCACTCCCGGTTCACCCTAAGTACAAAATCACAGAGAATCGCAGCTATTTTGTGCACCGTAAACCATTTTTCGCCATCGCTTCGGGGACTCTTCAAGTCCAGCATGTACTCGGTTAGCACATAACGGTAATCGTTAATATCGGTTATCGACAGGGGCAGAGGTCCGTAATCCAAATCGCTTTGGGCTTCCGCCCGCACCTCTTCCCCCTCGGGCAGCAGGCGCAGCACCGTCCCTTCTGCGATCATCCGCTGAAATGACGGATTCGCCGCGATCACTCCCTCGTCAAAATATTCGCGATAGGAGGATAAAGACAATATAAAGATTTCCGCGATCCACCCATGCGCCTCTATCGTCCTCCTGCAGAAATCATAACCCCCTCGTTCAAGGACCATAATGTCCAAATCGGATTGTTCATTATATTCGCCTCTGCTCGCGCTGCCGCCAAGCACGGCTAGCAAACAGTCGGGATAATCGTGTTGAATGACGCGTTCCGCTGCCTCTACCGGTTCCATCCTCATGACGTTTCCTCCATTATGACTCTGATCCTCCCGAAAAAAGGGCTCAAAATATCTAATTCAGCTAAAACCCTAAACGTACCTGAATCATATGGTAAATAAACGATTACCCTCATGTTGATGACAAGGAAGAAGGGATAGATGAGATGAACTACATTCATATGCTCTCCAAATTAGGCATGGGCAGTGCCCACCCGGGAGGATTCGAGGCAACCCTCAGAATGCTGAAGAATTATCCCATTCAACCGGGCAGCCGCATTCTGGAGGTGGGGTGCGGAACTGGCAGAACCGCATGCCATCTTTCGGAGATGGGGTATCAAGTGACCGCTATTGATCTGAACGAAAATATGATCAAAAAAGCACGAGCACGAGCCGAAGCGATGGAAATCGACGTGCAGTTCCATCAAGCGGATGTATGCGCATTGCCTTTCGAGGACAACCAATTTGATCTGATCATGGCCGAGTCTGTTACCGTATTTACGAATACTTCGAAATCGCTGCCCGAATATTACCGCGTTCTGGATCGCGGAGGCGTCCTGCTGGACAGAGAATTACTGCTAGATAAACCCATGCCGGAAGCAAAGCTTCAGGAACTGCTCGAATTCTTCGGAATACCTAATCTGATGATGAGAGAAGAATGGGCGGACTCCCTCTTGGCTTGCGGGTTTAAACAGGAAGAAATTCTGGAGTACAACCACTTCAATGAGCAGTTAAAGGAAGAGCAGACACGTCATCTGGATACATTTGAACAGCGCGATAAAGGACTCCTGTTCGATGTTGCGCTCTGGGAAACGCTGTTCAAGCATGACCGCATGATTCTGGATAATACCGACTATCTCGCTTCCGCCTTATTCCGGGCAGTAAAATAAAACCTTTTCATATCTGTGCATCAAGTGGGGATTCGTATATTTGCTACGTATCCCCTCTTCCCTCCTCATTTTCAGTTCTTTCGACCTAATCCAACACTTTTTGTCAATTCGTTCTATCTAGTTTTGCCCGTCGATGCTATAATCATGGTAAATATATCCTATGTTGTTGAGGAGGACTCATTCTTATGGCATGGTTCAACAGACTCCCTATCTCACGAAAAATTACTGCAGCCTGTTTTCTCATTGCCGCTTTGTTTGCGGTTCCAATGCTGCTTGCATTTATTCTAATGGGTAAAGCAATCATTGGCGTGGTCATCGTGGTGGTACTAACCGGTCTTACTTTTCCTCTTTCTCGTCTTATTGAGAAAACGCTTACCAACTCCTTCGCGGAAATCTCCAGCGTTTCTGCCAAAATCGCGAAAGGCGACTTCACCTTCCAGGTAGAAGAGGTTGGGGGCATGAACGATCTCAGCAGAACATTCAACAGCATGGTGGACAAGCTTCGTAAAATATTGCAGGAAACCTCGGATATTACGCGTCAGGTCATGACCTCAAGCTCCAATATCTCGATTAAAAACCAGGAGCTCATTCAAGTGATGAATCAAGTCTCCTTATCTTCCAATGAGCTGGCCGTCGGGGCTAACGAAATTTCGGAAGACGTAGCCGAAATGACACATTCCATTGGCGAGATCGAGGAGAAGGTCAGCAACTATACGCATTCAACCCAGGAAATGAATACCCGTTCGATCGAAACGCTGGGACTGGTTGAGCAAGGAAGGGACTCCGTCGCCAAGCAGTCTGCAGGAATGCAGCGTAATATTGACGCAACGGCCAAAGTCGCGGAGTCCATTGATGCACTGGCCCGGAGTGCCAGAGGAATTACGCAGATCACGGAGACGATCTCGGAACTTGCCGATCAGACCAATTTGTTATCCTTGAACGCATCTATTGAAGCGGCAAGAGCAGGCGAGCACGGCGCCGGCTTTGCGATTGTCGCCCAAGAGGTACGTAAATTGGCTGAAGAATCCACGTCATCAACACGGGAAGTATTCAATCTCGTACGGAGCATCGAATCGGACGTGAAACATGCCACCCAGAACATTAAAATTAATGAAGAGGTCGTCAGGCAGCAAACCGAAATGATCCGTGAGGCTGAGCTGGTGTTCATGGAGATTGTAAACAGTGTTCAGTATATTTCGGAACAGATCGCCGCTTTCTCCAAGGAGAGCGAATCCATGCTTGAAAGTGCGAAGAGCATTTCTTCCGCGATTCAGAATATATCGGCGATCACGCAGCAATCCGCCGCTGGAACGGAGCAGGTGTCGGCCTCCATGAATGAAGGCATCTCATCGATCCAGAAGATGGCCGAGGAAGCGGAAGCAATGAATAATGCCGTTTTCCGGCTGCAAAAAACGATCAACATTTTCAAATTTTAAGTAAGGTTCAGTCTACATAATGTATACGCGCTTTTGAAACGGCAACGAGCCGAAATGCAAGAAATGGCTGTGCTAGGATAACATCCTGAGCACAGCCATTCTTCATTAGACATATTTTCGAGTATGACGAACCGTCCGTCAATTGAGCACACCTTCGTACAGGGCAGCCCCCTTTTATATCATGCAAAGTACTCCAGCCCTATAGCTCGTTCCATAACCGCGCGATATTCACGACCCGCCCTTCCTCAAACTCGGCTCGGTAAATATCCGGCAGCGTTGTACCTAACCAGAAATGATAATCGAATCGTTGATCATAATGCTGCAGCATGAGTGTCATAATGTCGCCGTGGGTGCCAATCACGACAGACTTTCCAATATGTTTATTCAGGATTTCCTTTAGCACCTGGACTGCTCGGCTTTGCGCGCTTTGGCTGGATTCCCCTCCAGGGAAGGAGGTAGTTGGATCCTGAAAAAGGATCTTCTTGGCATCGAGGAAGGAATGCCCCTGAAAATCCCCGACCTTCCGTTCCCTTAAGTCCTCATACTCCGTAATCGGCAATCCCAAAGCGTCTGCCAATGGTTGGACCGTATCCTTGGCTCGCTTGTAAGGGCTTGATATGATCGCGTCAATCCCTTCTCCCAGGAGCATGTCCTTGACTCGAACCGCAGCGAGGGAACCCTCGGCGGATAATCCCCGCGACCTTTCCTTCCCCTCGAGATATGGCGATTCCGCATGTCTCACAAAATAGAAAGTCGTCATCCTTCAACCTCTGCTTCTTTAGAAGTCTCACCCTTTAATACGGGCTCCATCATCATCTCTACAAACGGTGTTAACGGTAACAACCCCAATGACTCCAAGGGAATCCATTTTGCTCCTAATGAGTCTTGGCCGTCTCCGTCCGTCTTGATCACGGCTTGTTGATCCAGCAGCTCGACATCATACATGATGCCGATGTGATGCAGTTCTTCCATCTGATTCGCTTCATACTGATATACGATCGTGTAGGATACAGCCGTCCGAATGCTCCCCTTAATTGGAGCAAGCCCGGTTTCCTCGATAAATTCGCGCTGCAGCGTATGCTCCGGCTCTTCTCCGAACTCAATGGAGCCGCCCGGTAAATCCCACTTCCCCTTGTGCGGCCCTCTCGCTTTCTGGATCAACAGGATATGATCATGCTGAATCAATACTCCATAAACGCCGAGATGCGTATGTTTCACCACAGTTAACACACTCCTTTTCTTGCAGTGAAGGTGATCCATTGACTTCGAAAAAGTACGTCTCTCCCACCCTTCACTTCTTGAATATCCTGCTGCACCTGACGCCTCGTGAAGATCTCCCATTCCGAATACAGCTCATCGAGGATGGAAAAGGCTCTGTCCGCGGACAGATTCAGCTCGATTAAACCTTCCTCCTCCAAGCCCGTTTCCTGATCGATTTCCTTCACCTCTGTGCTCATCATGATGCAGTGTATGCCCTGGCGCACGGTTCCTGCCTGCATCTGTTCGATCTTGGATACGAAGGCATCCTCGGAGCTCATATGCTCCAGGCATGAGCATGCGATGACGTAATGATAAGTATCCACGGCAATGTCATAGTGCTCTACGTCTGCCACAATGGCCTCAAGGTTTGAGCTTACGCCATGTAGTACCGCATACTGCCGCAGCTTCTCGACTGCCGATGGCAGCAAATCCACGCAGACGACCTGCCCGTTCGCCGCTTGGATCCGCTGCGCAACCGGGATACTGTTACGCCCGACGCCACAGGCCAGATCCAATACCCGCATCTCATGAAACGACAATAATTCCAGATGATCGAGGACCGTCTGCACAGGCTTGGCTAACCAGCTCCCAGGCTGAAACAATACGGTTTCTTCGTACAGTGTCTCGTGATACAATATTTCCTTTTGACGTGCGCAGTTGAATATGTCCATGCGATAGCCCCTTGTTCCGGCCGTTATAAGGCCTACCTATAAATTCAATACGGACAGCCCATTTCCTTGCTCACTGCAACTCCTGCTAGGATATAGGGTACCCTTATCTAATCATCGCTTATCGTTAGCTGCGGCCACTGATCCTTCCATTGCTTCTTCGCTACCCGTTCCAAATAATAGCTCGGCTTATGAAAGTTAGGACTTCTGCGAAC
The DNA here is from genome assembly GCF_001860525.1 of Paenibacillus sp. LC231. Taxonomy (NCBI): domain Bacteria; kingdom Bacillati; phylum Bacillota; class Bacilli; order Caryophanales; family Paenibacillaceae; genus Paenibacillus; species Paenibacillus sp. LC231. The sequence goes on along the minus strand of NZ_JFOM01000015.1, from coordinate 154,207 downwards.
CCGAAGCGCAAATAAATCCTCCAATCCATAAGGACAGCAGAGCTCAAGCTCTTCTTCGAAGTTCAGCCTTGCCCCGACCGCGGTCGCCGTCTCCGGCCAATAGGTTAACGCTGCTTGGGTCGAGTTATAAGGCTCATCTCCATTCTTCACATGCATTCTGGCCTGATTCTTGACTGACCATTTCGGGTTCGCCGTTGTTGTTCTAAGAAGCTCTTCCAATCGAATATCCCGCTCTACAGAAACATCCTCCGGATCGAAGTATACGACATCGATATCCGTATGCCGATCCGTCCCTTCAAACCCATGAAGCAGGTCCCACACATAATTTCGTATGTAGCCCGCAGAAATATAGCATTGCGGCAGTCCTAAGTCGCGAACGCTGCGCAAATCCGTCATCAATTGCTTATGCTGGCTTATGTATTCCTTTAACTGTTCCTCTAATATACCATCCACCTCCAGTAACCTGATATTCCTCTTCGCCATTTATACTTTCTTATCTCTTAAAAAAGCATAGACCGCTTCACGAGGAATACGGTCTATGCACGCTCTTTGGTAAAACTATTATATTCCAAATAATCCCTGAACGGCAAGACAGACAGGGATTATAGGCGCAGCGGGTGCCACCCGTGCAGCATGCCGGACAGAAACCTGAGCATGCGCACTAACAGCTGCGACTTGAGATGGTTTGACTGCGTATGTTCCTGTGAGGGAGCTTTATAAGCCGTATTTCGAGTTATCCGCAAGATGCATAAGATTATCCCATCGTTCGTGCAATCAAGGCCGCTGGTGTGATAACTACACAGCCGCGTCCACCCGCTCCTGCGAAGCGCCGTCACAGCGCTTGCACACTTTCAGGGCAGTCCCGTCCGATTTGGTCCGGGGATACAACAGTTTAGTCCGGGTACTCTTGCACACCGGGCATGTACCGCGGGCGCGAGTTGGTAGGTTCCACAAGGATTTGCCTCTTTTTTGTTTTGCCATGATCAGATACCCCATTTCATAGATTCATTATCATCACTCTTACATATATGAAAGGGTTCGGCAGAACATGTCGGTTAGCTCCATTTAGATCTCACATGACATGGTTCACAATCACTGCAGCCTCATCAGATCCGGAATGAATGGCGGATCGTCGTCATCGTACGCCTATAGCGCATATTCGAAATACGAGGGGGAATATAACAAAAGCGAGAAGGCAACAAAAACACCCTCTCGCTTTTTGCAACGAATTATTTATTTATAAAAGCTAGAATCTCTTCCTTGGACGGTATAGAGGCTTGTGCGCCTGGCCGGGTTACCGTCAGTGCAGCCGCTGCAGTTGCAAACTGAAGGGCCTCTTCCGTTTCCAATCCCTCCGTGCAAGCCGCCGCATAAGCACCGATGAAGGTATCTCCTGCCGCCGTGGTATCCACGGGTGTGACACGGAAAGCCGGAACGGTGAAACGCTCACCCTTGGCATTTCCATAGAAGCAGCCCTGCTCGCCAAGGGTGATGATCACGTTGGAGGTGCCTCTGCCGATGATCGACGCTGCCGCTGCATCCGCTGTAGCCGCGTCCTCCACCTTCAAGCCGCTTACCACTTCCGCTTCGGTCTCGTTCACAATTAATGTATCGATCAGCGGCAGCACGTCATGAGGGACCTCTCGCGCAGGCGCCGGATTCAACCAGACGCGAACGCCTGCCTTGTTGGCCGATTGGATAACGTACTCCGTCGTCTGCCACGGAATTTCATTCTGCAGCAGCACGGCATATACTCCATCCCATTTCACCTCTGTCGCTACGTCTTCTTCAGTCAACCGCCCATTGGCTCCTTCCGACAGCACAATATAATTCTCGCCTTCCTCGTTGACCGTGATGATCGCCATCCCCGAGGTGCCTGTCTTGGAAAGGACGGAAGTAACGCCAACGCCTCGTTCCTCCAAAGAAGCAACCAGGGTCTTCCCAAATGGATCAAGACCAACCGCGCCGACCATGGCACAATCCGCACCCGCCGAGGCTGCCGCCACAGCCTGATTTGCCCCTTTCCCCCCAGGAAAAAAAGATGTGCCCTTGCTATGAATCGTTTCCCCCGGGCGGGGGAACTGCTCTACAGTACTCACAACATCCATATTAATGCTGCCAATGACAACCAGCTTGCGCAAAGATAATCCGCTCCTTTCTCTTATACCGACTTCGGCTCTGATGTACGAACACGAACATCCTTGATCTCATTCTCGCCGTCATCTAAGCAGCCAAAGCCGAACATGCCATGACCATAAGCGGTATCCTTGCATTCCAGCACATTCTCTCCATTAATATACAAGATGAACCGATCCTTCTCGGACACCAGCTTCAGGCGGTATTCTTGACCTAATGCCCAATCGTATCTTGCCGTAATCAGACGCTTGATCCCGAAGTCCTGTTTGATAAACGATACGGAATTCGGGCCGTCGAACCCGGCCAGATAATGACGCATGACGCCCTGCGCTCTTGTAATCAGACAATGGCTGGTGCCGGATATCGGTTTGATGGTCGCTTCAATCTCCATATCTTCAGCATAGTAATTGCCGGAATAGGATGATGTGTCTCCTTGCGATGTGCAATGCATCGTTCCATCACGCAGCTCCCATGTTCCTCGATGATGCGAGAATGGCGTGATCGAAACGAATTCTTTGGCTTGCTTGGCAAAATCGATCGTATAATCCGCAGCTCCCGTGATGCGGAATTGCCCGACGAACAAACTTCCGATGGCACGATTCAATAGCGGCGACGGGCTCTCGAGTATCCATCCGATCTCATCAATCATGGCACCTTCCGTATCCGGAATGACGAATTGAACAGCGTTCCACTCTCCGCACACGGGAGTAAACGCAGCCATACGCACGTCCTCCTGCGTATAGGTATTGCGTACATACGGAGTCAAGGTAATTGGTTCGCCTTCCCACTGATCCACATAAATGCGGGCGGATACGGTCTGCCCGCTGTAGGCCAGAGGGGCAAAGGTCGGCTTATATTTCTCATCGTTAAACTCCGCCCGGCGATAGAACGGTTTATAGTAGATCTTGCTGGTGTCCCCTTCCACCAGTCTGTCAAAAACTACTTCAAGCGATCCTCTGCTATCATAAACATGTTTCGTCGAATGGCGAACGACCGGCGTTTTGAAGGCATGGCTCGTCCGGAATCCATGCGTAGACCCCGGCAGGTCGAAATCGAAAGACACCTCGCCCTGCCTCACCCGACGTGCCAGCTCTTCAGGTGCTTTCTCTCCGTTGAGGCGGTAGCCAAGCAGTGCAAGCTCTTTGGCGAATGTCGGAAAATCCACCAAATTCAAATAGCCGGACACGCTGGAAGCCACGATGAAGTCATTGATCGGCTTGCGGTAATGTTCGGGAATACCCGCCAGACCTCTGTAAACGCCGAGGATCGTTCCCACGTTGCCTGCATTGCAATCGGTGTCCCAGCCGCACATCGACGCGATTTCGACCGTGCGCGCAAAATCTTCCTCGCCATACAGAAGGGCAAGCACGCACACGCCCGCATTCGGGATAATGTGGCATACTCCCGTATATTTATCGTATCCCCAATGGTCCTCCAAATACTGGCGGCAAGCGCGGAAATCGGAAGGCTGCTCCAGGTGGAAGTCCATGACGGCATGGACCACGCGTGCATAGGTGGAGTCATCCGGAATCATGCGCAGGCCTTCCGCGATAATCTCATCCATGGATGAAGCATCAAAGGCTTTGGCGATGCAAGCAGCCATGAAGCGGGCGCCATACAGCCCGTTGCCGTCATGGGAGACGCTGGCCGCTTTTTCCGCGTAATCCGCCGCTTTCTCCGCTTGCCCCGGGAACAGCAGACCCCAGGAATCGATGAAGATCTGGCCGCCGATCTGCTCCGCCATCTCCGTGCCGTTGACCTCGATCGAGCCCGAACGAGGAGCCGGAATGCCTTTGCGCAGATTCACATAGGCGCGGTGCTCGGTGCTGATATCCTCACCGCCCCACCAGAACATGCCGATCCCTTCCCTTGCGTAATTAAGCCATGCTTTGCCCACATCCTCCGGCTCAAGCTCACGGTCTGTCGCATCGTCATACAGCGCGCGGATAAAGAAAACCGGACCGTTGGCGTCATCGTCGGCGGCAAAGGTTGTATATGGCTTCACATAATCCCGTATATCGCCGTATACATCCCGAATGCGTTCATACGTCCAAGCCACCGGTTCGATGGGAGCACCCAGCCTTATGCCAATGTTCATGCCGATGAATCCCGCATATACCGTCTCTACATATTGTTTAGGTATCATTTGCTCTCCCTCCTATTTAAAGCATTTTCTTTATCCGTTGTGGTTCTTAGTACTGTTTAAAGCTAACGACTCACTATGGTCTTCCGAGACTCATTGATGCGAATATCCTCCTCAATGATCTTCGCGGCAATGCCGCTGAACCGATCAGCGATAGCGCACAGGTCCAAGCGGTTCACCTTATTCAGCTGCTTAATATCTTCCTTGCGGATAACCTCGCTGCCATACATGGCGCCCAGGATCACCCCGGCCATGACACCGATCGAGTCCGTATCCCGCCCCGAGTTAACCCCGTCCAGGATTGAACGGTAGTACTCTCCGTCATTGAGCACGATGAATGCAAGTGCCATCGGCAGCTCTTCAATCGACCATAGGCGACTTGGCGTATAATGGTTGCTCGGGATGCCAACCTTGTCGATATGGCGGCTCACGTCATCGCCCATCGGCGAATATTTAAGCATGATCGCTTGCAAGACCTCGATCACTTTGTCCATATCATCCCGCTCCTGCCGCAGTTCGCGGGCAGCTTGCGTCATCTCTTGAATGGCAGCTTTCGTGCCGTCTTTTGCCAGACTGATGGCGGTGCGGACGATATCGTCCACACTCACCCCCGGCTCAAACGCCTTCGCCACGCAAGCGGCCAGAACGCCCGCGGCTTCCAGGCCGTAACTGCTCTGGTGACCCATCGCAAACAGGATGGCTTCATCATAAGCCGCCTTTGGATTGCCTGCATTGACGATCCCGATCGGGGCGATGTACATCGCCGCCCCGCAGTTCACCATATTCCCGATGCCGCCTTCTCTCGGATCGCAATTGGCCAGCACATGACGCATAAAGATATATTTTTCCGGATAGAACAACCGGTCAATGATCAGCGTTTCCTCATTCAGCTCAGGAACAAACGTCTTGCGGAACGCGATCTCCTTCACGAACTCATTGCCCATATCATAGGCATCCAGATGCCTGCCCTCGGTAAGATACACGTTCATGAGCGCAATGGTCATCAGCGTATCGTCCGTGACAATGCCATCGCCTCTTACACGGCCAAGCCGGACGTCGGGGGGCAGATCCATCTTATGCCATCTTGTCATAAGGGATTCCACGCGTCCGTACTTGGACTTGATCTCCCCGTACGTCAATTTCTCGATTGGAGCTCCCATTGCGTCTCCGAGCGCGGTGGATATCACCACGCCCCTCACCCGGTCACGAAACGAAGTCATAGTTATAGGCTCCTTACTTGATGTTTTCGTTGGCGTATTTCGTTATCTCTGCTCCGCCTGCAGCATTCCATGCTTCAACGAATTGGTCGAATTGGGACAAGTCCTTCTTGCCTGTAATAAAGTCCGTCGAATATTCCTTGTACAGATTGTTCATCGCATCCCAGTTCGCAATGAATTGCTCAGGGATGATGAAATTATTGTCTTCCGTGTAGAAATCGCCAGCCATTTTCAACGATTCGGTTCCAGGCTTTCCAAGGAGCGGCGTTTTCAAAGGCGTTTCGGATTTGATCTCGGTCGGCTCCCAGAAACGCGCATACCATTCGCTGTAGTATTTCTCGTTCAGCTCGATTTCGCCGTCAACCACCTTGTAATGCTCCTCTTCGAAACCGAGGCGGTCCAGCATTTGCCCCTTCGGACTTGCAAGGTAATCGAATACCTTGAATGCTACGTCTTTATGCGGAGACTGCGAGGAGATCGCAAGTCCTCTGGATTCCTTCGTAACATCGGTGGCCCCGAAGCCTTGAGCCTCGCCTTTAGCAGGCGGGAGCACGATCAGATTGGCGTCATCTCCGCCGAGTTCCTGCATTCTTCCGTCATACAAATCGATGATTTTGCCGGCTGTGCCCGTAATAACGGCAGCTTCACCTTTATAGAAGGCGTCTTCCTTCGTATCCCATTGCTTCGTAATGAATTGCGGGTCCAGCAGCCCTTCCTTGTAGAGCTTGTTGTAGAACGTCAGCTTTTCTTTTTCCTTCTGGGAAACCTTGGAGTACTCATACGTTCCGTCTTCCTTCTTAAGCCAAGTCGTATCTAAACCGAAAGCCGTATTGAAAATAAAGTTGATCTCGGCAATATCGCCTGCTGCTGTCAGCGCGTAGCTCGGCTTGCCTTCACCCGGCTTCTTCTCCACCAGTTCCTTGAAGAAGGCATAATAATTGTCGACGGTCGGGTTCTCCATCAGGGCCTTGGAGCTATCCATCGCATTATACCAGTCGGCCCGGATGACCGGGGTCTTCGGGGCGAGCGGTTTGATCCACAGCAGATACGGATAGCTTGCCATCCGCGTTTGGTTATGCGGCTCGATGATATCTTTAATGTAAGTGGATTTTTCAATGTATGGCGTCAGATCCTCCAGCAGGCCTTGTTCGGCAATTTGCTGGTCGCCGCCCTGGAAGTAGATGATATCCGGAATAGTTCCGCCTAACAGCAGCAGATTCAGGTTCTCGGCATAACTGCCCTGTGCCAGATCGACAAGCTCGAATTTCACATTCAATCCTTCGTCTTCGGCCAGGGATTTCTCCAAGGTCTCGAAGAATTTAACCGAAACAGGGTTCGCCGTTCCTTCATCCTTATACACGATCTTCAATGTAACGGGATCACCGCTTCCATCCGGCTGGGTAGTCCCGGGTTCGGCTTGACCCGCTCCCGGCGTGTTTGATTTCGATGTGCATGCCGACATGACCATAACCAGCATGGCAACGATGAGTAAAAGGCTTAATTTTTTCATGTTCATCTTTCTCCCCTTTTTATGAATTTGAACATTCATGCCTTATAAGTAAGCTGACTTCGCCTTCCCGCTTAATCCTTCACTCCGCCCTCCAGTTCGCCTTTCGCGTAATATTTCAAAATGAACGGATATAGGAATAACAGCGGCACAATTGCAATCATGATCGTACCTGCCTGCAGGGAAGCAAAATCAAAGTTGATCGAGCTGTCGAACATGTTCTGGTTGCCGATCAGGGACGTATTGTCCTTGCGGACAACGAATTGTCTAAGCACGACCTGCAGCGGCCATTTGGTCGGGTCCGAAATGTAGAGCGTCGCTCTGAAATATTCATTCCAGTGGTACACCCCGTAAAACAAGCCCAAGGTCGCCAATCCCGGTTTGGACAACGGCAGTATAATTCGGCTGTATAAGCGGAAATGACCTGCCCCATCGATTCGAGATGCCTCCAGAATCTCCTCCGGTATGTCCTGAATGAACCGCATGAGAATAAAGAGATAGTACACGTTGATCGCTTTGTACAGGATCAGTGATGTTAGCGTATTCATCAGTCCGAGATCCTTTACCAGCAGGTATTCGGGGATCATGCCCGGCTCAAACACCATAATGACGATCAGAAAGAACAACACAACCTTTTTACCGATAAATTCGGTTCTCGCCAGCACGTACGCCGCCATGGAGGTTAGCAGCAGATTCAGGAATGTGCCTGCTACGGTAATCCATACGGAATTCAGAATACTGCCTGTAATCAAGGGATTGGACAATAACAGTTGGTAATTGATTGTTGAGAATCCCTTCGGAAAGATGTCCAGTCCGCCCATCAGATGGGCTTTGCCGGGATCGGTTAAGGACAGCGCCAGCAGATTCAGGAGAGGAACCAATACCATGAGCGTGAACACAAACAACATGAGATAAATGACGATTTTGGATAATTCCAGCCGTCTCACCCTTAAATCCCTCCTTTACCAGACGCCCTTGCCCGAGAAGCGCTTCGATATGAAATGCGTGCCCAGGATGAGGATGATACCGATCACGCCCTTGAACAGACTTGCTGCAGTTGCGTAAGCAAACTGTCCGTTCCCGATACCGATTCGGTACACATATGTGTCCAGAATATCCACCACACTGATGATGGAATCGTTCATAAAGTTAAACACCTGATCAAAACCGGCATTCATGAAGAAGCCCAGATTCAGAATGAAGACGGTTACAACTGTGCTGTATAAATGAGGAAGCGTAATGAACCTCATCTGCTGCAGCCGGGTCGCCCCGTCCATCTTGGCTGCTTCATACAATCCTGGGCTGATCTTCATGATGGCTGCCAGATAAATGATCGAATCCCAGCCGGCGCTTCTCCAGATTTCGGAGAATACGAGCACCCAACGGATATGCTCCTTGCTGGTCATGTAATCCACGGATGGCAGTTGAAAGAAATTCGCTATCAGATTGACTCCGCCTTCGGCAGGGTTCAAGAGACTGATCCAGATTCCGGCAATCACGACCCAGGACAGGAAATGTGGCAGATAGACCACGGATTGCACATATTTGCGGTATTTCGTGCTCCGAACTTCATTGATCAGAAGCGACAGCATGATCGGAATCGGGAACACGAATACGATTTTCATCAAGCTGATGATAATGGTATTCTGCAGCACGCTTGTGAAGGCGGGCGAGCTGAACAGCGTCTTGAAGTGCTTCCACCCGACCCAGACATGATCCCCGAGAATCCGGTAATCCTGAAAGGCGAGTTTCATGCCGTACAGCGGAATGATGTGAAAGATAAAAAAGTAGAGCAGAGGCAGCGACAGCATCGCGTACAGTACCCAATCCTGCCTTAATCGCCTTAACACCTTCATGGCTTACCCCTCCTCCAGATGTTCAATGGATAGTTTCATGAGGGGAGCATGCTGCTGGGCACCGTACACGTCGCGATCGCCGACACTGCCCGACGATATGTCCCGCGACATCGTGATTTTGAAACCCAGCGCCTGGTCGAAAAACACCAAATGATGAATCTGCTCCTCCCGTATCTGATACAGCTCGCATATCGTCCCTTTCGTAATGACGCCGGACTGTTTCACTCTGTCATACTGCTCCTTGGAATCAAACAACACGTCTAATGTAATTTCGAAGGGTCCCGAGTTTTTGCTTCGCAGCACTTTCGCTAAATCGCCGAGTTCTGTCATGGTTTGATCCTCCTTATCGATGCTCTATACGAAAAGCATTATTTTTCATTTCCATCAGGTGATAGACGGAGAACTCATACACAGGACCGAACTCGATATCGCTTGGCGCGAATGGAAATGCCAGATTGCCTGCCGTTGATTTCCGGCCTTCGTAGCCATAATGCAGAAAGGTGGAGCGCACCGTCGCGCATATGCTGTTCGCCAATTCCTGCGTCTTGGCCACCACTTCGAACATGACGCCGACCTCATGTCCGGCGAAAGACTCAGGCTCCTTGCTTCCGAGGACGCCATTCTTGCCGTAGTTGTAAAATTGGATCCGATAATCAGACTCCGGAATTTCCCGGTAATATTCCCGCGCCTGGTTGCGAACATATTCCTCAACCTCTTCCAGCTTCCCGATCAGAAGCGGATCCCGGATCCCGGCGACCACGAAGGTCCGATAAGCGACGCGTCTTGCGCCTTCCAGCTTGATGAAATATTTCTCCGTCGGAAGGAACCGGCTGCCCGTCACGCGAACGACGCCTTTCTCCTCTTCCTCGAAGCGACAGTTCTCCAAATCGAGCGTAAAGCCGGGGCCGTGCAGAATAAACGGATGTTCCTTCTCATAAAAGGTATGGGCCGCAACGCTGGTCGGGCTGCACGTCCGGCTCGGGTTAAGCGATTGAACGGTAAACGAATGGTCGCTGATCGTGCCAAGAATGCTGTCTTTGGTGGTTCCCGGTTCCGCGCACAATGCGCCGCATTCCAAAATTTTGCCCAGATGATAGGATAGCCCCGGGTCCTTGCCGTGATAGATCCCGATCGCCGCGAAAGGCGAAGGATCATACGCCCGGCCGCAGACGATGATGTCCACACCTTGTTGAAGCGCTTCCACAATCGGCTCGTGTCCCATCTGGGCAACGATGCTGTTGGTGGAGTCAATCAACTCACTGGTGAGTGGCGGAATATTCGGACTTAGTGCCTTAATCCGCCCTTCTTCCTTCGCCTGATGAATTTCCTCCCGGGTGAAGTCGGCCCATATGACGGACACCTTGGCCTGAAGCCCCCGCTCATCCAAAATCTCATCAATGATATCCAGCGTCCAGTTCACATGGGTCCGTGCCCCCGAGCCCCCGGCCGAGCCGATGATGATCGGAATTTTCCGGGGCAAACCGTTTGTGAGCATAATGTCCAGATCCTTCTTGACCGCCCGCTTGCTGACGATCGATACGCCGGCGCCCAGCTTGTGCGGTCCCCCATCCGTGGAGCCCGCATCAACGACGATGCCGTGCAGCTCGAACTCCAGTCCGTTCAGGAAGGATTGTTCAGGAAATCCATATCCCAGCATGCCGCAGGGTGATAGAATTCGAATGTCTGTATTCATCTGCAGTCCCTCTCTACCAACATATTCACCCATGACCATTGGATAATTGGATTATCCAATTTGTGCTAAAAGGGGGACGTTTCTCCCCTCTTAAACATGAATGTAGTTTTTCTGTATGTTTTCTTTAACCCTTCTGAGATGGTTCAGCAAAGCCAGCTTCGCTTTTACCGGGTCACGTTCCTTAATGGCTTGCAAAATAAGTAAATGTTCTTCGTAGACCTCGCTCTTGCGACCCGGAATCTGGGCGGTTTTGCTCAGTGTCCGCTGCAGCAAATCCATATGCAATTCAATCATATTGACGAGTACAACGTTATGCGTGGCTTTCGCAATCGACAAGTGGAATGCTTGATCCGGCTTCGATCGATCGTCCGCATTCTGATCGATCTCCCCCCAAGTCGCGAAGGCTGCCTCAATCTCGGCGATATCCTCATCGGTTGCGCGCTTTGCCGCCAGCTCTACAATTCCGGTCTCAAACAATTCGCGCGCCTCTAACAACTCAATGATGGTCGCACGTTCGATATTATCCAGGATGCGGCTGCGATCCTCGGCAACATCCAGTGCCTTGCTCAAGAAACGCCCGCCTCCGGGTCTGGCTTCGATCAATCCTTCGCGCTCCAGAATGCGGAAAGCTTCCCGCAATGTCCCGCGGCTAATGCCAAACGATTGGGCCAGCTCCCGCTCTGTCGGAAGAACGTCGCCCGGGGTCAGATTTCCTTCCAGAATCAAATTCTTGATCTGTTCGATGACATCCTCGTACACCCGATGATATTTAATCTTCTTAATGGTCATATGACTACCCTCTCTATCCCTACTTGCGCAGACGATAATTGGGTGACCCAATTAACCGCATGTTTAGCATAAACGCATCCGAATAGGCTGTCAAGCATAAAAATAGCGCTTACATAACCGTTTTAAAGGCTTGTCAGCACCTAATATACAGATACACCGGATAATTGGGTGACCCAATCAACTTCATCTTGTCCTCTTTTTCCACACCTTCTAGTATGGATTACTTCCAATATGCGTAACGTCTATAATCCAACTTCGACCATATATTCAAGACAAATAACCCTGGCTTGGATAGGAATCCATGACAGGGTTTATGCTCACTTAGATAATCCAATGTTAGGATTGCGGTCTTCGTTTTGCCAACATCCATCTAACACTCCCATATAAGCAGCCTAATACAATAAAGCCTCCAATTGCAGCCACGGTAATCCATTCGCTATTCCGCTCAATCATTCCAAAAGCTGCCTGAGCCGGCAGGGATTCCGTCTGTTCATATTGCCTGCTCAGATCCAGATCCCGCACATATCTCTGTGTTAGCACCATGCCTTGCAGCATCATAAAAACAAAATAGCCAATATATATCGCTGCAGCGAACAGCACGGATTCCATCACTACACGTTTACGCGTCATTACGATTCTTCCTCTCTCCTTCTGGCGTTCATGCAACAATCACAGTCCTTATATCCACTTCACAATCTCACTGATTACATAAGCGGCTGGAATGATCACGAGCTGTGCCAGCATGGTCCCAAAAAACCTTGAAACCATCAGCATCGTATATACTTTGCCAAGCTGATCCCTCGCTTCCTCGTTCCGAGTCGCCTTATCGGTAATCAAACCAAGCTGGGGATCAATAAATATCGTTAAAATAATGGTCGCGATTCCGTTGATTAACCCGGATGCCTGAGATGCTGTGGTGCTGTACTGAGGAATGAGGTGAGCTGCATACAGGGATGACAGGACACCTACGGTGTAAAAAGCCGTGACCACAATATTCAGGATAATAAACCGTTTAGGTACTCCTAAGTAACGAAACTGACTCCATTTCAAGTTGGGTTTTCTTATGTAATGCCTTGTGTTCTTAAGCTGTCCAATGGTCACACTGGATACCAGCTTCGGAATCGATCCGGCGACCTCCAGCTTGCTGATGACTCTGCTGAACAGATTGACAAAGGTGGGAAACAGTGCGATTGCAACAATGGTTCCGATCGAGGCGGCTAACAGAATCGCCCTGAAATAAGAGAGCACATCAAATGAAGGATCCAACTTCGCATAATCAACAAACTTGGCTGTCAGCGGAGCTTGAACTAAGTTGGACGTTCGGGAAACCAGCACAATAATCCCCGTCAACGATAATGCAACAGCGATCTTGTTTAGCTTCACTCCGGCATATCTTGCGGAGTACGACAAGGTTTCGGCCGTATGAATAATCATCGTCAGCACAAACACAACGATCAAGCTCTGTAGCATAGAGGGTTCCTCCCTACCTGAGGTTCAGGTCAAACACCGTACCCTATATTGTGGCAATTGGGTCTGCAAGCTCTCTGCCTACTCTTTATATCTATCCGATTTACTACCGGATTAGTACGTGCCCTCCCTGCTCTTCCAGCATCAAAGCCGTCCGGCTATAAATCTGGTGCAGCTGCTGGCGGGTTATGAGACTGGCTTTATGTTCAAACGTTACATGAAACTGTGAATTGCGATCTGCAAGATACCGCATATAAGCGTAAGCATCTCCGTAATTCACATCATGATCATGCTCCGGCAGGACAGGCAGGTGATGCGTGAACTTGTCCTCATCATAAAATACGTTGCTGTAATGGACCACATATACCCGGGATGCCATCCGATCCAGAAAATGATACGGGTCAAAACCGCGAAAGGCCCTGCGGGTAATATCAAGTCTGGCCGTATCCAGCACAAACCCGATGTCAGGATAATCGTGAAAGCTATCTAGAAACACATCCTCGTAATCACCAAAAAAATCATGCTCCAGTACAATGCGCTGCCCGTAGCGGAGCTGCAGCTCACAAAGAAACTCAAATAACCGCTTGGAAATGTCCCGGAATTTTGTTTTGCTCAATTGGTTGTAACTATAACGATGTGCGGAATCGGGCAGTCTCGGATACGGAGTAAAGGGCTTTAACTTTCCTATTCCCCATTTCGAATCATGGATCCATAATCAACGCTGACTCGGCTGTTCGTAACGGACGAAAGACGAATCGCATCCAGAACAGCTTGTACCTTGTGGCCATCCTCGAAATTCGGCATATTCAACACTGATCGATTTGCAGTTATGCTCTGATATATGCCGTCAATCATCTGATAGAAGCCGTTATAATAGGGCACTGCCGGGGCTTCCAGGTTAGCCGGCGGATCAAACGGAACCATCGGGATAGATTCAAACGCCCCGCCGAAGCTGCATTCGAGGGTATGATCATTTCGCATCACCAGCGTCCCCTTCGTCCCGTAGATCTCTAACGTCCATCCCGCTCCGCGGATCCCCGGAAAAAATACATCCGCAAGGAAAGAAGCACCGCCCTTAAAACACCCTGTGAAGGTAAAGGCATCCTCAGCATCCCTAAGCTCAAGCCCTGCATCTCCGTTATAGGCCGGAACCTGGGTTCTCAGGTCGCCGTACACTTCTGTAATTTCTTCGTCCATCCACCACAAGAGGGAATCTACCATATGCGAACCGATCGCAAACAGGAATCCACCGCCATCCTCGCTGCGTGCTTCCCATCCCCGGTAAGAATTAGACAGTACGGAGTGGCCGGAAAAGCTCCCTGTATATTTGATATGCTGTATGTCTCCGAGTTCTTTACCTTGCAGCATGTGCTTGATTCGTTGCCGAATCGGTGTCCATCTCCATTGAAAATTAACGAAAGCTTGTCGATCCACCTGTTCTGACGCTCTCCACATCTGTAACGTTTGCTCCGTATTCATGCCCAGAGGCTTCTCCGTCAGGACATGATAGCCGGACTGGAGGGCGAGCATCGTCATTTCATAATGATGGACGGCGCCGATACAATCGATACCAGATCTAACGGTTCACTCTCCAGCATGTCACGCCAGTCCCTGTAATACGGAATTCCATTCCACGAGCGCTCCTCCGTGCGCTGTCGATGCACACTGGCAATGGATTTCACCTTCATCCCCGGGTGCAGCTGAAGAATGGGAGCATGAACGGTACCGCCAAATCCGGTCCCTATGATCCCTACCGACAATGTCTTCATCTTATGGTAACCTCCTAACGCACATCGGCTACTTGTATGAAGTTATTTTAACATTATTTCCCTTTCGTGTATCCAGTGTCTTTGGTCAAGCCAAACTTATCAATGGATCCTTAGTTCCGCTCCTGCATAGTCGTCGATGTATTAAGTTTAAACGGTTGTTGCTTAGATAATAATGGAATTATAAAGACTTACGCTTAAATGGCGCTAATGCTGGCATGACAGGGGGATTAACATGTGGAGAATGGTGCTTTCCTACCTTCCGGATTGGAAGGTCTTTATGCAGGGTTTTATCGCATTTATGGTTCCATATATAATCTCAAGGTTTTTTAAGTGGGTTCATAACTCAAAGGAAGACTGAGGAAATGGCGGGGTTCAACAATGAAACAACATGACCATGAAAACAACAAAACATTGGATCCTGCTGAAACCTCAATAAACCGTTTTTCGGGGAACTTCGCCTTGGATCTTGAACTGATGAGAACAAGGATCGGCCATAACTCGGATGTGCAATTTAGGGAGTTTTACATTGGAGGCACAGGCATTGGTGCTGCCATCATTTACGTAGACGGACTGTCGGATAAAGAGCTCATCGACCAACACATTATGAAATCGCTTATGGTGAGCTTCTCCGAAAAAAATAATCAGGATCCATCTCTTGTGCATGGGGTCCTTTCTAAAGAGTTGATTAAAAATCAAGTTCTTACCATTAGTGAAGTAACAGAAACACAACATGTTAATGACTTAACGTCCAAGATATTGACAGGTTCGACTGCACTGTTAGTGGATGGATTGCAGCATGTGCTCATTCTCGGTACGACCAAAGGGAAATCGCGCAGTATTGAAGAACCGTCTTCGGAACCATTGGTTAGAGGCCCACGGGTAGGTTTCACAGAATCGTTACGTGATAATACCGCTCTTTTACGACAGCACGGTGACAACAACAACTTATCCATCATTAAGTTTCAAGTAGGGCAAAGTTCAAAAAAAGAACTTGTCATTGCTTATATCAAAGATATGGCTGATCCTGCTTTGGTGGAAGAGGTCCAGAAAAGAATCCAAAAAATAAATATAGATGATGTACCGGAATCAGGCTATGTAGAACAGCTGATCGAGGATAATTACCTCAGTCCTTTTACCCAAGTGCAGAATACGGAGCGTCCCGACCGCGTTTACAGTGCCTTGATGGAAGGACGAGTAGCGATCTTGTTAGATGGGACGCCTTTCGCTTTGATCGTTCCGATTTCGTTTAGTATGATGCTGCACTCACCAGAGGACTATTATGATCGTTGGTTACCTACTTTTCTCATCCGCCTGTTGCGTTATTTTGCGGCTTTTATATCGCTATTTGGACCCTCCTTGTATATTTCGTTTGTATCATTTCACCAGGGATTGATCCCAACCAAACTGGCCTTGTCTATCATGGGCACGAGGGAAGGTGTACCGTTTCCGGCACTAATCGAAGCTCTGATCATGGAAGTAGCCATCGAGATTTTGCGGGAAGGTGGGCTGCGATTACCTAAACCCATTGGTCCGGCCATGGGTATCGTCGGTGGTCTGGTCATAGGAGAAGCTGCCGTACAAGCGGGGATTGTGAGTCCAATTATGGTGATCGTGGTGGCTTTAACCGCCATTTCTTCCTTTGCCATCCCTCAATACAGCGCTGGGATTACGTTTCGTATGCTTCGTTTTATAGCCATGTTTTTCGCTGCAGTGTTTGGATTATACGGTGTCGTTCTGTTTTTCCTTTTCTTTTGCAGCCATTTAGTAAGGTTGGAGAGTTTTGGTGTTCCCTTTGTCACTCCGATCGTTCCATATCGAGTAAGTGATTGGAAAGACTTTATGATTCGTATGCCACTCGTGAAGATGAAACGCCGTCGGAAGGCGATACACAGGAAAGACTCCATCCGTAAAGGATAGCTCTCTATGAAAGGAAATAATCCAACATGATAGGTAGTTCAAAAGAACAAATTACGAATTCGCAAGCAGTGGTGATCCTCGTCAACTATATTCTTGCTGCCGGGATTCTAACCCTACCGCGAACATCTGTGGAGAAAGTGAAAACACCGGATGTTTGGATCACCGTGATTTTGGGCGGGATGATCGCCATGCTCGTAGCGTTGATCATCGTGAAATTAAACCAGCGATTCCCCGGAAAAACCTTTTATCAATATAACCAGGAAATTGTAGGTAAATGGATGGGCGGGTTCTTCAGTTTACTTGTTATCGGCTACTTTTTTACCATTTCTGCCTATGAAGTCAGAACAATGGCAGAAGTAACCGGCCTTTTTTTGCTGGAAGGCACCCCCACCTGGGCCATCATTCTGCCTTTCATGTGGATAGGTCTCTATCTGATCATAGGCGGAATCAACACGCTCGCCCGTTTGTTTGAAATCATATTCCCTATTACGATCGTCATCTTTTTACTGGTTGCCTTTTTGAGCTTAGGCATATTTGAGATCGATAATCTCCGTCCCGTATTAGGATTGGGAATTAGCCCCATGCTAAAAGGAATAAAGACAACCGTTCTCGCATTTTTAGGTTCTGAAATTATGCTGCTCCTTGTTGCGTTTATGCAAAAGCCGGACAAAGCCGTTAAAGTTGTTCTAATCGGTGTTTCCATCCCTTTGCTCTTTTACGTCATCACCGTTGTCATGGTCATCGGAGCCCTGTCGATTGATGGAGTGGTCATGAGTACATGGCCTACCCTTGAGCTTATGCGAAGTTTTGAAATCCCCGGATTGATCTTTGAACGGTTTGAATCTTTGCTGCTGGTAATATGGATTATGCAAATATTCACGACCTTTACCATTACCTATTACGCAGCTGCTTTAGGGATGGCGCAGCTCTTCAAAAAGAAGATTCATCCATTTATATATGGCTTGATTCCGATTATTTACGTCATTGCCATGGTTCCAAAAAATATCAATGACCTTTTTGGATTTGGCGATATCATCGGACATGTCGCGCTATTATTATTTGCTGTTCTGCCAGTAATTTTACTTCTAATATCGAAACTGAGAGGTGGAAAAGCTTGAAGCACATCACGATACGGATCCTCTTGAGTGCACTGTTGGTTTTTATAATCCTGCCCCTTACAGGATGTTGGAGCAATAAAGAAATTGAAGATTTGGCACTCATTGTGGGTACTTCGATGGATTTGGAAAAACAGGGAGGTCCTCGGGAAGAGTCAGCGGGACAAGCAGGCGGTCAGCCTCACCGGAATCGAATTACGATAACCAATCAATTTGTTACCTCAGAGACTACAGGAAAAGGAACAAAAACAGGATCATCACCACAAAAAGCTTACAATAACGTTTCTGAAACAGGAGATGCGATCCTGCCGACTTTGCGTAATATGGTATTAAGAATCGACAAGCGCGCCTTTGCTGAGCATTCAAAAGTGATTATCATTGGAGAGAATCTTGCACGTACGCTGGATATGCAAAAGATTTTGGATTTTTATATTAGGGAACAGGAGATGAGACCAAGCGGACTCCTTCTTATCGCTCGAAACCGTGCGAGTCAAACGCTAGAATCGAACAAACCAATGGATATTCCAGCGTTTCAACTCGTTGAAATGACACACGGTCACGGAAGAACAACCAAAATTCTGCCTCCTACTACAATTACCAAGATAGAGGGGAAGCTGCATTCAGGAGCCAGCTTTCTTTTGCAAAATGTCGTTTCGACGAAAGGAGAAATAAAATTCACCGGAGCTGCCGTCATTGAAGGGAAAACTAAAAAACTGCGCGGCTTTTTGAATGAAAAGGACTTGGAGGGCTTAACGTGGATATCCGGAAATGGAAAAGGCGGTTTGGTAAAAAGCGTTGATAGAGAGACTGGCCAGCCAATTATATACGAAGTGATATCCATGAAAAGTAAAATTATACCTCACGTTAATGGGAATAACATCTCGTTTGATATAAAAATCGAGTCTGAAGGAAGAATTGCCGAGCATTGGGTGGTTTCGGAGAAAAGCATCGATACTGACTTTTTGAAAAGAGTGGAAAAAGCAGTTGAAGAAGAGGTGGAGCGTTTAGTTGA
Source organism: Paenibacillus sp. LC231 (assembly GCF_001860525.1). Classification (NCBI taxonomy): domain Bacteria; kingdom Bacillati; phylum Bacillota; class Bacilli; order Caryophanales; family Paenibacillaceae; genus Paenibacillus; species Paenibacillus sp. LC231. Next base: position 135,586 of record NZ_JFOM01000015.1, on the reverse strand, counting down.
GAATGTACTGGATAAAATTCAACATGAATACAAAACGGACGTTGCCGGCTTCGGAAACCAATTGAGAATTAGATATCCTCGTATTTGGAAAACAACCAAAAAAGATTGGGATCAAATATTTAGTGAGGTTCCGATGAAGTCTGAGGTGAAAGTAACGATCAAAGATTATGGGACATCCGTTGAATGAGTTCGCTTTATATCCTTCTTCATCCCAATTGTAAATCGCTGAAAACCCAGCTTCTCATAATACGGTTCCAGCCCTTCTTCACACATCAGTTGCGGGAAGACCCGGGACTTCTCGCAATGTTCAACCAATCGATGGAGGATCTGTCGGCCTATCCCCTTGAACTGATAATTCGGATGTACGCCTAATCCGCAAATAACGCCGGTGATCACCCCATCGGAAATTACACGTCCCATGCCTACCAGTCGCGGTCCTTCATAAGCATAAATGGCATACCAGCTCTGCAAACACATGGTTTTCAATTCGGTAACGGATAGATGAATAGAGTTCCAACCAAGCGAAGCGTACAAAGCTTCCAATTGACGAAAATCCTCTGGCGGCTCTGAGGTATATATTATATCCTGTACCATTCAATGACCTTCCTTAGGATCGGGTTACCGCATACGCCATGACACTCATCAAGGCATTCTCGGGCTGAGTCGAATCGAGACGGCTGTATTGAACAAATACGGGTGCACTGCTCGTAACTTCCATGGCATAAGGAATACCTGGAGGTATACCGTCCCCGACGTCCGTTTGAAGCGTGCTCGTTCGTATATGTTTGGTTCTTCTAGCTGGTACGATGGTTTCCATTCCCAGCAACGGATCACGATCCTCGAAGTAAGCATGAATCGTAACCACAACGTTCTGCTCGGATAAGTTCAAAACACAGACGGATTCATGACTGGTTAGTTCTCCGCTGCTTTCAGGAGGGATATACCCATCCGGAATAATCCAATGTTTTTCACCTTTTGACATGTGTTTCACTCCTCACTTCGTATAAGGTAATGTAGAATATATTCGCTATTGGCGTCGAAGTTCCTTTTTCATAAGTAATGCAACCGGCAGAAGAGCCGCAATTCCGCAAATGATCCAAGATACTTGAATCGGAAATTGACTTGAAGTGAGATCTGTGTAATTTTTACTTATAATCCCTGTTACTAAAAGACCGATACACATCCCTATCTGGGTAATGGCCGAGTCCAACGATAAGATGGTAGCCCTATAGTCACTAGCAATTCTCTTGTTTATATATATTTTCCTGGCTGCCGGATACATGCCGCGTCCGATTTCATATATAAGAAATGAGATAAGAACCGGATAGAAATCATTAAACCATCCGGCTATAGTTAGCCACACGCCAAGCATTAATAGAGAGAAGATTAATATCGTTGTGTCATCATAATACTTGCTTAATTTTTTTATAAGGTAGCCACCTAGACTCATAAATAGGGAATACACCGTCTTGATGACCCCGAAGATCCATAAGCCATGCTCGGATAAGCCCACAAATCGCGGTTGTTGAAAGGAGTTAGGCGCTGAATTAGAAAAACTGATAAATATGCCGATGATAAATATTACCCAAAGTTGCTTGCTGGACAAAATGATGTTGATACTACTGCCTATAATCTTCTTTACAGATTTTTCTTCGACTACGTCCCCAGTCTTAATAAACTTACTATGCTGATTTTCCTTTATGTATATGATAGATAGAACGATCAGGCTTAGACAGCAGATGATACTGATCATCCATGGCAGAACAAAATATATGCTGGCTAGCACTGCCCCTAGCAGACCACAGAAAAAACCAGCGATGTACATAATACTGCTCGATGTAGCAAAGATGTTTTCTATGGATTCATCTGAGTGATCCACAACCCATGATTCCAATGCTCCGGATTGTAAGCAGGTAGCGAGCGCACCGAATATTTGAGCAAGTATCAATAGAAGGAATTCATCCGTTAGCATAAACACCACCGCATAAATTAGATAGCATATAAATCCCAGGACAATTGAGATCTTCCTTCCAAATCGATCGGCAATGATTCCCGTCGGGATTTCCAACAGTAAAATACTTATAAACAGGACGATTAATAAATTATTAGCATATTGAAGGGAGAACCCTTTATTCATGATAAATAGAATCAATGTTGTTCCTGTAATTTCCATCATAAAGAACTGTATGAAAGTGATTATATAGAATAACCGATGTGCTTGTATTTTCATTGGAAGACCGCCAATCTGAACATTATTAAATGAGTTTCAGAACATATTGCCTAAGAAATTCAAAAGTCGTAACTGTTGGGTAGTAATGACAGTCACGACTAAGTTAAGCATAATCCTGTGTATGTTCTATTTATTGAAAATCGTATATTTTACATTTAAACCCAATTCATTTAAATATCTTATCATAGAATCTAGTTAATTTCATTCTAAATACTGGTTAACTCTTTAAAATTTTGTTGTGTTTCGACAGAGAATAAGGGGACAATATACTTTTCAAACATAGGCATGACCTCGCAATTTAGTGGGTCTTTTCTGAATATATCACCATATGATTCGAATGCGTTCGCTCTACAACCAGTTCCGCATATTTTAAGATATTTGCAATTTCTGCATTCTGTTATATCGGAGACCTTTAATTTCCAAAATTCCTTAAACTTTGATTGATCTTTTACTTCGCGAATTGAATGATTTTTTACATTCCCCAAATCGATTCCTAAAAATCTTGAACAAGGAGTAACCTCCCCTAGCCCTCTTATACCTAAATTCCTTTTGTTATATGAACAAGGATGCATCTCCAATTCTTTTTCAGCGAAATCAAAGTCCTCTAATCCTGGCCTATATAAATTAAACATCCACATTTCAAAGTCGGGTTTTTCATACAAGTAATCTTTTAAAATGCTGGCCAATTTGATAAAAATGAATTCTAGATCATTTTCACCGACCTGATTTGAATACTTTTTGTATCTGCCGATATTAAAAGGAAGATCTATTCTCCATGAATGAGGATTAAGTTCTTTTATGACGTTGTACAGTTCTTCTAACTCCCTAATATTAAATTTATTAATAATGGTATTAATAGTCACAGGGAATCCGAGGCCATTTAGTTTCCTGATATTTTTCAGTATGATATCCTCTGTGCCTCGACCTCTAATATAGTCATTGTTTACACCCTCATAACTTATTTTAATTTCGTCTATATTATCTTTTAAATCGATCAGTTCCTCCAAATTGTTATTGTCAATTAGGATCGCATTCGTGATAAATAGTGTTTTCAATTGGATAGAACGGCAATATTTTAGCAAAGGAATAAATTTGGGGCTTGTAAAAACTTCCCCCCCGGAAAAGATGATTTTTTTACATCCCATTGATTTGGCCTCATCAATTAATTCATACATCCTATCTAATTCAAGTTCCTGATTGATAAACTCCTTTTTATTGTAGTCACCATAAAAACAATGTTTACATGCTAAGTTGCACTTAACTGTAACATCCATATGCAGGTACAGAAGCTCAGGTTTCCTTTTCATAAGCTCCTCCTTGTCCATTTATTGCAAGTAACTCTTTATATTTCACACACTTCCCAAAAACAATCTCCTCATCTTTATAATTCTCGGCGGATATTAAACAAGGAAAGCAGGTTTTCAGTAAATAATCGCATGTTTGACAAGGTTCAAAGTTGCTATATAACTCATTTTTAGATTTGTTAATAATTGCTTTAAACTCCTGAAAGAAATCGTTACCCTTAACGATACTATTAAGATTGTGTTCAAGAATATTTTCAATAGGGTATACTTTATCAGGTACTCCTGTTACTTCATCGAACCTTATATATGGCTTGTAACTATCGCAAGGGTATACAAGCCCATCATTAGAGAGAAATATTGTTCCTCTAAATACAGGGCAGACATTCGAACTCCCCTGACGCAAGCCAGGAACACCAACTCTATCCGAAAAATACTTTTTCCCTAACTCTGGAAGGAAACATAACTCCAGTTTTGAGAGACGATTATCTTTGTTCTGAACCTGGGCATGACTTTGCTCAACATAGACAATCAGTTTTTCCAGCAACTCCAACTCATCGGTAAATGAAATTGAAAAATTATGTTTCTCATTTCCACTGGAGTTATATTCTAATATTTGAACCTTATCAACGTTTTTATTAATAAAATAATCGATAAGTTCAACTATAGTATCTTTATTTACGTTCATTAGAATGGTATTAGTGAATATTTTGTATTTTATATCTTCGCTCCTTCTCAGGTTTATTAAATGATCTAATGATTTGATCTGTTTGTCTAAAATATCTCTCCCCCTCACAGACTTTACAATTTCCTGATTTAATGAATCGATACTCAAGCCAATAAACTCTAGTTTTGAGTTCCTTAAAATCTGATCGTATTGTCCAGTATATAAATGTTCACCAGCAGTTATAAATCCAAAAGGGATATTAGATTTTTCAAGTTCTTTTGTTAAAACATGAATATGCTCATACTCTAGAGGATCTCCTCCTAGAAGAGTTATTCCCTTCAAATTTTCTACATTTGAGATATTTTCTATGATTTTCTTTAACTCTTCTTCATTCGTATCGGTATTCCACTTTTTTCTGGACTGGGCGTTTATGCAAAACTTACATCCCAATGTACACTTTTTGGTAAGATTCCATTTTACGTACATATAAAACTCCCTTTTCAAAAAGATTCCCCCTTATGAATAAGGGGGAGATTCTACTTGCAATTAGCAACAATGTGCACAAGAAAAAAGTACACGTCTTCGTTTTTTCATCTTGTCCACCTCCAATCATGATTACTTCGCCTTACAAATTAATATTATGTTAGATTTAAAGTTAAATATATGAAATTAATCACATTTTTTGGAATTAATTCGTTTTTCTCCTTGTTCAAATAACCGACTACATAAGCAAAGCCCCTTTAATTATTCCAGGTGCTGGAATAACAGCGCTTGTATTGACAGCGTTTACAGCCCGGTACATAATGTGTACACAACATTTTGGGACCAGCGCAAGGAGACGTTGCCGTGCAAAAATGGATAACGATTTATAAAAATATGAAAATCAAAAATAAGCTTTCCCTTCTTATCAGCTTAATTGTTGCCGTGGCATTCACGTTCGCCGTCATCGTCCAGCAGTATGCCTTCTCCATCTACGACGAGCAGCTGTACCTCAAATCATCCCAGGTCCTTCACCTGTCTTCCTCCGCGATTGAGGCAGAGCTCGAGCGGATCGAACAGTTATCTTTTAATATCATTACCGATACCCAGATCCAGAATATATTACGTTCCATCGCCGGAAGCGAATCCGACTATGACAGGCTCATCCTCCGGCAGCATTTGGTGGACCGCCTCCTGAATTACGTAGGCTCCGAGCCCATGCTCTACTCCATTCACCTGATCGATTCGTATGATCAGCAGCAGGACGTCGGCAGTGTTGTCCCGATTGATCCTGCCAAGAAGGAGCTGATTCTTCAGCTTGCCGGGGACGCGGACGGGGGAGAGCGCTGGATATACCCTGACGATACGGATTCTGCCCTTCTACTTTCCCGGGAAATAAGATCCTATTCCGGCACTTTGTTCGATCTTAACTATTTGGGTACCATCATCATACGCATCAATATGGACAAAATCGTCCGGAAGTCCGCCGGCGGGGAAAGCGACCTGATCGTAACTTCCGGTACCGATGTCATATATCCCACAACGCCGCACTTCGATCCGATCGTCATTCAATCCTCCCTGTCGTCCGGAAACGGGTACCTAACCCGGGAAATCGATGGCCATACCTACTTTATCGCACATAATCGATCTGGCAACACGGGCTGGACGTATATGAATGTTACACCCTTTAACCAAACCTTCAAGCAAATCATATTCATTAAAGAGCTTGTCATCATCGTGTTCACCGTTATTTTCGCGGTTGCGATTCTGCTCGGCATCCGGTTCAGCCGGGGTCTGACACGTCCTATCGAAAGTCTCATCACCCGGATGAAGCTCGCGGAAAAAGGAAACTTTGCGGAAGCCAACGTGCTCCCGCAGGACGCCGCCCCTGTCGCCATGAACGAGTTGGGCCTGCTGCATCGCACATTCCGTCTCATGATCGAAAGAATCAATGCCCTCATCACCGAGAATTATTCAAACCGGTTGTTGATCAAAGAGACCGAGTTCAAAGCGCTGCAAGCGCAAATCAACCCCCACTTTTTGTATAACACGCTGGAATCCGTAAACTGGCTGGCGAAGATGAACAAGCAAACCCAAATCTCCGACATGGTGCAAGCGTTAGCCTTCCTTCTCCGTAACTCCGTCAGTCTGAAGGAGCCGATTCTGACACTGGGTGAAGAACTGGAGATTGTCCGAAACTATGTCCTCATACAGAAGTTCCGGTTTGAAGACCGACTAGAGTTTACGCTGGATGTTAAGGAGCAGGATCTGCACCGCAAAATCCCCAAGCTGTCTCTCCAGCCTCTGCTCGAAAATGCAATTCATTATGCGCTTGAGCCGTCCGTTGACCCTTGCCAAATTTCGTTGTTCTGCAAGGAGACACCTTCCGCGTTCTGCGTCATCGTGGAGGATGACGGTCCCGGCATGGCACCAGATACCTTGAAGCAATTGCGAAATGGCGATTTAGCCACCAGCGGTAACGGGATCGGACTGTTAAATATCGATGAACGAATCAAGCTGGCTTTTGGCGACCACTACGGTTTGTCCATTGACAGCGGATCGGGTCCTGGGACCCGTGTAATTCTGTATTTACCCAAATAACGGAGGGATTCGGATGTACAAAGTTCTGCTTGTGGACGATGAACGGATTATACTGGATGGCATATCTCAGATGGTGGACTGGCGATCATACCGAACCGAGCTGGCTGGCACGGCCCAGAACGGAATTCAAGCATATGAAAAAATCGTCAGGGAGAGCCCGGATATCGTCGTTTGCGACATTCGCATGCCCGGGCTCGACGGTCTGGAGCTCGTTGCCAAGACCCACGCCTCCCATCCTCATATCAAATTCGTATTGCTGTCCGGCTTCGGCGAATTCGAGTATGCCAACCGCGCCATGCAATACGGCGTGAAGCATTATCTGCTGAAGCCGACCGACGAGGTCAAGATCGGAGGAGCGCTGAAAGAGGTCATCAACGAGTTGACCCAGGACCGGAACAAGGAAACGTTTGTCCAGGAAATGAAGAACCGGCTCCGGAAGGTACTGCCCCATGTCAAAGAACAGGTGCTCAAAGAGTTTGTCACCAACAAGACCTATGGGCGCCATGATCTGGAGGAGTACCGAAGCCTGTTCGAATACGATTTCGATCAGCCCGTCCGGCTGCTATTGTTCCAGCTGGAGGGCACGGTCGAATACGAGCATCAATTTGCCGTGAAGAACATTGCGGAGGATCTGTTGGACACAACGCTGCTGAGTACGACGATCGGACAGCATGTACTGGTGCTCATCGAGAACCAACATGATCAGCAGCGGCTCCATGAGCAGCTGCAGGATATCCGGTGTACTTTTAAACAGTATTACAAGATGGACGTCACAATCGCGATCAGCGATCCCGGACCTGTTACCCTGGCCCGGAAGCTGTACCGTGATACGCTGCAATGCTTGAACTACCGTTTCTATCTGGATGAGAGCGGGATGATCACGACGGAAGATACGCTGCACGCCGGCGGCCTGGAAGGAACGTTTGTCCTCGACGAGGAACGCCTGTGCATGCCGGTCCGATCCGGCCACCGCAACGAAGCGGAGCTTGCCTTGGCCGAATTTGTTCAGGAGCTGAAGCATGCGCAGCTTAGTATCGACATGACCAAATCCTATGTCATTCAGCAATATGTATCCCTCATCCGTCTAACCGACCCGGATCGGATGCAAGAACACTATGCACGGATTCCGGAAATCGCCGAGATGAGTACGCTTCAAGCCATTCAATCTTTCTTGGAGAAAACGGTACGGGAAATCACGCTGCGAAACTTCGAGCAAAACAAGGTCAAATATAATGCCATCGTCCGCAAGGTGGTTGAGATTATCGAGGAGCAGTTAGGGAACTCGGAGCTTACCCTCAATCTGGTGGCAAACGACATGCTGTATATGAACGCCGACTATCTCGGCAAGCTGTTCAAGAAGGAGACCGGCGAGAAGTTCTCCAATTACGTAATGAAACTTCGGATGAAGCGCGCAACCGAAATGATGGCAAGCAATCCCGATATCAAAATTTTTGAAATGGCGGAACGGCTCGGTTTCGGCGATAATCCTCAATATTTCAGCCAAGTGTTCAAGAAACAGATTGGCTGTACACCCTCTGAGTATATGAAAAAGAGTGATTAACTTGTACGTACATCTCTGCTTTTTAAACAAATTGCACGGTTTTTTTCCTTACTCTTTCCCCGCAAAAACTAGATAATTGGGAATGTAAGCATTAACATTTGGAGCGACATGAAATGGTTGATTAACAAAGGGGAGGAAATGGAATGAAAAAAGTGTTAAACGCGGTTCTGATGGTTTCCCTGTTCGGAAGTTTGATCGGCTGTTCGGGCGGCGGCGCCGCAGAACCACCGGCAAACGGCGGAACCGGAACGGAAACGCCGCCGGCGGCTGCAAGCGACAGCAAGGATCCGGTCAAGCTCCGCATTGCGTGGTGGGGCGGTCAGTCCCGGCATGATTATACCTTGAAGGTCATCGAGATGTATGAGTCCCAGAATCCGCATGTCACCATTGAGCCGGAGTATGCTCCATTCGATGACTATTGGAAGAAGCTTGCTCCCCAAGCGGTGGCCGGCGGACTTCCGGACATTATCCAGATGGACATCTCCTACCTGAATCAATATGCAGGCCGAAATCAGCTGGCGGATTTGAAGCCGTTTACCGAGAGCGGCGAGCTCGATGTCGCCGATGTCAGCGAGAATGCGCTGAGCGGCGGTGAGGTCAACGGCAAGCTGGTTGCCATGAACCTCGGCGTGAACGCACTCCAGACTACATTCGATGTGGAGACGATGAAGAAGAACGGCATCGATATTCCGCCCAAGGAATGGACCTGGGACGACATGGACAAGATGGGGGCCCAAGCCAAAGAAAAAGGCCTGCAAATCGGAGGCTTTGCTTACCGGCATGACGTCTTCTTCCCGTACTATTTAAGAACCATCGGGCAGAAAATGTACAGCGCTGACGGCAAAACCATCGGATACAGCGACGACCAGCCTTTTATCGATTACTTCACCCGCTACCAGAAATGGTACGACAACGGATATATCCTGTCCCTGGACAAGGAAGCCCAGAAGAAAGGCGTAGCCGAAGAGGATGAAATTGTCCTTGGCAACTCTATATCAGGCACCGGCTGGTCCAACCAATTCCTCGCCGTGGCCAATCTGGTAACGGATCGTCCATTAGAGCTGAATCCGATGCCGGGACCCGGAACAAAAGAAGGACTCTTCCTGAAACCTTCGATGTATTTCTCGGTCACCGAAACCTCCAAGCATAAAGAAGAAGCCGCCAAATTCATCAGCTTTTTCATCAACGACATTGAGGCCAACAAGCTGATCAAGGGCGAACGCGGCGTTCCCGTATCCGCCAAGGTGAAGGAAGCGCTCAAACCGCTCCTCTCCGAGAACGAAGCCAAAATTTTCGACTATGTTACTTGGGCTGAGGCCAACAGCACGCCAGGCGATCCGCCTAACCCGATCGGCGCGGTGGAGATCGAGAAGCTGCTGCGAGATCTCAGCGAACGCATCCTGTTCAAGAAAATCTCGATCGAAGATGCCGCGGCCGAGTTCCGCAAGGAAGCGAATGCCATCTTGGCCAGATCTCAGCAATAACCAGGACACGGCTAGACAAGGCATCTCCGGCACGTCTTTCCCGTGCAAGAGATGCCTTTTTACATCAGTGACCCCTGCACGGGGCGCAACCAAATCTGAATCGTAGGGGTTGAAATCTATGAAGAGGCTCCGTGAGAACGAGCACATCACCGGTTACGTGTTTTCAGCGCCGTTCGTTCTTGGTTTTCTCATCTTTACCTTATATCCAATCCTGTCGTCCCTGTATTATTCATTCACCAATTACAATCTGATGGAAGCGCCAAGATGGCTGGGCTTGGGGAATTATGAGCGGTTGTTTCTGGAGGACGACAAGATCGGCAAGTCCTTTCAGGTCACATTCACCTATGTATTCGCCAGCGTTCCCCTGCGACTCATATTCGCCCTCTTTGTTGCCATGATTCTGAATACCGCAACCAAAGCCGTAGGGTTGTACCGCTCCGCCTTCTACTTGCCTTCCCTCATCGGGGGAAGCGTGGCCGTGGCCATCATGTGGCAGCAGATCTTTGGCGACAAGGGACTCGTGAACTCTGCCCTGTCCCTCTTCGGAATTCACTCCACGACCTCTTGGATCGGGAATCCCAGCACGGCGCTATGGACGCTCATCGCATTGTCTATCTGGCAGTTCGGCTCCTCGATGATCATTTTTCTGGCCGGCTTGAAAAATATCCCGAAGGATTACTATGAGGCTGCCAGCGTGGACGGTGCCAATGCAGTCCATCGCTTTTTCAAGATTACGCTGCCTATGCTCAGCCCCATTATTTTGTTTAATTTGACGCTCCAGACGATTTCGGCGTTCCTGACCTTCACTCCGGCCTACATTATTTCGCGCGGAGAAGGCGGGCCCCTGGACCAGACGCTGCTCTATTCGCTCTATTTGTATCGCAAGGCGTTCTCGCATTTTGAGATGGGATACGCGTCGGCGCTTGCCTGGATCATGCTCATTATCGTTGGTGTCCTGACCCTGCTCATCTTCAGATCATCCACCCGCTGGGTTCATTACGAGTCGAAAGGAGATTGACGGTTATGACCAAATCCAGACGTGTTCTCTACCATACCCTGGTCGGATTGTTCGCCCTCGGCATGACCTATCCGATTCTGTGGCTGGTCGCCAGCTCGCTTAAACCCAATCATGAAATATTCACGACGGCTTACAGCCTGATTCCGAGCCGGCTGGAATTCTCGAATTATGCTACAGGCTGGAAGGGTTTTGCCGGGACTACCTTCGGTACCTTCTTTAAAAATTCTTTTATCATTGTCATCATATCCACCATCGGTGCCGTCGCTTCCTCTGCGCTTGTCGCCTTCGGCCTAGCTCGGACCAAGTTCTTCGGCCAGCAATTCTGGTTCGCCTGCATGATGATTACGATGATGCTGCCTCATGATGTCGTGATCGTTCCGCAGTATGTCATGTTCGCCAAATTCGGCTGGCTGTCTTCCTTCAAACCATTAATTGTTCCCCAATTCTTTGGCATTCCGTTCTTCATCTTCCTGATTATGCAATTTATCCGCACCATTCCGAAGGAACTGGATGAAGCCGCCAAAATTGACGGATGCAGCAAATACGGGATATTTTTCCGGATCGTTGTGCCATTGATCGTCCCCGCTCTCATTACGTGTTCAATCTTCTCCTTCTACTGGAGATGGGATGATTTCATCAATCCGCTCATTTACTTAAACAATCCGGAGAAATACCCGGTGTCACTTGCCTTGAAGCTGTTCCTTGACGGGGAGTCGCTTAATAACTGGGGCGGCATGTTTGCTATGGCTACCTTATCGCTGCTGCCGGTCGTCATCGTCTTCTTTATCTTCCAGAAATATATCGTGGAAGGAATCAGCACGACGGGATTGAAAGGGTAATTCATACAGATAGAAGCAAATAGAATATGAAGGGAGTTTCTCATCATGCCTGCACTTGTATTTGATGATCAACAGATTGAGTTTGTCATAGACCGCGTGGTCGACCGGACCTTTCGTATGGATTTCAGCTGGGACTGGCCGGGCGGGGTCGCCTTTTACGGGGTATGCGAAGCCTACAAGGCCACCGGCAAAAAGGAATATCTGGAACAGCTGAAAGCCTGGGTCGACGAAAATATGGAAGAGGGTCTGCCCAAGCTGTCCGTCAACGGCGTCTCCATCGGCCACTCCCTGCTGACGTTGTACGAGGCTTATGAGGATGATCGGTATATCGAAACAGCGAAGGACATGGCCGAGTATCTCACGCATGATGCACTGCGTTTCGGGAACGGCATCTTTCAGCATACGGTGAACTCCGAAACGTATAACTTTCCGGAGCAGGCATGGGTCGATACGATGTTCATGGCGGGCTACTTCCTGCTTCGGATCGGCGTGATGCTGGACCGGGAGGATTACTTCGAGGATGGCTTGAAGCAGTATCACGGCCATGAGGATTGCCTGCAGGATTCCGTCACGAATCTGTATTACCACGGCTGGGACAACATCGCCGGCAACCATATGTCAGGCGTCTTCTGGTGCCGGGGCAATGCCTGGGCCGCCATTACGATGGCTCGTGCCCTGGAGCTTGTGCCGGTCACGCATCCGTCCTTCATGATCATCGAAGGCTCGCTGCGCGACCAGCTCAGCGCCCTGGTCCGGCTGCAGCATGAATCCGGCCTGTGGCATACGATTACGACCGATCCGCAGTCTCCGCTGGAAACGTCCGGCTCGGCCGGCATTGCCGCCGCCCTGCTGACCAAAGGACGCATCTATAATAAATACACGCAGAAATCGATTGACGGCATCTTGGCCAAGATTACCGAGGATGGTACCGTAACCGGCGTCTCCGCGGGAACGGCCGTCATGAAGGACGCCGCAGGTTACAGAGGCGTGCCCGATAAGCGAATCCAGGGCTGGGGTCAAGGCTTGGCCCTTACCTTTCTCGCGGAAGTACTGAAGATCAGGAGCAATCCTTATTGATTAAATGGGATACAAAAAAGGCAGGATTGGAGAGGATCAAGTTCGCCTCTACAGCCTGCCTTTTCGTTATATGCGTTTCCACAAGCGATATTTTATTGAAAAATAACCGGTTAACAGGACAGCTGTAACAAGGATAATTACATTCAAAATCATTGCTTTATCGCCCCTTTTCCCATCGCTAATCTTAACGCGATTCTGCGTCTACGTTTCTTATCGATTGTCCCCTGTCTCTTCTTCGCCGCCATCCTTCGTCTGCTCTTCAGTCTTCTTCGGATGTGGTGTTCCATCAAGTCCATAGACTTCGTCATAAGCATCGAATATTTTCCTCGCAATCGGCGCAGCGCTTTGCGAGCCGAAGCCGCCTTCAGGCACAACAACGGCCACCGCCAACTTCGGATTATCGCGCGGAGCAAAAGCGATGAAGACGCCGTTATCAATCTTCCTCCACGTTCCATTCACTTTAGCTTCCTGCTCGGAGGTTCCCGTTTTGCGGGCAAAATCATATTTAAAATCTTCGAATGCTGCCAGCCCCTGCGTATTCATCCCACGCTTAATGGTCTGCCAATACGCTTTTGGGAACTCGACCTCGTTTAGAACTTCGCGCCCGAATTCCTTGACCACCTTGCCTTCCTGATCCGTGATTTTGCTGACCAACTGCGGCTTGACCCGCTTGCCTTCATTTGCCAGCATGACGGTGTATTGGGCTAGCTGCAGCGGCGTGTACTTTCCCATCTGTCCGAAAGAAGCATAGGCTAACGCAGCGAGATTACTTCCGGCTGCCTCCGTATTGGTATACTCCCCACGACCCTTAAATTCTCCAGGCAAGCCACTTCCCGTTGTAACGCCAAGACCAAACTGCATCATATACTTTTCCCAGACGGTAACACCCTTCTCCCCACCATACTTATTGACAAGCCTTTTGCCAATCATATCAATCATAAAGGCGTTCGATGATTGCTGGATTGCTTGCTGTGGCTTTATGGGCCCATTTCGATGTCCGCCCGAGTTGGAGATAGACTTTTCATATCCTTCCCGGCCAATTAAAGCGTACCCTTTATCGGGATATGTTTCGTTCAAGCCAAATAACCCCTCATTCAGCCCAATCAACACGGTCAGCGGTTTAATGACGGAACCGAGATAGATCGTGGATTCAAACCCGTTTCCCGAGCGACCTGATCCATAAATCGTAATCGTGCCGTTTCCCGACGAATCCACGATATCCGGCGTAATCTTGCCACCATTTACCCGCACATTCGAGTCGTAATCCGGCATGCTCGCCATCGCGACTACATTACCGGTATCCACCTCCATGGCGACCGCGTATCCAGTTAAGGCTTCCTTATGAAGCTTTCCCGATACCGGATGGGTATGAAGATATTGAAGCTGATCCATAATGGCCTGCTCCGTGGCAAGCTGAATGTCTTTATGAATCGTGGTGTGAATATCAAGGCCTTTTTCGGGAGCGACCATCGTCGGAACGCCATCTACCATATTCTGGGGATTAATCGGGATGTTTAAATACCCGCTCTTGCCGCGCAGTTCTTCCTGAAACATCTGCTCCAATCCGTCATAGCCAATCCACTCTTCTTCCGTGTAGATCAAGCCGGGATTTTTCTGATCCTTGTTGCTCTGATCAATAGCCTCATAAACCTTAAGGTCTTTGGAGCCTCTGAACTTCTTTAAGTACCCGATCGTCTGAACGGCCACCGTATCCGGATCATAGTGCCTTACATTCTCCTCCACGATCTGGATGCCGGGAAACTTGGCACGATTCTCCATGAAATAAGCGATCTCTTCCTTCGTCAAATCCGTCTTGATGCGTCTCGGTTCATAACCATGATGCTTAATATATTCCAAATCCAGGTCTTTAATCACTTTCTTCACCGTTATCGGTTCCGCCTTGGGGTCCCCATACTTGTTAAACGCCTGGACAAGCCGCTTCGCCATCTCCTCCGCTTCCGGCCGGTTTTCTTTTCCTTTGTCCGTCTTCTTGCTGTAATCCTTCATGAGCGTGATATAGAGTGAATTTGAAGCCGTAGAGTATGCAAGCTTGGTGCCGGATGCATCGATGATGGACCCCCTGATCGGCTGCAGCGGGAAATGCTTCTGCTCCCCCCCGGTTTCCTGGCTTGCCAGCTCCGGTCCCTCCACGAACTGTAATATGGCCATGCGAACGATAATGACGCAAAAGATTAAAAATGCGCTGAAAAAGAAAATATTGATCCGTCCATGGAATCTACGCCTGATTTCTGTTTCATCCGGTACGTCCTTATAAGGTTTAAAGCCCTTCACATTGTCTACGCTCCTTTGTTATATGGATTAATCCAGCCAAGTCGGCAGATGCGGGTTGTTCTCGAATTGGAACATTCGCTGCAATTGCTCCTTCGTATTCCGTTCCTCAGACAGCGGAGGCAGTTCGTCCTGGCGGAAAAAACCGACAGCGGACGTCTCGGTCCCCACGCCTGCAGCTCCGCCCGTAATGTCGCACTGAATGAACATTTTGTACACATGGAAGGCCGAAGGCGGATGGTTATGAAATTTCTTATCCAATACGGCCAGCAGCCTCCCTGCACGCACGTCGTAACCCGCTTCTTCCTTCACTTCCTTCACAACAACTTCGGCAGGCGATAGACCGACGTCCGCCCATCCTCCCGGCAGCGCCCAAGCCCCGTCGGCCTTTTCCTTCACCAGCAGCAGCTTTCCGTCTTGAAAAATAACACCACGGACATCCACCTTCGGCGTTTGGTATCCGGTTTCACTCGCAAACAGCGTACGAATCTTCTCATCGCCTGCTTCGGTATACTCCTGCATGATCTTGATGCTGAGCTCCCTCAGCTGCTCAAACCGTTCCTTGTCATAGACATCCCTCGTATATTCCAGTCCGGCCTGGCTGATCGCCTGTATCTCTTTTGCCCAATTCAACCATTTCAGTGTCATAGATTCATCCCTCTTCGATTTCTTCTCATATATATAACGCTGCTACCCACGATTGGTTTATAATGGAAGTGTTTGATTTCAAAATTATAACATATTTCCTGGCATAAAAAAGATGACCCCTGACAACAAATTCAGAGGTCATCTGCTTGCTAGTTAAGTCCAGACAGTTATTCTATGAACCTTCCACATATCGGGTCACAGCTCAATCACCTGGGCGTTTCCTATTTTCCATTCGGAATTCCTTAGGTCCTACTCATCCCTTTGATTCGTTCGGATTAAGGCATACGCCAATTGTCCGGCCATCCCCAGGAATAAACCCGTTCCGACGACAATATAGACCATCGTGAATGTTTTACCAAGCGGCGTCTGCGGCACGAATTCCGGATGACCTACCGTGCTTAAAGTCACTATGCAGAAATACAGAGCATCCAGCACCGATAGCCCTTCCTGCCTGGTATAAAACATCGTGCCCGATATGAGCATAATGACAATCAGAACAAACAGCGCTACAAAATACCGCTGCTTAAACGCTCGAAACAGACCGCTGAAAAGACGTTTTAACGTTAGTAAAAAAGATATCATCCCGGAAACCGTCCTATTCTATAACTGGAGTATACGTTACATCAATCTTATACAGCTATTATATCAGCGTTTATGTTCTGCGCCCATCAGCTAAGGATGAACGGAGAGAATATTCCCTTCAGAATCGATACTTCGAAATATAAAACCTCCGATTTGCTCGGCAGGCAGCTGTTCATAATGAACGGCATATCCTTGTTCGACGTCCATTTCAATGTAGACCCCGGACAAGGCTTTGATCTGATCCAGATCATCGATCGGCTCATCATCCCATGGCTCATTGGTCACGATGATCTTCCTGCTCTCGTTCTCTGAAGTCTCGACCGCCAGTAAGGTATCATACATATCCTCCCCGCGACGGCTAGCCGACCAGATCCGAGTAAAGGGTTCATCTTCGGATCCCCGTTCCAGAACGACCGAGTTCGAAGCACGGTGCAGCAGTCCCCATTTACTTTCCATAAGGGTGACCATCTTCACGTTGCCATCATGCCAGACGATCAGCTTGTGATGATCCCCTATTCTCTCGTATAACTTATCCCCGGTATACGCAGGATGCAAGCGCCGCAAGGCCTGCTCTTCATTGTATACATATCCACCCAGGAACAGCGGCATGTAACTGATGACGACCAACACGGCTGCCAGTATGAGAAACATTGTTTTTTTCAAAACAACAACTCCTTGTCATCTTTTGCAATCGAGCGCCATCCATACCCAGGAGTTTAGCTCTGAAGGGACAACAGCTCCCGGATCTCCGCCTCGGTCCAGCTTGGAAGCGACTCTTCTCCCGGCTGAACCAGTTCCTCGATCAGATCCTTCTTCTTCTGCTGCAGAGCAGCCATTTTATCCTCGATGGTATCCTGAGCCACCAACCGTATCACCTGCACAACCTTCTTCTGTCCGATGCGATGGGCCCGGTCCGTCGCCTGCTGCTCCACAGCCGGATTCCACCACAGGTCATACAAGATCACCGTATCGGCCCCGGTCAGGTTCAGCCCCGTTCCGCCTGCCTTCAGCGAGATGAGGAACACTTCCCGTTCTCCCTCGTTGAAGCGTTCGCACAACTCCACGCGCTTCGATGCCGGAGTCTGTCCATCCAGGTAGAAAAACGGGATCCCCCGATATCCGAGCTCCCCGGCAATCAGATTCAGCATCCCCGTAAACTGGGAGAATACCAGCATCCTTCTGCCTGCAAGACGACATTCCTCAATGGTTTCCAGGAGCTGCTCAAACTTGGCCGAACTGCCCTCATAGCCTTCCACGAATAGGGCTGGGTGACAGCAGATCTGGCGCAGACGGGTAATGCCCGCCAGGATGCGAATCCGGCTTTTCTGAAAACCATCCTGCGCCAAATGCTTGAGCGTCTCCTGTCTTAACTTCGCAAGATAGGCTGTATAGAGTTTCTTCTGTTCGATCAGCAGGCTCGATGCCTGAACCGTCTCGATCTTCTCCGGCAGCTCCTTGAGCACATCCGATTTCAGCCTGCGAAGCAGGAAGGGACGCACCCGCCTCACCACGGTTTCTTTCGGCAATTCCTGAAACGCTTTTCGATCTCCAAAGAGTGCCGGGAATACGGCATCATATATGGACCATAGCTCCTCCAATCGGTTCTCGACCGGGGTGCCTGTCAGTGCAAACCGATAACGGGCACGAAGCGTTTTGACAACCTGAGCCGTTTGCGTTGTGTAATTTTTGAAGAATTGGGCTTCATCCAGAATTAACGTTAAGAACGGCAGCTTCGCATACCGCTCAACGTCCCTGCGGAGCAGCGGGTACGAAGTAATGATGACATCTGCGTTCCCCGCATCCTGTATAATCTTAGTCCGCTCGGTCTGCGTGCCATCGGCAATGACGGCATTGATCTCGGGCGCAAACTTCTGGAGCTCGTTAAACCAGTTATAGAGCAGTGAGGCAGGCGCAACGATAAGTGCAGGTTCGCTACGCTCTCTGATCTCCGGGAGCACCGACAGAATGAAAGCAATGCTCTGAATGGTTTTACCGAGGCCCATGTCATCGGCCAAGATGCCGCCGAAGCGGTAGTGGGCCATCGTCTTCATCCATTGGAAGCCAAACTTCTGATAATCCCGGAGGACCGGTTCGAGGCTCGGCGGCACAGCAAAATCCAAATGATCCGGATTCTTCACGTGCTGCAGCATTCGGCGTAAGGATCGGCCAAGTTGAACCGTGGATCCCGCTTCTTCCCAATCCAGCAGCTGAAGTCCTTGGACTGCCGGCATTTTAAACGGTTTGCCCTCCCCTTCGTATAACCAAGGCCCTACCCGGTTCATTAAGGCAACCATGGCCTGGAACTCGGCGCTCTCCAGCGGAAGCAGCGCTCCGTTTCGCAACCGGTGATATTTGCGTTTTTCTTCAAGCGATTTGACGATTTCCCGGATTTCGGCTTCCCGAATCCCCTCCATGTCAAACTTCAATTCAAGCCAATCCGTCCGTTCGTCGACCTCCACCCGCACCTTGGCTCCCATCGGTTCAGTAAGCACCCGTTCCTTCACGGCTGTCGTTGCATAAACAACCAGCAGCTTCTCCAGCTCCGGGATCGTATGATACAGAAAATCGTATTCGGCATCCTCATCGTTCATGAAGAAACCGCCATCCGTTTTGGCAAAGGAGGCGTTCTCCATAAGCTCAAGAATCCGCTGCTCCTGCTCTCCGTCGCGAACGAGGATTGAGCTGCTGCTGCGTGTTGCGTGATGTCCCTCCAACGGATTAATGGTGATTTCTCCGTATTGAAATTCGAGTCCGGCCAAAAGCCGGCCACGCACCCGGTCCAGATAGAGCTTCGCTTTCAAAGGCGTTTTGACAATGCGGTCCGATACGGTCTGTGCCACGTGGACACTTCCAAGCTTCATCAGTCCCGGAACCACCCGTTCCATAATGGACTCCATCATCTCAGGTTGAATCCGGATATGCGGTTTATTCGAATTCTCAAGCAGCTGCTTCATCTCGGAGAGTCTTCTGCAAGCATCCAATTCAAGCTGAATAAGCTTACCGTCCACAATGACGAGGCCGTAGCCCTCCAGAACGATCATTCGCTCCAATCCCTCAATCTTCATCAGGTAGTGATCGTCCCCGGCTTCATCAAACTCGAATTGAAGGGGGATCGGATCTTGAACGAATTCCAGCTTATCCGTGAGGATCCCGTCCAAAGACAACAGGGAATGGTTCGAATGGGATAATCGTTCCCTTACCTCAGGCCAAAAAGTGGGAGGAATCATCAGCATTCGGTCGCTGCTTCCGTTTTTGCCATGCGGAGCATACATGTCCAGTGACTGTTTAAACATGCTTTCATGCTCGTATATACGAATCAGCTCCTGGAGAATATCATCATCCTCCTTTTTAAAGCTGTGTTGCTCCGGATCGTACGTGAAATTCTTCGTGAACATGCAGGTCTCTCCGTGCTTTACACACGCCAGAAACTCTCGGATCCGCTGCACGATGTACAAACGTTTCTTACCGATTCGCAGTTCAACGCCGAACAGGTATTTCCGATTTCCGTAAGGATATAACTTGAAAATGAACTCCATCTCCAGAACTTCTCGTGTGTCAAACCTGGATGCTGCCGTAGCCCTCCGGCCTGCAGAATAAGAGAACAATCCGAGCAGCTGGCTGCTGAGCCGCGCATCCTGCTCCCCTTCGTCCGAGCTTCTCTCATGCTCCGGAGAGTACCGAGGTGTTAATTGCCCGTCTCCATTATTCCCGCCGTCAGAAAGATGTAATAACGATGGATAAGGGCGGATTGGTGCTTCCACCGTTTGCTCAATATCACGGATATTCAAGAGCAGAGCCGCAATATGTCTGCATCGCTTCCGGGAGAATCCATAATCGATGCAGCTGCATTCCGTGAATACATCCCCGTTCGAGTCAATCTCGGCATAGGCGATACCCGGCTCCTGATCCGTCACTTCAGCCTCGTATTTCCGAGTGTCCGTATCTTGTTTCAACATCGCAACATGTCCATCTCTATATAAAACCCCGCCGCGATCGTAGGAGGTCTTTCCGCATAATAGCTTGATCACCCGTTCGGTCAGCTGGTAACCCATAACCACAATCCCTTCTCTAATTGCTGCTAAAAAACAGTATAACATGTTGGGCGAAAAGGCTAGTAATGCCGACGTCCGATAGTAGAAAACGTCTATCGACGTCTGTTCTCAGAAGACAAAAAGAACTCGCCGCTACGGCAAGTTCTTCTTCCGCTGTTTCTCATAAGACCGGGTCAAATTGTCATAACGAGTGTTTTTGCCTCTCCATGCTCTCCCCTTCGCCCGGATCTGAGTCCATTTGCGATAGAATCGCTCATCTCGATCCATCCAACCCCTCCGTTTCGTGGCTTAGATACGTTTGTAATACAGCACCGTTCCGTCCAGTTCGCCGTTAGAGGATATGGCATAATCGGGTATGACTCCAGCTTGTATGTAACCCAGAGACTGATACAGCTTGTTGGAGGGGTCCCCCTCCCGGGTATCCAAGACCAGCAACGTTCTGCCCTCTGCCTTGGCTTTCGGCTCCAGATGCAGCATCAATGCTCGGCCGATGCCCCCGCGGCGGGATGCGGGGTCCACCATCAGCTTTGCTACCTCGGCCCGGTGTCTGCCATTTGCCTTCATGGCGCACTGCAGCTGAACCGTGCCAATCGCCTGCCCATCCTGCACGGCAACCCACAGGGTAACCCCTGGGCCAAGCACATCCTCCCAGTAAGCGGAAGCTTCATCGTAAGACAACGGCGGTAAGAATCCTACCGATGCCCCATCTTCTACTACCCGAATCAATAATTCCGTTAATTGATGATGCGTTTCGGTTTCTAATTGGTCGACCTCCATAATCGTAAATGCAGAATTCATTACAGTACACTCCCTCTCTCATCTAATAAATTCATTAAATTCATTGTATCCGTTCCGTTTCCATATGCAATCATTTCTATAATGCGTAAACTACCAAGCTCAACTTATCGCTTCAAGATATCAGCCAGTGCTTTATTCAGCGTATCGTATGTACAATGAAATCCCGCCTTGCAGAGTCTGTCCGGAAGGACCCATCGGCTCTTCAGCACGAGTTCCGTTTCGGTCTGAATCAGCCGGGCTCCCAGTTCAAGCAGCCATTTGGGTGATGGCAATCCCATTCTGCGATTCAATGCAAACCGAAGCTGCTCCATTAGTTCCTTGTTGGTAACCGGATGAGGGGATGCACAATTGAATATCCCGCTCAGCTCTGCTCTCTCTTGTAAAAACAGGATCATACGATACAAATCCTCCACATGAATCCAGCTGAACTTTTGCTTGCCTGTACCTTGAACGCCACCGAGTCCGTATTTTACCAAGTTTACATAAGGCGTCATGACGCCGCCACCCGGTCCCAGCACGATGGCAATACGTAAAGCGATTTGTCGTGTCTTAGGCAGTGAGAACGAGAAAAAAGCGCGCTCCCATTCCTTGGCAACCTCAACCGAGAAACCCGTCCCGATTTCACCCTGTTCCTCCGTCATCGGCTTATCTTCAGCATGGCGATAAATCGTGGCCGTACTGGAATTAAACCATGTACGAGGAGGAGTACGGCATGCCTCGATAGCCGTGCCGAGTATATTCGTTGTATCTATTCTTGATTTCAGAATCAGCTTCTTATTTTCCTCATCGTAACGGCAATTGACCGATTTACCTGCAAGATTAATCAGCATATCCGCCCCCTCCAGAGCAGCGATGATCGCTTCTTGATCGTTCCATGCGATATGGCCCTTCCGTCGGGATATCATAAGTACTTGTGCATGCTGCTCATTCGTGAATTTTTTCGCAAGATAAGTTCCGATAAAACCTGTTCCACCGGCCAGAACGATCTTTTTCATAGAATAGAATTAGCTCATTTCTCTAGGTTTTATCCCCATTATAAATTCCCATTTTATCTATTTGTTTCTTACAATATATCATTTTTTCAATCAAGAATAAAAAGAAAACACCTTCCTTATAGAAGATGTTCCATTCATATAGCGCTGCCGGATTTGTATGATGATTTCTGAAAAACACCAAATTCTCTTTTCTTCCCGGTCCCTTCGGTATCCCCCAATTTCTCATATCTGTCAAAATGCGTCCCCCTAAGCAAAATAGCCTTTTCCTTCTCCGGCTCGGCCCCGGATTCCCAAAATAGAACTCCTGTAACACTCTGGTCTAATTTCCTCAGAAATGCTTCCCGCGCCGGCAGATCGTCCATCACATGATAGAATACGGTTAGAAGCAACCCGATATCATATGTTTCCGTAAGACTTGAGCGTTCAAACCGCTCCTCCTTGAGATCAAAATGAACTCGTTCGAGAACGTTCAGCTGCCTCGCCAGCTCGTAATGCTCAGCCATTGGCTCATAACCGGTAACGATTGCCCCCTGACGTGTAAAGTGTCTGGCATAAAATCCGATGTTGCAGCCGATATCGATTACCCTTTTTCCTCGAACGGATGAGGAACCCAGATACTCCATCATCAGATCCATACGGGTCGGATAGACATCATCCCGTTCACTTTTCAAATGCATGAAGTAAGGATTCAAAATCGGTGTATAAATCAGGGTTCGAAGATGGCGGGAGAAGACCTCGGTTACCTGGTTCACAGCATCCGTATGCTGCCACTCCTCATAGTCGCGAACGGTCATTCGGGCGGGGACGTGCCTAACTCCGCTGAGATATTGAAAGATGGCTCGATGGTGGCCGTCTTTCAAACGAAAATAACCGCCTTTCCTGTTATATTGGACCAAAATCGGATCTTCGTTGAAATGCTCCTTATCATTGGCGAACAAGGCATTCATCGTGCGATATTGCAAGCGCCGCTGTTCCAATAGATCATAATCCGAGATAGGTACCTTCATATCACGGGTGGTATATATGGAGGTATGCCAATCCAGATACAACTTCGGATCCCCCCCTTGATTCATAAGGTAACGGTACAATTGCAAATGGGGTGACAACCGAATAATTGGAAGATCGGCATATCTTGTATGAACTTCATACCAGGCTTCCGTGTAGTTTGGAATTTCGGCTTTATGTTCCTCTTCTATGAAATCCGTAAATAACAATTCCAGCGGTACTTTCGTGACCATGGTCTGCAAATGTGATTCAGATGACATCGCGCAAACCTCCCTTCTAGCCTACTTGCCTGGCATCGAAAACAAATACGTGGAGAAATCACGGTTAATGTAATCCTTAAAATGCCTTTTGTCGACTACGGGAAACAGATCCAGTTCCTCCGTTGTCCATGTGCTCAAATGGGTTTCGAAATCATTACCGTACACTGCTCCCTGCGGCCAGTCAGTTCCAATCGGAATATTCAGCAGAACGAAGCGGGATTTTTCAATACAGGTCTGCAGCAGGATAAGCGCCCGCTCCTTTGTAAAGTGCTCCAGAACGTCACCGAGAATGATCAGATCGAATTGTCCTGGCTGAACCTCCGCTTGTACATGATCGAACGCATCCGCAACATGGATGATATTGTAGAAACAGGAATGATATGAATCAATATTGACCGGATAGATTTCAATCCCTTCGATGCGCGTATCCCAATATGTGCGGAATACGCGCCCTTCCCAAACATCCAAATATTCACGGCAGATCATTCCCCAACGGCCAAATCCAACGCCGACATCCAGTACGGACTTCGGAGATACATACCGGATCAGATCCACACAAAAAGATAAATTCTGCCAGTTAGATGTTCCCATTCCCATACCTCCATTCGATCATTCTATTTCATATTCATCATCATATTAATAATCCGGTAATCCGGTATGAAATAATCCTTAGGAAGCCGGCTTACTGTTTGCTCCCACACCATTTGATTCACCATTAAAGACGAAGGGAAATGATTGACCAGAAACAGATGACTGTACTGGTCTCCGGGTACCTCTATCAAATGCATGGTCCTTCCTCCCTTTCCTAGGTTACTGGGCCTTGCTTATCTCTTTTTGATAAACCTCCAATACCCGCTTCACCATGCAATCCAGACCACGATGAGCCAATGCCCATTCCCGCGCTTGTTTACCTAGAAGCCTTCGGTACGCTTCATCTTCCAGCAACATATTCAGACGTGCAGTAAGCATATCGTCATTCCCGGTCTGAAAGAGAAGGCCGTTCACCTCATGCTGTACCGCTTCCTTAAGACCGCCCGCATCCGAAGAAACGATCGGCAATTCGGCAATCTGCGCCTCCATCACAGAATAGGAGAGGGTCTCCATCAGACTTGGCATAACAAAAATATCTGCCAGCCCTAACAACGCAGGAACATCGTCACGCGAGCCCCAAAAACGGACTGCCCCCGTCATACCCAACTGACCAACGCGATATTCGTACAATGCACGCTGATCTCCGTCTCCAACAAGCCAGCACTCCCAGTCCTGTCGAAAGGCATGGAGTTTGCCCAAGGCTTCCAACAACACGTGAATGCCCTTTTCATGACTGAGTCTGGAGGTGCAGATGATCACTTTCTTGTCCATGGGTCGAGTCAGTTCGTGCTCTTTCTTCAACCTGTCTTCGAAGCTTGGAATATCCATCGCATAGGGAATCAATGAGATCCGGGATACCGGCAGACCAAAGTACGATACCACGACATCCCTCAGCCATTCGGAAGCCAGAAGCAACTGATCGCTGGATGAGCCCCCGATATTCTCAATCGATTTATAATAATTCCAGACGAGTAATGGGCTGGAAGGTTTAATCCCTTGATCATTTTGGACCATGTTCAAAATAGTAAGTGCCACGGAAGCATGAATGCTGGTTACCAAGGGTATGCCCGCTGGCTTCACACGACTGACGGCTGCCGCAGCCAGCACATCCTGTGCATGGATGACATCGTATTGCTCCAGGTCCAAATAAGAAAGCGTTAGCTCCAAACATAACCGCTCAGATTCAGCATGTCTGACCCAATTATCCGAGAATATTGGGGATGCTGCTGGGAGATTCGCCTCCAACATCGGTTTATAATGACTCTTGAACACCTTCCGGTTATCATCTCCATACACATAAAAGCAATCAATTCTGTCACCGACCATGTCGACCTCATGCCCCAGTGCCTCAAGCCCCTGCTTGATCTGCAGCATGTACTTCCATAGTCCACCGACATGAGGAATCAGGAATATCGTCACGAGCAATATCTTCAAGCACCCCACCCTTTCCGAAAAAACTTCGTCATAAACAGCTTCTAATACTGCGAAATTATTTACAGGATCGGCTCCCCTATTTGGCAGTTGTGGAACTCTTCACTTGTTAAATGAACAATCTCTTCAACTCTCCACCGATAGAAAGCAAAGATGGCGGGTCCTCCGATTTTTCGCAGCATATGCCGCTCCCCATAGTAGATCGACCCATTCGGAGCGCTGTATACTCTGCCGTTAATAAGAAAAGACGTGAGCAAGGATGCATCATGAATCATATCCCCTTGAGGGAGTATAGCGATTAGTTCGTCCGGCAAGATGACAACGCTGGAATAATTAAAATGGAGCCTGTGATACATTTCGTGGGAAATAATCGGATGGAGACGCCGATCGCTCCACAGATAGATTTCCGATCCGCTGTTTTTTACCAGAAGGGTTGAAGGACTGTTCAGGATGAAATCCCCGGATATATTCACGGGTGACCCGGTCTCCATTTCTTCGAGTACCGACTCATTCAATTCCACCATACTTTTCGCGGTAAATCCGTACGAATGGAAAGTCGCCATATCGCTAATGGGCCGTTTCTTGCCTTGCTCAACCAAATAAACAGCAGAATACAAGCCCCTAATTAGAGTGCCATCCGGTACACGGCTCCTTACCCGATCGGTATGCTGCATTGACGTTCCCACCCTTCAACTAAACCTAGTCCATTATATTCTTGGCCAATCATTCTGGACTCGTCAGTTAACTATACCGTTTCACACATTTCTCTCATAAAAAAGATCCCCGTAGGGATCTATCGATTTAATAGAGATATAATTTTGTCTTTCATAAACTGATAGCTGTGGGGATCATCCTTCTTCGCATAGAAACGGAGTCCGTCCAGCGCTTTGAACAGTTGATAGCCTAACAGTCTCTCCTCAAAATATGGAATACTTACGCCTTGCTGCTCCAGGGCTTGCTGCAGCCTACTTGGAAACTCCAGCATCGGGTACCACATATGAAGAACAGAAACATCCAGCATGAAGTCGCCAAACATGGCCATCTCCCAATCCACGATCCCCGTAACGTTCTCGTTCTCTCCCAGCATATTACCCAAATGGAAATCTCCATGTACAAGATATCGCTCCGGAGGCGAATAGCGAACCCGTTCGATCATCGTTTGGTAGATTTCTTCAAAAAACTCTTTTTCCAGAAAGCTGTTCTCATACAGATTGTGCCACCCATGGTAGAAGCCTTCTTGCTCCTCATCGAAAACAGACGTGATGTAGTCCAGCCATGAACGATGGACAGCCTTGCCTTCCGGGGTAATCCAGCCGTAACCCTCATGGGAATCCGCGACATGTACCTGACGGATCCGCATGAATTGATGGACAATGTCGGGGATGAGCGCTCGAATTTGCGTCGGTTCAAGAGCACTTATCGGCGTTCCGGATACTCTGTCCGAAATGGAGAAATGAATATTCTCCACTCTCCCTACCTTGTGGATTCGGGGAATGGGCAAGGATTGTTCACCGTACATATCGTAGATTTTGAACACTTTATGAAGGCTATGCTCATTATCCTTAAAATGAATGACATAATCGGCATCGCCCTTGCGGTAACTGAACACCTTGCTCAGTTCCCCCATCTCGATGGGGGTGACATTCATTACCGATTCCCCTTCAATATGCTTCAGATGGCTTACCGCCATATCCAAAGTCATTTCCGGCTTAAATGTCCTCATAACATGTTCTCCTCCTTCAGCATATGATCCGGGTTCGATTTGGACGCATTCCATCTTCGATACAACAAGGGGAACAGTTCGTATACATTAGCGGAGATACTCGATGCAGAAATATGAATCGTAGAGCCCGTCATGCCTTTATTCATACGCATGAGCTTCCGCTTCCAGGCAGGGTGCCTGGACATCAGATGATCAGGATCATAAACTTCAATTCCTATGAATTT
Organism: Paenibacillus sp. LC231; assembly: GCF_001860525.1. NCBI lineage: Bacteria > Bacillati > Bacillota > Bacilli > Caryophanales > Paenibacillaceae > Paenibacillus > Paenibacillus sp. LC231. The sequence goes on along the minus strand of NZ_JFOM01000015.1, from coordinate 108,231 downwards.
CTCATTCTTTATCTGATAGATATGAATATTTTTAATTTCGTCCCACGCGACGGCTCCTGCGCTCACATAAGAGGATTTATCGACGAACCCCTCCTTATGGATCAAGAGTGCCGGAGCCGATTGGAACAGCTTGGCGACGGCAAACACCAGTCCCGCCCCAAAAAACAACGCACAGATGATTCCGACAATGGCGATAACCATGTTGTCCGACGTCACCCCGCCGTATACCAATCCACTGCCTAGCAGCACAAACGCCAAAGAGCCCACTAGCATTTTGGTTACCTTAGGATAAATCTTTATTTCTTCTTGTACCTGCATGAGTCGCACTCCTTGTATGAATTAACTTATGTCGATGACTCTATCATTCGATGGTCATCCATCAATAGCAAACCTGGAATTCCTTTACAAACACCGCCGTACCGGAAATATAGACATCCATGGTCTCTTTACGACGGTTCACATGAACATGCACTCTACCGTCTTTCCCCATTTCCTGGCCTTGTTCAATACTAAATCGAGCGGAGGATAACTCAGGGTTCAGGTAAGTCAAATAATAAGCCCCCATTACCCCCGATGCAGTTCCGGTTACCGGGTCTTCAATGGTACCAGAATACGGCGAAGAGAAATGTCTCGCGTGCATGAACGAAGACGCATCCATCGTTTCCAGGCAAAAGGGATGCAATGAGGCCTTGGGGTTTTCGGTTAAAATGTCCGGAAACATTGCATTATCAGGCACCATCCGGTCAAAATGATCCAACCCTTTTATCGGGACCAACAATGTCCAGATTCCCGTGCTTCCATAGACGATGGGCATACTTAAGTCCAAATCGTCACGTTTCAGACCTATGGATGATGCTAGACGGTCTACATCTCCCTCGAAGGATATGAATTGAGGGTGATCCTGCTTCATCTTCATGGTTAACCGGCCCTCGGCATTTTGAAATTCTACAGGCAAACTGCCCACCTTGGTCTCAATCCACACGGTTTCTTTTTCCGGCAGCACTCCCCTGGTTTTTAAAGCATACATGGAGGCCATGGTGGCATGGCCGCATAAATTCATTTCATGGCCGGGAGTAAAATACCTCAATCTGATATCTGCTTGCTCTGATTGTAAGATAAAGGTGGTTTCATTGAATCCAACGCTTCGAGCGATGGATTGCATCTCTTCCTCTGTCAGATCATCTGCATTCAGAACCACACCAGCAGGATTCCCCTTGTTAGGCTGCACGGAGAATGCATCGTAATGAAGCACGTTTATGGATTTCATGTTCCTCTGCCCCTTCTTTCTGCACCGTCTATGATTTGCTATCCAAATTAGTGAAGATTTTACCATTAGGGGATATGTTAAATCCAGACCAAATTTCAAACAACATCCCTCATCTGATAAACCTCATGCCTATCCGAACCCACGTCAGGGACTATACGTAATCAAAAAACCGACCAAGGATGGCCAGTTTTGATGTCCATTGCTCTTCAAATTAGGATAATCTGAATATCGACCAGACAATACCAGATGAAGTTGCTCCTCCAAGGTTTAGCGAAATGGCGAGACCATTGGCGTCGTAGAACAAGCCGACCACATCGCCTGCATTCAATTGTACATCGCCAGCCAAGGTTACAGCGCCATTCCCCAGAACCGCTCTTAAGGTTAGAACCAAGGCAACGTTGACATTCAACAGTGGAAACAATCCACTGATTAAATCCGTGACAGTCGGCGAAGTCCTGCGTACAGTAAAAGCCGGATTGATTCCCGCTCCAAGAGATACGGTTACTGCTGCTGATGTAGAATAATTTATCGTAGCCTTAATCGCATATCTTCCTGTCGCAGGTACCGTAAAGGTCCCTGTTGTTGCATTAAAACTTGGATCCGGATAATAGGGCGCCGTCACGGTCCAATTTGCAAGCTGCGCAGACGTAGTCACTGACAAAGCAGTTTGAAAAGCAGAAAAACCTGTCGTTGCAAAGTTCGGACCTGTCGCGCCGGTTGCACCGGTCGTGCCTGTTACTCCCGTAGCGCCAGTTGCTCCTGTTGCTCCCGTAGCTCCGATTGCACCTGCTTCTCCTGTCGGTCCTGTTACACCGGTTGCTCCGGTGACTCCTATAGCCCCGGTTGCTCCCGTTACACCCGTTGCTCCTGTGGCGCCCGTCACTCCTGTTGCACCGGTTGTACCCGTGGCTCCTGTTGCCCCCGTCGCACCAGTTACCCCCGTAGCGCCAGTTGCTCCTGTTGCACCGGTTGCACCTATTGCTCCCGTGGCTCCTGTAGCTCCGGTCGCTCCTACTTCCCCTGTGGGTCCTGTTACACCTGCTCCTCCGGTAGCACCTGTCGCTCCTGTCACGCCTGTTGCTCCTGTAACCCCCGTTGCTCCCGTAGCGCCCGTCACTCCTGTCGCTCCCGTTGCCCCGGTTGCACCTATTTCACCCGTTGCTCCCGTGGCTCCCGTCACGCCAGTCGCTCCTGTTGCCCCTGTAACCCCCGTCGCACCAGTTACCCCAGTTGTACCCGTGACTCCGGTAGCACCTGTAGCTCCTGTTACTCCGGTGGCTCCTGTTTCTCCCGTTGCCCCAGCCGCACCTATTTCACCTGTTACTCCCGTTGCTCCTGTCACTCCTGTTGCCCCCGTCGCACCAGTTACCCCTGTAGCGCCAGTTGCTCCTGTTGCACCGGTTGCCCCTACTTCACCGGTCGGTCCTGTTACTCCCGGATCTCCAGTTACACCCGTTGCTCCTGTCGCTCCCGTTGCCCCGGCTGCACCTATTGCACCCGTTGCTCCCGTGGCTCCCGTCACGCCAGTCGCTCCTGTTGCCCCTGTCGGCCCTGTTACTCCCGTAACGCCAGTTGCTCCCGTTACACCAGTTGCTCCTGTTACTCCAGTTGCCCCGGTTGCACCTATTTCACCCGTTGCTCCCGTAGAGCCCGTTACCCCTGTTGCCCCGGTTGCTCCTACTTCCCCTGTCGGTCCTGTTACTCCTGGATCTCCTGTTGGACCCGTTGCTCCGGTGACTCCTATAGCCCCGGTTGCTCCGGTGGCGCCCGTCACTCCTGTTGCTCCGGTGGCTCCTACTTCCCCTGTCGGTCCTGTTACTCCCGGATCTCCAGTTGCACCCGTTGCTCCTGTTACTCCAGTAGCTCCTGTGCCTCCTGTCGCTCCCGTTGCCCCGGCTGCACCTATCGCACCCGTTGGTCCCGTGGCGCCCGTCACACCTGTAACTCCGGTAGCACCTGCCTCTCCTGCCGCGCCTGTTACTCCAGTTGCTCCCGTAGCGCCCGTCACTCCTGTTGCTCCGGTTGCTCCTACTTCCCCTGTCGGTCCTGTTACTCCCGGATCTCCAGTTGCACCCGTTGCTCCTGTTACTCCAGTAGCTCCTGTGCCTCCTGTTGCTCCGGTCGCCCCTGTTGCTCCCGTTACACCCGTTGCTCCCGTGGCTCCCGTCACACCTGTTGCCCCAGTTGCTCCTACTTCCCCTGTCGGTCCTGTTACTCCCGGATCTCCTGTTGGACCCGTTACTCCGGTAACACCTGTTGCTCCCATTGCCCCGGTTGCCCCTGTTGCCCCTACTTCTCCTGTCGGACCCGTTGCCCCGGCTGCACCTATTGCACCTGTTGCTCCCGTGGCGCCCGTCACTCCTGTTGCCCCGGTTGACCCTACTTCCCCGGTCGGCCCTGTTACTCCCGGATCTCCAGTTGGACCCGTAGCCCCGGTTGCACCCGTTGTTCCCGTAGCACCCGTCACACCTGTTGCCCCGGCCACACCTGTTACCCCCGTTGCTCCTGTCACACCTGTTGCCCCTGTCGGCCCTGTTACTCCCGTAACGCCAGTTGCTCCCGTTACACCAGTTGCTCCTGTTACTCCAGTTGCCCCGGTTGCACCTACTTCCCCTGTCGGTCCTGTTACTCCCGGGTCTCCAGTTACACCCGTTACCCCTGTTGCCCCGGTCGGTCCTGTTACTCCCGGATCTCCTGTTGGACCCAATGCTCCGGTGACTCCTATAGCCCCGGTTGCTCCGGTAGCGCCCGTCACTCCTGTTGCTCCGGTTGCCCCTACTTCCCCGGTCGGCCCTGTTACTCCCGGATCTCCTGTTGGACCCGTGACTCCAGTAGCACCTGTAGCTCCTGTCGCTCCCATTGCCCCCGCTGCCCCGGTAACACCCGTTACTCCTGCGACGCCCGTCACTCCTGTTGCCCCGGTCGCCCCTACTTCCCCTGTCGGCCCTGTTACTCCCGGATCTCCAGTTGCACCCGTTGCTCCCGTGGCTCCCGTCGAGCCTGTTGCACCGGTTGCCCCGGTTGCTCCTACTTCCCCTGTCGGTCCTGTTACTCCCGGATCTCCAGTTGCACCCGTCGCACCTGTCGCTCCTGTTGCCCCGGTTGCTCCTGCCTCTCCTGTCGCGCCTGCTACTCCAGTTGCTCCAGTAGCACCCGTCACACCCGTAACCCCGGTTGGACCTGTGGCACCTGTAGCTCCTGTCGGCCCGGTCGCACCCCATACTTCCTTTGCCCCACAATGCCAACCCGTTGGCGTAATCAAGCCGGATAACACGTTGTCCAATTTACACTGTAGTAACCACTGCTTTTTTGTAATTTCCTGAATCGTATGCCTAACGCTTTCATTCACTTTTAATAGGTCTTGAACCGTTGCTGGAGAATCCGCTAACCCCGGAATCGTTCCAAGGACATACTGAAGCTTTTCTCCCTCGGCATGAATGACATAACTCAACCCTAACTCCTCCATCGCGATGGAAGCAAGTAAGTGATTTATCGCTTGGTCCTTTGACTTAAAAGGAGCCGGAGTGACTTTAGAACGGTTATCTTCAGGCATTCAGCACCTCCGCCGCTCGTATGCAAGCCTGAGTTTTATCAGATACTCTGCGTATGTATTCTGTTGGTCTCCAGTGCGTCCAGCATGTTACTGAACTTCATATGCAGCATCACTTCCCTCAACAGCACATCCTCCATCATTTTTCGAACTGAATCTTGAATGACGAATAGATCATGAACAGATAGAACCTCTAACGTTTCCATCGCAGGATGCAAAGTCCCCGCTACATATTGAATTTTCTCGGCTTCTGCGTTAACGATATGAGCCAGTGCCATCTCCTCTATAGCGATCGTAGAGAGCAGACGCATGATCGTATGAATTCGCTCTCTCTGCGCCACGGATTCCGGGTTGGACGAATGGGCCTTAGACAAACATCTCACCGCCTTCCTCTTTATTATGATCTTGGGTTTTGCTTGGTGAATACACGGATCTAAGCAGGTAGGGCGGTGAGGGAAACGGGGAGCGTTTCGTGGACTGTGCATTCCATAAATGCTGATTCAGCACCGGATCAATTTTACCTGTCAATTGTATGGAGAGCAGCAGCGTATGTATTCTGACGGGATTCCAACGAGCCCGTTCTGCCTTATTTAGCCAAGGTAAACCTATATTTATTTTCTGCTGATAGATATATAGAAACTGAGAAACGGCATGAGTGTCCGAAGATGGATGTAAACGAGATTTTTCACTCTTCATCATCAGCTGCCGAAGGTCGTTCACGGAATCCAAGAATCGATGGAATGATTGATTAAGCTCGAATAGCGATGGAAAAAGCACCTCTGCTAGCGTCCGGCTGAGTTCATTTTCTAGTGTGTGCTTCAGTCTGTCCCTATTCCCCATCATTGCAGTCGTCCCAGCCATGTCCGGGGTCATTGAGTTCCATGACATTTTCCAATTTTCGCAGCAGCAACCATTCCTTCATCACAATCACATCCAGCAGCTGAGTCACCTGGCCACTCAATTTTATGAGGTCCGCATGGGAAGGCTCAACCGAAATGCGGTGATGATGACCCACAAAAGCTTGAATCTTCTCGGCTTCGGCATGAAGCAAATGGGCAATCGCGTTTTCCTCCATCGCAATCGATTTTAACAAATCGATGACTACCTCTTCTTTGGTCGGTCTAAAACTCTCTTCGGGAATCTGCGGCATGCTCATGCTTAAGCCCCTCCTCGTGGAATGATTACGGCACATGAAGTGAATGTGATCCCAGAATAATCTATCCCCATTTATGATTAAGAATATTGAGGTAACAGGGGCGATATGCGTCATTTATGGATAGAAAGGCTTATATTTGATGATCCCCGGTTCATTTCGTAAACTGACTTGAATATATATCTGGCATATTGTTATGAATCAAAACCATACATGGGGGTAATTTCATTGAACACTATCAGCCTGTGCATGATCGTAAAAAACGAGGAACTCGTGTTAAACCGCTGTTTATCCTGTGTTGCCGACATCGTGGATGAGATCATCATTGTCGATACAGGATCTACCGATCGTACAAAAGAAATCGCTCAATCCTTTACAGAGCTCATCTTTGATTTTGAGTGGATTGACGATTTCTCGGCTGCGCGTAATTTCGCTTTTAGTAAGGCTACCCAGGACTATATCCTGTGGCTCGATGCTGACGACATACTGCTGGAAGAAGACCAGCTCAAGTTAAAAACGCTTAAAGAAAACCTTACATCCGGCATCGATTCCGTAACCATGCTCTACCATTTAAGTTCGGACGAATTTGGCAATGTCACCTTCAGTCTCCGGCGCAACCGTCTTGTGAAGCGAAACAGAGGCTTCCGATGGATCGGACCCGTCCATGAGTATCTAGAGGTCTACGGCAATATTATCAATAGCGATATCGCGGTTACCCATCTCAGCTCGAAGCATGACCCCGATACCGGACGGAATCTTAGAATCTACGAGAAGCGTGAGGAGGCTGGCGAATCGTTCACGCCACGAGATTTATTCTATTATGCGAATGAATTGAAGGATCACGGCCAATTCGAGAAAGCTATTGATTATTACGAACAATTTTTACATACGGAACAGGGTTGGATTGAGGATATACTCACGGCCTGCAGCAGGCTATCCGATTGCCATCACGAACTCGGAAACGGGCAAGCCTCTTTTGAATCCTCTATCAGATCCTTGCATTATGCGCCACCGCGGTCCGAATTCTGCTGCCGCATTGGTTACCATTTTTTCGTGAAAAACAACTACGATACGGCCATTTACTGGTATAAACTGGCGACCGAGCTAGAGCTGCCTCCGGGTTATATGGGATTTCACAACCCCTCCTTCTCCACCTGGCTGCCTCACCTGCAATTGGCCGTTTGTTACGACCGGATCGGAGCCCATGCTCTTGCCAATCAGCATAATGAGCAGGCGCTTGTCTATCGCCCAGGTGATGAGACGATACTGGCGAACCAGGAATATTTTCAAAACAAGCTGCAGGAGCTTCAAAATGACCAAGAAAGGCCGAGTCCATGACAGCCAAGGAACGCAGACGTGTTCTGATCGGCAGTCCCGTACGGCAAAAGCCTGAAATCCTGGACTATTTTCTGACTTCATTACGCCGGCTGGAATACGATCATCTTGATGTGAGCTACTTCTTTATTGATGACAACAACGATGAGTTATCCAGCGCACATCTGAGCCGATTTATGAGGGAAACAAACCATGTTGTTATCCATAACGCTCATAGCGACGATTACGATTATATCCGCAACGAGACAACGCATTATTGGAATGAACCGTTAATTTGGAAAGTAGCTGATTATAAGAACAAAATCATTCAATACGCGCTTGATTTACATTATGACTATTTGTTCCTCGTCGATTCGGATCTGCTGCTAACGCCTCAAACATTGAACCATCTCGTCGCAATTAATAAAGAGATCATCTCAGAAATTTTCTGGACACGTTGGCAGCCAGATGCACGGCCCCAACCCCAGGTATGGCTAAAGGATGAATATATCCAATACGAACAAAGCGCAGGCGAAACGTTGGATGAAGCAGAGAAGGAGCAGCGTTACCAGCAGTTTGTCAGCCGGTTAACGGAGCCGGGAGTATATGAAGTGGGCGGGCTCGGAGCCTGCACATTAATCCATCGCCAGGCGCTCCTGCGTGGAGTTAACTATAAACGCATCTATAACTTATCCTTTTGGGGGGAGGATCGGCATTTCTGCATCCGGGCCGCCGCGCTGGGCTTTACCTTATATGTAGATACTCACTATCCGGCCTATCACATTTACCGTGAAAGTGACCTTCACAATGCCAAGCTGTTTCTGCAGGCAACAGAGGAGATTTCGTCCATCCCTGAGGTTAAGCTTAGTCAATTTGAAGAACATGAAGTGCGCTGCCTTCGAAAAGTCACAGTTGCTGCAGGCACTGCCCGCCCATCTCTCACCCTTACGATAGTACTGCGAAATGAAGGCAACCGCTATTTGCGGCAAGCGCTTGAACAGCATCGCTGCTATATTGATCAGGCCGTTATTATTGATGATGCCAGTACAGACAATACACTCGATGTATGCATGGACATATTGAAGGGAATTCCGCTGCGGCTGATCCGCAACGAATCTTCCCTGTTTCACAATGAAATCGAGCTCCGTAAACTGCAGTGGCGTGAAACTTTGAACGTTCATCCCGAATGGATCCTGAATCTTGATGCAGACGAATGGTTCGAATCCGCCTTTGTGGGCGAGCTTCCGGCTATGCTTGAACAACAAGAATTCGATTTGTATTGCTTCCGGCTCTATGACTTCTGGAATGAAACCCATTACCGGGATGATAATTATTGGAGCTCACATAAAACCTATCGCCCGTTTCTTCTGCGTTACCATCCCGAAGTACATTATTACTGGAAAGAGACGGCTCAGCACTGTGGAAGGTTTCCGGCAAATGTATTCGAACTCCCACATCATCTGTCCGCCATTCGTCTTAAACATTACGGGTGGGCCAAACCGGAATACAGGCTTGAGAAATACAAGCGCTATCGACAGCTTGATCCTGAAGCGAAATTCGGCTGGAAGGAACAGTACGACTCCATCCTGGATGAGTCGCCATCACTGGTTGAATGGGTGGAATCATGAGCAGCGGTGGCAAGAAAGCGATGGACATGCGGATTATTCATACAATGCCATTATTCATCCGGGAGAGCTCACGCGAGCACGATTTAGATATGGCAAGCCTGGCGCTGGGCAGTCTCCAGCGCTCCCAAGATCACGTGACAGTTCTATTTAATCAAGGGTGCCTAACGAATGAAGAACTGCACGGTTGGCTGCAAACACAAGGCATATCCGCTATGATTCGCGGGAACGGAACGAATATTGGCATCGCTGCAGCCAGGCAAGCATGCTTTGAGTTTATATGGGAGCACTTTCCGCAAATCGAATACTTATCTGAAATTCATGTCGATATGATATTTCCGCCGAACTGGTACGCCCCCCTTCTTCGCTATCTGGAGCGTACAGACGAGCCCATGGTTTCACCCGGCATTGTTACTTCGAGCGGGGAACTGCAGCCGCTGGGAGCGTACATTCTTCTGCCGGATACACCGGAAGGGATCTGCGAAACGCTTCAGCAGCTCCCAAGAGAAGGCACCGCGGATGGATTCGTGCATCCGGTCGTTCACCGAGCGGATATACTGCGCGAGATTGGCGGGTATGATCCCCGTTTCCTATCCGGCAAGCAAGGGTATGAGGATGATAGCCTGCTGCTGGGCATGCGTTATTACATGGGAACCCGAACGAAATGGAGGCCGAAGTGCTGCCTGGAATCCTGGGTATACCACGCAACGATGGCGCAGCGCATGTCGCTTCCGGACAAATATATTGATTTTTCCAAGAACGAAAACGGCTTGTTTCATCAATATGGGGCCTACGGATTAAGGGAACTGGCTGATATTCACCATGGCTCCGAGGGATTCCTCCAGCTGTTTCGGAAATTTACGCCAGACCACAAAGGAGTGAGCGAATAATATGCTACAGGATGAGCAGCAGAAGTTGATATGGGACCAGCTATGGTCGTCCCGGGAGGTATCCTATCATTGGGATTCATTGAGCCAAACCATATACGATAAGATCATGGAGGTATCAGGAGGCATTCAGGGCAAACGCATACTTGAGGCTGGTTCGGGGACAGGCAAAATTTCGCTTCGTCTGGCGGCTGAGCATGCAGAAGTAACTTTAGTCGATTATTCCGAGAATGCCCTGTTCAACAGCCGAAGCGCATTTTATAAGGCCAAGGTTCCGGGTACCTTTGTTCACTCCGACATTAGGGAAATGCAGCTTCCCGACCAGCAATTCGATATAACCTGGAATGCAGGTGTTCTTGAGCATTTTGAAGAGGACGAGCAGATCACGATTTTGAGAGAAATGATGCGGGTCACCAAACCGGGAGGAACGATTATAGTCCTCACCCCTTTTGCGGAGTGTTTGCCTTACCGTGCAGGTAAAGAAGCCGCGGAACAGCTCGGCACCTGGATGTACGGTATGGAGCGCCCAGCCTTTACTTTCAAGGATTCATTTGAGCGATGCGGAATAACGTTTATCGAGGAGAGCAGCATCGGCTTCTTGGACAGTCTGGATTTCCTTGATTTTATCCGGGATTCCCAGACCGTCAAGCATTGGCTGACGATGTGGTATCATGGACTCCCGGAACAAGAGAAGCGCAATGTGCCTGGATACCTGCTCGTCAGCGTTGGAATGGTGGGAACGTTACCCGAAACTGCCGAGAATCAATGGAATCACCCCCTTTATCATAAGCAATCGCCTGAAGAGAAACTGTCCCGCGCCCAAGCGATCATCTCCTCCTATCATGTTAAGCGGAACGAGAGTCACTACTTGTCTGTTTACAAGAATGAGGAAGCCAGCTACTGGTTTCCGCTGCTCGAGACTCTGGACTCGCTGCTTGTAAACCGAGGCACCAAGGTACTGGATATTGGCGCTGCTTACGGTACACTCTTGATGTACAGCGTCCTGTCCGGAGCCCAAGCATACGGTCTGGATCGAATCGCGGATTATTGGTCCGTGGAGCTGGAGCAGGATTATGGGATCCGATGGAGCCAATGCAATATTGAAGCTGAGGATATTCCGGGAAACGATCGATACGATGTCGTTCTGTTTACGGAAGTGCTTGAGCATATGAATTACAATCCCATACCGGTCCTCCGCAAAATTCATGAAAGTTTGATGCCAGGCGGCAGCCTGCTCATCTCTACACCATGGAAACGGCACTTTGCCCCTGCTCATTCCGATCCGGATCTCCTCCATATGCCTTACTACCGGACCTGCGACGGGTTTATCGATGCAGAGATGAAATATTATACGATCGACGAATTGTATGTCTTATCGGAAGTGACGGATTTTCATGTGAAATCGCTAGAAGTATTTAATGGACATCTGCTTGCCTGGTTTCTTAAAAAATAGCAGCATGGTATTTTGACTTCCAGCTAACTGCAGAACCCTCTTAGAAAAGACAGCAGCCCGGCTTCTAAAAAGCCGGGCTGCTGCTAATCTGTTGTCCTATTTGACAGAGACGGTGATGGATACGGTCTTTGAATTGTACTGCCCTTTAATGCGGGCGGTTCCCTTCGCGATCGCTTCAATACGTCCGTTCGTTACTTTGGCAACGCTGGAGTTGCTGGTTGTCCAAACGGCGGTGTCTCCAACATTTGTTTTCGCGCCGGTATCGAATTCGGCCGTAACCGTAACGGTTTTGACGTCACCGGGCTTCAAGTTCAGTTTCTTCTCGCTGGCGATCAATTTCTTTAATTTCGGAACTACGTTTACCTTGACTATAGCCTCTTTGCCTTGGTAAGAACCCGTAATCGTAGCCGTTCCCTCGGCAACCGCTTTAACGGAGGTTCTGGATACTGTCACAATCGCAGTGTCCGAAGAACTCCAATTCATCTTGGATGAGAGCGAAACCGTTTTGCCGTTGCTGTAATAGCCTGTAACTTTAATCGATTTGGATTTCTTGATGTTGAGGTCGATATTCTCCGGCTCCACAACGATCTTCACAACTTCCTGTTCAACCACGACCGGAATTTTGACTTCTTTATTCAAGTAAGTGCCTTTCAGCGTGGTCGAGCCTTTCGTTAATCCCTTGATCGCGCCGTCTTTAATGACAGCCGCAGAGCCCGTCAGTGACCATTCAACGGAAGAGGTCACATCGCTCTCCGTGCCATCTTCAAATACAGCATTTACTTTCGGCAGCGCAATGCTTCTTCCCATAACCAGCTGATACTCTTCTACATCCGGCAGAAGTACCAGCACTTTTTCATTGACGGTAACCGGCACCGTCGCTACTAATCTGGAACCGATCTTACCGGTGATCGTTGCTGTACCCGCGTCAATGGCTTTGATTTTGCCGTCTTCGGTCGTTACCACTTTCTCATCGCTGGAAGTCCAGTTAACCGCACTGCTGAAGTCCTCTTTCTCGTCGTCCAGAAGCGTTCCTGTCACTTTAGGGAAGGATTTGGATTCGCCTTTCAGCACATCCACTTCCGTTTCGGCTGCCTCAAACTTGGTCACAGTCGGATATACTTTTACCGTGAATTCTTTACTGATTCCCAAGTAACTCACCTTGATGGTGGAAGTTCCCGAAGCTCTCGCTGTAATCACGCCACCATTAACGGATACGGCCAGCGGGTTGGATGAAGTCCATTCCCCAGGCACGTCAATGGATTGCGATGCCGCATTGCGAACCTTGGCTTGTACCGTAATCGAATCATTCATGAACAGAACCGGATTCTTGACGAAATCCGTCTGATCCAGAATCAAAGCTTCATAAGGATTGCGCACATACACATCCAATTTGGCCGTTGAACCCAGATAGCTCACGCTGATCGTAGATTTACCCAACGCAACCGGCTTTAGCTTGCCATCCTCAATCGTAGCTACGGAGGAATTGGATGATTTAAGCTCTATCTTATCCGTCACGTCCATACCTGTATCGGTCTCCGACTGCTTAGCGAATACTTTCAGCTCAACAGGCGCATCGCCAACCAAGAGCTCCTGATCTTCGCCCGGCACGATCGCAAGCTTTTGGTAAGGCGCAACGACTTTAACCGTAAAAGAAGCCTTAAGCCCTTTGTATTCCGCAGTCACGGTTGCGCTTCCCAAACCTACAAGGGTCAGTTCGCCTTTGCTTACTTTTACAACGCTGTCATCGGAAGTGGTCCATTTCGCTTCCGTGGTCACGTCATTCGTTCCGTCAGCCAATGCTTTAACGATTAGACCTTCCGTTCCAAGCTTATGCTCCACTTTATCAGGCTGATCCAGTTTAAACTCGTCAATGGCAAATTTAACGTCGACGTCAATCGTCTTGATCGCGCCCTTGTATTTTGCCGTAATTCGGGCTGTACCTTTTTCCAGTGGAATGATGAGTCCACCGTCAACCTTTACGATTCTCGTGTTGGACGAAGTCCACGTCGACTCATTGGTTACATCCTTCTTCGTAGAAGAGCCTTCAATGTTAGCCAATACTCGAAGTTGTTCCGAAGTTTCATTAACGGTTAAGTAAATTTTGCTCTCGTTCGTATCAAATTCAATCGACGTTACGTCCCCGGAGGCGGCGAATACGCTGGTTGGAAAAACCATCGCCAACATCATCACAACGACAAGAAACATCTTCGTTGTCTTTCTGTTTAAGCTCATTTATTTCTCTCCTTTGTACCTTCTGTCTCTCAGGCTTTTTTTCAGTCTATCTCTATATCGACAGTCCCGGATGAAATCGTTACCTTCTGACGCCAAAATAGGCACAAAGTAGGATGTTTTCCCAGCACCGGATCTCGAAAAAAATCCGGCGTGATAAAATGGACAGCTGTTCCTATCAGGCAAGCCGGGATAACGCTCATCCTGCTTAGATCAGCTCAATTTTATGAGTTTATAATTGTTCAACAGATAGTGAATGCCCGAATATATCGTCAAGGCCACTGCTGCAAGCATGAGAATTTCATCCACTTGAATCATAGTGACAAGCTGAAACGGATAATTATCCAGCAATACCGCTGCAATGGCTATCACCTGAAGTACCATTTTCAATTTGCCGAGACTGTCAGCGGACAATGCGATTCCCTGCTCGGATGCAACCATCCTAAGCCCTGTGATCACAAATTCCCGCGCAATGATGGCAACGGCAATCCATGTCGCGACCATCCCTGATTGAACCATCATGATTAAGGCAACCGATATGAGCAGTTTATCTGCGAGCGGATCCAGTAGTTTTCCAAGATTCGTGATTTGATTATTATTTCCTCGCGATGTAACCATCCAGCTTGTCCGTAGCCGAAGCAAGAATGAACACGCCCAGCGCGATGTAGGTTCCATAAACATGAATAAATCCGAAGAAGCGGCTGTTCTCGGTCAGCCATAGCGGATACTCGGCAAAAAAAAGAATAAATAATGGAATCAACATTATTCTGGCTATCGTTATTTTGTTGGCAAGATTCATCGGCTCATCTCCTCGATCTGCAATTGGAATCGTTCGTTCCCCTAACTATTCGGCATCGTAAAAGGTCATATGCTCTTTATCCGCGCGGTAATAGTCCAGCCTGTCATTCATGGAGCCCGTATGAAACTCGAACATATGCCCATCCGGGTCCAGGAAGTAGATCGACTTCTTGTCCTTCTCGTCCCTTGCCCTTCCCGGCAGAATCTCCACCTGGAGCGCTTGCAGACGAAGCAGCGTTGTTTCATACTCCTCCTCTTCCATAGTAAAGGCAATATGCGTATATGTTCTATTCGAGGTGCTCCTGTCGACATCTTCTTCATTTAAAGCAATCCACAGTCCGTTCAGATCAAAATAAGCCAGCTTTCTCCCTTTAACCAGCAGTTTGGCTTCAAATACGTCCCTATAAAAAGCGATGGACCGTTCCAATTCCGAAACAGAAAAACAGAGATGGTTAATAGCCTGCAGTTTCATTGTTGGGCGACTCCTTTTTAATAGAAGATTCGATAAGATCCAGCACTTGCAGCGGTTGATGGATCTTCTCATACTCGCTCTCAATAAACGTGTTGAACCAATAGGCGTGATATGGCCTAAGACCGGCATTGCTGGCGCCTCTCAGCTCATCTGAACCGCCATCCCCGATAAACAGAGATTCCTGTGGTGTTACGCCCAATCGGTCACAAGCCATTCGATAGATTTCCGGGTTCGGTTTGGCTACCCTAACTTCATATGAGAAGATAACGTCATCGAAGTAAGGCGCCAATCCGCTCTGGCCAAAAGAAATCACCTCTTCTTCCGAGCAATTGCTGATCAAGCCCACCTTCAGACCCCTTTCACGCAAAAGCTCCAGCATCCTGCAGATCTCATTCGATATCGTATTAAAAGGGATTTTCTTCTCGCCGACTCTCGACTGATAGAGAAACTCTACGTGTTCCTGATGATAGGGTAAACCACGGGAATCAAGGATATCCCGGATCGCGGCATGATAGTTGGGAAAATGACCATTCATTCTTTGCTCAAACCGGATGCTCCACTCCCGTTTAAACTCCGCTTCGGATAACCCGAGTCTATTCCTATAATCATAGGACCTCTTGGACACCCGCTTGCCGTTTGCGAATTCCGTAATTAACGTCTCAAATAAATCGAAGAACACCGCCCTGACCATATGAAACACAGCTCCCTTCGTTAATCAACGATCCCTGCCGCCTGAGGTGTTTTCGCCGGATACCGTTTAATGGTTTCATCCAGAACAATCCCGGTCTTCTCGTCCCAAATCTCGCTTAATTCAAACGTACCTTCTTCAAAAAACAACGGAAACCGGCGTTTAAACCAATCCTGCATGGGCAGCTTTAATGCCTCTTCCCGGTCCACCCATAACAGCTCTCCTTCAGGTGGATGCTCCAGCAATTCCCCTTCAAAGGAAGTGGCCAAATAATTAAACACCATATACCGTAGACCTGTATTCGGCTCACACGATTCCTCCAGGCCCTTATAGACGATGTCCTTTACAATCAAGCCGGTTTCTTCCCGCACCTCCCGAATGGCTCCGTTTACAATGCTTTCCGGAAAATCCACTTTGCCTCCGGGCGCAATATATCCGGGAAACCCTTTGGCATCCGGTCTGTTCATCAGCAGAACGCTGCTTCCGTCTTGTATCATGCACATGGTGTACAATTTCACTTCGGTCTGCAACCTAACCCCTCATTCCTAACGGTTCTACTTGGTTTATAGTATACATCCGGAAGCGCTGAATGACGATATGATGAACGGAGATTCATGCCGGTCTTTTTCAAACTCAAGGTTGTGAATCTGCATCAAAAAAAGGCCCGAGCAGCTTCTGCTCCGGCCTTCCCGATAAGTGTATGATCAACCTGCTTAAATCTTCGCTTTACGCAGCCATTCTCATGTCGGACGAATATCCGCCGTACATCATATAACTTGCGCTCGGAGTTTCAACCTGCATCGGAACCATGCAACCGATGGCTGATGCTTCACTGCTATTCCATTGAATAAGTCTCACGACCGCTTCAACGTCCCCGGATTGGTATGCCTCTGCCAATGCCTGAAGATTCAGGGTCATCACCTCGTCTTCCGGCATAGCCAATTCAAGTTCCTCTTCCTCCGGATCCAGCGATTGCAGCACTTTGTGAGCTCGATGAAGGGCCGCTTTCACCGCTCCCTCCGTCGTTTTCAGTTTCACCGCAGTTTCCGAAACAGAATATTCGTACACTTCACGGAGCACCAGCACCGTTCGCTGCAGGGGCGACAAGTGTTCCAGCAGCCATTGAAAAGCGAACTCGATGTCCAGTTTGCTGTCCTCGTTCGACGCTTCTTCCCTAGGCAAAACATGTTCCAGCTTCTCTTCCAGAATCCGTCTATAGGTCTGATCCCGGCGAACCCGGTCAATCCATGTATTCTTGGCAATCCGAAGCAGCAGCGCTTCGGGGTTGACATGGCTCCGCTGCTTCATATGCTCCAGTGCCTTGATCCAAGTGTCCTGCACCAGATCATCGGAATCCCATGAGGAGTTTGTAAGGGACAGACAGTATCTGTGCAGGGTAGCATTCATTTCCTCCAAGCTCAGATCAGCCGGTGGGGTAACGCTTGGTCGAAATATCGTCATCGGAAGCCAACTCCTTTCCTAATCTCGATAAAGATATCTTATATGTAAACGAATGAAGTTATCTTTTCGTTACTTTGATTTTCGAACAATTTATTTCGTGGTTTCTCCGTATCTTTTGCGGCTGCCTCTTCGTTTACTTGCTGAAACCTGAAAACCTAACGAATATGGAGGATGAAACCATGAATGTTGTTCCTTATGTTGTAGAACAAACCAACCGGGGCGAACGATCTTACGATATTTATTCCCGATTGCTGAAGGATCGGATCGTGTTTGTGGGTGCAGCCATCGATGACGCCATCGCGAACAGTATTATCGCACAGCTGTTGTTTCTGGCGGCTGAGGATCCTGAGAAGGATATCCACATGTATATCAATAGTCCGGGCGGTTCGGTATCCGCGGGCTTTGGCATTTACGATACCATGCAGATTATCAAACCTCAAGTCAACACCATCTGCACCGGTTTTGCCGCTTCTTACGGCGCGATCCTGCTGCTGGCCGGGGCCAAAGGCAAACGACTTGCGCTGCCGAACAGCGAGATCATGATCCATCAGCCGCTGGGTGGTGTGCAGGGGCAGGCTACCGATATTGCCATTACGGCAAAACGCATCCTGAAAACCCGTGAGAAGCTGGCACAGATTATATCCGAGCGGACAGGTCAATCCGTCGAACGCGTCGAAAAGGATATGGAGCGGGATTATTTTATGTCGGCGGAAGAAGCGAAGGAATACGGAATCATTGACGATATCGTCACGAAACTGTGACGCCAATCGATATAATGGCCATGATCCGTTAGACCCGATACTCTATTTTATTCACAAGGAGTGAACCGTATATGCTGAAAAGTTTGCTGAATCAGGAAGTGAGCATTTATTTTACGGATGGAAGCTATGTGCGGAACGGCACGCTGGAGGAAGTAGGCGATCAATTTATCCGGTACCAGGATGAATATGAGATGCTGTATGTACCGTTAACCGCAATCCGTTACGTTTCCGTGAATACCAAGGAACGAGACAAACCAAGAGTGGGATTTGCACCAACCTCCCGATAAGATAACAAGAACCGCATTGGCTCCTTAAGCTCATGCGGTTCTGTTTGCATCGCGGTTGATTTTTTCTAATAGGAATGAGAGCATTCGCTGTTTGCAGACATCGTTCTGCTCCTTTTTATGAAAGCCGATAAACTGCAGGGCATGAATAACAGAGTAGAAATCAATCAGCGCCCGCTGTTCTTGCTTCACTCCCCAATGCCTGCATAATGCCTCCACGTAGGGCATCCCCTGCTCTCCAATATCGGAGACCACCGCCGTCTGGGTGAGGGCGATCATGTACAGCGGATCCCCGTAGCAGACCCAATCAAAATCAACGATACCCTGAAGCTTGCCTTCGGCCACAATTACATTCTTGATCGTAAGATCATCAAGGAAACAGATGGGATCCACTTGGTCAAAATAAGGCGTGTAACGCTGCTTCATTTTTTGCAATTGGAGGATAGTCTCCGGAGTAACATCATCGATTATGTGATCGATATGCCGGCGGATATCACGATCGATGATCTGAGTCCAGGATGAGAAGGGTCCCTGCTCTCCAATTGGAACCCATCCGAATCCGGTGCCTCGGGGAAGCTCTGACACGCTGCGTTGGTATGAAATGATCTGCTGGGCAAGTTCAGTCATTTGTTCATGCGTCATTCCCTCAAGCTCATATCGGAGATCCCGTCCGGGAAAATGCTCCAGTATCATATAAGCAAAGGGGACCAATTCCATGGATACATCCGTTCGAATCACGCTCGGTACCGGCAAGCCTAATGAAGAGAGGATCGCAATATTGTCCGCTGTATGCTCCAAGACGCCGGGCTTGTCATTGGTTCTGAGAATGATTTGCTCATCGGATAATGTCACACTATATACCTGATTGGTATGGCCAAATGACATGGGCTCGATCTTCAGCGGCGGGCTGCCGTAAACCTCTTTTATAAGATCCTCCAGGCTCATCTCCAACACCTGCCTTAACGGTCACTTTATGTACACATCTTCAAAATGTTCAACGACGGGGAATGGATCATAAAAGTGATGCAGCAATTCTTTCCATTCCTGATATTCGGCGGACCCCCTAAAACCTATCGTGTGATCCTCCAGCGTCTCCCATTTTACCAATAGAACATATTTGTGCGAATCCTCCAGGCACCGCTTCAGCTCATGATGGATATAACCCTCCATCTTGGATATGATCCCTGAGGCGATTTGGAAATTGCGTTCAAAATCTGACGTAAGTCCTGGTTTCACTTGCAGCATGGCCACTTCGAGTATCATTGCGTTTCCTCCTTGGTATCAAGTTAAAATTCATATCACGGTCTATCCACTATATTCAAGCTCGGCAGAAGGCTGAAACGCAAATACCCCCTCTTCATCCGGCTCAAAACGATACATCTTCTGGACGGCGTTCAGGTTCAACCCTCCATATATATGCGGGTACAATTGGTTCATCTCATATAAGTCCTCATATACAATCTCCGCTTCCACCTGATCTTCCTGGATACCCAGAACAAATAGATCCGTCCTGCCTGTGTAGAACGTATTGGCGACTCCGCTGACTTGCTCCTCTGTGGAGCAGTGGATGAATCCGTCCGTCTGTAAGCTCGGCGGCTCGTACAATCTATTCTCTCGTGCTATCATCCAGGCTTCCTTAGAAATTATATGATAGATCATGCCGTCCGTTCCCCCAGTCGCTTATTTTTCGTACTATCTTGACACACTTGAGCTAAAAAAACCATGCTTTTCTTATTGTTGTCAGATGGCATCCTTCCCATGGTATACAAAAGGGTGTGTCCCAAAAGATCTTAGATATCGCGGGATGCCCCTTTTCCGGTTAGGAGACGCTCCGTGTACGAATCGTTCCTCCCATCGCTGTTGCCCCCAAATTTCTTGGAATGGTTTGAAGGCAAGGAAGAAATTCGGGGACAAAGGCGACCGCTCTCGCTTGTCCGGAATCGTTTCGTCCTCTCCGCTTCGTTGTGCGAAAATATACGTTAGACATACGAAAAGAAACCGTTTCTCGGTAAGATGGAAGTGTGACCCACCACCCTTTACCAAAGGTACGGTTTCTTTGTACATTCAATATACCATGAACCATCCTCATCTCTAATGCAATCGGAGGACGACATTCGTCCGCATCATCTTGTTCGCGTCGTTCATGATGCGGTTAATCGCTTCGAGGACAACAACTTTTCGGTCACCTATCCCGGCGGCGGACGAGACAGCTACCATCCCAAGATGCTCACCAAAGTCATCATATATCGACGGCACCAAGATTGAAGCCAATGCAAACTGCTGCACATTCGTCTGTTGCAAAGCGGTCGTCAAGCACAAGGCGAATCTGCAGGAGAAAGTCCAGACCTTCAGCGTCCGCCAAGTGAGTACACCTACTTATGGGACAGCCCCTTTACAATCGTATATTGATCCAGGTCAAAATCCTCAAAGATTACTTCATGGACGGCTTCTCCCAAACTATAAGCCAGCTGCCCATTGATAAATACGGCACAGGCCTGCTCATCGATGCCAATCCCGCGCTTCACCTTCTTCGTTCTCATACCTTCCAGCAGATTGGACTGGTCGCTCCACTCCGTATAATGAACGCTGATCAAGACATTCGAAAGCAACCCTACCCCTTGCTTAAACAGCATTACGCTTTGTTCATTATCCAGTGGCGAGATGAGGCAGGTCTCCGGAAGAATCAAGGCGCCCGCCGAATTTCCTGCAATGGGAACGCCGTTCTCATAACAGTTGATCAGCAGCTCTTTAAAACGACCGGTCGCGTAAAAGTGATGGTATTTCTCCGTGTTGCCCCCGCCAATAAATATCCCCGTGGCCTGTGACAACACCTGTTCAGCCTGTTCCATGTCCAGCTTTCCATCCTCGCCAGGAACGATGACCTGCATGTCCTGGGCACCTGATTCTGCCCACATCTGCTGAAACAGGGGAACATACTCCTCCCAGCCCGGTCTGTTCATAATGCATAAAACAATTCTGGCGTTGGGACCGCCAGCTTGCTCTATAAATTGTCTATTTGCCTCTGTTTGAAAGGAATTTCCTCCAAGCAAAAATAGATATCGATCCCTCAAGGTAACGCCCCCTTATTTCTTCTTTTTCGGACCTCGTTTATAGACATAGAACAGCAGCACGGATATAAAATAAATCGGAAGCAGAATAATGCCAATCACGGCACTCAGCAGGACGATGGAGAGCTGGCCGCGGTCTGCCATCGCATCGTAATTCACATACCCGTAGACAATCCATACCAGCCATAACAATGTAACGGCATATCCTATTTTATAAGGTAATCTCACAGCGTGGTTCACATCCTAGAAGTAATTTGCGTGACACATTCATAAACATTTCGAATACAACAATTCAACAAACTCGTGCTGCTTTCGTTCCATCCATTCTTTTCTGATCCGAAGTTGCTTCAACATCAGGTGAAAATAGGAGGTGATGTTCCTTCCGGCCACATGCTGCCCGACATAGATGCTTAATAAAGAAACATAGTATAACTGCATGATATAGGGAATCCACTGGATCTCTGCACGAGTTAACCTCATATATTTTCGATACTCATCTAAAAAAAGCTCGACCTTTGTCAAGGTCTGGTCCTCATGCTGAAGAAGATGGTTCAGACAAATGGATAGCTCCCATATCCGTATGTCCATAGCCGCAAAATCAAAATCCAATACACCGCTCATCTCCCTGGACTGGGGATTGATCAAGAGATTAAAAACTAAAATATCATGATGGACCATTTGTTTAGGCAGTGCATTCAGTTCAGCTGCATGGTTAAACACAGATTCATAGTATCTTTGTAATACAGCTATCTGTTCAGCATCAATATCAAAAGGAGGGCATGCCAAAAACTCATTAATTTTCGTCTGATTCGATAGAGAATGGAGGTTGTAAACATCGTGGAACGCAATCGCAGGACAAACCACATCGAAGGAATCCGATTCGAATTGCTGAAGAGCATATGATAATTCCCCAACTGTCCGCCCGTAACTTAGCACATCGGTCATGCTGGATAGATCAGGGACCTCTCCTTCGATAAAACGTGACAGGGAGCCCAGGGAACCGTCCGACATAACCACGTACTTCGCATCATCCTTACTGGAGACGAAACCTGGAATGTCAAACGATAAGGAACAACGCTCCAAGTAAGCTGTTAGCTCAACCTCAAACCGCAGCCTCTCTTCATTCTTCGTATGACGATTGTATATTCTTGCGACGTATTTCTTTTGGTTCATTGCTACAATTCGGGATTCATTCGTCATGCCGAAAGGAACGGTATCGATCGAATGCACAGGTCCATGAAAATAATGCTGCAACAGCTCCTGAAATACGTGTTCCACTGTCTACACCTCTTTTCTGTTAAGCGCGTTCCCTCATGCAACTCATGGTTCATCGTTAGTTAGTTGAATCGAACGGTCTTCTTGCCGTATGGCAAAAGCCAGCTTGTACAGATCTGCTATATCTTGCCTGCCCGTCTCCTCCAATCGCTTCACGGCTTCCTCCAAATCAACGGCCTCTACCGCGATGACTTGCTCCCCATCCTCTGGATTCAGCGGCTCCCCAACGATGCGCACATCCCCGTATCCAACCAATCTGACAAAATGAGGATGGGGAATATGCGGCCGATAAGGTGTCTTGCTGCTGGATTCGCAACGGAACTGGCCGAAGACCCGGAACGACTCGAGTTCTGCACCAAGCTCCTCCCTAACCTCCCGTCTAAGTCCTTCCATATAGGACTCGCCGGGTTCCAGGGTTCCTCCGGGAAGCTCCCAGCTTCCGTCAGCTACCTGAAAAATAATGCAGCGATCCCCGGCAAACGGAAGAATCGTGACATTGCTGACCTTCGATTCTTCGATTTCATCTCCGAAGGCAAACCTGGCTCGGACTACGCCCCATTGAATATCTTTCGAGAGAGCCGGGTACAGGCTCATATCCTTGTTTTTTCTCATGCACGCAATTCCTTTCGAACTTTACGAATTCATTCAACCTATGTAGCGCTGTACTCATGAACCATAAGCACCTGCTCCATCGAGCTCGTAAATCCAAGCTCCTGCAGCACGTTCACCAGTTCCTTATGCGAAGCCCGGATGTTGAATGCGGACCGCTTGCAGGCATAACCGGGTTGTATCATCTCCAGTACCGCGGTCTTCATCACGGCTTCTGCATCCGGATGTTCTGGAGCGGCCTCACAGCGAAACAGCGTAATGGCTGCCAAACTGCCTGAGGCATCAAACACCCGCTTAAACAAACCAAAGCCTACCTGTTCTTCTCCTTCATATACAATGACGCATTCGCCGTCTTTGATACTGGAAGCGTCTGTCTGCCAGACTTCACCGGATCGATAGAAGGCTACAGATGCAGCCTCCGCTGCCAGGCCTCTGACCAGCGTATATGGTGAACGGGTATTCTTCGCATCTTGCTGCTCCGGAGGCTGTTCATTCGTCATGATGAGCAGCCGGTCGATGATATGATATCCAACGCTTTCGTAGAGACGAATCGCTGGCGCATTTGTGCTGATCGCCTCTAAATAGGCACGACGGACGCCTTGTTCTTCGTAAAGCTCTTCGTTTTTCTCCATCATGTTTTTGCCGATTCCCTTCCCCCGGAAATCGGGAGCTATCGCTGTCCCGCCGTTACGTGCAATCTTAATGCCGTCTTCCTCCCGAAAGCTGTTCATGACGATGCCGGCCGGTACGCCATCCATGTAACAAGCGAGCGATCTCTCCATGCACAGACCATCGCTTCCGATACGGGCAATGAAGCGGTCCAGCGGCATCGAGGCGTTCACCATGTATCCTTCAAATGAGTGATTCCACAACTCCGATACTTCCCGAATCGGAAGCTCGCTTAACGGTTTATATGTAATCATAGATATAATCCTCCTAATTTATGGGCAATAAGCGGGGGGCTATGAAAGATGCTTTCTATTAAAAACATGCAGGAAGAACACCTGAGTCTTACTCACTCATGTTCTCCTGCATGTCTTAGCCATGCTTATTTACGATTTAAAGAGCTGCATCGTCTACGCTGTCCAGCCAAGCTTCGATGCTGCCAATGACGGAAGTGACACAACCATCCTCAAATGGGGAGATCAAACCTGCCACCTTCACCAGTTCGGTGAAGGACTTGCTTCCACCTTGACGGCACAGGTTCAGATAATCTGCCCATGCAGCGGATTGGTCCTCATGCATCTTCTTCCAGAATTGGAATGCGCAGATTTGAGCCAACGTATAGTCGATATAATAGAACGGCGTGCTAAAAATATGGCCCTGTTTATGCCAGAAGCCGCCTTGCTCCAGATACGCATTGTCATCATAGTTCCGGTGCGGCAGATATTTGCGCTCAATTTCGCGCCATGCCTGTTTCCGTTCAGCCGGCGTCGCATCCGGATTTTCATAAACAAAGTGCTGGAACTCGTCAACCGTTACGCCGTAAGGGATGAAGATCAGTCCGCTTGCGAGATGGTCGAAGCGGTATTTATCGGCCTCATCCTCGAAGAAACGGTCCATCCACGGCCATGTGAAGAATTCCATGCTCATGGAATGGATTTCGCACGCCTCATAGGTTGGGAACCCATACTCCGGTACTTCGAAACCTCTGCTCTCATATACTTGGAACGCATGACCGGCTTCGTGCGTCAGCACATCAATATCACCGGAAGTCCCGTTAAAGTTGGAGAAAATAAACGGTGCGCCATACTCGCTGATATAGGTACAGTATCCGCCGCTCTGCTTGCCTTTTTTGGCAACCAGATCCATGAGGCCGTTCTCCTGCATGAAGGTAAAGAACTCATGGGTTTCCGGAGATAATTCCTCATACATCTTCGCGCCATGGTTGACGATCCAATCCGGGTCCCCCTTCGGTGTTGCGTTCCCCGATTTGAATGAGAAGTTCTCATCGTAGTACAGCAGTTGGTCCACATCGATTCGTTTCTGCTGACGCTCTTTCAACTTGCTTGCAACCGGAACGATATGCTCCAGCACCTGGTTACGGAAGTTAGCCACCATCTCCGCGTTATAGTCCGTGCGGGCCATGCGGGCATAACCAAGTTCTACGTAATTGTTAAATCCTAGTTTCTTGGCAATCTTGGTTCTCACTTTAACCAGATCGTCATAGATACGGTCGAAGTTTGCTTCGTTCTCAGCCATGAAGCCGCTGGACGCCTCCATTGCCCGTTTACGCATATTGCGATCCGTCGATTGCTGGAAAGGAATCAATTGCGACAGGGTACGCTCTTCGCCTTCGAACTGAATTTTGGCGGAAGCGATCAGCTTCGAATATTCCGTCGTCAATTTATTTTCCTGTTGCAAGTCCTCGATGATCTCAGGACTGAAGGTTTTGAGGGAAAGCTCTGCCAATTGGAACAGCTGTCGCCCCCATTTGTCCTCCAGCTGAGCTCTGAATTTCGAATCCACGAGAGCCCGATAATAATCCGTTATGTATTCCTGGATGACCGGTCCGTTCTCGTCAAAGAAATCCTGCTCTGCCTTATAGAACTCGTCGTTCGTATCAATCGAGTGCCGGATATACACCAGTTGGCTCAGGGTATCCATCTCACTGCGCAGTTTGTTAATGCGGGTCATCGCCTCATCCTGTTCCTCATACGTGCTGGCGGAGGTGAAAGCGTTAAGCTGCTCTTTAAACTTTTGCTCAAAAGCTTTTACGTCGGGGCGTTCATAGCGATACTCGCTGAATTTCATAAGATACACCTGTCCTTTCCCATATAAAAAATGCATCCTGGCGTCTGATCGCACGGATTCAAAACACCAAACTATATCTAAATTCTATATGCGAATCAGAATATCCTTCACAGGTCTATGAAATTCTGCACGCCCCTATGGGTTACGTTATAATCTTAAGGCCGATCGCTGAAGCCAGGATTAAAGCAATGAAAAATATCCGACGTCCTTCCTTAGGTTCTCCGAATACGAACATCCCCAGCAAGGTACTGCCGGCCGTCCCCATTCCTGTCCAAATCGCATAAGCGGTTCCCATGGAAATAAAGGCCATCGCGTACGTCAGCAGCAGGAAACTCGAACCGAGCGAACAGGCCAAAAAGATGTAGGATCCCAAGCTGCGGGTCAGGCTCACCCTTCTTAACGCAATCACACCCAACACTTCACATAACCCTGCGCCGATCAGAGCGATCCATTCCATTATGCACCACTCTCCTTCGCCTGATTATCCGTATCCTTCGTGACCAGTTTGAGTCCGAGCACCCCTGCAGCCAACATACCAATCAGCAGCAGCTTGACGGGATTCGCCTGCTCGCCAAACAGAAGGATCTCGACTAATACCGTACCGGCTGTCCCCAGTCCGGTGAAGATCACATATACCGTACCGATGGGAAGTTTAGCAGCAGAGTCCAAAAAAACTTTGAAGCTGAATATAATCGAAGCGATGGTAATGATCCACTGCCACCAGGTATCGGAATGCTTCAAACCGGATACCCATACAACCTCCAGTGCCCCCGCTAATAGTAAGAGCCACCATGCCTTTTTCATCTCCAACATCCTTCCACTCTGTATTTGTATGAACACATTCATGGTGTAGTTGTGATTGTAATCTAAAAATGGCATACCGTATAATGATAAATAATAATGATGTCATCATTTTTAGTGATGACTGAAGGAGAGAAAGGAGGGTTTAGATGGAACTTACCGATCTGAAGGTTTTTCTAAGGATTGCAGAGGAAGGGAATATCACCCGCGCTGCGGAGCAGCTTGGGTATGTGCAGTCCAATGTTACGGCCCGTGTCAAAAAGCTTGAGAATGAACTGGGAGTCCCCTTATTCAACCGACACTCCAATGGAGTGACCTTAACGGAAAAAGGGCGAACGTTCCAGGACTATGCGTGCACCATTCTTAATCTGTCTGAAGAAGCGATGCGTGCTGTACAGGAAACGCCTTATCCAAGCGGTTCTTTAACCATTGGCGTCGTGGATACGGTGCATTGCGGACATTTCATTAAATCCTTGTCGGACTATCAAACCATGTACCCGGACGTCACGTTATCGCTCTTGACCGGCAGCTCTTCGGAGCTGATTACCCAAGTATTAAACTATCAGCTGGACGGGGCATTTGTGACGGGAAACATTCCGCCGAAGCTGGTTGCCGATTATATCGAAGAGGATGAGGTCAAACTGCTGACCAAGTCGAAGGAACAGCCCTTTCCCGATCTGGCGGTGACCAAATGGGCCGTTGCTCCGGCGGGATGCCCGTTTCGAAGCATCCTCGAAAGCTGGCTGTTAAGCGAAGGGATTCCGATGACGAATATGATCGAAGTCTCATCATTAGAGACCCAATTAGGCATCGTACAATCAGGTCTTGCCGCTACGCTGCTCCCCACCTCTGTCTTGAGTGGAGAATTTGCGAATATGGGCAGCTTCTCCATCCCGGAAGCCTTCCGGCATACCTCGACAAGCCTGATCCGGCGCAACGACCGGTTCAGGAACAAGGCATTTTCCGCTTTTGCCGAGCTGGTTAAAGTTAATTTCGATAAAAGCACGAGCTCTAAGTAATGGGTGTAACGTGATGTATCGTCATCATTGTCCTCCCAGAGTGGATATAAAGGTATCCACTCCTGACTGTTCCATCTGTTGCCGGATATAATGGGCGACGCCATCAAGTTCATTCGAGTCAATAATATGGTCAGCCAGCTGCCGTATCCTTTCATGCGCGTTTCGTACCGCGATCCGGGTGCCTCCGGCTTCAAACAGCCCCACATCATTGATGTGGTCGCCGAAGACAACCGTGCTCTCCAGATCAATCCCCATATGGGAAGACCATAATTGGAGCCCGTCACGTTTGTTTGCTTTGGCATGACTGAATTCCAGAAAAAAATGGTTATGGATGTAGTAATCCGGCATCATATGAGCATGAATCACATCACCGTATAATTCCATAACCCCGCACCGTATCGGCTCCAATTCCTCATAAAGTCCAATGTATGTAAGAGCCAGCGTCCGGTAATCCGGTGGGCAGTTCAGTCTCCGCACTTCCATAAATCGCGGATCCTGGGGCCGGCTCTGATAAAAAGCCTTCTCTCCCTCTCGCCGCAGCGACTCATGCAAAACACGCTCACGATGGTCCGCATCCAATGAAAAATAGTAAGGAGTAATACCAAACTTCCTTCCCACGTCGATAATCTCATTCGAGATGTCCCGTTCAAGCCAGTAACCATCGATTACTGTTCGATTCACTCCGTCATATATCAAAGCGCCGTTATATAGAATCAGAGGGTACTTCCAGGGGATCTCCGAGACAACGCTTTGCGCACTAATATAGCCGCGGGCAGTGGCATACGTGATAATCACGTCCTGCTCCAGCGCGTTTGTCATAACATTGGTAGTAAAAGGTGATAGTGTTTGATCCGAACGCAGCAGCGTGCCGTCCAGATCGGTAATATACGCTTTTTTCTTCATCAAGAAGCCATGCCTCCTTCGCCGTCCAGTATGTGACAAAACCCAGCCGTAGAGTAGCTATCTAAGACTGGGTCCTTATTATGAATTTGGCGTCTTCCATGATTATACAACGTCTAACATGGAGATGGTAAAGGTAAATTGCTTATTTCGCTTCAATCCACATTTATTTTAAATCCTTTGCCTGATCGGATCATGTCAACGCTGCCCCAAAACAACATCATCGCAATGACGGGATGGAATGCAGATAGAAAACCGATCCGGGATGAAAATACCGCTGTTAAGAACATCCCGATTACCATTCCGAATAAACCTATGCTCTTCCAGAGCACCTGCCTTGAAAGTCCTGCCATCCATGCCATGATTGCCATGATGAGAGGAATAAAAGCAAAATATCTTGCGAAGCTAACATGGGCAGCCCAACTTCCTGAATTCACAAACAGTGCAATTCCGGCTATAAGAACTTGAAGCGCAACGCTAACACTGAAAATCAAAGCGAGCACGAAAAACAAAACACGGGAAAATTGAGCCAAGTTTAACTTACGCATACCTCTCATCCTCCCAACTCATAGATCCCCATTCTTCCGGCTGCATATGAGAAATCACCTCTTTAATTGCAGCCAGCTCGGTTTGAGGAATGGCATAGACTCGAGGCACAGTAGGAATACGAAAGGCAGTATGGTCGTGAAAGAAACGTGTGATTAAGGTACCTATTGCTCTTCCATTATCATAGTGAATCACGCTCCAAAATCGCCTCTCCCTCTCTTCCCATGGTCCCCAAAGCTCCTCGGATTGTGGAAAGGCACCCGGCATTACGGGTTTGGGGGTTAAGCCCGCATCATAGACCTCTGCTTCCAATGGACGAAAAAGCTTGGAACAAAAGAGACCATAAGCGTAGTCTCCTCTATTTTGAAAAATGCCCTCAAGCTCGTTCAGATTCTGTTCCCATACATTCAGCCACTGATCATTCATATATCCCTGGCAGTAATGAGCCAAAGCCTTCATCATGGACTCGTTTAAACACGCTGTTAAGACCATTGCCAATCCCCCTTTACTTTTGCTTTAGTGAGCTATACTCGGTGATGATCCGCTCTCCATTTCTGGATGGCGAGCTTGATATCTTTGGATGACAGGTTCTCCTTAAGAGCCTTCTCACACAGCGTCAGAAACTCATCGTCCGATGCAAAACGAAGCGCAATGATTTGATTCATCGTTAAACTTGGATTAAGAAGCCTGCCTGTCATAACAAAATGTCTCAGATTCTCTTCTGCCCGAACTACCCGATCTTGCACCTTACATACGAACTGCCGGATGAGGAATAATGTCATGACCACCGAGAATGACATGAGTATGAAAAGTAATGACGTAAATAACGATATTCCACGCATACTCGACGCAAACAGATAAACGAATGCTGCGACGACCAAAACAAAGCTAAGCGGTACAAGGAAAAAATGAAACGCGGGTACATGTCTTTCATGGTTGCTGTAAGATTGATTTTTCATTGGAATACCTCCTTTCTCATTTGTGAGTGAGTGCACACTCATTATTGAGCGTCATGTCTCCCACCTCATTCAAGCTGTGATGTCTTGACAATGAGTGAGTGCACACTCATAATAAAGTGGAACCATAACAAAGTCAACAGAGTGAGGGATTATTTTGGATTTAAAAAGTAAAATAGCCGATGCAGCGGAACTCGTCATTCGTACACATGGACTGGCCAAAGCAACAACCAAAGAAATCGCCAAAACCGCCGGGTGCTCAGAAGGCTCACTATATAATCATTTTAAGAGCAAAGACGATCTGTACCTTCACATTCTACGCGGACAATTAAAAAATGTTATGCAGGCGCTCATGTCCCTGAGGGAACTGATCGGCAAAGAAACCGTGCGAAGTAATCTGGAAAAAGTGGCTCGAGCGGGCGTATCGGATTACTATCAATCCATGCCTCTGATCAGCTCCATCTTCTCTGAACCAGGACTGTTAGCGCAGCACCGGGAAGGCTTCACAGCTCGGAATGAAGGACCCCACCGGGCAAATGAAGCAGTTGAGTCCTATTTGCTTGAAGAACAGAAACTTGGGAGATTATCGGAACATGTTAATCCGAGATCCGCTGCGGACATGCTGCTAGGAAGCTGCTTTCAATATGCATTTCAATTGAACTTTCTAGGCCGGCCCTTGTCCGATGAAGAACAGAATGTGTTTGTGCATCGGGTGTTGGATACTTTGTTTCTAGGCATTGGGAACGAATAATAGGAGGGCAGGCATGACTTGTCCTCTGGTAACCTTAGACACCGAGGATCAGGTACCCCAGTGTCATGTACAGAAAGAGAAATAGCAGCATCACGGAATGGCCTACAATGGCTGTGATATGGATTCGCGTGAGTTTGTCTCGATTTCTGCTGACGAGCGCTAACAGGATACCCACTGGCGACAACAGGAGAATCGCAGCAAACCACAATCTCTGAAAAGGACTTCCTGCCTCTGGCGGAAACATGAAGCTGTATAGGGTGAACAGAGTGACGCAGACAAACAGATTTAGTGACAAGTGGGACAAATACCACTTCATTCCGCTTCCTCGCCCAACCTGCCCGACAAAATACCGGCTCTGCGAATGACCTCAATCCGTTCCTCGCGGCCTTCAATCGCCTTTATCATTTCGATGGCCGTATCAAAATTCATCCTAACATATCCGGTTGTTTCATACCCCTCTGGTCTCTCTACGAATCGTCTCACGCCTACTACGGGAGTCCACCTCCGAGATTTATTTAATGGCACGCGGCTGAAGATAACCTATAACGTCTTGTATATGCTGGATCTCCGCAAATGGAAAAACACCCATGCTGTTCATTCTCGCGACGTCCCCGCGATAGGCGATAAATGGAATTCCGGCGCTCTCGGAGGCCTTGCCATCCACCCAGGCATCTCCGACAGACAACCATTCCTTCGGGGATGTATGAGGGAAATGCTTCAGTACCTCCAAATATCCATCGGGTGCCGGCTTTAACAAACCCATGGCCTCTCTGCCAATAATGAGATCAAAATAATGCGCAATCGTATTCTCTTCTAGAGCAGCCATTGCTGCTTCCACCGCATTATTTGTCACAATGGCAAGAATCAGCTGCCCGTGCAATCGCTGAACAAGCTCTCTTGCACCCGCTTCAAGATTTGCATCCATCATCCCTCTCAGCTCATGTTCCTTGGCAATATCCCACATCGCGTGACGAAGATCTTCCGACAGCAGCCCTGTATTCATGGCTTCAGCAATGATGGTAGAGGTAGTGTGGGTGTCCATGGACATACCCTGGGGCAAGATTCTGTGATTGCACAGAAAGGCGTAGATATCCCTCTTCATTGCGCCAAAATCAATGCTGGAATGCAGCAGCGTATTATCCATATCAAAAACAATGCCTTTTAACGTAAACGCGATATCTAATCAACTCCAATCATGGAAACGCCTTGAATTGCCGCTCCGACAGCAATCCAGATTTGGGTAACCCGTTCATCTCCTAATCATACACAACTTCCGTACCCGCGATAAAATCGTGCAGGGAACGCTTATCCTCGCGCATCGCTACCATAAAGATGCTCACGATAAGTCCAATTCCAAACGTCAGTGCATACACGATTCCCGCTACAAGGTTGCGGAGAAGCATCGTTCCAATGCCCGGTGGCTCAAGAAAATCGAATTTTCGAATGCGAATGCCGCATATGCGCTTGCCGATAGTATAACCATTCCAATACACGGGGACCAACAATGCATACAGACTGTAAATCAAATTAGAAATCGGCTCATTCTCAAAATCTCCCGTGATAATCCCTGCTATGATCCATAACGGAAGGCTCACGATGATTCCATCCAAAAGATTGGCGCCTAGCCGGATCCAAAAGCCTGCAACTTGGTTTTCGCCCATGAGGATTCCTCCTTAAAATTCTAGATAACATTCTGTTATGGACTCCTATCTGCATTGTCCGGCTGGTCAAGCTCCTTCCAGTTATCCTTGATCTGGTTCAGGTCTTCCGCTAGCCATTTACGAATGATCGGGACACTGATGCATAAGATACCGAGAATCAAACTGATGATGCTGAATATCAACGGCCCTTTTCCAATTTCCGATAACAAATCCTCAAACGTCCAGGGGGTATTTATCCCCGCAATCGCGGCCGTTAAGTACCGGATGCCGTACAAAAAAGCCGAGATACAGATAAAAATAATGCCCATCGTTTTATTGTTCATAGGGTGTGCAATCCTTCCTCTTATCGGTGGCTGCATCCGGGTGCGCAATGATTATACCCTTTGGTTAATTAGCTCACTTCTAGCTGCAATTAACCACGGATGCACCAATTTCATTTTGTCACGTTGATTCCATACATGGTCCAAATACACAAGCGCCGCTCCGTCTAAATCCAGTTCGCTCAGTTTATTGCGCATCTCCGCTTGATAGGCGTGATCGCCTTCAAGTTCCCAAGAGATCTTATCCGCAACGAATAAAACCTTATCCAATGGGCTTGCCCCGGCTTTTAACGTTGTATGGCATTCAATCGCGTTCAATATGTCAGGTGAGGCGCAGCCGAAGAAACGCTGAGCCATTTCCATGGAAAGCTTCTGATGAATGATCCTGATATATCGATGCTCCTCTTCCATAATGGGAAGGGACCATTCTTCTGCGGCATCCTTCATTTCGCTCACCGGAATCGCATTGCTGATATCGTGCAGCAGAGCCGCCTTCCGAGCTGCATCAGGACTGACATCAAATAACGGTGCGATGGCTAACGCCTCTCGAACTACATTCATGATATGCTCGAACGTTTCCTGCTCCCCATGCTTGATGAGAAAAGCTTCCACATCATCCCTTAGGTTATGTGTACACTCTATGCCATGAGTCAGTTTACTAATCACGGAATTCTTCATTGTAGATCCCACCTTTCCACACAACATTTTCCAGCACCTCATATCATTGTAAGCTTCGGTTCCTGATCGAACAATAGTTTTTTTCCACAATTCCCCACATGGCTGTTATCCAGCTCAAGTAGAGAATGTAACGTTAACAGAACAAAATCAGCCACACATAAAAAACAGAATAACTTCCCTACATCGTAGTTAAGCCATTCTGCTGCCTGTTATAAACTATTTTAGGAATGATCGGGACACTGATGCATAAGATACCGAGAATCAAACTGATGATGCTGAATATCAACGGCCCTTTTCCAATTTCCGATAACAAATCCTCAAACGTCCAGGGGGTATTTATCCCCGCAATCGCGGCCGTTAAGTACCGGATGCCGTACAAAAAAGCCGAGATACAGATAAAAATAATGCCCATCGTTTTATTGTTCATAGGGTGTGCAATCCTTCCTCTTATCGGTGGCTGCATCCGGGTGCGCAATGATTATACCCTTTGGTTAATTAGCTCACTTCTAGCTGCAATTAACCACGGATGCACCAATTTCATTTTGTCACGTTGATTCCATACATGGTCCAAATACACAAGCGCCGCTCCGTCTAAATCCAGTTCGCTCAGTTTATTGCGCATCTCCGCTTGATAGGCGTGATCGCCTTCAAGTTCCCAAGAGATCTTATCCGCAACGAATAAAACCTTATCCAATGGGCTTGCCCCGGCTTTTAACGTTGTATGGCATTCAATCGCGTTCAATATGTCAGGTGAGGCGCAGCCGAAGAAACGCTGAGCCATTTCCATGGAAAGCTTCTGATGAATGATCCTGATATATCGATGCTCCTCTTCCATAATGGGAAGGGACCATTCTTCTGCGGCATCCTTCATTTCGCTCACCGGAATCGCATTGCTGATATCGTGCAGCAGAGCCGCCTTCCGAGCTGCATCAGGACTGACATCAAATAACGGTGCGATGGCTAACGCCTCTCGAACTACATTCATGATATGCTCGAACGTTTCCTGCTCCCCATGCTTGATGAGAAAAGCTTCCACATCATCCCTTAGGTTATGTGTACACTCTATGCCATGAGTCAGTTTACTAATCACGGAATTCTTCATTGTAGATCCCACCTTTCCACACAACATTTTCCAGCACCTCATATCATTGTAAGCTTCGGTTCCTGATCGAACAATAGTTTTTTTCCACAATTCCCCACATGGCTGTTATCCAGCTCAAGTAGAGAATGTAACGTTAACAGAACAAAATCAGCCACACATAAAAAACAGAATAACTTCCCTACATCGTAGTTAAGCCATTCTGCTGCCTGTTATAAACTATTTTAGGAATGATCGAAATATGCAGCTACGGTTGTCTGCCCCTTGATTTCATGATGACCCCAATCAAACCATAGCCCATGGTAAAACCTATCGAGTTCAATATAAAATCATCCACATCCAGGCTTCCTCGCCGCGAGATCAGTTGTGTCATTTCGAGCACAAATAACCCGGTCAAAAAGTAGGCTAGCATCTTACGAAATCGAATTTGAAATGCAAGCGGAATGAGTACTCCAAAGGGTACAAATACAGCGATATTTCCAACGATATTGATCAATGAGCTCAAACTGCGAATGGGAAAATAGCTTGCCATCGTCGTGAATGGAACCAGATTATAACTGATTTCCGGTTGAGTGGTCCTCCCGAATCCCCAAATCATCCAGTAAGTTAACAACATGGTGTAGCCGATGAGGAGGATCAAGGCGATCATTTTGACATGCGATTTCATGAAAGTCTCCTGTTACGTTTAATTCACACATATTTGTCCAATACGTAATCCTCGATCATGTCAATATTTCGGCGTTCCTGCGCGTACTGTTTAATGTGCTTCTTAATGTTCGGATATAAAACAATGTCATCCAGCTGCTCAATTGGAATCCACTTCACGTCGGTTTGATTCGGATCTGGAACAGCCGGAAGTTTGGGGGACGATCCTTCATGTGGATAACATTCAAATACTACGTATAACGTATGGATGCCCGATATGTTATCTCTGGACTGTTTATGCGGAGCATTCTCGTACACAAATGCAACAGGCCCAGTCTGCGCTTCCAGCGTGGTTTCCTCATACAATTCTCTCAAAGCTCCCTCTGCGATTGACTCTCCGGGCTCGGCCCCGCCCCCCGGCAAATTGTAATGCAATCCGTTCTCATCTACATACTCAACCAACAAAACATGCTCATTCTGAAAAACCAACGCTGTCGGTCTCACCCGAATATGATATGTCATCTTAACCACCTCTCCACACGGCTAACGAATAGCTGCTGAACTTTCTTGATCTGTCTATCATACAATTAACGAGGCTATCATGGAAATATTATGTATAATTGCAGGTCAAAAAGGTCATCAGGCGAGGCGAGTCACATCGACCTCCCCAACAACCTCCATCCCTCAGGGATTCACATGGCGTCTGTTCCGTTATCGTCCTGTTCGATCGTTCTCATCCACTCTCACGGTTTCACCCGTTTTGCGGGAGACATTCGCAGCCTCCAGAAATTGAATGATCTCCAGCGTCTCAGATAAAGGAACATCCGAGACACCTGTCGTGAACATCTTCATGATCTGTTCCAGCAGACTCGCATAATAGGGTTTGTGATGCGCCATGATGTCCACAAAGCTGCTGGTCTCCGTGCGATGAATGGTCATCCCAAAGCGATCATTGCCTGCACGGTTGCCTCGAATCGTCCCGATCCTCCCGTCATTCCAAACCGCTGTTAATACCTCATGCATTTCAGTCGCGGCGACATGAACGCTTACGCATCCGGGTCCGAGAACGCGGTAAAGCATCTCCGCCGCGTGGATTCCATACCAGAAAAATCCCGGCTGCGTCGGTTGAAGGGGAAGCGGTCCAGCGCAGTCCACGCCAATGATATCACCGACACCGCCACGAGCCAATTCATCCTGAAGTCCTTGCGCATATCGAAGTGACGAGCTGCTCATAACAGTAACCTGAAACTGCTCCGCCAGTTCGGCAATTTCCACTGCGTCCTTACTGCTCACCGCAAACGGCTTATCGATAAATACCATTTGGCAGTGAGGAGCAATCGCGCGAAACAAGGACAGATGCGATCTTCCGTCAACCGCTTCGAGCATGACGGCATCAACCTGTTTGGCGACGTCTTCCGGAGAATCCAATATTTCAGTTCCCCATGCTGCGAGTTCCTTCGTATACCCCTCCACCCGGCTTATGCTAAGCTCGAAGTCCGGAGATCCTCCGGGAAATGCCGCCGTAACCCGTGCGCCGGGAACATGATAGGGATGCGTCTTGTCATGCAGCATTTTCGAGAAAATGGAGACATGCGATGTATCCAACCCAATCATACCGATCTTCAAAGTCATAAGTTCATTCTCCTTTACCTTCAGCATTTTAGATGATTACGCTGGCTTTCCATTTCACTGCGTTACTAAGGATATCCAGCAGCCGGGCACTGGCTGTTCTTTCAACCATCATATCATCCTGAACGACTAAAGGACGTGACTTTAATTCGTCTTTTAACCCCGAACCTGGATCCAATACAAAAAGACCGCCTCCATCTGATTACCCGACGTTAGCAGTCTTTCTAACGGACTTATAAATGCATCGTGCAGTTGAATAAGGGGCAATTCCATTCACCGTTGGATTTGGTTAGAAGAGTTAAGGAGGCATTATCCATATAGGTAGCTGTAAAACGCTGAGGCAGCAGCTTTTGCAGCGATAATCCAATGACGGCGCCATGACTCACAACGAGAACATTCTTGTTTTCATATGCGTGCATAATTTCCTCCAAAAACCGAGTTCCCCGCTCGGCGACATCCTCATATCGCTCCATTCCTAGGTCCATTTCTCGCCAGGAGTGTCCCCAGGTCAGCAATCGCTCTTCCTCTGTTGTTCCTTCAATATGTCCGCAATCGACCTCGCAGATCCGCTCATCTTCCATGATATCAAGAACAGAGATTCCTTCAGCAATGATCTGCGCAGTAGCTCGCGCACGGATCAGGGGACTTGAGATGATAATGTCCCAAGACTCTCTCTTTAAGCGTTCAGCTACTCGTTGGGCCTGCTGCCTCCCCTCAGCATTAAGAGGAATATCGCTTCGTCCCTGGGCCCTATTCTGAACATTCCAATCCGTTATCCCATGTCTAATAAGGCCGATGGTAGCCGTTTCATCCACCTCCCGCAGGGTGCATCCCCATCTATTTCTGCAATAAGCTACGGCTGCATTCTCCATTTTATCACGATGAAGCGGTTGACCAGAGCCACAAGGGCAAAAACGATGGCAAACGCAATAAAACTCGAATAAATCTGGCATGCCACCGCGGTTGCAAATATAAGAAATTCGATAAGCAGTACCACGGCAAGCGGCAGCTTGATCCTTGCCTTCGGAGAGATGGTCATTCCCCAGACGACGGCTGCAAGCAGCGGAAGCCCAATACCGAGTCCGACCTGTGCCATGAGCCCGGAACCGTAGTGGAAGCCCCAGTAACCTATCGAAAATAACAGGATCAATTCCAGAATAAATCGAATAGCAAGATTCCATAATTTGAACATATTGGAGCACCTTTCGTTTCCTGTTGTACACCCATTTCCAATGCAGTAATCACAGCTCAATTTGCTCCAGATGATGGATCATATGATCCACATAGTCGTTAAACAACCACTCCAGTGTGACCTCCGTTTTATCGGGCAGTACGCATTTTTTCTGAAAATCTGATGAATCGGCTTTGTGCATGACACGCAGAATCATCCGGTTCAAATGCTGCCACAGTGACAACACTTCCGATTGATCATATTGATCCTGGTAATCGTTCACCCGGACCCAATCGTTCTGCGCGTACCCCGAAATGGCGATCGGATAATCGGATAGCAAGATTTTCACAAACCGGATATGGTTATTGACCGCCGAATCGCAAAGGTGACCCAGAATCTCCTTCTTGGACCATTTATCAGGCGCAAGCTTCAGATTGAACTCCACCTCATTAGTCGACGTTACAATCTCTGTCATTTCGGTAATCAATGATTCCAGCTTCATGATGGACTCCATACGCTATTCCTCCTTCAAACTCATGATTCTACTCGTCCAATCGGCATTTCCATGAAATCACTGTAATGCTTAGCCGCCTCCCGAAACTCCTCTGCTCGATCGCCCAACGGCGAGAACGGACATAACGTGATCTCGATGCCGCTGCGCTTGATCTCCCGCTTCCAGACACCGACCACTTCCCCTCCTGCCACCATCATCGGTTGAAAAACCCCGTTGCGATGCGGAGCGATCTTGGCATCGTCATCTGAATTTATGATCGCGCTCCGGTCTTTATAACCTAGGTAATATTCATCAAATCCCGGAAGCAAGACCGCCGAATCCGTATTAGCGGATGCTGCCGGCGCAGTAACAGAGCTCCAGTATTCCGTGCCGTTGACAAAATCTAAACGAAGATCTGATTTGACCGCCTCAAAGCCTCGTTTAGCTTCCGTCAGCGTTAACCCGACCCACCAGGCAAAATCCTGAATCGTTGCGGGTCCGTGACCGGTAAAATAACGAAGCGCCAGCTCCCCCAGCGATTCTTCGAGCGTCAGCTCCCTTGAATTCGGGACCCACTCATCGAGCAGCACGAAACTCTGCTGTTTGCCTTCATGCGGACCGAAACAGATCATGCCTGTCCGTCCCAAATATCCAAGAATATAATAACCGCGGCCGTTCTT
Source organism: Paenibacillus sp. LC231 (assembly GCF_001860525.1). Taxonomy (NCBI): domain Bacteria; kingdom Bacillati; phylum Bacillota; class Bacilli; order Caryophanales; family Paenibacillaceae; genus Paenibacillus; species Paenibacillus sp. LC231. Next base: position 69,234 of record NZ_JFOM01000015.1, on the reverse strand, counting down.
GGTGCTGATCCCCGCTTCCTCCAGCAGTTCCATCAGTCTGGGACGGGATACGGGTGTGCAACCACTCAGCGCGTCGCCAATTATGGTTCGGCATCGATAGAGCGTACCTTCGTCAAGCTCAAGTTCGGCCTGCTTCTTCTTGTCATTCGCTTGAAAGCGCGATTCCGTCAGCTTCACCATCCACTTTGCGTCCTCGGACGGTACGAAGAATATCGTCCCTCGCATCGGCCAGGTCAACACGATTTTGCGATCGTTCAGGGCCTGCTCCACATCGGATATCTTGGCGGACTGCGAACGGAGACCGATTCCCCAGACCGCTTGGTGGTAATCCTGGGCTTGCACAGCGCCGAGACTTCTGACGGCTTCCTCCGGAGTTTCATGCTTCATGCCTGTTATCCCTTGATTGAACAGCCTTTGATTCGCTATGATACGATTTGGCACAATGGTCACTCTCCTAGGTCATGAATATCCCGCGAGCTTTTAATGCGTTCATTATAAGTCCGGAATGGACATCCAGGCCCGATCATTCTGCCAGCTCACCTCGACCGGCGTCTCAAAGAACGAGGTCAAATTGTCGCTGGTCAGCATATCCTTGGAACGCCCCTTCCCGAATACGGTGCCCCGGCGGATGAGTAATGAGTGCGAGAAGATCGGCAGTATTTCTTCGATATGATGCGTAACGAACAGCAGGGTCGGCGCATCGGGCTTTGAAGCCAGTGCCGTAATGCTGGACAGCAGCGCTTCCCTCGACAGAAAATCGAGTCCGTTACAGGCCTCGTCCAGTATCAACAGCCTCGGCGAAGCCATAAGCGCCCGGGCGATCAGCAGCTTCTGCTTCTCCCCTTGCGAACAAGTTTCATATGTACGACCCAGCAGATGAATACAATTGAAATCCTTCATAAGCTGCTCGGCCTGCTCCCGGTCTGCTTCATCCACCTTCTGATACAGGCCAATCGAAGCGTGTTTGCCACTGATCACGACATCCAATGTAGACTCACTCGGTCGGATTCTTTCCTGCAGCGAGGAGCTGACCCAGCCGATCGATTTACGCAATTCTCTTAAATCCACCCTGCCAAAGAGATGCCCGAGCACCGAAACCGTACCGCTGGTTGGCCAGATGTATCCGTTAATCATATTCAAAATGGTTGTCTTTCCGGAGCCGTTCAGCCCAAGAACCGCCCAATGCTCTCCTTGCTGTACGGTCCAATCCACGCCTGTAAGAACGGTCTTCTGCTCCCGTTGCCAGGTTACGTTATTCAGTGCAATCGTCGTATTCATCACTGCTCCCTCTCCTTCTTCAATCTGCTGCGTCACTTCGTTTCTCTTTTCAAGGATTATACCAGCAATTACATATTCCTCAATAGCGAGATGAAATCCAGCCGTGTGAGCAGACTACGACTTGGAAGCGTGTTATGTATCCGGGCCGGACATTTCATATATTAACGAGGATCCTGGTCTAGGAATTATCTATTGACAAATAATTATTTTTGTATTATGATATAATATTTTTCTATTTACATGTTTTTGCTGATTTGATAATCTACTTCTGCTCAGTCTACTCTGGAAGTTGAAATCGGGAGAAGAAATCCCTATATAGTGGAGGTATGTAACATGTTAATCGATCAAGGCATTCATACGCTGAACATATCAGCGGCCATGATGGGACGAATCGAAACGATCCATCCGACATTCCTATGGGATCATCAGAATTTGGTGCTTATCGATACCGGCTATCCCGGCCAGTTCCCGCTCATTCAGGAGCAGTTATCGCACATCGGTATTTCCGTTCAGGATGTAAGCAAAATTATTATAACACACCAGGATTTGGATCATATCGGCAGTTTGCCGGCCATGATCCAGCACAGCAACCACGCCCCTGAAGTGTTCGCCAGCGAAATCGAAAAGCCTTATATCGAAGGCGATACAAGGCCTGTCAAACTATCGCCCGAGGCCATTACGCAAGCGCTGGCTTCGATGCCGGATAACGTGCCGCCGGAGTGGAGGAACGCGTTTAAACACACGCTGGAGAACCCTCCAACAGCACCAGTGAACCGCATGTTGCGCGACGGCGAGGAGCTGCCGTTTGGCGGCGGTATCATCGTGATCCATACGCCTGGCCACACCCCCGGCCATATCAGCTTATATCATATACCGAGCAAAACCCTGATTGCAGCAGATGCGCTGAACGTCAGAGAGGGACAACTAATCGGGCCGGATCCGGCAACCACTTTTGATTTGGCTTTAGCCCAGCTCTCCTTGCAGAAGCTCACTCACTATGATATCCGTAACGTGATCTGTTACCACGGCGGATTATTTACGGACAATCCCAACCAGCGCATTCGTGAATTGGCTTTTGCTTAAGCGTTTGTCGGTCCACGGTCGATCAAGAAGACATCACTTCTTTCTTCTGTTCGTCGATCCAGCTAATCTCAAGGTACCACGAATACGTACCGCCGGCCGGCACTTCGGCCGCTGCCTGACGATGCATAGCATACGAGAGATCATCGAGCAGTCCCGTCGCGGGTTCCAGCGCAAGATGATACTGTCCAACCGCCCGAGTAACCTTCGTACATAACATAAGCTATATTGATTAGTCAAAACTTCAATTCTGCGAGCTATGATGTAACATGCAATGCCGTCAAGACCCGTAAAACTGGTATCTTCCCCCCTACGCAGACCGTGATCATATGGAGTTGAAATATGTCATTGACACGACACCAAATGGTGGCCTAAAATCAAAGTATCACTAAATGGTGTCCAATTAGAAGTTTGGATGAAGATATAGCGATTGCATTACCGATAACGTTATAAGAGGGAGATGGGAAAATGAGTTTTTTTCAAGATATGTTCTCCATATTCAAGAAGAGAGAACTATCCTTTATAGAAAGCCGCAAAGAATCAGAGGATGTCTATTCTTTTCTATTTGAAAGAGACAAAGATTTAACCTGGAAGGCAGGGCAGTATGGTTTGTTCAGCATTACTCATAAGACCATAAAAAACCCTACAAAACCATTCAGCTTGGCAGCTGCTCCTACAGAGAATATAGTTAAAATAACAACGCGTATCAGCGATGATCCCAGTGATTTTAAAAAAGCTCTATTAGAATTAAAACAGGAAATGAAAGTTAAAATGAGCGGCCCTGTCGGTTCTTTTTACTTGCAGGATAACAGTCCTACGCTTCTGATCGCAGGCGGAATTGGAATCACACCATTTCGGTCGATCCTTAAACAATTAGAGGCAGAAGGGAATCATGACGGGAAGCAAAGAAAGCTGCTCTATTTGGATGGCAAAAAGTCTTATATCTTCAAGAATGAGCTAGATGAAATGGCTAACCATCCTTCATTAACTGTGACTTATCTTGATTCAAGAGATGACTTGCATCAGGAAATCGATACGTTTAATACCTTATATAAAAACAATGGAAAATACTTTATTGCGGGTCCGAAGTCATTGGTAGATTCTATTTCCACCCATTTGCAAAATAATCAGATTTCTAAGCGAAATATCAAAAAGGATGCCTTTTTTGGGTATTAGTTTAGAATGAACATTAGAGATTAACACTAACTCTCTAATCGAGTGATCGTCATTTCCAGGTATATCTGAAAATTTCACTTATAAAATCATGAAGCAGAGGTGGTGAAATTAACGGCGGTCCCTTCATCCATCATTAGATGACTAACAACAAAATTAGACTTTTAGGAGGGTTGTCGTGATTGAGAATCATCCGTCCCGCGATGTATTTGACGCGATTGCAGATCCCACTAGGCGTCAACTGATTCATCTGTTATCACAGGCAGAGGAGAAACCGCTTCATGAATTAAAGGCACAATTTTCAATGGGCCGTACAGCGGTATCCAAGCATTTGACCATCCTTAAAGAGGCCGGGCTGGTGCTCGACCGGAAAGTAGGCAGAGAAACGCGATTTAAGCTAAACCCCGATCCGCTTAGAGAAGTTCAAGATTGGGTGGCTTTCTACAGCAAATACTGGACTACAAATATGCTGCGCTTGAACCAGCTGTTCGAGGAGGAAGAAGAATGAGTTTAATCTTATCCATGGATTTTCAGTACACGACATCGATCGAGAAGGCTTGGGCTGCCTTAACCGATTCAAGTAAGTTGGCAAAGTGGATCACGGAAAATGATTTTAAGCCTATCGTTGGACATCGTTTTCAGTTTCGTCATGAGCCGTCCGAATATTGGGATGGAATCGTTGACGGCGAAGTACTTATCGTAGAACCGCCCAACCGGTTGTCCTATTCTTGGGCTACCGGAGACGAGCGGCATACCGTCACCTGGACGCTGCAAGATTTAGGCGACGGCAAGGTTAACCTTCATCTCGAACAAACGGGCTTCTCCCATGTTCATGGACTCGAAGGCGCCAGATATGGCTGGAGTGAGTGGTTCGGCAAGTTTGAAAACGCGTTGGATCAATAACAGGCGTTCAACCCTGCTTGACTCGAATCAAGATAAACCGGCTGCATGTTTGCAGCCGGTTTATCTTAATGTCTACTTTGGATCAACTGACGCTTATCGTTTCGGGTCAAGAACGCAATGAACTTCCCTCGAATAATTTTGATGCTGCAAGATACCTTAATTAAAGGTCATCCATGCCGTACTTCCTAGAATCTCGAAATTCTGCTTGAACCAGAAATTCCGTGATTTTTCCAGGGTATAGACATACATTTTTTTGTTAGGATACTTTGCTTTGAGCCAGTTCACGAAGGAAGCCGCATACCCTTTGTTTTCGAATTCTTTGAGTACATCCAAGGCTTGGATAAAGATAAAATCCTTCTTGTTCTTGACATCAATATAGAAGTCCTTCTCCAAATACCGCTCATCGGCGCTAAAATAATCTTGTTCGGCCTTCTGGATGAGCTGCTTCCCGTTATCGTATTCCCACACGACTCCGTACCCCACCATCTCATCTTCCACCTCAATGATATAGATTTCTTCCGGTAATTCCGCTAGGTCCATCGTGCTCAGTTCCCCTGCATGATAAGCCGATGTAATTTCACTTAAACATCGCTGCATTTCTTGATCAAATGACTTTGTAATCATCGTTGGCATTCTCTATTCTCCTTATGATCCATTAGCAAACATCTTCAAATCAAAAAAGCAGGGCTAATATACGTTCCCTGCTTCTCCAGTAGAATGTGTCTGGGTTATTGTCCTTCGCAATTCTACCACAGATTCAGCGGTACGTAACCGTTCAACCCATGATAGCTAATTCATTGAAAGATCACGTCAACCACCTTGGTCAATACCACGCACTCTATGACAAAGATCCCTAAACAACAAAAATAGAATACGGTCAGCTTCAGCTCTCCAAATTGATCCTTCCAAAAACGTCTGCGGAACAAGGAGATGATATCCGGCGTCAACGAATACTTTACCGACTGCTTCAGATCATCCACATCATCGAAAATCCTTCTGAAAATCCACTTGTATATCGAAATGTTAAGAATAAACAAGACCACATACATTAGAAATTCCACGAGGCCACATCACCGTCCTAACCTAAACATGCTTCCACCAGATCCCCGCGCATTCCGGCACGGTTGACCATTGGTTCGCCTGAATCTTGTCCGTCAGCTCTTCTCCGAAAAAGAATCCCGTGTGATGCAGCGCTTCTTCAACTGTTTCAAAAACATAATCCGTTCGAATCCACTGATGGTTAAATCGATATTGATGCTCCAACTGTTCGTAATAACCCGTTAAGAAATCGGGAGGATTCGGTGTCTCCGTTCCGGTTCCCATCGTTTCCAGAATCACAATCGTCCCGCCTGGTCTCAATACTCGCTGCAGCTCTGTCATGACAAGTTCAAGATTCTCACGCCAATCGTCATGACTCAAATCGGCCAGATAACTAATGCTCCAGCCCGATACGATCAGATCCACACTCGATGAATCAATCGGCAGGCTGCGATGATCAGCGACTACGGTCGTCCAATTACGAGAATTATAGGCTTCAGACAATTTATCATCCAAAATATCCAGCATCGGCTGCGCTATGTCAGTACATATCAAAGATCTGACGTCTCCAGCTAGCAGCATAGATAATCGTCCTGAGCCTGCCCCCAAATCAAGTACATCCAGCCCCTCGTATGGTTTTTTTTCATAAATAACTCCCGCTAAGTCAGGCTGCTTGCTAATCATGGCCTCATAAGCTTCGGCCTGCTTATCGTAAATCCCGTTTGTTGACATACCATGCTCCTCCTATCCACCTAGATTACTGATTTAATTCTCCGCAGAGGTTCCTTGACTTCTGTTTATGAATCCTTCAATCAACTTGTACAAAAAGCACAGTAAAAGCGAAAAGGCCATCATCATGAAGTACGTGTTTACATTAAAGAATTGATTATTCATATGTATCGATAAAATACCGGACGTAATGGATTCGATATGAGCCCAATCGACTTTACCATATTCTGATTCGAATGCCTCCGCTTGAATTTGTCTATAGATTTCGAGTCTTCGGAGCTGATATACGTAACCCGCTATGATATAGCCAGCCAGGGTAAAGATCAACAAACTTAACGAGATGAGTGACATCTTCAAACCTTTGAAGACACGAATCCATTGATTCACCAAAACAAGAAAAAGTATGCTCAGAGGGATGAACAGCAGAATGGCAGGATTGCCATTCCCCGAACTCGTGCCGAGTTTAGGTGTCATCGCATTCCCGAATAGAACCACCAGCAGACAGAGAAGCGCACTTATAAACAGCCAGATGAATCGTTTTAAATTCAATGTTCATCCCCCTCCCCTCAAGCTTCCTTGCAAAAGCCTATTATCTCTTCATGAACAAGGTCCGGCATCTCGTGATTGATCGCATGGCCCGCGCCCGGAACGAGGCGGTACCGCATCCCATTCGCCTCCAGTCTGGCAACCGCCTTCGGATAATAACTAAGCAGATCCTGCTCACCTATAACGAACAATGTCTTGCTGCGTATAGTCTGAATGTCGGCAGACGAATGGATTGTGATAGTGTGTTTCATCATGGAGCGATTGTTAAAGTGCTTCAGCAAGTAGAACCAGTGCTGCATAAGGTCGGTATGGTTCTCGAATGCATCTGCATTCGTACCGCACAGCTTGCGAAGCAGTTTACGCACACTCCGTTCTGAAGGAAACAATGCTTCCGGTAGAAAAGCCCGCATCATTTTGCTCATCAGCTCAGATTGACTTCCGGCAATGCCGCCAGCCAAGCATACAATTTTTCTTACCCGATCCGGTCTGACAATGGCGTAATGGTAGGCCAGATAAGCTCCATAGGATACGCCGGCAATATAGGTTGCGTCAACATTCATCGCCTCAAGGATCTCGTCCAGCCATTTTGCCTGATTAAAGTCATGTGCATACCGGTCATTCGGCTCGCTTTTTCCCGAACCTCCGATATTATCCACGGCGATGATATGGAAATTCCGGGATAACTCCGCCACATTATATATCCACATCATGGCGACGTTATCGCCCGTTCCATGCAATAACAGCAGCGGGGGAAGATCCGATGAACCTGCCGTTATTACGTGTGTCATCCCGTACGAGGTGGATATATGGTGCTGCTCGTAAGGTACCGTCCATCCTGCCATCAGGCGGTCATAGGATTCATAGACGAGCTTTTGTCCATTATCGCTTTTAAATCGCTTCATTAACTGCACCTCCAAGACACTGGACTTTACCTTTTTGCTAGCCCTCAATCGTGTTCGGCATACATATGAATCAATTCTTCCAGCTTGTGTATCGTCCGATATGGCTTTATTTCTTCAGAGTAGTTCCAATTTCCATCTCGCGTAAACCATATGGGTTTGATTCCGCATTGTGCTGCTCCGATGATATCGTTATGCGGGTGGTCGCCGACGAACCACGTCTCTGATGGCCGTACGTTTAACAAATCTAAAGCCTTCCTATAGATCCTGGGATCCGGTTTTTTGACGCCAGCCTCTTCGGAAATCACGATGGAATCGAAGTACTCGCGTATACCCAATTGACGGATCTTCCCCTCTTGAACTTGGGCGGTTCCATTCGAAATGATGCCAAGCCTCAGCCCCTTAGACTTCAAATGACGAAGTACAGGAAACAGCTGATCCATCGGCTGGATACAAAGCGGGATAGCTTCCCTGAAAAATGTCAGGTATTCATCGACCGTAGGCGGATTCTCCCACGGAAGATGCTCGACCAGCATCTTATACACTTCACGCTTATCCCGGTAGCCGTTCTGATCGGCTTCCTTAAATCGCTTGGCTATCCTAAACTGAGCATCTTCATCGGAGTCCGGGAAATACCTGGCAATCAATCGCTCAATAAACGAGTCAATCGCCGACCTTCTGTCCGTTAGTGTCTCATCCAAATCAAAGATTATCGCTTTTAACGTCATAGGGGACCTGCTTTCTATTGTCTTGTCCAGGGAAGGGAAATCATCTGTATTTCCTATCCGGTAAGATCTCATAGCTTTTGACATAGCCACGATCATCAAAGTATATAAAGAGACCCTCACTCTTGTAATCGGCCCTTCGCAGTGCTCCAAGATCATACACGGCTTTATCGTCAGCGGCATTCCATTTGGCATTGTCGTTTGCACCCAGACGGTCCAACACTTCCCCCTGAGTTAAACCGATCAAATCATGTTTCTGTAAAAAATCGTCCACCATCATCGATCTTTGTTCGGGATAACCAACCCAACGGTTGTAATCGAAGTAGTGTTGTGATTGGTTGTAACTTAGGGCGTAGATTGAAAAAGATAGAAGAAGTACCCCGATAATGCCAGTCGACCAATAATGCATGGAATGTAACTTGCTCCTCGATGCTTTGAATATCAGGTACAGAATGAACAGCAGCAACAGCACAGGCAAAGAAACCAGAACGACCGATACGAAAGACAACACAACATGATAGTGGTAAATCAACCGGATGATTACTCCGGCGTAAATCACAACGTATATGCCTACGATTAAACCAAGAACGGCAGCATGCGGATTCCATCTTGTTTCCATTCTCTCCGACACAGACGCCACCTCCCAGGAAGTTCATGCGTACGTTTTAGATTTCAATCTGTTATGCTTTCTATCAGAAATGAGCCCGCTCTCCATTCGCTTTGAAGAAAATATGCTCCGGATATTTTAAAGCCGTGGGTGGCAGCTGATCCTCCGGAAAGAACACGAGTTCAGCAAACTCGTTATTCTCACGATCCAACTTACCCGAAATGATGCGGCAATCAAACACAATCGTGAGGTACTCCACTTGATGTCCGTTGCTGTACGTATATCGGCGTTCTTTTCCGCCATATACCCCAATGATTCGTTCAGGTACGACATCTAGCCCAGTTTCTTCCTTCGCTTCGCGAACCATCGCCTCTGCCGGGGATTCTCCCAGCTCGATGGCACCGGCCACAAGTCCCCATACATCTTCGTGATGCTTTCTTCCAAATAAAACAAAATCCTGATCATTACGGATAATGCCCGCAACGGACGGCATGAATATTAGCTGGTCTCCGATCTTTTCTCTTAGATCCTTATAGTAATCTGACATTCCCATGATTTGATAGCTCCTTTGGATTTCTAATAAAATAATAGCCGCCCCAATGGCCGCGCGGACTTCTCATGAGGACCTCTTGATTCTGATTGAACACAATGCCTCCATAAGCATACTTGGATCTCCAGCTCAATTGGGCTCACTCCTTATGTAACTTCGCGTTTTCACGGTTCAATATGGATGTTATCTGCGCGATATGATGCTGGTTGTGCCACACAAATCGCTGCAACGCGATATCCAGTGTAATGCTGCCGAGCAGTTGAGTTCTCATGGTTCTTTTGAAATCCTCGGGCCGTAAGTCCTTAAGCAGTATAAGAAAACGAAAATGAAGTGTTTCCAGAAGCGTAAGCGAGTTCTCAATGGGAACCTCCGTGTAATCACTCAGTTCAGCCCATAAATCCTCTCGGTACGAGTTTGCCATCGGCTCATCCTCGGTCAATGCACGTTTAAATCGCAAGTATGCGTTCATGTCGTTATCAGCCAGATGGTGCACGATTTGCTGAATACTCCAGCCCTCTTCACGATAAGGCATATGCAGCTGGGAAAGGGGGCATTTCATTATGATTTGCCGGAGCGTTGGTACGATTGAAGGTATCTGTTGTATAAACCTCTGCCTCTCCTCCAATGTCGGCTCCACCTTTGGCTCAAAGGAACCCAGGGGAAAACGGATGCTGGCCACTTCCTTACCTCCTTGATACATCATCGTATCTTCCCATACGAAAGAACTGTGTTCCACAGCAAAAAATAATACGAAATAATCCGCTAAGCATTATGAATATGCGATGACCTCGAAGTTAGAAGCAAAGACGGATGAAACAATTCAAGCGAGTGGTGGACGCCATTCCTGAGATTCTCAACGATCTGTCTCATGACTTCGACATCCCTGATCTTCATGCTGTGATCAGCTAAGATGTCAGGCAGTGTGACCCACCGGGCATCCTTAATCTCGCCTGCTCCCAAATGTAGCGAGCCTCCCACCACTTTTCCGGTAAAATGGAACATGATCACAGGGTGATTCAAACTGCTTATGAATGGATACACGCCTGTGGTTCCTGTCAAATGGACATCATATCCCGTCTCTTCCTTCACTTCTCTTATAGCCGCCTCATGCATAGCTTCCCCAGGCTCGATGCGCCCTCCCGGGAAGTTCCAGGTATCCCGCACCGAAGGTTTATTTTCTTGAATGATAAGCACTTGATCCCCTTGAACAAGGGTCACGCTAACCACGAGCACAATTCCATTTTCCGTCATATCCTCATTCCTCTGCACTTGATCATAAATAAACAAAACCCACCTTTGGTGTTAACCATGAGGAGGGTTCTTGGATGAAATATCAACTACTTAACATCATTCTACCGTTAACGGGCATAACGCGCAATCGCACGACGTTATTACAACTTCAACTCAAATGACTCCCCTTCTCGCGCATAATGATCCAAGCTTGTCCATAAGGATCCATAAAATCCAGAAACCATGCGAAGCCTTCGTCCCGAATTTGCTCAATTCTCGCACCAGCGGCAGATAAATAAGAGCTCAGTTCTACGATATCCCGATTGGTTTTGAATATAAATGAGGCCTCATGTCCAGACTCCAGCTCCCTTGCTTTCACGCATTCCAATATCATATTCGGGCTGTTGTACAACGTTAAGATAAAGAAGCTTTCTTCCTGCATCAATATGTTGAATCCTAAATTTCGGGTATACCAGTCAGCCGCTGAGTCAATGGTATCTTTTGTAAATATCATACGGATGTCGTCCAATCCCTCAAGAACCGGAATGGGCTCCTCCGCAGACTCCACATGCGGCATTGGGGCAGGCTTATAACCACTTTCAAGATAGAGGGCTTCGATCTCACGGTCCTGCATGGCACGATTATAGATCCGCAGGTCGTCGATACGCCCTTGGAAAAAGAAATACGGTTCATCGGTTGATTTTCTACCTACATACATCGGTTCTTTATTATAGGGTGTAAAACTGCCTGTACGCTCAGCAACGAGACGGCCATTGACAACCATACGGTAACGGGATTCCTCATAGGTTATAACCACATGATACCAGTGCTCCTTCACGATCTTGGTGTTCATCGATAGATCCGGTTCTCTAAGGAAACCATGGAACGTAATATACTCATCCTTCGTGCTAAGCTGCATCGCCCGGTTCTGGTGATGGCCATCTTGCGAGACAATCGCGCTATTCCATCCACGGAGGATCTTGTGTGCATCATAATAACACCATACGGATACTGAAAAAGCATCATTCACAAGAATGGGCGGTTGATCGATCCGGACATAATGACTTCCGCCATCCAACACTAAAGCCCCGCCCTTTCGGCCAAAGCGGTCTTCGCCATAATTCCCGCCTTCTAGTCGCCCATGATGTCCCTCCCCACTGGTATCTCTCACATTGCCGTCGAACAAATACTCAAGTACGAGTCCTTTTCGTAAATCGATGTTATGGACAGTCCTGCCAAAAAGCTCATCGATCGTGACTCCGAATACATCTGCCAGTATCGGAATCAGTAAAATATCCGGGCAAGATTGTCCATTCTCCCATTTACTTACGGCTTGATAGCTGACGCCGAGTCTGTTAGCCAATAGCTCCTGTGTGATGCCGAGCTGTTTTCGCAGCCTGCCGATATTGTTACCAATCACGCCGTTTGCCTGATTCATCAATCCAGACACCACGCTTTCCATGAGATGCCTCTACTATACACAACAACATCACGAAAAAACATAACGCGGAAGTAGAGTAAGCTAACATGTACTCAACCTCTGGTTGAGTGCATGCTTTGTCCATCTTCACGTTAGTTTAAGGGCCTTAGATCGTAACAATCGCATGATCAATATATCCTTCTTTCCCGCGTAGCCCCCTCAAGCCACGAGATAAGCCCTATTTGGCTAACGTAGATTTCGTTTTGCACCACAATATAAGGAAACGACACCTCCTCGGAGTCACCCTGCGCTCTTAGCGCATTCTCGGATGAGATGATACTTTTCACCTGAGACTCGGTAAGGTTCAAGAATTCGGCCGTTTGTTCAAGGGTCATTAATGGGCTTTCCGTTTGCATCGAATAGGCTTCATCCGTTACAGCTGGCACCGACTTTAAACTCTCAGTCCCCTGAAGTATAAAACTTGCCGTTACGATGGATATCCCGATAATCAAAGAGCAGATCAATGCGCTATAATTCAATGGCTTCAAACCATATCACCTCAATTCCTAAATGGTATTATTCCTGATGCACTCATCCATTTCCTCCACGATTACCCAAAAGGAAAACAAAAACCTAAAATATTGTAAATACGCAGCCAACTAAAAATAAGATATGATATGGGCAAATCAGGAAGGGAGGACAGGATACATCTACTTAACGTCCACTTTAGAAGGAATCAATTCTTGCACATGACAAAGGAGGAACTTTAATGAGAATCCCCAAAATCACCAGCCTGTTCATGATGCTAACATTTCTGACGACGGCGTCGCTCTCCCCTTCCGGCGAGCTGGGAAGTACCGCGGAAGCATCGCCTGGGCCTTTGCGTGTTATGAGCTTCAACCTGCGTTATGCCGCCAATGACAGTCAACCTTGGGAGAAACGCCGCCCCGTCACCAAGAACCTCATCCTGGAGCATAAACCGGACGTCATCGGAACGCAGGAAGGGCTTCACCGGCAAATCCTCGATCTGGAGAATGACCTGCCGGGATATGGTCGGATTGGAGTCGGACGTGAAGGCGGGAGCTTAGGCGAGTATATGGCGATCTTTTATAATACGGAACGACTGAAGCCATTGGAACAGTCTCACTTCTGGCTGTCCGATACGCCGCAGACGATCAGCTCCGCCAGCTGGGGGAACCAGATTCCGCGGATGGCAACCTGGGTTCGCTTCCAGGATCTTCAGAACGGCAAAACCTTTTATATGGTCAACACGCATCTGGATCACCAATCCGAGGTTTCCCGGCAGAAGAGCGCTGAACTCATTGTCGACAAAATGAAGGCTTTTGCCTCGGATATCCCTGTTGTCATAACCGGCGACTTCAATACCCGTCCGGGAAGCGATACGTATTCTATTTTTACAAGCAACGGGATGTCGGATGGACATGTCACCGCCAAGAAACGCACCAACGATGACCTGGGAACCTTTCATAATTACAAGGACCCTACGGGCGGCGGCAGTGGAAACCGGATCGATTGGATTCTGCACAGCCAGGGCTGGAATGTCCTGCACAGCGAGATTATCAACTACAATGAAGTCGGCCAATACCCTAGCGATCATTATCCCGTCATGATGGAAGGTACCCTGCAAAGATCCGATAAAACCACCGAAGAAACGGTACCCAAGCTGCCCTTAACCACCGCACTGCACATCACCGAGGTGGTCGCTAACTCGAACGAGCAGGGGAATTACAATTATGTGGAGATTTACAACCCCTCGGATCGGGAAATCGACCTGGAAGGGTATCAAATCTACTATTATTACGACCCTGCTCTTCCGTTCGACAAATCCAAGTCCAACCGCTGGACCATTACGAAGGATCGCTACAGCACGGACACCCTCATCCGTCCTAATGAAACCAAGGTGATCTGGATCAAGAAACAGCCTTGCTGTTACGACCTAAGCATGGAGCAGTTCCTTGCCAACTATAATGCTGATGGGAAAGGTCTCTCACCGTCTCAACTGCTGGCCGTCTTCACGCCGGGCAACAATCAGGGCCTGAACGGAACCTCCACCAGCGGACGCTCTTTAGGCATTTCAGCGCCATCCGGCACGCATCTTATCGGCGTACAGTTCAATAACGGGCAACTGGATGCCGGGGTTAATGAATCGATCACGTATCGGGAGCCCGAGCCGCTGACGAGCATTATGCAGAAAAAAGAGACCCACCAGGTCCCTTCTCCTGGTCAACCGTAAAATAAAAGTCCCCCTTGATCGCTGGATACCCAGCTAAGGGGGGCTTGCTTATTAGATCGATGTAGCTTTATATTGAACCGCCAAACACTGCTTCGCGATATAAAAAATTTGACCCATATGCTCCGAATAATGCGTGGCGCATTGATGCAGTATGTCGAGATTGCTTCGTTCTTTACCGCGTACCTGTTGAACCTGTTCAAAGTCCTCACTCGACATGGATTTTACCGTATCGATCAGGAACTGAAACCGATTCTTTACAATCTGAATCAGATCATCCCGGCTGACAAAAACCTGCGTCAGCTCTTCCTCGCGGTTTCGCGTGATGTCTTTGTGCAGAATCCCTTTCATGACCCGCTCTTGAATGTTGCCTTCGATGTGCCTGATCAACGTTGAAATGCTCAGACTGGAATGGTTGGGCCGCCAATTGACTTGCTCATCGTTTAACTGCACCAGCACTTTTAAGGTACGGCTGCGGATGTTTTCAAATTTGTCCTCCAGCCACTTCCGGTTGAACTCATGATCCATAACGCAACACTCCTTTTTCGGTATGATAAACGACTTGACGTCACTTCTTCATGGCTTTCCAGATGTATTTGTGTTCACGGACTCCAAGCTGCCCGTCGGTCTGATTCTCCCGTATCTTGGCCTCGAGTTCACCCTTCATTTCCGGCAAGGTGAAATCGGGATTACCCGGCACATCCGACAGAAACAATGCAAATTCGCGGGCATTCGGGAAGTAAGTAATCGCTTCATTATACTCCTCAATCTCGACATTCATGTAGCCATTCTCCGACAATCGCCTTCGAACGGCAGTCACATCATTATGTATGCCGATGACGGTACCGCCTGAAGCTAATATCCTGGGATGTTCGAGGATCGAGGTGGGACCTCTGCGGTCATAGATGAGATCAAACTGAGCGTTTTGAAAGGGCAACTCGGTCTTCGTTGTGGCAAACACAAATTCCACATTACCGATTCCGCTGCTTTCGAGTAAGGATTGGGAGATTCGGATCATCTCCGCGGAGTTGTCAAAACCAATGATGTTCTTAGCATGTCTGGACATCCGGAGCGTGAACTCGCCATGCCCGCAGCCTGCGTCCAGCACCGAATGAAACTGCGGCAGCATCTCCACTAACCGCTCCTCAAACACCTCTTCCGCCGACCTGCCGACGACGGTACACACCGCTCTTCCTTTGTAGCCGCCATTCCTTCGCGCGATCATATCATACCAGTCTATTCCCATACATACCTCCTCCGTCATAGGCTGCATTGCATTCACTATCCAAGATAGCAGAAATCTGTTATTACATGGCCTTGAAAGAAGCCAATAGGCACCAATTTAACCGCTATATATCTAATGACTTAAAATATTACCATTTTGTTCCGTAATGTCAACGGTTACATTAAAAAAATTCCGTCAAAATTACCTTTCATGGTCGATATTCCGATATTCTTCTCCTCATCCGATACGTTCAAACAGAAGTGTGCGCAGGCCAACTCCTTATTGCTATGTATATATTCATAAAAACATTGCTCCTGTCATAATTTGTCGTCTACAATGGAGGAATATTAATCCAATACATAGATACATACAGGAGGATTTCATGTTTCTAAAAAGGTGGCGTCGATTATTATCTTTTACCCTCATTCTATCGTTGTGCATGACATCCATGGCAAGCGCGGCGGAAACCAGTCAAAACAAATATGCCTGGGCCAATGGATCCGTTGATTTCCTGAGATCCCATGGAGTCTTTGAGAATATGGAGTATCGGACAAAAACTTTAGGCAGGATGGTAACCAAGTCCGATCTCACGCTCATGGTTCATCGGCTGTTTACCGATTTACGGGTCGAAAGCGATAAGAACATCAAGATACCCGGGGTCCCAAATGGACATCCCTCCTACCAGATGTTTAAAGATGTATACGGCAGCATACCGTCGGCGCCGAGCGGATTAATTGCGGCCGCCGACAAAATCAATTATCATGACGAAACATTCAAGTTTATACCGGAGAAAGTGTTAACACGCTGGGACTTATTGATTACGCTGAATGCGCTGTTCGATGATATTGGATATTCCTTGGAGTTATCGGATAGTGAGGAGATTGCCAGGCTGCGGGAAATCAAAGATCTTCCCAAAAGGTATTTCAATTCCTACAACCAATACGAAAAATGGAAGTACGCCTATCAACCATTGGCACCTGAAATCGGATTGATGCAAGACAAAAAATGGGGGCCTTCCTTAGCCTCCGATCTCGATTACGTTAAAGCTTATGCGCTGCTCGGTTTTGCCGAGGCCGGCATCATGAAACCTGACGCGAAAGGGTATTTTCGTCCGAATCAAAAGGTAACGTTAGCCGAAACCGCAGTCGTCCTGCATCGCATATACGAATTTTATGAAGACAGCGACTATGTCCGGGAACCATCGGCAGATGATCTCATCCCAAATGGAACAAGAAACTTTATCTATGCGGGAACTCCGTCTGGACACGGAGAAAGTCCGGTTGCTGACTTTGCTTTAGTGAATCCCGATTCCGTACCGGAGTTCTATCTGGCCGTGAAGGCTTCAGAGAAAATCGACTTGCAGATCAACGTGAACGGGGAGCCTTCCTTTTATACTTACGAACAATTAAGCAACCCTAAACAGCCTGTTCGAATAGCTTTGAATGGCGCATCCTATGCGGAGTTCATTCCCATTATCCGAAGCAAGGGTCAGAAAGCCACCGATGACAATAATAACATTAAGGTTATGTATTATTATTCTGATATATTCCAGGACTTTACCCAATTATTGGGGTATGAAGCCGATCTCTAGTTAGGCTACTAAAAGGGAGTGCACAACTGTCACAAACAGTAGGCACTCCCTTTTTATCGTATGCAAGATAGATTCATGTTCTTAAAATGTGTGACTTTCCGCTTTGCAGATCCTCAAATACCGGTCTTTGCACAGTGCTGATATCCTCTAGATCAATCTCATGCATTGCCTTGAATTCCAACTGCAACGACTCGTTGTTCACATCGTGATAAATAAGGATTCTGCCCTGATCTTCTGTCTTCCCTTCCAAATCCACCGTCGCGTTAAAAATAAACATGACAAACACGACCTCATTTCCGTCCGGATAGCGATACTGCATTCTGGGTCCGCTATAAACCCCATAGAGTTCATGATCGTTGACGACCAGCCCCGTCTCTTCGAGTACTTCCCGTCTCATCGTCTCTTCCACGGATTCTCCGGCTTCCATACCGCCACCGGGAAGTCCCCAATTGCCGTAATCCGAGCGTCTCTGAAGCAATATTCGCCCTTGATGATCCCGGATGATGGCGCCGCCAGTCACTACGATTTTCATATCAGCATCATCCTCTCCGCACACTTGTAGGCTGAGGGTTTACAGCATCAGCTTTGCTACGGACTCACCCTCCGACCACGGCATGACGCCGATCTCCTCAAAACCCGCTTTGACATAAAGCTGCCTGGCCTGTTCGTTCTTCGGATCAAAACTTATCATAAGGACATCCGTCCGGTCAGGTTTGTTTCGGATTTCTTCGATTATGTATCGCAAAGCCGCTTTACCGTAACCCTTCCTTTGAAAGTTACCGTCGATCATCAAACGGTAAATCCAGTAGTTCCCGTCATCGGAGTCTAAGCCATACAACGCGAATCCGACCATCGTCTGCTCTTCATAAATGGCCATCGCTTCAAAATGTTCAAGAAATTGATACTGAGCAATCGAATACAGATTGGAGGCGATAAAGCCTTCTTGCTCCTGCTTCGCTTTCAGTTTAATGCATTCGGTCCAATTATCCTTATCGATGGGCTGCAATCTAATCATATCAAGCTCCTTTGGATAGTTGTTGGTTTTATTCATTGACCTTCCTTCATAAACCCGGCTTAATGTTTCTACACCAAATGCTTTATCAAATAATAATGCTGATGCCCTCTTGGGGCATCGTCGATACGTGCAATCTCTTGAAATCCATGCTTTTGATAGAACAGCGGCGCTTGAAAGCTGAACGTATTGAGCTTGATGAAGGTGCATTTCTTTTCTCTGGCTATCCTCTCGATCTCCTGTAACAATCTTGAACCGTAACCCCGGCCCCGGGATCGATCATCCACCCATAGAATATCGACCTCAATCCAATTCCAGCAAAACACGCTATTGATCCCGCCTGCGATTTCACCATTCTTATCCTTTATATGTAAGTTGATCTCCTCGTAATTCTGCTGCAAATCTTCTGCGATATGCTGTGCATTATATTGAATCAGGTTCGTCCGTACCGCAAGCGCTTCTTCCGGACTGCTTCGATCGATGTTGATTTCTGACACTCGCTCACTCCCTTTTTCTCAGTACACTAACCAAATAATACCATGTGGAGGAACCCTATTCCCGGGATTAAACGACTATAGATAAACTCTTCCTGCCTTCCCACCAACGCAAGAGATGGTGTTAATACAGTTTGGAATGATCAACTCAGGTGCACCTGAGTTCCATCTGCTCAATCAACTATGATCCTCTATCACTGCTACTTTATCGTCTCTAAACGCAAATACGGACTTTCCCTTCAGATGAATCTTCTCGCCGGCCTTCATACCGTTGGGGAGATCTTTAGCAAGAATGCCCTCGTAGTCGATCTCAACCTGAGTCTTGTCATCTTCGAACGAATAAGCAATGATCGTCTGACAACGATAGGAGAATAACGACTTGGACTGTTCGGCGATCTCTCGAAATTCCTCGATTCCTTTGGTCTCCACGTCGATCGATCCGCTTGATATGTTTCTGAACTCGATCTCCTCATGCAGAAGAGCAATCATCCCCTCGATATCAAAAGAATTATAGGCTCTCACATACTCATTAATCATGTCCTTCATTTTCATAGAATTCACACCACATCTCCCCTTCCGTCAGTTTGGGTTGTAACCATGATCTTAAAAAACTCCGCCTTTACTGTGCACACTTCATAGCAGATTCTCATTTAATATACTGACTCTACTATAATAAAAGAGGTGATTCAGATGGGTCGTGTCAGTGCTGTTCCAGAGCCGGATTTAGTATTAATCAGCTGGTCAAGAAACCCTCTCGTTGCGGGTTCCCCGCGTAGAATTGTTGCTGCTCGTGTCGTTGGCAATGCTTCTCCTTGCCGAGCTGATTTGACGCCGAATGCATTGCTAAGAACTGCCTTAGCCTGTTTGCTGGATCATGATGTAGGTTTCAAAATCGTATTCCGCCAAAGAACATCCAGCATTAGCGGTTACCTGTTATTGCAGCGTAATTAATGAATTTTAGAAGGAGCGGCGATCATGCTGCTTCTTTTTTTAGCTCCTTTCATAAATATTGTTAGAAGCTTGCAAGCAAGCCAATTTCACCACAACGTAAAGCTGTGAGCATAAGAAAACCAGTTGCTAGAAAGCAACTGGTTCAACATAAATTCCTAACTTGGATAGTTGTTTAACCAATTGAGTGCTTGTTCATAATCATCAAAAAATTTAACGGATTCTTTGGTGTTGGATTGCTGCAGGTAATTCATGATCTCCCCTTCTTCAAGAAGAAACGCAATGGCCTTGCTATGATTCAGGATGGTGTCATTGAAGAACTTTTCTTTCCATACTTTTTGAACGGAGAAGTGGTTTGGGGTATACCCTTTTCTATCTACCAGCAATTTGTATTTCAGTCCCTTTCCAATAAACTGCTGACATGAATTTTCAAAGCCATTAAACCATTCAATAACATCATCCGTGTTTATCTTCCCTATCAGATGAGTAACAATTAAATCTCCAGTAACAACAGTACTGATATCCTTATCATTCAAAGTGGAATCATCTCCCTTAGTTTCTATTATGCGTAAACTTCCTATAAAATCAAAGTAAAACTAAAACTTATTCTTACATATACTGGAAGTTTGGATTGCCCAGGAAAT
Source organism: Paenibacillus sp. LC231 (assembly GCF_001860525.1). Classification (NCBI taxonomy): domain Bacteria; kingdom Bacillati; phylum Bacillota; class Bacilli; order Caryophanales; family Paenibacillaceae; genus Paenibacillus; species Paenibacillus sp. LC231. Next base: position 48,891 of record NZ_JFOM01000015.1, on the reverse strand, counting down.
ATCAATGCTCGTAACAGCTTTTCGAAATCAAAAAAGCTCACAGGGCATTCCTTTCACCCTGCAAGCTTCCTCGTACTAATCTCTATTCACCTTTTTCATATCTAAGCCATATCTCTATCTCTTTTATCTCTATATTTATTTCAATTGGGCAACACTTACAGCAACCTTCTCCAGCTGTGCTCTACTTAAGGAATGCTCCGGTGAGCTGATTGTCACAAAACGATCATCGATCTGAAAGCCCAGCATGTCCGTATCATCCGGTGTATACCATTTCGCTTTAACCCCATTGGACAATGTAACCGATTTGCTGTCATATCCATGAGAATAGTCTCTTGGGGAGATATATACCGTCATGTGTTTGAATAACATGTTAACGCCATCTTCCGATGCGCCTGTCTTTTGGTACATATCGCCTTTTACCATCTGCGTTGGAGCATACGGCGTTTGAAAACCATCAAATTTGGCAAATGCGCTTTTGATTTCTTTTCGCTCGGCATCACTATATTTTACAGCGGTCAGCTCGGTCGTCTGACCGTTTCCAGGATTACTTCCGATCAGCACCTGGTTATTCTTCGCATCGTACTGCACGGGTACATCCAGCACATCGGCCATCGCTCGAACCGGCAGGTATGTCGTATTCTGATACGTGATCGGAGTCAATGTTTTGCCTGTGTTATATACGACTCCGTCCACTTTGATACCGATGCTGTGATTCAGGTAAGCCGAGATTTTCTCCAGGTTGGCTCCCGCATAGACACCTGCTGCTCCCGTTAACGTTATTCCCAGCACGGCAACCGCCACGATTGATTTTTTCAACTGTTTCATTTCATCCATTCCCCTCGTTGTCTCACCAACCTTCCAAGTCGATGAGTCATAGTATGAAGCTCGATATCTTTATTTAAAATCGATGACATACGTCGCAATCAACGCTTCTTTATCGTCAATCGTAATGCCCAGTCTTTTTCCAGATGGACTCCAAGTCAGCGGGTAGACCGGATGGGCCGCAGGATGCACCGCCGAATAATAGGGCGCCATCCAGCTTACCTTTCCTGAAGCCGTATCAAATACATACACTCCGTTCATCCCGCTTTCATTCTCCGAATATACATCAAAGGCTAGTCTGGCAGAATCCGGCGACCAGGACGGGTAAGAAATCAGATTGCCTTTTCCGATAAGGGATCCTTGCAAGCTGCCGGCTGCGTCATAGATCAGTAAATTGCTGCCGGAATTCCCTTCCGTGTTGGTCGCTGTGGAGACGGCAATGTACTCTCCATCCGGCGAGATGTTGAAGCTCCATACATTTTCAATGAGCTGTACCGGCTTCGATTGTCCGGGTTCAACGACCTTCAGCACCTGGTTTACATCGATATAATAGATCCGGCCTTTACTCGCTCCGAACTGGTTGTAGACTTCAACATCCTCATCCTCAATAGCTATGGTAGTATAAGAGCCGTCCGTCGAAATGAGACGAATATCGCCTTTGCCGCTCATGGAGCCTGCTGCAAGAACATAGGTGTCTGTATCCAGCCACCCTCCAATCTCCATGTAATTGTCGCCCTTAACCGGTATGCTTTTACCTGTACTCAGGTCCTTCAGGAAATTATCAGCCGTATACTTATCCCTCCATTTCTGAATAAAGCTATATTTACCGTCCGGCGAGATTTCTTCTTTGACAAGATGTTCACCTGGATGCGACTCTTCATGATTCGTGAGCTCACGACGCTCACCTGTACTTACGTTCACTGCTTCCGAGGAATAAGCATATTGCGGTTCTTCCGTTTCGGTCGCTTCCTTGATCAGCTTGGTTGTAAGCACCTTGACCTCATTCTCCGACAGCCATGTCTCAATGTTCGACGAGGCGATCCGGTGTGTCTGATTCACAACGACTTCCTGACCGGATGGACCACTCGCTCCTTCTACAACCGTAAGTTTGCGCTCTCCTGATGCCGTCTCTCCAGCATTCGATACAGGGGGCTGGCCGGTTTGATTGTTGCCTGGCTCCACGATCGTCAGCCGATCCTGGGATTGGCAAGCCGTCAGAGCTGCAGCAATAACAACAGCAGACATCAACTTGAACCCATACTTCCCTACTCTGTTTCTCATAACAGGTTCCTCCCAATGGCATATCCCCCAAGGCGCTTCGGCAGCAGCACAGAATGTATCTTGGCATGCCGCCTCTTTCCCTGTTGAACTCAGTATAGAATGCGAATATCTCAATACGATATCGAGCTTGTAACGAACTTGTAAACAAACAGGTAACCTTGAAAAAAGAAAGTCCAGACCTTATTCCAAGTCTGAACTTTCTTCGGTCGAAATAACCTCTGAGGATTGTGGCCGATTCATCGGCAGGGCAATCACAAACGTAGAACCGCCGGGACCCGATTCCGCAAGCTGAACGGAGCCATGCTGTTTCTCTGCCAGATTGCGTACTAGGGATAACCCTAGACCCGTTCCTCCGTGAACCCTGGAACGGTCGCTGCTCACCGTATAAAACGGATCAAAGATCCGTTCTCTGGCATCATCCGGAATTCCGTTTCCGGTATCGCTTACCTTAATGATCATACGATCTTGACCATAAGGATCCTGGTCCACTTCGTTCGAGAGCGTAACGCTCCCTCCGGGCCTGTTATATTTAATGGCGTTATCCAGCAGATTCAGAACCATATGCATCAGATTCTCGGGATCAGCCCATACCTTACCATCTGTTAAGGATGATTGAATCGTTATGTCCGATTGCTCTGCTTTTGCCTCCAGCCGAGCTGCCGCCTCTTGCAGAATCGGCATGAGGTTTACGTGTTCCGCATGGGTTTCGAATTCATAAATATCCATGGACGATAACTGAAGCGCCTTTTCTACCAAGCGGTATAGACGCTGTGCTTCCTTGCTGATCTGTCCTCTGGCTTCCTCAAGCAGGGCGGGATCATCGCGATACATTTCAAGCAGATCCGCATAAGCCAATATGGAGGTCAGCGGCGTTTTCAACTCGTGGCTGATATTCCCGATAAACTGCTTCTGCTGCTGTTCCAGCTCCTGCAGTCTTTCGATGGCATCCAATAGCTTCAGCTTCTCTTCGGTAAGCTGATTCACCGACGAGGAAATTCGCCCGCTCATTTCATATATGCCTTGCGCCAGCTCGCCGAGCTCATCGTTTCGCTTCACCGTCGGCTCGCGAAGATAGACGCCTTCACCGATCCTCTGCGCAGCCTGGTTCAGCCTGCTGATGACATGCACCTGCCGCCAGACATACAGAAAACCGATCAGGAAGCCGGCGGCAAGCACCGCAAGGCCCGTCACGATAAACAAGTTCTGGATCCGATCATAGAAAGCGTGCTGCTCAGCCAGGGAAGCGTGGAATTGAATCGTTCCGATTGGCTCCTCCATATTCCTTAGCGGGGCAAGATAGAGCAGTTGGTCACCCTCGGTTATATAGGCGGAACGCCCTTGCGCCGTATGAGCAAGCGCGTCTTGTACATCCATCTTCGGCTGGAACGGCAGGGAAGTCCCCGTGAAAGTACCATCCAGCTTATACAGCGTCACCGGCATGCCGCTCTGGGTTCCAAGGTCAACGGCTAGCCGTTGACCGACACTTTCCATAAAATCATCCGGCTGCGTTTGAGGATTCGTCAGTAATTCCTGATGAATCCTGAGATTGGCTGCTTCGGCTTCCTGGGCGAAGGATTCCTCCAGTCGCACCCGCTGGTCCTCCCGTATCCCGGCAAGAACCAACGTGCTTAGAACAACTACAACGGCAATCAGCAGCAAAGCGAGAAGCAGTGCGACTTTCCACTTCAAGCCGAAACGCACTTTTCCTTTGTTCATGAGGGAATCTCCGTGCTTTTATATCCGATGCCATACACGGTCTGGATCACTTCATGCTGGTTTCCCAGCTTCTTGCGCAATCGCTGGACGTGAATATCTACCGTACGCGTGCCGCCGGCAAAATCCATATCCCATACCTGTTCTAGCAAGGCCTCTCGCGAATATACCCGCTCCGGATTCCGTGCCAGGAGAGCCATGAGGTCAAACTCCTTCGGCGTCAGTTCAAGGGGCTTGCCCTCGGCGTGAATGGTGCGATTTAACAGGTTAATGGTAAGTCCGGCTATCCGGATCACATGCTGTTCGGGGGCTTGCTTCCCGACTGCCTCGGGAGTACGGCTTCTTCGGGACAATGCCTTTACCCTGGCGATGATCTCCCGCATGTCAAAGGGCTTTGTCATATAATCATCGGCACCAAGCTCCAGCCCGAGCACCTTATCCACAATATCGTCCTTCACCGTCAACAGCAGAATGGCCGGGCGCTGCCGGTCCCCGAGCTTGCGACAGACATCGTACCCGCTAAGCTTCGGCATCATGACGTCCAGCACCATCACGTCGGGATCAAACGATCCCACGCGCTCCAGCGCTTCCTGCCCGTCCCCTGCGGTCTCCACCGTATATCCTTCCCTTCGCAGCGCATAAGCAACTGCGCTTGAGATACTGATCTCATCATCTACAACAAGTACCTTGGTCATCGCAGATACGACTCCTTTACTGGCCGATTACACATTTGCTAATTCCATGATGGTAACGTATCCGGCATCATATTTCAACATGCGGTTCCCTGCCGATTTCATTACAATTGTAACTATGAACGCTTTCTCCCGGTTGCCATAATAAAGCTAAACACTCAAGCTAAGGAGGATTCGGATGACAATCGCTACCATGAACCATATCATTAAACGTTATGGGCATCAGCTTGTCCTGGACCATGTCCATTTAGAAATTAGGCAAGGCGAAATACTCGGTCTTCTTGGTCCGAATGGTGCAGGTAAAACCACATTGATCCATGCGTTATCCGGCTTAATCGGCATCGATTCCGGTAGCATCGAGCTGTTTGGTGAACGGCTAAGCGGCCCGATGCTGGAGGTCAAACGAAAAATTGGACTGGTCACGCAGGATATCACCATTTTTGAGGATTTAACCGCCCAAGAGAATCTCGCCTTTTTTGGCGGAATCTATGGGTTAAGAGGCGCAGAATTGAGAAGGCAAATCACGGAAACGCTCCAATTCGTCGGATTAACGGATCAAGCCCATAAACGTCCTTCCAAATTCTCCGGGGGAATGAAGCGGCGACTGAATATCGCCTGCTCGATCATTCACAGGCCCAGGCTCCTGATCATGGACGAACCCACGGTTGGAATCGACCCCCAATCCAGAAATCACATCCTGGAATCGGTACGCGAACTGCAAAAAAGGGGGACTACTATTCTCTATACCACCCATTACATGGAAGAGGTGCAGTCCCTCGCATCTCGCGTCGTGATTATGGATCAAGGCCACGTCATCGCGCAGGGGACGATTGATGAGTTGGTAAAGAACATCCACCATGAAGAGAAGATTAAACTGGAAGTCGTGGAGTTGACGGAGGATCTGATCAATAACATCAAACAGCTGGATGGAGTCAAGCACGTGGTTTTGAATGGCACGCAAATTCAGATCATATCACGGGCAGGCGCAGGAAATCTGGATCGCATCCTGTCGTTGGCCAAAAGCGCGGGCGGCGTCCTATCCATCCATGCGGAGAAACCTACGCTTGAAGACGTATTCCTTACGCTTACCGGTAAGCAACTACGTGACACGGAGGGAACTTAACATGCTAGTGTTCAGAATGACGTACTTCTCCTTGCTTCGCCTGATACGCGAACCCATCGGGCAGCTTCTTCTGGTGGGCCTGCCACTGGTCGTCATTACCGTGCTGGGTGTCGTAATTGGACCCTATGAAGGCATGAACGGCGTTCCTCCGCTGGACTTGACGGTCGTTACGACCATTATGGGCGTGCAGTTTTTTGGCGGCACGTATTTGATGAGTTATTTGGATATCGATTTACTTAAAACCCGCAAATGGCGAATCTATTCGCTCCCTATTAACGTAGCGGTTTATTCAAGCTCTCTTATTCTTGCCTGCACACTCTTCAGTACCTTGCAAGGATTGGTCTTGGTGCTATTCACAACCTGGGTGTTCGGGATCGCGTGGGGATCGATCGGCTGGGTCTTGCTGGTATTTATTATTTATTCCTTGTTTGCTCAGTCCGTACATCTACTGCTGACATTATCCATCCATAACGTAAAATTGACGGAACGGGTTTCTGAGGTCCTCGGAATCGGCTTCATCATCTTAACCGGATTAATGTTTCCTCTCCCGGATCATCGTTTCTTTGAGTTCATGTCGTCCTATGGGAATCCGGTATCCCTCGGAAAGATGGCCGTCCTGGAGATGCTTGTCGATGGCGGGCAAGGTAAAGCGTACCTAAGCATACTATTGCTGTTAGCCTTAACCGTGATATGCATGATGATCAGCGCATGGCTTGGGAGGAGGAAGCTCGCTTGACGATATTTAACTTCGCGCTCATTCGGAGCGTCCGCAGCTTGCCCAATCTTATCTTGCTGTTAGGCCTTCCGGCAGCCGTCGTTGTCCTCCCGGTGGGCGGTTGGCATGGCTTACCGCTGGGGTATCACTTCTACGGAATCCTGCTGTTATTCTCTGCCTCCAAACTCGTTCATATGATTATGGAGGATCGGAAGAATAAAATTCTGACCCGGATCGGCGTTGCACCTGTGACCCACTTCAAGTATTTATCGCAGAATCTGCTTGCTTTCGCTCTGCTGCTCGTAGGACAAAGTGCCGTGATCACGTGCAGCGCCTGGTTGCTGCATGCCGATGTTTTTGGCAGTCTGATTCAACTCTTCAGCATTTTAAGTATGTTCTCGGTCACCGCGATTAGCTTCTCTCTCGCTTGGTCTTCCATGTTCCGCCAGCCTGAATCTTCTACAGCCGTTATGCTGGGAATCATCTTGATCATGGCGGTGCTCGGAGGAACCTTATTTCCCATTCAGGCTATGCCTGCATCCCTGCAGAAAATCGCCATGTTATCCCCTACCTATTGGTTCCATGAGGGAATCATGCTTGCTAAGAACGGGGGCTTGTTCGCGGAACAGCTCACTCCGCTCGGGATCCTGCTGTTGTTTGCGATCGCTTTTATGCTGATTGGAAGCCGAAGGAAACTGGCTTGAAAAATATGTTACGATATGGGGAAAAGAGAACGTATGCCATGGGAGGTTTTCATGAGAAGCTATACCGATTCGTGGTCCCCGAGCATAGCCGTAGTGATTTGGAGAATACTTGCCCTGCTGCTTATGGCCGCTCTTTGGTTTATGGGAGATGCCGGGACCGAAGGATTCATCCTGGTCTTCGCCTTAGCGATCCTGGCGTTAGCCCGATGGCGGTTTCCCCTTCCATCATGGACAACACTGGTCGACCAGCTCCTATGCATATCCATCATTCCATTCTGGCCGGAGGCCGGCTTCGGACTGGCTCTGCCGCTATTTGAAACCATGCTTGCCGGTACACCGCTATTTTCCCTGCCCATCCTGGCAGTGCTTGTCATCGGCTATGTCGATCCGGACATCCCGCTTCTGCTCATGCTCGTTCAAGCTTCATTTGCGGGATGGATCGTTTTATGTTGGTCCAAACAAACCCATCAGTATCGATTGGAGGCGGATCAGGAGCGTCGCGATCGCTACGAACTGGAAATATTGAAGGGTGAGCTGCTTATGGCCAATGTGCAAACGGCTCAGCTTGCAGAGCTCAGAGAGCGTCATCGAATCTCCCAGAAGCTGCACGATGAGGTCGGCCATGAATTAACAGCCGCGTTGTTAGCTTTCCAAGCTTTTGAAACATTATGGAGGGAGAATGACCCGCAAGCGGAAGATATGTTTGCTCAAGCCCAGATGCGTTTGTCGAGCAGTGCCCTGGAGCTGCGGGAAACGGTCCATAATATGCAGCCTGTCCAAGCGATCGGCATTCGGAGCCTGGAGGAGATCTGCCGTAATTTCAAAGCGATGCCTGTCCAGCTGCAAATTTATGGAGATACATCTCGGATAGCCGCCCATCTGTGGGTCATCCTTAATGCTTGTCTCAAGGAAGCCTTGACCAATGCGGTGCGTCATTCCAAAGCCAAACACGTTGAAGTATCGTTGGACGTCAATGAACATATCGTGCGGTTAAGCGTCCTAAATGACGGCGTTTTGGATTCCTCCTCGCTGCCTGGAACCGGACTCCGCAACCTAAGGCAAAGAGCCCAGGCGGCATGCGGGAGCATCTCCATCAATACATCCGGCGGCTTTCAATTGGTCTGCGTATTACCTATGGGAAAGGGGGGCATTCGATGAACATTCTCATTGTGGATGACGATCCATTGGTATGTCAGAGTCTCCGGCTGCTTCTATCCAGAGAACCGGATATGGAAGTAACGGCCACTGCGAATGACGGCGCTGCAGCCATTCAATGCTGTGAAGAGGTCCTGCCGGACATCGTCCTCATGGATATTCGGATGCCTGGTATGGACGGAATCCAAGCGGCGAGGCAAATCAAGCAAAAATGGCCCCAGGTGCAGATTATGATGCTGACCACATTTCAAGATGAGCATAGTATCCGCCTGGCGCTGCTAGCCGGAGCCGAGGGGTACATGCTGAAATCGACGCAGGTTTCCAGTATGGCACAACAGCTGCGTGCTTTGGCTTCCGGTACTTCCGTTGTGGATGCCAATGTGCTGAAGACCTTGATGCTGCCCGAAAAAGAGAATCGTGCCGACCTTACCCCGCGGGAAAACGATATTCTCGAGCTGGTTGCCTTAGGCTGCTCGAATCGAGAAATTGCCGAGCAATTGTTTATCAGCGAAGGAACCGTGCGCAATACCCTCTCGATCATACTGGATAAATTGGAGCTCCGAGACAGAACCCAGTTGGCTATCTATTATTGGAGACGATCGTTGTAATCCTATTCTTTTTCGTAAAGATAGATCACTCCATTTCGAAGTCTCATATAACGTTCCCCCCGCTTATTTTTCGAAAATGTACATGGCACCATTCCTGGGCTGTACAAATCCCTTTCCTCGGTAACCTCTATTGTGCAGTTCCTGAGTCAAGACTTTCATGAAAGCGCCGTGACTGACCACTAATACGTTGCGATCACGGTAATGTTCTTCGATCCAATCGATAATATGCCCAGCTCGCTTCCGTGTCTCGCTTCGCCGCTCCGCTTGCGAGCGGTGAGACAGATACCAAGCCAAGCGCCCCATCATCAACCACATGTAGTAATGAAGCTTTAGATTTCCCAAAGGATGAATCGATTGAACCTCAATTTCTCTTAACCGATTCGTTGCGATGATAGGGCCTGGATATATCGTTTCTGCCGTCTGAATGGCCCTTGGCAAATCACAGGATATGCAGACATTCCACTCCGAATAGTCATAGTCCAGGTCGGATTGTTCAATTTCAGCGTTGTTGTAAGCTTCCACCCAAGCATTGAACTGATCGGACGTCACCCATTTCCTATCCAATATATGTATAACTTTAAAATGTCTTACCAATCCAATTTTCATAGGGCTCCTTAAGCAAGTTTATTCTCGACCAACCGTTCCATAAGAGATCTTCATATTCGGTGCATAAGTCAACCACGAGTCGCTATTAAACACCTGGAACAACTTGAGTTCAGCGGCATATTGGGCTTGGGCCTCTTCTACTGATAAACCTCTCTGTACCATCTGCTCCACTACCTTAACCGGATCCTCCAGTTCCTGCCCAATCCCTTCTTCCTCCAAGGACTGAAAAAGCCGATCCTTCTCTGCAGCATCCATATTCTGATCTAAAAAATTCACTTTATCACTGACTCGGCATTCCACATTCCGTAATCCCAGCTGACTTAGAAGAATAGGGAGCCTCATGCCGATATTCCCGTCTTTTCCGCTATCTTTGGCGCTCGTTTCATACAATTTCTGTAATATGCCCAGACGAACGACTTCAGAATGCTGAATTCCATCGAAGCCATAATTAGCCGTATTAGCAATCCAATGAGGCTCAAAACAAATGACTCGTCCGCCGTCCAGTACACTATCCATCATTTTCTGAAGAATCTCCCGAGGGCTTGCCATATGTAATAAAAATGCATGGCAGATCGCAACGTCATACTGACGTTCCACAAACATATCCTCAATATCTCCTTGAATGAATTCAGTAGAATAGGGCAGCTTATCAAACACTTCTCTTGCTTCCATAATCAAATCCTTGCCTTTGTCTATCCCTGTATAGGTTGAACCTTCGGGTAATAACGGGAGAAGCTTTAATCCTAGATAACCGTAACCACAACCGTAATCCACAATGTTAATGGGAGTATTCATTTTCCAGACATTCTTAACAAGAAACTCCAGGTAATCATCGTTATAGTATAGGCCTCTTGTATTCCTCAGATATTCGATTGCTGAATCCCAGTAATATTCGGACATCATCTTTAATTCCTTTCCGCATCAAGTTCCCCGACTAAATCTGTATCCTGCCTTGCCTTCCGGATCACTTCACGAATGAAATCAGCCTTGCCGCTGGTATAGGCCACGCGGTCATGTTTAAACTGGCTTTCCAGAACTTTTTTTAAGGAATAATACTGATCCCGTGTGTCCGGATGGTTCTTTAAATACTCTCTGAACAAAATCTGGTCGTTCCACTGTTGGCCTTGATACTTGTAAACATGAAGATGATGTGTCCCCGCCCGCCATTGGCCACTTCGAAAGAAAAGCCGCTCCGGGAACTCCGGTTTAAACACATATTCATACCCGATTCTGGCCAGATTCTCTATATATTGTTCATTTTCATTTACTAGCGTTAAACTCAAAACACCAGCCATCATATCAATGGTCGGTTTCGATCCTAAACCCATCACCGACGTGCTCCCGATATGTTCGATGTGTGCATCAAGTCCCTTCAGAGCCAAACTAATTTTATCTTGTTCCCGTTCAAACTCATTCTTCCAGTCCGGGTTGTACGGGGTGACAATGACTTCTTCCATGCGAATATTCCTTTCGATCCATTATCAGACCATTTCGTAGTTCTTAGATATTCCGTCTCAACTTAATTTCAAACTCCGGCTTCGTAATATATTCCATATAGACGACCTCTCGATTAAAATCCAAATAAGCCTGAAATCGCGTACGAATGGCATCAACATGATAACAGCCTCCGATAGATAAGATATACTTCAGTTTTCACCGATCGCTTAAATTTCGTCATAATTCACAACACTTCCGGTTGCAAAATCCTTGTCGATGATACGTAACAGATGCGCACCGATTTCCTCTGTAGATAGAAGCTGCCCTGACTCATGGGCATGGGCGAAGGCTTTGGCCATTTCAAACTCCTGCTCATTTTTCCCTCTGGCCATTCTTTGCATATCCGTATCTACCATACCTGGATTAACCGCAATGATCTCTACCGGGTTTGGCCTGTTCCTTTGCTCGCTCCCTACACTTTGCGTAAACATATTGATTCCGGCCTTGACCGAACAATAGACACTCATCGTAGGTGCTGGATATATGCCAGAGCCTGAAGAGATGTTGATGATTTTCTTCCGAATGGACAACCCCTCCGTCTTCTTGATGAAGCCGGATGTCAGAATCATGGGGGCAACCAGACTGATTTGCACATTCATATGAATATCTCTTGCATTACATTGTTCAATGGCCTTCAGTGGTTCAAGCATGGACGCATTATTGATAAGGCAGATCATATCCGCGTCAACGGGATGCATCTCGTCCAACACCCTATCCACAAGCTCCTCCAGCCCCAACGTATCGCTCAAATTATATACATGGTGTCTGTATTTTGGATAGCTGCTCAATCTCTCGGACGTTCCTCTCGCGATTCCGTGGACTTCATGGCCCTTCTCTAGGAGCATATAAGCCAGTTGCTCGCCGATTCCCCTTGAGGTTCCCGTAATGATGAATTGACTTCCACTCATTGTTTTAACCCTCCGTTATCCTAAAAAGTTAGCTTCGTACTATAATTCTATGAATAAATCGCAATTGGAAAGAAATCGTGTTAAGAAGGATATGGTACGATTGCATTACATTCTATTACCTGTAATGAAGGAGTTGGAATTATGAAGAATAGAGTCCAAAAGATTTCGCCAAACTTGTGGTTTGATCACCAAGCCGAGGAAGCAGCCCAGCATTACGTCTCAATTTTTAAAAATTCACAAATCGAGCGTATCACGCGCTACAGTGCAGAAAAAAATGACAACCATACATTTGCGGAAGGTGCGATCATGACTGTGGAATTCCTGCTGGAAGGCCAACATTTTGTTGCCCTCAATGGCGGTCCGCATTTCACCTTCAATGAAGCCATTTCATTTATTGTGCACTGCGAAACCCAAGAAGAATTGGACTATTATTGGGAGAAGCTGTCTGAGGGCGGCGACGAGAAAGCCCAAGTATGCGGTTGGCTGAAGGACAAGTTCGGTGTATCGTGGCAGATCGTCCCAGCTAACTTAAGCGAAATGATAACTGACGCCGATCCGGCAAAATCCGAACGCGTCATGAAGGCTTTACTCCAGACGAAATCAAAAATCGATATGCAGACGTTACAGCAAGCCTACGAGGGGTAGGAAGGCTGCCTTCACGGCGGTCTTTTTTACTCTATAGGATCGAGGCATGGGAGCCGTGATTACATCCAAACCGAAGTTCATGCGTGATCCGTACATCACCCTTCACTTCTTTAAAACCCAGCTTCATATAAAAATCAGCCGCTTTGGGGTTGTCCGTTCTTAACACAAGTTTACTATAATGACTGCTCGCCTTCTGAATTACCGCTTCGACCAGCCTTCTCCCGGCACCATAATGCCGAAATTCCTTTAACACATACAATCTGCGGATCCTGCCTATGCTTCCGTCAGAATACGGATCACGATTCAACCCGCAAATGCCGATGACTCTAAGACCAATCCGACATTCAAACAAGGCTTCATCTTTATGCTGAAACCTATTACTGCCCTCATTATAATCATCCACTAGCCTATGGATATTCCTGAACCCTTCCCTCTTGCTTTCAGTCAAGAGCTCAGCTAGGTCTATTGCATCCAGGTCATCAACTTCTTGTACGATCATCTCTATCCCCCTGAACATTCGACTGGTACTAAAAAAAAGTATAAAGTACCCCAACCACTCGTATTTATAATCCCTTATCGTTTCTGCCCAATATACAATAAATGAGATGAGACTCCCAAAATGCTGGGGTTCTCCGCTTCCTGGTAGATCAGTTTCATGACTTCCTGGAATTCCTCTTCCCCACGAGACCGCCAATAATCGAACTGCTCTGCCTTGAAGGAGCCTGCTATACTTGACGAGCCAATCAATTTAATCGTCTTGAAGCCATGTGATTCCATGAACGGCTTGATATCCTCCAGATTGAAATAATATGCACCGGTAAATCGTCCTTCATCGCTATGATTGAATATCCCGGTCCTAACAAATTCTTTAATGCTGCTGATCGTATCATTCGGTTTCCAATGTTCCGGAAATGATAAGGATGTCATCAGATGCCGAATTCGGGTCATGAATGCCACAAAGACGTAGCCACCCGCTTGTGTAACGCGATACAATTCCCGGACGGCCGTAGACCGATCTTGTTCTGTCTGTAAATGATATAGCGGTCCCATCATCAGTGCGGCGTCAAACAGCTCATCCTGAAACAGGCTAAGATCGTTGGCATTGGCACGGTGAAATCCTTTGAACTGGCCGGTTAACTTGAGTTCCTCAGCTTTAGCAGCCGCAATCTCGACTAATCTTGGCGTAAGATCTGTTAAGGTCACATCGTAACCGTTCTTTGCTAATTCCATCGAATACTTCCCAGGACCCGCTCCGTTATCCAGCACGTGACCTTTCTCAGGCAGCATACTCAAGATATGATGCAGATTGACGATAAATTCAATGGGCTCCCTATCCAAACGCCCCCATTCATCGAAGGCATTATAGTAATCGATCACATTGTTCAACTGAGTCACTCCTTCATTTACAAGCATCTTATAACGCTAAACGACAACCATGTTACTCCCTGTTTACTCCTTACTCGTTGCTTCAATCCATCGAACGATAACTTCTCTTAATTGTTCTTTCTTCTCCTCCAGATCGTTTAAATTCAATATTTTCACGATTGCCCGATCATTAGAAGCCCATTCCAATAGCGTATCCTCAGGCAGGGTTCCCTTGATGTCATGCGTTTGAACTTTTGCCCCACAATGAAAAATGATGCGAAAGAAGCCCTTTCCTTGTAAATTCAATGTGATCCGGTCTTCCCCCTGAACGCAGAAGCTGGGCGCATTCCATTTGATCTGCTCGGTTATTTGATCATCGACGCTTAATATGAAGCTTCTTACTTCCTCAATTTCAGCCTTTAGTGGATGCTCAAGTTGTTGAAGATATTCCACGACTTGCTCGTGACCTGATAATTTGGCCATCCATAGCTCCTCCTCATATATGATGGGATTCGAAGAACTCATTTTACCCATGCAGACTACGTCCATCATTTCCTCGCGGTCAGGATCGGCTGATAGAAGCCCGATTCCGAAGGCATATGCCACATGATGTCGGTAAATCCCGCTTCCTCCAATTTTGTGCTTAACTCCGATCTCAATAAAACTCTATAGGATGTGCTGTTGACTTGAGTCTTCCATGACCCGTCAATCTCTTGCACAATAAATTGGTTGGTTATATAGCGATGCCCGGCTTCAGCCCAATCCCACACTTGAAAAACGATCCGTTTTCCTTCATCCATAACTCGGGGCAACGTGGCACGCTGTCGATTCTGCAGGATCTCGTCATAGTCGCGAATGGACAATACAAGTAAACCATTGCTTCGAAGTTTGGCATAGAGATTGTAGGATGCCTCTCTTAAATCTTCATCAGACAGTAAATGGGGGATCGCATTGTCAGCAGACAGAACAACATCAAATTGCCCAGGGATATCTTGCTCCAGCGAACGGAAATCCGCGACATCAAAATGAACATGAACCCCCAACTTGTCTGCTTCCTTTTTGGCTCGTTCAATGGATTTGGGACTAAGATCCGTAGCCGTTACGGTAAAATTATGCTGCGCTATTCCCAAAGCCTGTGTGTGTCCGCAAGACCTTCGTAAAAATCCAAGCTGGTGTCCTTCAATACAATTCCCTCCTATGAACAAAGCATGTTTTTATACAAGTAATGTTAATAACGGTAACTATGCCATAACACTCTTTCCTCTTGGTTTATCCATTATGGTGGATGGACGACTCCAAAAGTTTTGCGGGTTTCTACTAATTTGTACGCTTTGATGTTCAGGTATTTCTCTCATCAGTTCAATTGGAGTAAAGTGCTCCGGCAATAAGGCACAATAGTCTTTCTCCATACGAGCTTCATAATTGTATTCACTATCAACAGGACTGTAAAACCAAAACATATTTTTGGCCATATAACCTTTATAAAAAATGCTCCAGTCCGTCTCCGTCGATTCACCATTAACCCAGACGGGCTGATTGGAAGAAAGGCGTTCCCGAAATTCCTCTAAACTAAGAGGAATTCTACTATCATCAGTAAGATAGCAATTCCATGAACCATCCATGCAGACCCATTTGCTCAGCGTATTAGAATAAACAAGTGTGACCACGTGGCTATCCAAATCATATGCATCATAGGATCTGCAATGAACTCTTCGAGAATGGAACCCTAGGCTCAAGAATACTTCATTCAAGACGGTAGCAATCACATAGCAATTCATCTGGATAGGTTCTGAATCTGAAAGCCCCAAAACATGTAATGCATTAACTTGCTCCGGCGGCCTTACATTCCCATGTGGAAGCCGTTCATTCACCCATTTCGTTAGATTTTTAATTTGTGATAGCTCATCTTTCGTTCCTGCTACCCGTTCCAAAAGATACTTTTCTCTCAAAAGAATCAAATCTTCGTGTGAGCTAGGTTGGTATCCATACGCTATACGCTTCTCGTCTGTCTCCATCTCGTATTCTGCTAATTGTAAGAGCTTCAGATAATATTCATGAAATTCCTTCATATATCCAAACAAGAATATCGCCTCAATTCCAAATAGAAGAATTTTCCTTTCCTCTATAATAGATGATTTGTGCCCGGGAAGGAACCAAAAAGAACCTCACCAATGGGAGGTTCTTTTTGGTTCCATTTACTCACGATTGACCCAGGATCCATCCTTGGTCCTGTACTTCTCAATTTCCACACTTCTACTAATTCTGATTATTCCGGAACCACTCTTCAAAATCTTCCCCGTCCGATTCAACGGACCGATCATTGGAGGAAGTAGAGCCCGCCTGCTGCCGTGCGAAAGTAACATGGCTTGCTGGACCAGAAGCATTCCGCTGCAGCATCCAACCGAGAGTTCCCAGGATCACGGCAAACAACACATACTGTGCACTGTTCGCCATATAAAAGTTGACAATATCATACTCGCTTCCGCTTACACTGATCTGATTCTGTTCCATCATGCTGGAAATGTAGCCGTGCGACTCCACCGCTGCCCAAGCCGCATACAGCGTTAACAATCCGGCAAGAACGTACAGAATGATGCTGAGGACATGTATTTTCTTTTTGCTCATGATATGTTCAGCCTTTCTATCTAAACTTAATTAAGATTTGATATAGAGCAGTTTCCCTTCCGAGAGTCCCCACACCTCGTCTGCTACCGATGTGACTTTTTTGGAATGGGTAACGATAATGACGCATTTACCATGATCATGTGCAAGGGACATTAGAATATTCAACACTTCGGCTTCCGTATCCCGATCCAAATTCCCGGTCGGCTCATCGGCAATGAGAACATCCGGATTGTGCGACAAGGCTCGTGCAATCCCAACACGCTGCTGCTCTCCCCCCGACAGCTTCAATATTCGACGATCTGCCGTATCCCGGTTGATCCCCACCTTTTCCAGAAGCGAATAGGCAAACGCCTTCTTGTCCTTTTCCTTACTGCCGCTTATATTCATGGACAGCACAATGTTCTCGACGGCCGTCGCCGTAGTGAGCAGATTAAAGCTTTGAAAAATAACGCCGATGCTCTTCGCTCGATAATAGTCGCGGTCGAGCGACTTCAGACTATCTCCTTTATACAAAATCTCCCCGTTCGCACATACGTCCAGGCCAGACAGGAGAGACAGCAAGGTAGATTTGCCAGAACCGGATTTTCCTACAATGGTATACACTTTACTGCTCTCAAACGCCACATTGACGTTCTTCAATACAAGCTGCTTTGCACCTTCATAGCGATACGATACATTTCGCAAGGCCAATACACTCATATTTCATGCGCCCCCTAGTTCCGTTCCATCAAAATTTTGATGGGTTCGTATTTCGTAATTCGGCTGATGCTCATCATGCTGGAGACCCCTGCTAACAGCAGCGCTATAAGTGCAATTTGTAAAAGGGTATCCATCCCCAGCCCGACATCGATTTGGCTGATCGGCGGGGTTGTTACGTTACTCATATTGCTCTGTCCCCCGACCATCAGAAATTTACCGGGTCCGCTTGCGGCTTTAGCCTGTTCCGCTGCTTCGATCTGATTCTGCAGAATGGTGTTGGCCGTAGGCTGCGACAGCGCACTTCCAATGACCAGCCCGACAACAAGGCAGACGGCCGTGATCATAAGCGCCTCGCTTATGAGTCCTGCAGCGACTTTGCCTTTTTTCATCCCCATCGCCCGTAGAACCCCGATCTCATATTTCCGCTCCCTGATCGTGATGGAAGACAACAGCGCAAGTATAATCGAACCCAGAATAATCACAACAATCATAAATGTTAAGAAGATTCCCTTCATCGCTTCGACCGGGCCAACAACCTTGGCATAACTCTCCTCATCGGTGCTTACCGTATAGGAACCAGGAAGCCCTTTGTCACGCAGCTCCTTTTCGAAATCAGGCAATAGATCCGGACTTTTCATGTAATAAGTAGCCTGAATGTTGACTGCACTTGCTGACGATGGATCATCCCCCATCACCGTATCAAAACTCGTCAAAATTTCGTTGCGGCGGTTCATAAAACTCATCTCCATGGGCATGTCCCCGTATTCTGCAGTAGAGTCCAGATAGATTCCGGTAACGGTCAATGTATATGGATTGCCTTCGCCCATCACGCTATTCACCTCAATCGTATCCCCGACCGAGATATCGTTCAGCTCTGCAAACTCCTTGCTTACGATACTTTCATTGGGCTCCTTATAGATTTCGCCTTCCGTGATGGATCTCTGTCCATCCGCGAAATCGGCAAGGGTCTCCAGGTTAGAATTTCCCACAAGTTTCATCGTAGGATTGCCTTTGGACGCTCCCCCCGGCCCTTGAAGCTTGATATTTCCACCTTTTAGATCCTTATCCTGGTCCACCGCTTTGACGGTATTACTGACACTCGGCACAATGGCAGAAAAGGTGCTCTGGCGCAAATATTCTGAATTGGCAAACTCCAAATATTGCTCCGACGTGACTTTTTCATAATCCGCTCCCTTGCTGTACATTTGTTCCAGATCGGGAGCTATGCTGACTTTGGATCCAAACTGTGTTTTATAGTCGTCAATGATCCTGCCTGACGTGTTGTTGATAATCAGCGAGATGACGGTCGCAATGATGATGACCAGGACGATGATCCCCATCAGCAGGTTTCGTCCTTTGTTTCGGCCGATGTTTTTCATGGCATGTTGAAAGATGTACATGGTTATCCTCCCTTTTGTTATTGGCCTAAGATGCAGCGAAACGGTTCACTGCCACCCTGGACAATCCCATTCTAATGAATGCCATGTTAATCTAATGTTAAGGCTTCCGGGAAAATCATATAAAATGTAGTGCCTCTAGCACCTCTATTCTCTACCCAGCACAATCCGTCGCAGAGCTCGCACACATGGCGTACCAGACTCAGTCCGATGCCGTAGCCGTCTTTCTTGAGTTTGCCGACCCGATACTGGTAATCGAACAGCTTCTCCTGCTCCGCTTCGTCGATGCCTTCTCCTCCATCGGAGACCGCTATAATCACGCTGCCCTTCCTGTTGCATACCGACACATGGATTTCACTGTTCCCGCCATACTTCACCGCATTGGACACCAGATTGGTGACAGCCCGGCTTATCCAGAGCTCCCGCCCGATTATAGTGTTGTTGGCCTCGTCATCAAAATCAAAATGGATGTTCGGGTGCAGCCTCCGATATTCGTCACATACATTAGCGCACAGAAGGGCTGTATCGACCAATTCCATGGTCGTATTTTCTTTGGAGGCACTCAATGTCAAAATATCGTCTAGACTATCCGTAACCTTATCCACCTCTTCCGTCAGCTCCCCATGGTCTGAAAGCTGCAATTTGGCTCGGAGCAAGGAAAGGATATTCTTCTGCTCATGCGTCACGTAAGCGCTAAGCCGGACGTAATCCAGGGTGTACGCTTCGAATTTACTCTTAATCTCCTGATATGCTTTAACAATGGCAGGATGCTGCTCCATGATGATATGTTCCTCGTCCATGCTGCTTAGTTGCTTGGCTAATAGGAGGGCCTGTTTCTCATGCTGGACCTTCAGAATTTTGGACAATACCCAGGTCCCTGTTACGAGTATGCCTACAAGACATAGAATCAAGATAGGAATATGCTGAAGCAGCGCTCCCACATAATAATCCTCCAGGTTTCTCTTGTTGATAATGGACGGCTTCAGATCGAGGAAGGACATGCCGCCAAAACTCCCGTTTTGAATGAGCATGGTCACTTTGTTCATGTTCATCATAAATAAATATGTGGGCAGATTGGACTCGGGGACCGTAATGGAGCTAATGAATAAAATGAATGCAAGAATCAAGCAGGTCGTCACCGTAAGGGAATAATACAGAAGAACTCGGCTGACTTTCATCGAGGTTGTCCGCATAACTGATACCCGTTCCCTTTCATGGTGACCAGCAGCCCCTGCCCACCTTGCAGCGTTAATTTCTTGCGCAAATTCGCAATATGCACCCTTAGCACCGACGAGAACGGGTCAAAAAACTCATCGTACACATGCTCCGCAATATCCTCGCTGGATACGATATCCGGGCTTCGGCTAGCTAAATACTCCAATATATCAAATTCCTTGGCGGACAATGCGACCTCCATTCCATCTATGTAGGCCTTCCGTGTACGGGGACAGACTCGAATGCGGCCGATATCAATCTCATTCTTCGTTCGCCCATAATAGCGGCGGATGACGGCTTGAATCCGGGCTTCAAGCTCGACAAAATCAAAAGGCTTGATGATATAATCATCGGCCCCCGTGTTTAATCCCAGTGCTCTCTGAACGACTTCATCCCGTGCCGTAACAATAACGATTGGCGTGTCGATATGCTGTTCACGTAGAAAGGAAAGGATCTCCATCCCGTCTTTGTCAGGCAAATTCAAATCAAGCAAAATAGCATCATACCGGTTGGCAAACCCTTTATCTTCACCTTCAAGCCCTTGGTTGGCAACATCGACATGAAACCCGCTTTTTTCAAGCCCGGCTTTCATGACATAGGATAATTCACGATCATCTTCGATTATTAGCAGACGCATCTCTTCTACCACCTCCCCACCATTATACGGTTGCCAATGTTAAATCTACGTTAAGAGGACCTTAAGATAAACTTACTGCTGTCATAAAAAAGGACCCTGGAGCATCGGCGCTCCAGAGTCTGTGAGATGGCATGGTTTTATTCGAAAATAATAGGAATAAGTACCGTAATCAACAGGGTCAGAACTAAAAATGAAACAGAAAAAATAGAATACCCCGAGTTCTTTCGAAACCAGATTAATCCGATCAAAATGGCAATGAGGGGCAACCCGAGTAAAAAATACAAGATGTATTTCATAGTAATGACGCCTGCTAGATAGTTCATGTAGATTAAAATGCCGATAGGAATCCAGATCACTGCAAGCAAGAGTCCGTAGGAGGTGGGGACCAACGCCTTATGAAGTAATTTGTTCATCATGTTTTTATCTCCGTGATGGATGTATTGTAGTTCTGGTTCATTCCTTCGTTCTCGCGCCTCTCAAAACCCGGCCTAGATATATCCTGTTTAGGTCGAGCCATGTGGTGTTCGAGTATTTTTTCTAACGAGATAGATTAAATTGCAATTCCCTCTCCCCGATACTGATTTAACCACGCCCCCCTCATCGCTTCATCCCTTTCAATCGAGGAACTGATCGGAAGCGGCGTTTGTTCGACCAGTTTACCATCCTCATATGTACATCGATGATCATAGCAATTCGAATCATGTAGGATGAGTTCGAGCGAACCCGGTATATTAGCTGCAATTCCAGCATTTGCATCGTCAGTTATCCAGCTCACTGGTTTCCAATCCAATATTCCTTCAGCTGTCGCGATCGGTGTAGGGTAACTGTAATCCTCAGGCACCTCCGCTAGATATAAATACATACCACCCGTAATCGAGCCGTTGACGGACCAAGTCACTACGCCTTTAAAGGTTAGATTGTAGTCTCGTATATGTGTCTCTTCCTCCAGCTCACGTAACATCGAGTCTCGCGGGGTTTCGTTCGCCTCCAGCTTGCCTCCCACGCCATTCCAGCACCCCATCCATGGCGGGGATTTACGATTCAACAATAAAACCTCATCACCGCGCCGAACAAAACAAATATTGTATTTGATCATCTGATAATGGTCCCTCCTCCGGATCGTTGCCCTTATCTCAATCTTCTGATCTTCTCATCGATTGACTTCTGTCCATCCTCATCCCAGACAATAGAGATTTCAAAAGTCCCTTCTTCAAAGAATAGGGGAAATCTTCGTTTAAACCAGGGCTGCATAGGTAGATCCATTGCTTTCATCAATCGGTACCCAAACGAGCTCACCTTCCGGTGGATCCGCTAACAGCTTGCCTTCAAAAGAGTCCGCCAAATAATTAAACACCATGTAACGATAGTTTGTTTGAGGAACCACATACTCATCTAATCCTTTGTACACCAGGTTTTTCACGATCAGTCCTGTCTCCTCAAAAACCTCACGCACAGCACCTTCTGAAATACTCTCAGGAAACTCCACTTTTCCTCCTGGACCAAGATATCCGGGAAAACCCAGCTTGTCTGGGCGATTGATTAATAACACTTTATCATCTTTTTGGATCAGGCACATTGTGTACATGCCATAAGTTATAGGGGGGCTAGACATTCATTTTCCTCCATCCTGCAGCTGTAAGCTTGCGTTAGACAAACAACCTCTCTTATGTAGTTACATCTACTGCTCCCTCGAATACAAAAGTGCTCCGCCAGACCCCAGAATAACGAAATGTCGACCAGAAGGCGAAAATCCGCATTTTATTTTCCCATCCAGCCGGTTCAATTCAATCATCGCGGCTTGTTTAAGATATTCATAGTTAGGGACAAATATCTGATCCAATACGACGGAAGCCCTTGGCCACCAAGGGTGAATGACTTCAAGCATCCAACCATCGTGCGTGATGTGAATCCCATCTCCAGACTCAAATCCAAAAATAGAAATGTCCTGTCCGCTCTTCGGAATATGAAAACTCAAGTAATTCTCGCTAATATGATCTTCGGTTACATCAGAATCCCGCTCTCTGTGAATCAAGGTTCCTGACTCGGCTTGCGTAATACTGTATCCATTGCTGCTGATTAGAACAAGATTCTCATCGGCATCCCACCCGCACGCAATACACCCCGCAGCTGGAATGATAACCTCGTGACGCCAAGGATGCGGCGGTTTCGTAGGTTCTTTGGCCTGTGCCTGGTGCAGCAAATCGATCTCAAACTTCGTTCTGATTTCCTTATTTGAATGTTTAAAAGGATTCATATCAAATACTCCCACATTGTTGTATTAAGGCGAATACGCACCCAGATTCCTTCTCTGCTCGTTAAGGAAGACTAACTCGCTCCACTAATAAACAATTTCACGGTTTAGGATGATGGTTCATCTCTTGTATTCTTGTGTTAAGTTCATCCAGTGAACGCTGCATGCGTTCCATTCTTCTCAGAGCAGAATACTGATTGCTGATGATTCCGGCCAAGCCAACTATCATAACGATAATAATCAAACCGATCATATTTAGAATGCATCCTTTCGTTCTTAGATTCATCTCCAATAATATTAGTTATCAGGCAGCATCGAATCGCGAACCCATTCGTCAAAACTACTAAACATCAACGTCTTCGGCCATTCCGCCAACTCTTCATGTTTCCAGGTTAATGCACCTGCGAATATGATCCTGCAATACATCTCAACATTTACGAAGACGGACTACTACCTAACTCCTTGCGATGAAGAATAGGATTCATAACACTTTGATCGATGTGCAATGTTCCATCAACTTGTTCTGCCTCATAATTAAATACCAAATACCCTCCAATAATTTCATTTCCTGACTCCAGTATATATCCTACAATCTGATTGTACGTCATTGTTTTCTCTTGCAGGAAGTACCCTGTCTCTGTAACTTCTTGATCCAAAAATCGGGTCAAATCCACATGACCCAATTCTTTAATATCTTTCACATGCGACTTAAAGGATTGTAAAGTATGGGCAGCGTATTTTGTTTCGGACGCAAATCTATCAATGCTCCATCCGTAATTCTGCAAGTAGTTAACATGCTGTTCTTTATGGATTTCTATGACGACCCCATCATTCTCTTTATTACAACCAACAAGGATAACTAACAAAAGAATGAAAAATAATTTTAATTTCAATTCCCCTGTCATCTCCTACATCAGGATTATGAGTATCTGAATGAGAAACCTTTATTATGCTTGGGCCGGACAATAGATTTTGCCCATTGTGTGGGTCCAATTTTACCGCTGGCGTAAAGGTTATCGTCAATGCGTACCGCCCTTCAGTTTATTATTGCACTATCAGCTCTACCTTTTATAACCCCAAACACTCGTATAATGTTTCATTAAACATGGTCTGATCTTCACTATAATTCTCCGTATATTTGTTCAACATCCGAACCCCTACCGCATTGGACTCAGGGATAACTACACAATGACAGCCGGCGGCTCCGGAAGCATAAAACCATTTTTCTTGATAATACCATCCAAAAACCCGGCGTTGATCTTGAGTTTCAACCCTTAATTGGTTAATTAAACGAAATACTTCACTGGATAGGAGTTGTTGGTTATGAACGGTTCCCTGACATAGATGCAGATATCCCCACATCGCCAAATCCTTAGCGCTGGCATACAAATTCCGGTCGCAGCCTTCATCGGATTCTATTCGAATGGATGCATACCCATCCGCAGCTTGAAAATCACATACCAATCGAGCTTCCGGCACAGACACCCACTCCGAATGGTTCAACTCCAGTGGTTTAAATACCCGGTCTGTTATTAATTGAGCGATCGTCTTGCCTGTGATCGCTTTTATTAGTTTTCCTGCGACTTCCTCGCGTTCGATTCGCTGGGGGCCAAAGTACTTCGCATTGGTTTTGGTGGCTAAATCTCGGATGGTCACGCCCTTTAAATCGCTTATCGCCATATCCTTAACGATATCAGAGACAACCGTATCGATGGAGATATTCCCTTCTGTAACCGCTATGGCTGTTGCCATGCCAACATATGACTTTCTGATTGAATATAGATTAAACATCGAATCCCTGGTTACCGGCAATGCACCACGCTTAAAATGATGCTGACCAGAATACCATTCCGTTACGACTCGACCATCTTGAATGATGAACAAAGCGGAGGCAGAAGCACCATACTTCTCCTGAGAAGTTTGTGTATATGATATTAGTTTCTCGAAAGGATTGCCCATAAAAGTCCCCTTCTAACATCATAACCCGGCCTTTAGAACGTAGGTCGGGTCATATGTTGTCTGTTATTCTGTTATATTATTTCGTTGCATAGATCGATAACCATTGAGGAAGCGCTGCAAGCGGGTTCAATTGCCTGTTACCCTATCCCTCTATTTCCCTATAAATGCTCAGCGCTTTCTTCATCTTCTCTGTGTACTCCATGGATTGCCTCGAATTGAATAGCGTAACATCCCGATTACCGCTGGAGCTGAGCAGATCATTGTCACTTAAAACCTGAATAAGTCTGTTCACGGTTCCTTTACTGCCATCTATCATGCGAATGTGATCCGGCAGCAGATCCGATAAGATGCTTTTGTAAAATGGATAGTGGGTACAGCCCAAGACAATAGTTCCGTACTCATTCATATCGAAGGATTCGAATTGCTTCGTAAAGTAATCCTTCATGACCTTTTGATCGAAATTCAAAGCCTCACAGTGCTCTACCAGCTCCGGAAGAGGCAGGGAGTCCACGATATGCATGCTGTCGACTCGTCGAACCAGATCCCTGTACTTCGATTCCTTTATCGTCAGCGGTGTGGCAAGCACCAGGATTCGCTTCCCGCTGGAACGACTGATTTCGACGGCCGGCTTTACGGCCGGTTCCATCCCGATAACCGGGATCGGATAAGCCTTTCTCAGATCGGAAATCGCCATGCTTGTAGCCGTGTTGCATGCAACGACGATGGCTTTGACTTCTTCCTTCATGATCGTTTCCATTGCATGATGGATGTAAGATTTCACGTCTTCCTTGGCTTTGGTGCCATATGGCACATGGAGGGTGTCCGCATAAAACAAAAAATCTTCCTGCGGCAGCTCCTTCATTGCCTCCGATAACACGGTTAAACCGCCTAAACCTGAATCAAAAAAAGCTATTCTCATGTTTTTCACCTATCGTTGTATGTTTTTCTGTCAGCATCATTACGTAAATGTCCTTATACATTATACTCCACTCCAACAATCCTCGCAGGGCCATCTGTATGAATGGAATCGTAAATGGGATCTAGTTCAAAATACAGAACGACCCAGCCTTATTGTAATCTCAGAGGCCGGGTCGCGTGCGTCGTTCTATGCAATTCCGAGAAAAATACGCAACTTCCTTCGTGAAGATTAAGTAACCCGTGTATTACTCAAAACATTTCAACAGTGCCAAAGCCTCTTCATGATCGGGTTCCAGAACGAGCGCCTCACGCGTGTATTCCAGAGCCTCTTCGTCGAGGCCAAGCTCATAGCAGCAGATCGCCAAGCAATATATAACCGTTGGCACCGGCTCGTCTTCGTCCGTTTCCACGGATTCCTTTAGGAAGAACCTTGCATCCTCGTACATATCCATCTCGAACAGCACCAGCCCCGCGTCCAATGCCAGATCATAACGCTGCTCCATCACATAGTACGATGACCACATTTTGTAGATGCCTGTTCGAATATCCAGCATTTCTTCGTCATTGGCATCCGGCAGCAGATTCGAGATGCGCTTCGCGCTCTGAATGAAGAACTCGGCGTCATACCCGCCCAATCGCCAAAATGACAAAATTTGCTGCATGCCCATGCTTTCAATATTCCGGTCGATCCATTCCTTCATACTGAAAAATTCATCAGGCCCGAAGCGTTCGATAAATTGGCGGTAAGCGATCCGGGTGTTCGCATAACTCATCGGTGCTTCCAGCATGAGGATACAGCCGACGTTTATATTTTTATAATGCTGCGTGGGAAAAATCGCGTGTGCGCCCCTTTGCTCAAACACATGCTGCAGCGCATGATAATTAGCCGTTAATGAGAAGCTGCCATGGTAAATTAATTGCGGCGGTTCGGCGAACTTCCAATTATCGATATGATGATCTCCTTTATCCGCCGTGAGAAGCATGAAACCCGACGTTGATAACTGATTCAGACGCTCCATGCAGGTCAGTCCCACCTCCGGAAACAGGATATGCGAATCCTCCAGCTCTTGCTGGTAGTAGGCAATGACATTACGGTACGGGTAGGTGTCCTCCTCGTATCTGGGCGCACGGCGGTGCTCGTAGGCCAGTTTCATTCGTTCCAGTGCTTCAGCCGGCTTGAGCTTGTCGTGCTGCTCCGGAAACTCGATAACAACATCGCTCTCGTAAATCTTGCCTTCCCCCACATAGATCAGTTCTTGCGGAATACCGTCAAAGAAATAGTTCGCGACAACCAGCAGCGGCTGCTTTAAATCTCCAGGACGTATCGTTGTCTTCGATACCACCAGGTTCAGTTCCGTGTCATGCACGGCATCGAACCTCGCGAAGTCCAGCAGCCCCTGTTCAATATAGGATTGCATGGCAGGGTGTTGACGCCATGCCGCAACATTTTTAATCGGCAAATCCGTCATGACATAGCGGAAAGGGGGCAGCGCTATACCCGCAAAATCTCTCAGCTCGCACAGCTTGTGCAGCACATGATAACCGAGGCGCCCGGCCCCCGCTCCCAGTTCCAGAATCGTAACCGTTTCGGTTAGCTCGCCTTGATCGGCACGGTCCCGAAGGAATCCGAATATAATTTCGGCGTAAGCCGTAGCAATCATAGGGTTGCTCGTAATATACTGCGGAACCTGGTCATTATTCCAGGCTTTCATCCCCAGTTCTTCGTAGTAAGTCCGCTGTAGTTCCCAGATGGGTGCTTCACTGAAACGGAAGCGTTGTTGAATATTGTCCGTCATTCTATATAACCCTGCTCTCTATGTATCATTAAAGTACAATCTGATGATGTGCATGCTAATGCACCGGTCGACCAAGAACGTCTATTGAATCGTACCATATAACTTGGTTCTACCCAAACCTTCTGATGATAATATCCCTTGTATGAGCTTGGGCCTGATGGCGAATGCGCCATTCTTAGGCGTATAGGCACCTTTCCTTCCGCACTCTAATATAGTGTAGGAGAACAGAAGGGCGGGATGTGCATGGGTACGAGCATGGAACGAGAACAATGGGCCATTTTCTTGGCAGCGATCTGCGGACAGACCTATACACAATTCAGCAATACGGACGGCTCATTTGTCCTTCCGCTAAATTATTCGCTCTATGACACCATTGAGGCGAACTCCTTAATCAGCGTGTCCGAGCGCTTTGGGTTTATTCTGGAATCACCGGATGAAATCATTATCGCCTTTCGGGGCACCAGTTCAACAACAAACTGGATCTCTGATGCCATCGCCTCCCAAAAAAACTTCAAATATATTAAGGACTCTTCTCTCACACACCGCGGTTTTACTAACATCTACGCCTCTGCTCGGGGCCAGGTCATGTCGGCTCTTAACCGACTTCCTGCACACAAGACACTCTTCATTACCGGCCACAGCCTTGGAGGAGCGCTCGCAACCTTATGTGCAGTCGATGCGGCCGCCAACACGGACCACCAATCCCCTTATGTATTTACCTACGGGTCCCCTCGTGTGGGAGATCTCGATTTTACCAAGGCCTTCGCCAAGTATGTTCGAAACAGCTGCCGCATCGCCAACCTGTTCGACGTCGTAACACATGCCCCGCCTCACATCTACAAGATGCCTAAACGGGAGAAGAAGTACTATTACAGCCATGTGCATACCCAATGGCCGTTGACCTTCCAGAATGGATCGGTGAGCGGCAATCATGTAATCGGAAGTTATTATGCGGAGCTTGCCAAGCTCCAGCCGGAATTTGCCGATCGCTTAAGTTTGACGAATCCCGAATTCTGTCCCGTTGGAGAATCACCATTGGAGAAGGTTTAAGCTTATTTTTCGGATCATAAAGAAAGCGGATTGCCCTGAGAAGGGAATCCGCTTTCTTTTATGATCTAACCAAAAAATAGACTACACATGAGTACCCGTTAACATCGGGAACAAAATCTCCATTTCAGCTTCATTCGGTCTTCTGCCATAATCCGCGATTTCGAAGGGCTCTGCATATTGTACGCTGGCTGCAAGGTCTTGGCCATATTGCTTCGCAAGCGAAGGCATCATTTCGTCCGAAACGCTCAGGAACCGATCCCAATGCTTTAGAATAAATTCCCGCTTCTCTTTCCAGGTATCCGGTACGGCATCCAAGAAACCGCCCTGCCAAGGCGCAAACTCATAGAATTGGGAAGCATGAGCATCGCAGGCGAGCAATTTCTTCTCGATCACGCCTCCAGCATCGATAACAATATCCGGCTGGTACGTCGCCCGTGCCGCATAATCCGGCATCAGCAGGAATATCGGGGATTTCTTCAATGACGGCACTTCAGGGACGGCATTCGGTACGTTCGCAACAAAATCTGCCGCATCCCGCACGACCTTCCCGACATTGCGGTTATCCACATGACCGGGACCATCCGGATGGAACGTAATGACGATATCCGCCTCCCAGCCGCGAATTAGACGGATCACTTCCTTGCGCACTTCGAGCGTTGGCATCAATTCGCCATCGGGAATGGGCAGAACGACGTATTCTAGCACCCCAAGACGCTTTGCAGCCTCATGAGCTTCCTGAATCCGACGTTCGACCAGCTTCTGCCCGCTCATTTCATGATGACCGCAGCATCCATCGGTTAGCGTTACGAACTTCACCCGATGACCCATCTCTGAGTAAGCTGCCGAGATCGCGCCTGCATAGATTTCGGGTTCATCCGGGTGCGCTGCAATGACAATCACATTGAGAATTTTAGACATCTGTTGCTTCCTCCTTGCAGGTTCTTGGATATCCGTTCGATATACCGATTACTTCGTCCGTTTCATCAATGGATGATCTTCCTTCAACTCCAGCAAATCCCACAGATTGCCGTATAAATCCTTAAATACCGCCACCATGCCGTAATCCGCTTCTTTGGGCTCTCTTACAAACTCAATCCCCCGCGATACCATTTCACGATAATCTCTCCAAAAATCATCTGTGTTCAAGAACAGGAACACTCTGCCCCCGGACTGATTGCCTATAAATGGCTCTTGCTCCGGCTTGGACGCCTTGGCAAGCAATATCGTCGTGCCGACCGATCCGGGAGGTGCTACGACCACCCAACGTTTATCTTGCTCAGGCTGGTATGTATCTTCAATCAAGGTGAAATTCAGCTTCTCGGTATAAAATGCGATGGCCTCATCATAGTCCTTCACGACTAATGCAATATGGACAATGGATTGTATCATGTCTACTCCCCTACCTATGTGATTTTTCAATTCAGTTTCTGTTTCTTATATATCTTCTTGTAGGTTAGGTACGCCGAGGAACCTTGTATACCATTCTACTGCTTTTTCCATATCGTTGACATGAAAAAAACAAAACGAAAAAAACACTCAGAGTGATTAACTGGTTCCATTAGGTTGCAGCTGCTCAACGGAATTGGCGGACTGAATGAATTCTTGCTTATCCAACCTAGGCTGTCCTTCATTAAGAAAATATACAAATCTATAGGTTAAGCCGTTATTTCTCCACCATAATGATTGACCATCATCATCTTCATCATAATATCCTTTAATGCCATGTTTCAGTTCATGACTTTCTTTACCTCTGGCAATGGATTCTTCACTGTAGATCTCGTCCGTCTCGTCATAGGTAATGATGAGATTATAAAGCTGCTGTTTATTAATATTCCTATGGTGGTATACCACTTCCTGAAACTTCCCTTGCTTGGTTTCATACGATTCCAAAGAAGCCGTTGCTTCTGTTACATTAATTGGGATGTATGTTGGAATCTCCGGGGTGAACTCCAGCTTGGATTCAATAAGCGCAACCGGCTGCTCAATTAGATGCACATAATTTGTAGTTGATATATCAGAGTTGGTCTTACATGATGTAATGACAATCAACACAAAAAAGATCAGTACGTGTTTTACTATTTTCATGATCCCCTCCATATTGAGATTGGCATCGACGAATTATTAACTATTCTTTCCTACAATTGTTTACCTTCAAAGAACTCCTTTTCAAGGATGGAATAATAGTACTGATCCGTCCATTGTCCCTTCCAAAAAAGTTCCTCTTTAAAAACGGCTTCTTGGGTCATCCCGATATGCTCCATGAGCGCTGCAGATCGAGCATTTTGCGAATTACACATACCAACCACTTTATGCGCATGCAGCTGTTCAAAAGCAAATTTCAAAAGAAGCTGAGCAGCCTCACTCCCGTACCCCTGTCCGCCATGTTGAGGGAGGATCGCAAATCCCAATTCCCAGCTCTTCCTGTAGTCGATATAACTCCACACTTGAGCAAGTCCGATTGGAGTTCTATTCCCATCATTCGCTAAACGAACTATAAAATCATAGCTTGCTGTTTCGTTGCCCTCCCTAATTTTCTCCAGAAAGTTACTTCGAACTTGTTCGTCGGACGGTACAGATTCTTCAAACTGCCATAAATCTCGATCGCATTCAATCCTGCATATAAAATCCAAGTCATCGTTTGTGATTCTAGATAAGATTATGTGTTCTCCATAGATTTCCATAAGAGTTCCTTTCATATTACTATTATAGTATTGATTCATATGCACAAATACGATATGTTCTTACTCTACCTTCCAAGCATGTGCTAATTTTATGAGTTCTTCTTTCGCTTCTATTTCACTGTCGCCTATAACTTCTCCTTCAATATAAAAAGTTCTTATTAATTCCTCCGACTTTTCTTTAACGGGTTTCTGAATGTATATCAAATAAAATACTTTATCCGGAGCGGGATAAACTGCCGAACCACCATGTAGAAACCGAATTAATATTGCCTGGCCAATAGGTAAGTCTATACTTTCTTTGTTCGTTATTTCCGAATGATTTCGAATACCCACATGTTCTGTTGGACCATCTTGCTGCCCGACCGTGATCTTAATAAGATCATTCCAAATAACAGAGCCTGTATGTTCATCTAAAGTCAGGGTAACGGAGATATTAGGGGCTTTCGTCTCAGAGGTTTTTTGTGCAAAAAAAGAAATGATCAGAATTGAGATGAGTAGAAATATTACACATATGAAAATCGTATATTTCTTGGTCATTTCGTTCCTTTCCTTTTCCAGATTCTATATACTCCGATCGATTTCATCGACTACGAAAGAGCGATTTTACATGATGATTACTTTCTTGTTTTCTACGCTTCCTCAGGTATTTCTAAGCTTTGATACATATTTTATTTTATGGTACTATATATGTAATAAAGACCAAGTGCAGCGAACACTTGGTCAGTACAATTGGCTTGGATGGTTTATTCCCCTCTAAGTCATTTAGGAACGAAAAACCCACCTTCGGCGCGTAACCTTTGGGTGGGTTTTTACTTTTTCTTGTTGTTATTGTTAATGTATGTTAAAAGAGCAAGAATGAACGATCCAAACAAAAACATAATCGTCAATGCATCCTTTACCTCCATGGCTTCACCCCCTTTCGAAGGGAAACCATGCCCACCCAAGATTCAATTGTAGTTATATTTTACCTTTTATCGAATCTACGCACAAGCGTTCCTATTCATTATCGTTCTTAGATATTTCGCGCTAGATGATCCCTTCTAATTCCGTCAGCTTCTTTATGATGTAATCGGGCTGTATATGATCCGGCTTTAATTTGTTCATACGATTGATCCAAACGGCTCGGATTCCCAATGCTTGAGCCCCTACAACATCACTTGTTAATGAATCCCCGACATGCAGGACCTCCGCAGCCTTTAACTCATACCTTCTAAGTGCTTCTACAAATATTTCCGACCTCGGCTTATATGATCTGACATCTTCGCTAGTGATCACGCCAGTGACCTTTAAATTGTGAAACCTTATGGCTGTCATCACATCCGATGTATCAATATTAGAAATGATATATATGGGCAATTTACACGACTTAAAAAAAGAGAGCGCATCTTCATAAATACCTGGCTTTTGCCAATGCTCAAATTGCTCCTGTATGATCTCCTCTGCAATGCAATCCGATTTGAAGTAGTCTATCGTCGTGCGTAAAGATGTTCTGCCCAGATTTCTTTGATTATCGAAACTTTCCCCATAGCTTTCATGAAACATGTTTGAGAAGGACTTCCACCAGTATTGTCCTATTTCCTGAATGGTGCAGTCCTCAGAGGAAGTCTCCTTGATTTTTTGGCATATTAACGGAATGATCTCATCATCTTCATGAACCACAGTCCCATAAAAGTCGAGGAAAATCGCTTTGGTTATCATTGTTATTCCTCCCGTACGCTCTAATTCCATCACTTCATATGAATGTACTAAGTCAATTCGGTACGAGGATGACAAGTATGCGTAGGATCAGGATGCGCCCATTAATTCTCTCAGTCTTAACAAAATTTTAGCTGCGTGCCCTTTCGTGCATACGTGGATAAATAACCCTTCGTTAAATCGATCCCCCCGAATATAACTGGTCATTAATTTTCTAAGGGTTGTCAGATCGGCGTTCATGATGCTGCTATCCACTTCATAATCTAAGTTCCTGTAGATCTCGTTCTCCATTAACCAATCACTCCAGTTGAATACCATTAAGAAGCCGACATCATCTAACGCTTTACGAAAACTTCCGATTTCCTGACTTTCGCGCATGTATCCATTAACTTCATGGTAAAAAACGGACCCAGGATCTTGGAAATATTCGAGGTATTGGAGTAATCGATCCACATCCTCGGAAGTTAAGTCTGCGTCATACGGCATGCAATCACCTCACTGATTCTAAATTTATCCCTGCACACAGGCTTTTCACGCCACTTATGGATAAACACCCGAGGGCACTAGTTCTACTAGCGCCCTGTCGGAGCTTTCCTCGCCTCGAATGTAATCATCTGATCTGCTTTAACAGGTTTATTCAATCTATTTCTTTAGAGGCATTCCTTACATCATATAAGAGAGTCGCAGGAAGAACTATACCCATTATATTTATAAATAATCTCTACTTAAAACGATTCCCAAGGCATATATTCTATTTTACATCCTAATTTCCATTTGGTAAAAATAGCAAAAGGACTCCCCGGCTCATGAGATCATGACAGCAGGAAGTCCCCTATGTGTGATGCGTTTAAGCTACGCTCTTAAAAAGGCAATGTAATCCGTTATTAACCCTTTGTGTCCCAAATGCCGAAGCATAGTCGTGATATTACCTCTATGGTAGGTTCCATGATTTACGACCTGCTGGAGAATCTCCGAAATCGAATTCTGAAATCCCTCGCCTGCCGTGTTGTGATAAGTCACAACCTTCCCCATATCGCCAACCGATGCTAAATATTCATGGTGCTTGGTTTGAAGCTCGCTCAGGTATTGACGAGCTGCTTCCAAATTCGCGAACGGTCTCGCGGCAAGCGACGGGGGACTTTCCTCCTTGATCCGGGCAAACCAAACTTCCTCCGCAGCTGCAAGGTGACCGAAGACTTCGGCGATGGATTTGAAGCTCAGATTCACTTCCTGGAGAAACACGCCTTCCGGCAAGGATTGCAGATGGTTCCATAGTCTTTCGTTCGCCCAAATGTGATAATCGTACAATTGAAGATACGCTTCGTTCATTCTGCTCTCTCCTCTCTCGATCACTTTATCAATCATTCTAACTCTCGATGCCCTGAGGCACAACTTTTTAAGTTATCCTCTCCCAGAAATTTTTCAGTGACATGCATGATCATTGGAGAGCATGAAATTTAAAACGCCCGGCTTCTAACTTCTCCTTGATAAGCCAATGCATCCTCGGCCCTTAACCGCTGAACATCGCTCAGCTCCGACAACTCGGCCCATTTATACTCCGAATGCTCCGAACTAAGGATAATTTCCTCATGAAGAGGGATCGAACAGCGGAATATGCCGACCTGCACGTTGATATGACTGTGATAATAAAATCCGGTCAAGACCGCATCCTGCAGGGTGAGGCCCAGTTCTTCGCGGCATTCGCGAAATATCGCTTCATGGATCGTTTCGCCGGGGTCGACCCCGCCTCCGGGCAAACTCCATCCTTTGTTCCCGTAGGTCCGTTTTAATAAGAGCAGCTTGCCGTCGGCGTTCGATATGATGGCATGCACACCGAATCTGTACGTGTCATGAAAGCCCATTTTTCATCCTCCAATCTCGGCATTAAAATGCATTATCAAGCAAAATTACTGCCTCTCCCCAATGTCATTACCGCACTTCGGACAATATTGGTACGTTTCATGTTTGATGGCTCTCCCGCAATACGGGCAGAAATTGAAATCGCCATCCTGTTTAAAACCTTCGTTGACGCTTTGCCTTGCATTCGCTTGAAGGTAAGGATCTAATGGATCCGGTTCGTCGTCGGTAATATCATAGACGGACATGCGGTTAGCTCCCGTAGCATTTTTAAGATGAAAAATCCCCTGCACAACCGCGACACCGACAAAGATGACCCCGAACAGGACAAAAAAGACGGGTGCTCCCATATTTGCTGCCGAAATCGTCCAGAATATCCCAAATACGCCAATTGCAGCACTGCCAACCGCGCCCATAGCCGACGGTCCCCGACCTGGCTTGATGCTTCTCATGTAAGGCTCCTCTCGAAAGTGATAATGACCAAAACAAATACATGCTTGCATGGTTCCCGATTAATCTTGTAGTCGTTTCCTTCGTTTTACGTATGAAACAATAGAGGTTTAATCATTCGGAACAACTGGTGCGAGTCTACTTTCTCATAATTCCATAGCATGACGATCCGTAGATCTTGAACTGGATAGTGCCAAATTTCGGATCGAAATCCCGGAGTTCCTCCGGCAATTAATCGAAAGTCAGCCCCCAGGAACCATCCATATCCATAGTTTAAGTTCGGGTCAAATGTTGTCATATAGTACGGTTCAAACATTTTATCCATCGTTTCCGGATGAAGGATTTCACCTTTGAAAAGGGCTTCACACCACGTATTCAGATCTTGCACCGTAGAGTACAGCTCGCCTGGAGCTTGAACCGTGCTAAGCCTGTCATTGTCAGCGTTGATCAGCTGATTATTTTCCCATGCGTGTCCGTATGCTCTGCCTGAATTGATCTGACGAGGACAATCAACCCCTGTCGATCCCATGTGCAAAGGCGAGAAGAACCAGGAATTCAAAATTTCCTCATACTTCATCTCCGTCACAGCCTCTAGTATATACCCCAGCATGATAAACCCGGTGCTGCTATATTCCCAACGCTCACCCGGAATGAAATTCTGTTTGAGTCCGACGAGGTAGGGTATAAACGCTTTCTTCTCCACACTTAATTTGCTCATCTCATATGTAAGGTCAGGTACGGCATAAATATCATGCAGCCCTGATGAATGGCTCAATAAATGATGGATCGTGATCTTTGGATGGAGAGCCTTAAATGCGTCAACATAGGCACCCGGATGATCATCAAGACTAATCAGCCCTTGTTCATAGAGTTTGAGGGTGGCAGCTGCAATGAACATTTTGGTGACTGAGGCAATGTGAAATTTCGTATCCTTGTTATTGGGGACGCCAAGCTGAATGCTGGCTTGCCCGTAGGATTTACTGAATAAGGTTTTGCCTTCTTTGGAAATGTGGATGTTCCCGGATAAATAATGGTCTTGTTGATAACGATCAATCAGTTCCTCTAATTGCTGCTCCATTCTAACCCTCCCCTTAAAATCCTAAACCGGTACGCATTCTGTAACCTATCATGATGCAGCGCGGTCTAGAGATATTCGCCGAAAAAAAACTGCAGCGCTTCAGTGGAATACCCGTCGCTTCCCTGCCACTCCGACATCGAGAAGAAATCGTCATCCCTTCTCGGACGCGTGCGGGGCGTATCCTTCGGAACCAGCACGCCGGCATATCCCAGAACTTCCATCAGCACGTCTCGTTCATGCTTGCTTGAAGGCAGAACATCCTTCAACCGCTTTTCGAGATGACGCGGGCTTTCTGTTTCAGCACATCCGTCGACGGCTGCAATCAGCTTCCGCAGAATGGCGATATCCTCCTCGTCCACCGTCAGGTCCTCCTCATGGCTCAACAGCTCCAGATCAAGCCAGCAGTAGAGCAGCTGATTTAAGCGGATGCCTCCCCATTTGACCCGTTCGAAATTCAGCACGTTCAGGTCGGCATTCACGTAATCCCGGTCGGACTGCAGCCGGGCATGGTTACAATCTCCGCAGCTGCTGTAATTCGGCATGGCCGAGCGTCGTTCTTCGTACTGATGAAGAGGCAGGCGCGATGTCAGCGCCCAGCTGGAAAGCGCGCTTCGCAGATGCACTTGTCTCGTGGACAGACTGTGCAGAAATGCGGCAGCTACCCTTTCTTTAGTAACCGTCTTATGTAAGCTATGAAGCTGCTGGATCAGCTCATCATGCCCGACGGTAAGGGGATCGAACATCAGCCCCATGCGCTTCGCGTAATCAAAATCCTCCCCAACGAACGGCAAAGGACTGCTTTTCCAGCCGCTGGATGACCAGAACGTTTGAAGTAAAACCTTCTTCGCCTTTTTGTCCACAGCTTCTCACTTCCCATTATTTTCTTGTCCCTATCATAACAAAATCTCTCTTTAAAGCGAATAAACAACCGAACAAGCAGTGCCAAGAAAGCTGTTGCAATCTATGAAAACGCCCTAGCCTGGATCATGGCTGAGGAGTGACTTGCTTAATATTTCTCCGAATAATCATTATAATGATATAATGTTTCAGATAACCCTGTCGTTGTTAATGAAATCGGATGTTCGCATGACATGAAAAGAATGCAATGGAGGATGCACCCAAATGACCATTCACAAGCTTAAATCATTCATCGTATCCACCTTCACTTTCCGAATAAATTGGAATCATTTTAAGTCGAAGCTGCTCTTAAAATACGTTCTGTCTTATATTCTGATCTTTCTAATTCCCCTGACGGGGGTAACGATATTTGTTTATGATAGCGCTGTCAGCGGGCTTCGTACCGAGATTGAACAATCCAACATCAATCAATTGAACCAGGTGAAAATGACCATCGACTCCCGTATCGCGGAGCTTCGGGAGCTTTCCGGCCGAATCGCTTACGACAGACGCTTAACCCCTTATATGGTCCGTGATGATTATTACAGAGTGGAAGCCATACAAGCTTTGGCCAACTATAAGGCAAACAGCAGCATCATCGAAGACATCTTCATATACTATCATAACGAACCGGTTATCTATTCTTACCGCGGCCTGACGAATGTTAACGTTACGTTCGATTCCTTTTATCGTTATGAGAACTGGAGTCTGGAGGATATCATCGTTGCTCTGAACGAAACGAATCAGATGTTCATACGGCCTGCCGAGAATGTTACGATCAACGGCTCCAGGCAGGAGGCGATGCTGACCGTCATCGTACCGATCAAGCCCAATGCCCCCTATCCCTACGGAAGCGTCGTATATATGGTGAAAGAATCCAATCTTACCGGGGTCATGGATTCCATTCTTAGCGATTTCACCGGGAGCAGTTACATTTTCAATCAAAATGATGAAGTGCTTACGGCGAGCAATCATGGCGTAACCCTGTCCCAAGAGAACCTCGGGTCATTGGCTGCGCTTGATGCGGGTATACACAATCTCTCCCTGAATAATGACAAGTATTCCGTCGTATCCGTCAAATCCGGGGAGAATGGCTGGAACTACATGACCATCATGCCAAGCTATCAGTTCTTCAGCCGGGTCGCTCATGTACAGACGCTCATTTTGCTGGTGTTTGGCATCGCCGTCATTACCGGAGTGCTCGCTGCTTTTGTGCTGGCTAGACGTCAATATCACCCGATTAAGGACCTGATGGAATTCGCCAAGCTCAGAGTCGACGATACCCCTGAGCCCAAAACGCGCAATGAATGGGATTGGATTCGTCAGACCCTTCACGATTACAGTGCCCGAATCGATATGCAGGAGCCCTTCGTGCGCAATCAATGCATGCTGCTTCTGCTAAAACACGGCAAGCCGGATGATCCCGAAATCGAGCGAATGATCGCCGGAGCGGGACTGGAGCTTCCTCAAGATCAAGTCATGTATTTCTGTGTGATTCTGTCCTGGGAAGAAGCCGATGAGGCCGAGGATGTCCAAAATGATCGTCAACAAATGCAAGCTTTGCTCAGTCATGTTGAACCAACAGGGCTTCATGCGAATATCCACGGCGTCGAATTCTCAGCCGATAATCAATTTGCGCTAATCGTAACGCTTCTTGACCCCGGTCAAGATTCGCTGAAGCTCCGGATGGAGCAGATCATACAAGCGGTCCAGGGATTGATCTCTGAGAACACACGGCTCGATCCGAGCATGGGCGTAGGCACGCCTTACCGCGATTTGGGGCAGCTGAACCAATCCTTCATCGAAGCCGCAACCGCTCTTGAGCACCGAATGGTTGGCAGCAGCCGGATCACCTATTTCGCCCAACTGGCGGAGCAGAATCATCCTGTTGCCAAAGGTGTGTGGCTTCCAAGAAAGTCGCTGCTCAAGCTGGAGCAAAGCTTAAAGCAAGGCAACGAGTCGGTGGCCGTGCAGATGATCGCCGAGATGATGGAGACCATTCGGAGCGAACCGCTGCAGATTCACCTGCTGCGCTGCATTTGCTTCGATCTGCTGAACGCGCTGCTTCGGTCCGCCTCCGAGGTCGGAATGAACGAAGCATTCAGCAGCATCTCGGACTATACGTCGTTTGAGACGCTGGAGGAATTTGAGGACAAGCTGTTGTCGCTGACAACCGAGATTTGCGAGAAGGTTGAGCGTAACCATGAGCAAGCAGCGCCTAAGCTGATCGATGATATCGTACATTATGTGAATCAGCAGTTTGCCGACTACACGCTCAGTCTGGAGCATGTGGCTCTTAAATTCTCCGTCTCTACCTCTTACTTAAGCCGCAGCTTTAAAGAAAAGACCGGGATCAGCTTCTCGCAGTATATTTGGAAGAGGCGTATGGAAGAAGTCATTCGGCTGCTTGTGACGACAAGCGCTCCTCTGAAGGAAATCATCGAACAGGTGGGCTATCTGGATGCACCCAATTTCATCCGCAAATTCAAGAAAGAAACCGGACTGACACCCGGTCAGTACCGCAAACAACATTGCTCGAGCAGTCTGGATATATAAAAAAGAGGGCCCTTTTACGAGACATTGTCTCGAAAGGGCCCGGATGCTTCTATTTCACTTACTGCGGTTCGTTCAGGATATGCTCTACCAGCTCATCGACCGGCACGGTAGCCAGTGCAATGGCAGTGTCGGTCACACCATAATAGATATAGAGCAGGCCGTCTTTGACCACGTTTCCTGTCGGGAACACCACATTCGGAATTTGATAACCGAATTTCTCATAATAGGCCTCCGGTTCCATAATGAAATTCTTCGTTCTTGCTATGACCTTCTCAGGGTTGTTCAGGTCAAGAAGCATCGCCCCGACTCGGTAAACGACCTGATCATCAACGCCGTGGTAAAGGACCAGCCAGCCTTTATCGGTTCGCACAGGCGGGGTTGCTCCGCCGATTTTCCTGGATTCCCAGGCCGGGTTCTCAGCCTTGGCCAGAAGCTTCGGCTCTTCCCAATGAACCAGATCCTCGGAGTACGTAATCCATATCGCCGCGCTGTCCGTTCCGTGAGCTGCACCCACGTATTCCTCCGGACGGCGCAGCAATACATACCTTCCGTTAATCTTCTCAGGGAACAAAATGTTGTCACGGTCATTGATGTCGAGCGGTGTCGTATCGGCAACGAATTCCCAGTCGATCAGATTGTCCGACTTCACAATCGAAGAGCGGGTGAGCCAGTGGCCTTCCTCCTCCCCCCAGCCGTCCGGATATTTCGGAATTGAACGCTCCGGTATGCCCGCTCCTGTCGGATAGTAACTCATGGCGCACGGCCTAAGGGCATAGTTTAAATAATACGTGCCGTCTATTTTGACAATCCGCGGGTCCTGGACGCTTCCATATGGGAAGCCCAGCATGTCTGGCGTCACGATCGGCTCGTCTGTCACGTGCGTAAAATTCACTCCGTCCTCACTCTCCAGCAGTCCCAAAACATTCTTGCATGGCGTTAGGGAGCCTGCGGTACGTTCGATCATGTAAAACTTGCCGTTGTCTATAATAACCGCAGGATTGAAAACAGTAACTTTACGCCATTCGTATTTTCCCGGAACGACGATCGGATTGTTTGGATGTCTAGTTATTTTCATAGGCTAGGCCTCCACACTTGTATAGTATTCAGAATCTATCAAGGCCCTCTTGAATTCATAGGTGGGCCTGAAAGAGCAATCGACTTCTCCCAGGCCACCTTTTCTTTGAAAACCTCTGTCATCTCGTGTATCTTATCTTGATGGCTAATTTCTGCTAGACACAATCTAAGTTTAGTTCGACTTCCATCGGTCATATGCGCCTTGATAGATTTCGACGACCCGGTCGGCACCCATTTTCTTCATCGTGTTCAGGTAGTTATCCCAATTGGACAATGGTTCTGCTCCCGTAACGAATTTCGCCTCCATCTGCTGTACATACGTGCTCAGATCCGAGTTCAGGCTGTTGATCTCGGTTTGCTCTTCAACGGTCAGGAACAAGGCAGGGAACGGCGGTCTTGCTCCACGATCCAGCAGCTTTTCCTTCGTTTCCTTTTCAACCCACTGATCAAAGTCGGTCTTCAATCCTTTATTAATATCGTCCGTATTGATGGTAGGAGCCGGAATGCCGTAGTTTGGCGTCAAAGTCGCACGGTAATCCTCCATCTCCATGCCGTCCGGCACAGGCAAATA
This sequence comes from Paenibacillus sp. LC231, assembly GCF_001860525.1. Lineage (NCBI taxonomy): Bacteria > Bacillati > Bacillota > Bacilli > Caryophanales > Paenibacillaceae > Paenibacillus > Paenibacillus sp. LC231. Next base: position 7,651 of record NZ_JFOM01000015.1, on the reverse strand, counting down.
GCGCTTCACCCGGTTGGCTTCATCCGTATACTCCCACAGCTTGCCTTCTGGTCCTTTGTTGAAAAAGAGCGATCCTTCATAAGAATAAAGGTAGTCCACCCACCGCATCGAGGCTTCAGGGGCAGGATTGGTAACCGTGATGGCAAAAGCCCCTGTCGTGATCCCTCTGTTCTTGGCGATAGCCGGCTTGTCTACCAGATCGCTTTTTACCGGAGCGAACATCGGATCTTTGGTGGACGGTTCTCCCCCTTTGGTCATGTAGGCATGCCAGTCGGAGAACAGGGCGACCTGATTGTTCTGTGCCTTGGCCTTTTTCTGTTCTGCGGTTTGCGAATAGCTTTCGTGGTCAAGCAGATCCTCTTTCCATAGACGATTCATATAAACCAGATACTCTCTGAAGCCCTCTTCTATCGGGGTATAATGAACAACATCCTCATCGTCCACATAAATTTCGTCTTCATAGATGCCGAAAGCGCCAAGCAGCCAAGTACGAATATCCCGAGCATTCGTCGTAGCTGTCGATACGGAAGAGATCGGGATTTCATCGGCGACCCCATTGCCGTTCGGGTCCTCTTCTTTTACACGCTTCAGGAAGGCATAGAGCTCCTCGGTCGTCTCCGGAAGCTTGTCGATTTTCAGGGCCTCCAGGAAATCACCGTTGTACCACAGCGGGTTGCGATACCAGTGCTGGCTTAAATCGATCGCTGGCAAGGAATAGATATGTCCATCCGGAGCTGTAATGGATTTACGGATCTCCGGAATTTCGTCCATCAGCGCCTTGAAGTTCGGAGCATATTCCTCGATGAGCTCCTCAAGCGGGATCAGAATTCCCTGCTCGCCATAGTTCATCTGTTCAGCCGCCGTCAAGCCTGCAGCATAGAAGACATCCGGGTAATCGCCGCTGGCAAATACGAGGTTCTTCTTCGTATCAAAACTATCCTTCGGAGCGTTCAAGTATCGGAATGAAATGCCCGTCTTTTCCTCCATCTGCTGCAGCACGATCATATCCTTCCAGTTCTGAACGCCGACATCAGGCGCCATCATGGTCAGCGTAATCGGTTCATTCATAATCGGGAAGCCTTCCTTATTCACGGCGGCTGCTTCTGTTGACTTTGTTCCGGCAGATTTCGTATCGCTGCCCGAACCGCATCCGGCAAGCAGAGACAGGGCTGTCATCCCCGTTAGCACCAGCTTCCAAGTTTTGCTTGTCATCTTCATCCATGTTTCCTCCCTTTGCATACTCAAGCTCATATTATATAAAACGCTTTCATCATCCTTTTACAGAACCAATCATGACCCCTTGGACAAAGAATCGCTGTAAAAAAGGATAGAGAGCCACAATCGGCAGCGTCGATACGACGATAACCCCGTATTTGATCAGCGATGCGGTTTCGGCTTTGGAACTCATTGCCCTGGCGGCATCCCCGCTGATTGCGGCGCCGGTCGTCTCCGCCGTCATTTCCTGAAGAACCAGAATCTGCCGCAGCACCATCTGCAGGGGATACTTGCTCTCATCGTTGAGATAGATCAGAGCCGGAAAATAGCTGTTCCAGTGACTGACCCCGTAAAACAAAGCCATAACTGCAATAATCGGCGCTGACAACGGCAGAATAATCCGGACGAACAGCTTCAGGTTGGTACAGCCGTCCATATAGGCCGCTTCCTGCAGTTCCTTCGGGATCGTCGTCTGGAAGAACGTCCGGGCAACGATGATATTCCATACCGATGCAGCTACGGGAAGAATGAGCGCCCCCATCGTGTTGATCAGCCCCAAATTCCGGACGACGAGATACGTTGGCACAAGCCCTCCGGTAAAGAACATCGTGAACAGGATAAATCCCAAGAACAGTTGACGACCGACCAAATCCGACCTGCTGAGCGCATAGGCTGCAGGCAGTGTCACGGTCAGGTTCAACAGCGTTCCTATCCCAGTATAGACGATCGTGTTCAGATATCCGTTCCAAATCTTCGGGTTTTCGAACACCAGCTGGTATCCGGCCCAGGTAATTTCCTTGGGAAACAGCCACATCGCACCCGAATTCACCTGCTGCGGGCTGCTGATCGATGCGCTGAGAATATAAATGAGCGGATAAAGAACAACAATCAGAGCGATGGATAAATAGATATAGACGCTGCCCAGAAAAATTTTGTCCCACTTCGATTCCTTCATTGCGGTAACCAATGTACTTCCCTCCTTTCTACCATAGGCTGTTCTCGCTGGAGCGTCTGGCAATCCGGTTGACGGTTACCAGTAAAATAATGTTGATCACGGAGTTGAACAGGCCAACAGCTGTTGAGAAGCTGTACTGCGCGTCTACCAGACCGGTCCGGTAAACATAAGTTGAAATGACATCCGAAGACTCCATATTCAGGGAGTTCTGCAGCAGCAGTATTTTTTCGAAGCCAATTGTAAGAATGTTACCCATGTTCAAAATCAGCAAAATGGTGATCGTTGGGAGTATGGCCGGCAGGTTGATGTGCAGCAATCGTTTGAAACGACTGGCTCCGTCCACAATCGCGGCTTCATGCTGCTGGGGATCGACACCGGACAGCGCAGCCAGATAGATAATGGTCCCCCATCCGGTGCTTTGCCAGACTCCGGACAGAACATATACGGTCTTGAACCAGGCCGGATCCGACAAAAAGTTCGGCGCATCGAAACCCATCCATTTGATGAATTGGACCAGTATGCCGGTGGACGGCGATAAGAAGGTAATAATCATACCGGCCATGACCACAACGGATATAAAATGAGGCGCATACGTAACGGTCTGAACCATTTTCTTGAAGGGACCCGTACGGATTTCGTTGAAAGCAAGCGCCAGGATGATCGGCAGCGGAAACCCGATGATCAGCTCGTAGAAGCTGAGGCTGAACGTATTCCAGAGCAGATCCCAGAAATAGTAGGAATGGAAGAAACGCTCGAAATGACCGAAGCCCACCCATGGGCTGTCCATGATTCCTTTGCTAGGGATAAAGTTCTTAAAGGCAATCTGGATACCGTACATCGGCGCATAGTGAAATACAAGGAAATACAGTGCGGCCGGCACCAAGAACAGATAAAGCTCCCAGTTCACCCTGATTCTTTTACCGAGAGACGTTTGGTTTACACCTGGATTAGGCGGCTTCGTTTCGCGATGGATGGAACGTCTTCCGGATATCACAGCAAGCAGTCTTTTTCCCCTCATGCTTCCCCTCCTTTCTTACATATCGATTCATGTCAGGTTATCTGGCTCACTCACGTACATCACGTTTCAGTGGTTAACAGGTAACGCTTACATTCCAAAGTGTAGAGAAGACGGCATGACATCGTAAATGTGTAAGATGTGCATTGTCATCCGTCTGTCCGGCGCGATCCCGCTGCTATCATCATTTTTTCATCCGGATCTCCGCGATCCCTGTTGAAGTACGATGCTGAGAATGTGTAACATATGAACCTGTTATCAGGTTTCATATGTTACATATTGTGCTCCATCAAGCTGTCCAAGCCAGGAGGGGAATCGTCATGTACCTGCCCTGCTAGACTAGTAGACAAGAGGAAAAAGTCATCCGCCAATACGACACGGCGAGAACGATTTCAGAAAAAATGAAACAACCGTTCCCCGGTGGAATACCGAGAAACGGTTACTGCTTAAAGCTCTCTTTTAGTTCTGTCTACTGAAAGGGGTATGACCAAGAATGTGGCCTTTAAGTTTAAAAATCTTGTCATATGGCAACTTTCATTCCTTACCCTTCTACGATATCTGCCCGTAAATCAGCTGCAATTCCGATCATGAGGGGTACGATTTCTTGATGGGAGACGGCTATGTACAGCTCCCCCATATAGTGTCTAAATGGAATAAGGGCCTCTCCATGTTTCCACATAAAGAAATCCCCTTCGACGGACATGGTGCTCTCCTCCCCTTTCACAGTCAGCACCGTCTGATAAGTGAAATCCGCCTTGGATGAAAAATAAGCTTGGCATTCCTCCAATGAAATCTCTTGATCACTAGTAGTTGCATTCATGGATCTTGTAATCCGAAAACGTTGATTCATAAATATCCTCCAAAAATAAAATGATGGGCTGGATCATTGAAAAAAACCATGCATGGAGCGATGGTAAGTCAATAGCTATATCGATTGCCGTACAATGATGTGATAAGGAATCTCTACCTTATCCTTTGATTTCTTAATTGTAAGATCAAAGGCTTGTTCACCGACTTTCACCAACTGATGATCAACGGTAGATAGGCGTAACCCAATTCCAACAGGCTGATTCTCCTGGCCAATGATTGCCAGATCCTCTGGCACCCCCAGTTGTATGCTCCTTGCATACTGATAAATACCTGCCGCAACCTCATCGCCGTTCGCATAAACAGCGGTTGGTCTAAGATCCATATTAAGTAGTTGTCGTGCCGCTCTTACCCCGTCTTCCATGCTGTAGCAATCCCTGATATGGTATGCTGGCGGCAGTTCGCCAAATATATACTGATACGCTTTTATCGTCAGCTGTGTACTATTGCTCTCTTCTCCTCTTGCTGTCGTAAAAGCGACTCGTGAATGCCCTTTATCCTTTAACAGCTGAAACGTGTCTACGTAAGATGCATATCGATCCATGTAGGCACAGCCAATCTCAGGATGATCCGTAAACTCGCATGCGACGATCGTCCCGTACTTGGTATATGGCACAATGGCATCCCAAGTGTTTGAGCGAGAGGTAATGATGATGCCATCCAGTTGTTTATTTTTCAGCATATTTAAGCAGCTGAGCTCTTTATCCGGATCGTACTTTGTAGGCAGAACCATCACGGAATAATCACGCTCGACCGATCGATTAAGCACGCCATGAAGCAGTTGATCAAAGGCTTGATTGTTGTTGTACGGCATGATCACACCGATACTTCTTGTTTCCTTACGAATTAAATCGACAGCTGAGCGATTTGGCGTATAGTCCATTTCATCAATCACACGCTGCACAGCTGCCCGCTTCGATTCAGATACATAAGGATGTTGATTCAGCACCCTTGATACTGTTGATACGGATACTCCTGCCCGCTTTGCAATATCATTAATATTTGCCATTGTCACCTTCTCCTATATCTCACACTTCATACTCTAGTCTTACACCAAATCAACGCGTAAAACAACAATAAGCTTCCCACAAGTGTAATCACAGTAATGAGGAGCTTATTTATTTCGACTCTGCAGCTGAAAGCGACATATCTCATTTATCTCCGACTGCGAATACCGGCTTTTGGCGCATATGGACCTCAATTTTAGTATCAGACAAAATCACCTTTAATCTCTTGATAAGAGGCTGCCGCCGAATGAAGTTTCCCCGTCAAGTAGACATCTAAAAAAGTCCTTGAGTTGCAGTCTACGTTCGGTATTCTACTGGGCTGAGGTGAAAAAGGACAGCGTTTCTCGACAATATGAAGCCCTTGCAAATTGCATGGGCTTGTTCGTTTTAATTTTTGGGATGGTTGATGGAAATCGGTCCAGTCCCACACTGGTCCTCTATGGCTCGCAAGGGCACTATTCACAATAAACTATTATACAATGTTTGGATAACTCACGAACCTATATTCCGAATTTTAGACTATATTGCAATGGTCAAGTATCATGATTGATAAGTTCTGAATAAGCTACATTCATCGATCAAATTGGAGGCTTATTAATGATAATTAACCCCTATTTATGCTCATGTAGCCGATTCCCTCAACCATCTTATTATCCGTATCCTGCACCATATTATGGCGTTTATCCTCCTAATGGCAATTATTTCGGAAATGGCATTGGTGTTCATGCTGGTGGTCAGCTTGGGGGTGATTATGGAGCAGGCATTTTTGTCGGTGGTCATCTCGGGAGTGGCCATGGAATAGGAGCTCATGCTGGCAGCCATCTCGGTGGTGAATATGGAGTAGGAGTTCATGCTGGCGGCCAACTCGGTGGTGGTCATGGGATGGGAGTTCATGCAGGTGGATATCTTGGTGGAAAATATGGTATCGGTGGTTATACCGGCGCGCATATTGGTGGGGGACATGGTTTAGGCTTGGATGCCGGTGGCCATTTAGGCGGTTATAGTGGTCAATTCGGTTTCCAGTTTGGCGGACACAAGGATGATTTCCGGTAATAGAAAACGGTTTTTAAAAGGAAACAAGTTATCGTTTATCGGTAGCTTGTTTCTTATTTATAGTACGAAAAGGTAAACTTAATCTTACTTTGATTCCATCATTAAAATTTATAAATCTAACAATTGTAAGCTTGAAAGAGTTGGAGGTAGAGTATCCTCAAATTTCATAGAGATTGCTAATGTACTTGTTTTGCTCCTGCTGGAATCATTGTAATCGTTGTTCCATGTAACCTTTCCCGTTAGCTTACCCCCTTATATAATGTTAATTCAATATAGATCTAGTCACGGCAAACGTAGTGTGCCCGCCCAGGTATGCCGGATAACACCACAAACTGAAAACGGCCATCTCCCGCCCCATCGGACGGAAATGGCCGTTATGACGGTACCGGGCGCCTTTGCCATCAGCTCGCCTTCGCGAGTTTAGTGTTGCGAACCGATGCCGCAGCGTATACGACGAGCGCTGTCCAGATGAGCGCGAAGCCGACTAGCAGAACCGACGAGACCGATTCCTTGAACACGAATACGCTCAGTAACAGCATGATCGTCGGCCCGATGTATTGTACGAAGCCGAGCGTGGACAGCGCCATCCGGGCGGCCGCTCGTGCAAAGAATAGCAGCGGCAGCGCCGTTACCACGCCGGAAAGAAGCAGTTCGACGAACATGGACGGAGGCAGCGTCCATGCGGTCGTCTTTCCCACGGCGGCCAAATAGATCCAGTAGCCGAGCGCGACGGGCAGGACTACAGCCGTCTCCGACAGCAAGCCTACAGAAGCGTCTTGCACGATTTTCTTCTTCGCGAGGCCGTACAAGCCAAACGACACGGCCAGCGAGATCGCGATCCATGGGAACCGCCCGTAGTCGATGGCGATGATGAGCACCGCAGCGCCAGCGATGGCAATCGCGAGCCATTGGCCGCGGTTTGGCTTCTCACGAAGGAAGACGACCGCTAGCAGCACGTTCAGCAACGGGTTCAAATAATAGCCGAGACTTGTCTCGACGACATGGCCATTGTTGACGGCCCAGATGAAGATGAGCCAATTAGCTGCGATCAGCAGTCCGCTGGCGGCGACCGACAGCAGGAGCGAGCGGCTAGCCGCAATCCGCTTCATTTCACCCCAGCGGCGCTGGACGGCGACGAGAATACCCATGAAGACAAACGACCAGACAACCCGATGTGAAAGAATTTCGCCTGCCGGCACATCGTCAAACAACTTCCAATAAAGCGGGAGAACCCCCCACATGATATACGCGATAATAGCGTTGACTAACCCATTGTTCATAATCAATTCTCCTCTTCTCACTCCGATGTCTGAACGAATTATACGTCTCGATCCTCTATTAAGTAAAGAAAATAATTGGTCCGTTAGCATGCAGTTACGATCTTGCTGCCGTTATATTTTGAGCTATCGTTTCCCGTTAGAATTCCTGTAATACGAATATTTTGGAGATTGAACAAAAACGAGCGCCTCGGTACGATGGGGTTACACACGAGGTCATTGCCTCAAAAAGCCCATCCAGGAGGTCGCTCTACTATGAAGT